>CAXBCS010000052.1:0-24841 GCA_963974305.1 uncultured bacterium
TGAAAAAGAAGACCTTGCTTCAGCTCGCAATTTCACGTAAGTGAAATAAAAATTAAGCAGACTGTCCTTATTATATATACTACTTCTCCACCCCTGCTTTAGGGTTTTTCTTCCACTTATTACTAAGCTCAATATATTTAAAGTCTAAGACAGTTTCTTGAGCCTCTAAAATACCCGCTTGAAAAGAACGTTGCAGTATATCTTCAATTAAATAGTCTTCTTCGACATCACGCGGATCGAATTCTCTTTTGAGGGAAATATCAAAAGCACTTGCTGTCGTATTATACCAAAAAGCTTTCCAACCACTACGCAGTCTTTTTATTAATTCAAAGGCCGTCTCTCCAGTCTGTCTATGGATGAGCTTTATAAGAATTTGCCCCTCGGTTCTTGTAAGCTTCTTTAATTGAGCTGAAAACTCGTCTTCCAAATACCGATGAATGATCTTGGTATATTTTTTCTTCTTTCGCTTCGAATCAATATTCTCCAAACGGTCATTGAGAGCGAGCAATCTTTCAGAGGCCAACTTGGCATAAGGATACACCTTCCTAGTTTTACGTCGCAAGATCAAATACCTTCTTCGATCTTCCTTGCTACTAAACTTGAGTTTTTTGAAAATAATAACTTCCTCTAAGCCAATAAAATCTCGAGGTATAGTATCTCCCTTAATAATGTAATATTCATATTCATTATTATCAGGTGATACCAAGGTATCTTGCCCATACATATATATAGGAAGGCAGAAACATAGTATGTAGAAAAAGTGTGTTCGCATAAGTCCTTTCGCTTAAAGCGAATATCATACCAAAATTAAGAATTACAATCCTATAACGAATGAGCATTATCTTTAATATGTGTATTTTTATAAAAAACTATTTCAATGGCTAAAAAAAGTATTCTCACAAAAAAATCCATCAACTTTTTAGAAAAATATCTCAATAATGCGGCACCTACTGGTTACGAATGGGATGGACAAAAAATGTGGATGGAATATCTTACCCCTTATGTAGATGAGTTTATTACTGATACCTACGGAACCGCAGTAGCTGTAATCAATCCTAAGGCAAAATACAAAGTGGTAATTGAAGGGCATGCTGATGAAATTTCTTGGTACGTAAACTATATTTCAGATAATGGCTTACTCTATGTTATACGAAATGGAGGTAGTGATCATCAGATCGCACCGTCAAAAATTGTAAACATTCATACTAAAAAGGGAATTATTAAAGGTGTTTTTGGGTGGCCTGCAATTCACACTCGCAGCAAATCCAAAGAAGAAGCTCCAAAGCCTGATAATATCTTTATTGATGTGGGAGCTAAAGACAAAGAAGCTGTTGAAAAAATGGGTATCCATGTAGGTTGTGTTATCACTTACCCGGATGAATTTCATATCCTTAACAAAGACAAATTTGTTTGTCGAGCTATTGATAACCGTGCTGGTGGTTTTATGATTGCCGAAGTTGCCCGTTTACTCAAAGAAAATAAAAAGAAACTGCCTTTTGGTTTATACATCACTAACTCGGTACAAGAAGAAATAGGGTTAAGAGGTGCTCAAATGATCGCCGAACGTATCAAGCCCAATGTTGCAATTGTGACTGATGTGACTCATGATACCACTACACCTATGATCAATCAAAAAGTTCAAGGTGCTGCTGCTATTGGAGAAGGCCCTGTTATTGCATATGCTCCTGCAGTACAACAAAAATTACGTGACCGCATCACTGAAACAGCCGAGAAGCACAAAATTCCATTCCAACGTGCCGCCCTTTCAAGAGCGACTGGTACCGATACTGATGCCTTTGCTTACAGTGGCAGCGGAGTTGCATCGGCTTTAATTTCATTGCCTTTGCGATATATGCACACCACTGTTGAAATGGTACATCGTGAGGATGTTGAGAATGTCATCAAACTGATATACGAAACGCTACTGACAATTAAAGAAGGAGAGACCTTTAGTTATTTTGACTAAAGAGCAGATCCCAACTATAAATGAGACCGTCTTCAAAGGCGGTCTTTTTTGTTTTTAAAGTATCTTTACGGCCTAACACACCCCCTTTTGGTTTTTAATTCCTTTGGTTTTGGTCTTTTTCTACCGATCGTCTTTATCCTTTATTGGATTATTGGCTCATCTCGGCTTAAGGCGCAGAATCTATTGATTTTAGGAGCGAGTTATTTCTTTTATGGCTTTTGGGATTGGCGTTTTCTATTTCTTATTTTCACAAGTGCCGTGGTAGATTATGGAGCCGGCAGATGGATTACACATGCAAGAAATAAACAGCTTGCAGGACAAGAAGGCAAGCAACCGAGACAGGTAAAATATGCCCTTTACCTTTCGCTTGCATGGAACCTTGGTGTCCTATTTGTCTTTAAATACTACAACTTTTTTATAGACAACTTTAAAGCGGTATTTGATATCTCAGACACCTCCTTTTCTACCTTGGATGTTATAATCCCTGTAGGTTTAAGCTATTACACATTTCAAACGATTAGTTATACTGTAGACGTCTATCAAAAAAAGATCAAAGCCTCCGATAACTTCCTTCAATTCTTATGCTTTCTAAGCTTTTTTCCGCAACTAGTCGCAGGACCGATTGAGCGAGCAGGGAGACTTCTTCCTCAGTTTGCCAAAAAACGTACTTTCGAAACTCAGCAAGCCAAAGATGGCTTACGACGCATTCTTTGGGGGCTCTTTAAAAAGGTGGTCGTCGCTGATAATTTAGGAGTTGTTGTTACGGCAATATATGCCCATCCTGGAGATTTTTCCAGCATTGAAATTTTGTATGCTACCGCCCTATTCTTTTTCCAACTCTACTGCGATTTCTCAGGGTACACTGATATTGCTGTTGGAACTGCAAAGCTTTTTGGATTTAAATTGAGTGAAAACTTTAAACTTCCATACCTCGCAACCAGTGTTTCTTCATTTTGGGATCGCTGGCATATATCCTTGTCAAAATGGGTGCGAGATTACCTCTATATTCCGATAGTCAAATACAATAAGCATTCAAGAGCTTTGCGTTTTATAGGGCTCATTATTACAATGACTGCCATGGGCTTATGGCATGGTGCTAGCTGGACCTTTGTGCTTTTTGGCGTTACCCAAGGTTTGGTAATGGCTGTTGAGCTTATTAGACTCTCTGTCCACGGAAAAAAGAAAACCATACGGCAATTGTTGCATCAGTATCCATTTTTTGGTAGAACCCACCTCTACATCCAGATTTTGATTGCAATGATCTTCTTTAGAGCCGAAAACATTCAAGTTGCATGGACTGTCATACAAGGTATTTTTAATACCGCTCAATGGAGTAGTTTTGATTGGATTATCGGCGCTAAAATTGGTGTGTTAATTATCCTATTAGGGGCAGAGTTTTTAACTCCCAAGAAACTGCATCCCTTTGAAAGCCTTGAGCAAAGATTCAAAGCCCCTGTTCGCTGGATGATCTACTATGTATTCATCTTTTTAATTGTACGCTACGGAGGTCCGCAAGAGACTTTTATATATTTTCAGTTTTAATGGTAAAAAAATATCTCATACGGACCGTACTCTTCTTACTTCCTATAGTGATAATTTTGGGTGCCTTAGAATTATGGGTCCGCAATATTCCTTCATCTCCCGATACGATATCAAACTACTTACATACTGAATCTGAGAATCTAGAGGTATTGGTATTAGGTGCTAGTCAGAATCAAGCAGCAATTCATCCTGCATTTATGTCTAGACCTACGATTAATATGGCTTCTGGACATCAAGATTATTCTGAGGATTATGCCTTATTGAGCCAATTAAAAGAACGGCTTCCAAAGCTCAACACAGTGATACTTCCGATGACTTTTGCTCATTTGGATACACCGCCTAACAAACAAGAGTTTTGGAAACATGCTACTTTTTTATACTACTATAATGTAAATGCATATGGGCGAAAAGTGTATGCCAAAGACAGGTTACTTTATTTAAGCAATCCTTCCTTTTATTCAAAAGAAATTCTCGGCAGTCTGACACCGATGAACGTTCAAGATTTTGGAACTTACGGCTATTTGGAAAATGCTAATCATTCTCCTTTCGCGAAAGCGGACTTTAACCCTCAACGCATTGACGAATTCCCTTTGAGTATATACAATCGCGAGAATGAACTAGCAGTTGAACAAAACACTTTAGCTTTTAAAAAAATTCTTGAATTTTGTAAAGAGCAAAAACTCAAGACTGTTATTGTATTAACACCAGTGACCGAAAAACACTATGAAGGTCGAAATCCCAATATGGTTACGCGTAGAGATGCGTTTTTGAAAGAAATATTGGAATTATATCCAGAGGTTCTGCTCAAGGATGCTGAGCAAACAGACTATCCCCTCACCGACTTCAATAATCACAATCATTTAAGTCCGCTAGGAGCTAAAAAGTTCACAAAGGAATTAGATCTATTATTACAATCTCCGAATTAAGGCAGCCATTTCTTTTCGAAATTAGGGCTGCGTTTTTCTAAAAATGCGTCCCTACCTTCTTTGGCCTCATCAGTCATATAGGCAAGGCGAGTCGCTTCTCCAGCAAATACTTGTTGTCCTACCATACCATCGTCTGTAAGGTTCATGGCAAATTTTAGCATTTTAATAGAGGTGGGAGATTTCCCTAACACCTCTTGTGCCCATTCATAGGCTGTATCTTCAAGTTCATCATGAGGTACTACGGCATTCACCATTCCCATATCATAAGCTTCTTGTGCAGAATAGTTACGCCCTAGAAAAAAGATTTCTCTTGCTCTTTTTTGGCCTACCATTTTTGCTAGATAGGCAGAGCCATAGCCTCCATCAAAGCTCGTTACGTCTGCATCGGTTTGTTTAAAAATAGCGTGTTCTTTAGACGCCAAGGTCATATCGCAAACAACATGTAGACTATGTCCGCCACCAACTGCCCATCCTGGGACAACGCAAATTACTGCTTTGGGCATAAAACGAATCATGCGCTGAACTTCTAATATATTGAGACGATGATAGCCATCCTCCCCAACATATCCTTGATGTCCGCGTGCTTTTTGATCGCCTCCGCTACAAAAACTATAGACTCCATCTTTGGAGGAAGGTCCTTCGGCCGATAACAATACGACACCAATAGACGTATCTTCTTGAGCATCGTAAAAGGCGTTAATCAATTCGGCGGTAGTTTTTGGACGAAATGCGTTACGCACATCAGGTCTATTAAAGGCAATACGAGCTACTCCATTGCTTTTCTTATATGTAATGTCCGTGTATTCTTTGACGGTTTTCCAATTGGCTTTGCTCATATTATGCTATTTTTAAGCGAAATTAACGCTTTATCAATTAGATTCAAATGAAAAGATTACTGCTTTCACTAATAATTGTTTTTGCTTTCGCGAAAGCGAACTACGCGCAAGAAACGCCAGCTACTTACATATTTACTGATATTGTAAATTTAGAAACCACTCCTGTCATTAGTCAGGGAAATACGGGCACTTGTTGGAGCTTCTCGACTTCTTCTTTTTTAGAAAGTGAAATTATACGACTTACAGGAGAGAAGGTGGATTTGTCAGAGATGTATACCGTACGAAATACCTACCCTGTAAAGGCAGAAAATTATGTCATGCGTCAGGGGAAGGCACAGTTTAGTGAAGGAGGTTTAGCCCATGACGTTATTAATAGTGTGACTCAATATGGATTGGTACCCTTAGATGCCTATACAGGCCTTGCTCCTACTGAAAATCGTCATAGCCATGCCGAATTAGTAGCTGTTGTAAAAGCTATGCTTGATACATATATAGACAATCCTGGTCGCAGCCTAAGCAAGAAATGGAAATCGGCTGTTTCAAGTGTTCTGGATATTTATTTAGGTTCCAATTTGTCAGACTTTCAATACAAGGGTCAAACCTATACTCCTCAAAGTTTTGCTAAGGCAATGAAGATTAATACTAATGAGTATTTTAGTCTTACGTCATTTACCCATGCGCCTTTTTATCAATCCTTTATTTTAAATATTCCTGATAATTTCTCCAATGGTAGTTTTTACAATCTTCCTTTGGAAGAGTTTGTCGAGAATATCGATTATGCATTGGATCAAGGTTTTACAGTAACCTTAGACTGTGATGTAAGTGAGACCACTTTCTCTTCCAAACAAGGTGTAGCAGTAATTCCAGCAAGTGATGAGAACAAAAAAATGGCAGTTTTGGGTCCAAAACCCGAGAAGAATGTCAGTCAGCTATTGAGACAAGATGCCTTTGAAAGTTTTTCCACAACTGATGACCACCTAATGCATATCACCGGGAAGGCAAAAGATCAACACGGTAATATATATTATAAGGTAAAGAATTCTTGGGGTACTGACCCTGGGCGCACCAAGTATAATGGCTATGTGTATATGAGTGTATCTTATATAAAACTAAAGGCAATTTCTGTTTTAATGCATAAAGATGCAATTCAAAAAAAGTCTGCTAAAAAATTAAAATTTTAAGTTTTAACAATACATCTATCGACGAATGACATAGCTTATGATAGTATCTGTGTTGTTGGTCGATTTATTCTTACTAGTCCTATCAAATTCCTAGTAATTTACCTTACGCCCCTACCTTTATGCTGTAAATCAAGGGATTATGTATATCAAGGACATTACTAACATTAAAGAACCGCTGTCCATTTATCATATAGATATTGGTACAATTACTGTTTTTGACACCTTTATAGTTGCTGAATTTAATGAAGGTCTGGCTATTGGTTTCGATAATGGGCGTGAAATGTTAGGAATCATATATGATCATTTTAGTGATACTGGAGATTTTGGATTTATTTGTAATCGGGTTCATGCTTTTTCAATAATTCCAACAGATCTTTATCAGTTAGATGAACTTTTCACCAATAGTCCAAAAATTGCTATAATAAACTATTCTACACTTGGTCGTCTTATAGCGGAGTATGAGCGTAGCTACTGGCCTTTTCCGATTGCCTTATTTGACGATTTAAGAGATGGAATTATTTGGGTAGACAAGTCTTTAGAGCCCGTTTCCTAAAACACAGCAAATACTATTCTCAAATAGATTCCTCCCAACTAAAATATTTCCTTTCAACTTGGCTTACTATAACGGCCTGTTAAAATTGTTTCAATATTAAAGCAATGTAGTATCTTTCTGATTGCTATGAAAAAGTTAATTGTTTTTGTTGGTATCCTGAGTTCGCTTTCTGTTTATTCTCAGAATTTGGACTTCGAAAGAACCGGTTTTGAGATAAAGGCTGTTGCGATGAATACTGAATCAAAGAGTCTTCTTACATTGAATCTTGAGGAAGAAGAACTTCCCTCTCGATTTACTTTGGGAGCAGTTATTAGAGATCGTAATCCAAATCAGCATATAGCTCTTATCTTCAAAACTGTTGAGCAAATAGGAGCAAAAAACCCTGTTAGAGCCGACTTTAACCTCAAAGCTCCCAGCTTAAAATCTGATCAAATATTTGCCTTTGGAAGTGATGGCAGCATTTCTGGAGTAAAAAATATCGCTTACAAACCTGCTAGAGGTGGTAATATTGCTGATGCCTATTGTACAGCTTTATATGCAGCTAGATCTGGTAATTAATCTTAGTCTACGAGATGCAATCCATCTTCTTGGATTACAATTTTACCATCCTTATACAAGTTTCCAATTGCTTTCTTGAAGCTCTTTTTACTCAGGCCAAGTTGGTTCTGAATATCTTCCGGAGCGCTTTTATCATGTAGCGCAAGAAAACCATCATTGGCTTTTAGTTCATCATAAATATATTGAGCATTTGGTTCAATACTTCTATAACCTTCTTCTTGCAATACGATATCCAATTTCCCGTCTGGTCTAATCTTTTTAACCCATCCTTCTAGTTTATCACCCGTCCGGATATCTTCAAAAATGTCTTCTTTATAAATAAGACCTTTATGTTTCCCATTGACAATGGCATTTGCGCCACGATCTGTAATGTGTGAAATCAATATATCTACCTTATCAAATTTGGCAACTGTGAGGTCATCATTATTGAGGTACTTCATTGTTTTACTCGTAGCTGCTAGTCGGTTGGTCTTCTCATCTAAGTACATATAGACTAAATACCAACTCCCTACTTTCATAGGTCTTGCCTGTTGTGCAAAGGGCACAAATAATTCTTTCTCTAGTCCCCAATCTAAGAATGCTCCCATGGGTGCTACAGTAGTACATCGTAAATAGCCAAAATTATTAAGTTCAATAAAAGGCTTTAATGTAGTAGCTACAGGACGTTCTTCATGATCTAGATAGACGTATACATCAAGTTCGTCCCAGATTTTATATTCTTCTGGTACGTATTTATTAGGTAATAACACATCATCACCTGCCTCATTAGAAAGAAATAGACCAGGTTCAGTCTCTCTATCTATTCGCATTTTGTGGTATTGTCCAATCTCAAGCATAGTCTATGGGTATTTGCTGCAAAAATACGATTAGTTCGTTAAACTCCTAAGGTATCTTTAGTCCAAAAAAAAACGCTCGAGTAATACTCGAACGTTTCTAATTGGGTTGGTTAATTATCGGTTTACTTGTAAACAGATTCCTTTTTAAAGTGCTTTGCTAGCATATAATATACTACTGCACGATATTTATTACGATTTGATTTTCCGTATGTTTCCATACAACCAGCTATCGCTTTATCTAAATCTGCACTGTCTTTTAACCCTAATTTCTTAATTAGGAAATTATTCTTTACAGTGTCTAACTCTTTTGGATCACTTCCTGACACTGTTGCAGCGTCAGCATTATAAATTGAAGGACCGCAACCTATCGTTACTTTAGTTAGGAGATCCATATCTGGTTTCATCCCACATTTATTCTTTAAATCGTCCGCATATTTTGCGATCAAGTCATCTCTTTTGCTCATAATTTCGAAGTAATTGTGATTGGTTCAATGTTTAATTATTTCTTAAAGATAAAATAAAAATTAAAACTATCCTTAAAAATCTTATTTGATAAATTTAAAGTAGTTCAAGAGCACTTCATCGTTGATTTTGCGCGGTGTGAAGATTTCTAGCAATGAAGGTTGGTCGTTAGATGCATAAAATGCCGCTTTCGCGAAAGCGCAATCCTTCTCATTATGAGCTTCATAATACTTTATATTATACATTTCACAGAGGTGCTTTGCCGATAATTGGTGAGTGGTTTCAAAAAATGTTTCAAAACGAAATGTATCTTTATCTTCATTCGGTAAGATTCGGAAAATTCCTCCTCCTCCATTATTAATGACTATGATTTTAAAATTCTTAGGGATGTAATTGTTCCACAAGGCATTACTATCATATAAAAAGCTCAACTCCCCTGTTATTAAGGTGGTTTCTCGCTTATCTGCCACAGCCGCACCTATAGCCGTACTAGTACTCCCATCAATACCACTGGTCCCTCTGTTGCAATATACTTCTAGGCTCTTGTTCAAGTCAAACAATTGAGCATAGCGCACTGCACTACTGTTTCCAATTTGAAGCATACTATTATCCGGAATAGCTGAAAGAACTAAATCGAAGGCTTTAAAATCACACCATGGCATTTGTGATATGTATTGCTGATGTTTCTTATTACGATCATTACGAACCTCCAACCACTCTGATTGATACGAACTTTCCACGAATTTAATATTGTCTAAAAAGTTAGCCAAAAATACATTGACTGTGATTTCAAAATGACGATTTAAACAGAAAAAGGTATCGTAAGCTTTTTTAGGATCTATATGCCAATGCTGCTGAGGTTGATACTCTCTAAGAAAGGCCTTTATTTTTTTGGAGATAACCATACCTCCAAAGGTTAGTAGTATTTCTGGCTGCAGTTTATTAAATCCTTCAGCATCTAAAGGCCCTACTATATTATCAATGCGCGTAAAGAAATTGGGATGGTGTAAATTGGAGGTGGTCTCTGTAAAAACAATCACACTGGGATCTTCACCCAACATATCCACTAATTTTTGTTCTACACTATTGGGTGGTAAGACACCAACTAGCACCATTTTTCGTGTTGCTTGATTCCATAAATTACGATAAGACGGCAATTCATCAAGAGGAATTTCTTGCTCTTTTCCTTTAGGTGAAATGTAGATAGGAGCCTCAGCGGCTTGATCTGTCATTTCGTATAAGGGTTCATAAAACGGCACATTAATGTGAACGGGGCCATTTTCTTCAAGGGCAATATTGAGTGCCTTATTAATTTCTTGTTCGTTGTGACGCCGACTCTCTTGCAATTTCTGCAAAATTCTTTTATCGGTAATATCTTTACCAGGTACTACTTCTGAGTATAAATTTGCCGAGTATAAAATGTGATTTTCAAAAACTCCTTTTTGCCTAATGGTTTGCCCATCACCTATATCAATACGTTCTACTGGTCTATCGGCACTGATTATTATCAAAGGGATATCGCTATAAAAAGCTTCGGCTATTGCTGGATAATAATTAAGTAAGGCACTTCCAGACGTACAAACTAAGGCAACCGGTTTCCGTGTTTGCTGAGCAATCCCCAAACCAAAAAAGGCTGCACATCGCTCATCGACAATACTATATGATTTTATCGCTGCATTGTTAGTAAACTCAATGGTAAGTGGTGCGTTGCGGGATCCAGGCGATATTACTACCTGATTAATACCTTTGCTTAGGCAAAGACTGACTATAGATTGGGCAACGGGTATCTTGGAATGCTTCATGTATGGCCGTAAAAATACACTTTTGCAGCGTTATTTATGTTCAAAAAAAATGAAAGCTTATATCACTTAAAGGACTGCACCCATGGTGGCCAATTTATTCACTGTTTCTATCCATTCTGCAAGAGGATCGCTAGCAGCGGTTATTCCTCCACCTACATAGACCAAAGCGGTCTCTTCTCTTAATTGCATACATCTCAGGTTGACAAATAAATGTGAATTTGTACTTATTGATGAATAGGCTAGGTTTTCGACATTGCGTCGATTACGAGACCTTGATCTGGCAGTTTTAATATTTAACTCCCCTAAAAAGCCAGTATAATACTCCCTTCTATGTTGTTCATTTTCAAGAATGAATTTAAGCGCTAGATCTTTTGGTAATCCACAAACGGCAGGTGTTGGGTGCAAAGCTTCTACTATATCTTTTAAAGAAACGGTTGTAAGATCTACCGCTGCAGTGATATCTGTTTTTAAGTGGAGCAAACTAGCGGCTTGATGCGTTTGAACGTCAGAAAGTTGAAGAGAGCCTAGTAATGGCTCTAGTCGTGCAACGATAGTTTGGGTGACCATTTGCTGCTCTTCCAATTCTTTATCACCCCACTGTACATCATTTGGTTCTAAAAAGGGTTGTGTTCCTGCAAGTGACATTGTTTTTAGTTGTCTATTTGCGATAGACACCAAAGTTTCTGGAGTTGCACCGAGCCATAACCCTACCTTTGGATGGTACCAGCAATAAACAAAAGCAGAGGGATGATCCTCCAATAATTGAAGTAGTATCTCTTCTGTAGATTTCTTAGTCTTAAGCTGTTGCTTTCGCGAAAGCACAACCTTTTTCATTTCAGAACTTTTTATGGTGTCTATTCCCTTTTGCACTAACGCCATATGTTGTGCCTTGTCTGCTTCCAGTGAACTTGCGTCAAAAAGAATTTCATTTGCAAGCATCTCCTCTGCCCCTTCAATATGTAATTCCTGTGCTTGCACTCCAGGAATTAAAATTGCTTTTTCACTCGCATCAAAAGGGGCAAACACAAAACCGCTTTGGCTCAAATCCCCCGCGTAATGAAGTGTTTGATCTTCTTGAAAGAATGCTTGAATGGTCGGTGACCCAGGTTTTCTATAGATAACAAAAGGCAAGTCGGCCTCTAATTGATGATGTAAATAAGCGGTAAGGGAATGAGTTTGCATTATCGTTTAGCTAAGGCAATGGTAGTTAACTTAACTTTAGAGATCAACTGATCTTCTTCATCTACCACATCAATATTCCAGACTTGAGTAGTACGTCCTTTATGAATAAAAGTAGCCTTGGCATACAGAGTACCGTCTCGTTTGCTCTTTATGTGATTTGCAGAAATTTCAATTCCCCTTATATACATGTTTTCAGCATCCAAAAACATAAAACTAGCTGCACTTCCAACACTTTCGGCAAGGGCTACCATTGCTCCTCCGTGCAAGACACCATCTGGCTGATGCACTCTCGGATTTACTGGCATTTTTGCAACTAAAAAATCTTCACCAAAATCAATATATTCTATCTCTAAGGTTTCCATTAGTGTATTTTTACACGATGCGGCTAAACGAGCTAAAACTTCTTTTTTATTTAATTTCATAAATTAGTAAAATTGTGATGTTTGAAGAAAACTAATACCTTTCAAATTTCGTAAATATTAAAAACAAAACCCCCATAATCATGTTGAAAAAAATAGGAATTACCGCAATTGTTTTATTTATGCTCACAAGTTGTGATGCCGTAGATGAACTCACAAAATTTGATCTAGATTACACCACAAGTTATACGATTGAGTCCAGCACTATCTTTGATGCTCCTTTGGACATTATCACTCCAGAAGTAACGACCAACTCAGAATCGGAATTTGAGAGTAATGACACGCGTAAGGACCTTATAGAGAGTATTAAATTAAAAACCTTAACTCTTACTTTAAAATCTCCAACAGATGGAAATTTTAATTTCATTAATGACATTTCTATTTACATCAAGGCCGATGGACTCGCTGAGCAGATTATCGCCTCTGGCATTGATCTACCCGAAAATGGTGCTCAACAACTCACATTGGACATTGATAATGTTGAGCTAAAGGAATACATTAAAAAGGATGCTTACACCTTAAGAGTAAATACAGTAACTGATGGCGCTATCTCAAGAGATCACGACATTGATATTCGAACAGTGTTTAGAGTAGATGCAAAGATTTTAGGAATTTAATCGAAAATAGAAGTTTTAAAAAAGGATGTTCGTATTTTTATGAGCATCCTTTTTTTTTATGACAACATCAACCTTACAAAATGACCGTGTAGCATTAATACCATTACAAATAGGGCATTTTGACCACTTATTAGCTGTCTCTCAACAGGTAGACTTATTAACCTATGGTGCCTCAGATGTATCTACTCCAGATAAATTGCGTGCTTATATGGATGACGCTTTCGCGAAAGCGGAACTCGACACAGCCTTACCATTTCTCATTTATGATAAAGGACAGGAATCCTACGCAGGATCGACCCGCTTTGGAAATATTGACACACAACATAAGGTCGTTCACATAGGATGGACCTGGTTAGGCGAAGCTTTTCGCGGAAGCGGACTCAATACCCACATGAAATATCTGATGCTCTGCTATGCCTTTGAACAGATGGGCATGGAGAAAGTTGAATTCCGAATTGACGAGCGCAATCTTCGGTCGCGCAAAGCCGTTGAAAAGATTGGAGCTACCCTTGAAGGCATTCTTCGAAAAAATGTAATAGTCAAAGATGGATTTAGAAGGAGTTCGGCTTGCTATGGAATATTGAAAGAAGAATGGCCACTACTAAAATCTACAATTTTTAAAGAGCTGCAGTAAATAATTCACTTGGGCACAGCCATGACCTCAACTTTGGCTTTGAGCTGCGATAGACTACAAATACTTTTCCTAAGCAAAAATATAGCTATCTTTCATAGAGCGTAGAGGCATTAGGATGATCCCACTAAAAAGTTTATCCTAAGTAGAACCGAAGAGCAATTTCGCTTTAAGCTTAATAAAGACGCAAATTGAAGATTAAACCTATGACATTAAGATATTCTCAAATACTGAATTACCTACTACTATTTGCCATTGTTTTGATGACCGCTTGTAATGACCAAGCTTCATTAAACAAAGCCCAGAAGGAAGATATTACTATTGATACGACTAGAAAACAATTGAAGAAAATGTATTTTCAATCCAGCAGTTTTTTAACGCAGCAGCATACAGATTTAAACGGAATGGTTCGTCAATTTGTAAGGGTAATGTATCAAGATAATAAGGGGAATATATGGTTTGGTTCTAATGGGGACGGACTTTTTCGCTATGATGGAGATAAGCTTGCCCGCTTTCCTGATCACCCATATTTTAAGAATGATGCCATACGCGAAATTGTTGAAGATAGAGAAGGAAACGTTTGGTTTGGTTCTGGTCATGGGCTAAGCAAGTATGACGGCGAAAAGTTTACTTATTTCACAGAAAAGGAAGGCGCACCAACAAATGAAATTTGGGGCCTTGCTATAGACCGTTCAGGAATGATTTGGATAGGAACCGTAGCTGGATTGTATCAGTTTGATGGGGAAAATTTTAGCTCCTTTACTGTTCCCAAACCAACAGTTAAAAACCCTGAGTCAAAATTATCGCCAGACCGTATTGAAAAAATAATGGAAGACCGAAATGGAAATTTGTGGTTTCTACATGATGGATATGGTATTACAGTCTATGACGGAACAGATTTTACCCATTTCAATACAGAAAATGGTCTTCCAGACAATAATGTTGCAGACATTTTAGAGGACAAAAATGGCAATATTTGGATTGGGACTTTTTACGGAGGTCTAAGTAGGTATGACGGCAAAACATTTACCCATTTTACTGAGGAAGGCGTAATTGAAGGAGAAGAAGTGTATAACTTGATGGAAGACCGTGAAGGAAATATATGGTTCTCTGTCGAAAATGTAGGTGTTTATAGATACGACGGGACTCATTTTACATTATTCAATACAGACGACGGACTTGTATCCAATGGTGTTCAGAGCATTTTTGAAGATCAAAAAGGCCAAATTTGGTTTGGCACTTGGTCTGGTCTCAGCATGTTTGATGGCAAGGGCTTTGTAAATGCCATGGAGAAAGAGCCATGGACCAAGTAGTATTTATCCAACAATACATTTATACAACACTCCTAATATTAAATTAATTGTATGCAAAGAAGAACATTTATTCAAACCACAGGAATCTTGGGAGCCGCAGCGCTTTTACCTATTTCCTGTTTTGCAGGCATCAGTAATTCGCACTATAAATTAGGGTATCAATTATACTCTGTACGTGATGCCATGGCCAAGGATCCTATTGCAACGCTCAAGGCCTTAAAAGCGATGGGCTATCAAGACTTTGAAGCCTATGGTTATGATGCAGAAAAAGGAAGCTTTTATGGATATAAGGCAGCAGCTTTTAAAGATATTCTTGATGATTTAGAATTAACAATGTCTAGTGGTCATTATGCATTTGCACCTTTTCTAGACAAGTCTGAAGACGAATTAAAGCGGTTTGTAGATCGGTGTATCCAAGGAGCAAAAGCTGTAAATAGTTCTTATATCACTTGGCCTTGGATAGCCCCTGAACAGCGAAACATAGAAACTTTCAAGTTGATGGCTGGGAAGCTCAATCTTATAGGGGAGCAAGTGACCAATGCCGGGCTCGGTTTTGCGTATCACAATCACGGTTTTGACTTTGAAGATCACCAAGGAGAAAATGGGTTTGACATTATTCTTTCAGAAACAGACCCTAAACTTGTCAAGCTTCAAATGGATTTATACTGGGTCATGCATTCGTCTAAAAAAACTCCCAAGGAACTCGTTAGTGAACAACCAGGTCGCTATGTGATGTGGCATATTAAAGATATGGACAAGCTGACAAGAGATTATACTGAATTGGGTAATGGCTCTATAGATTATACTCAAATTCTGCCGGACCCAAAAAAGTCTGGACTTGAGTATTTTTACATAGAACAAGGTGGTAATTTTGCACAAAGCTCTATGAAAAGCGCTGCACAGAGTGCTGAGTTTTTCAAAAGAAAACTCTCTCAATTATTATAACCAAAAAACATGTCAGAACAACAAATCGCCTATACACATACCAACACTTATTCTGTTTTGAATACGCTTACGCGAAAAACAAAAAATGTATGGCTGGTCTTTCATGGCATGGGACACTTATCCCGCTACTTTATCAAACATTTTGAGGGACTCAATAAGGAAGAAAATTATATCATAGCACTGCAAGCTCCAAGTAAATACTACCAAGATAGAAAGTTCAAATATGTTGGTGCTAGTTGGCTCACTAAGGAAAACACAGCTATAGAAACCGAGAATGTATTGAAGTATGCCGATGCTGTTTGGGCAGAAGAAAGCAAAAAATGGAAAGACCAATCAGTGAATGTTATACTTATGGGCTATTCGCAAGGCGTTTCCATTGTCACTCGGTGGGCATCGTCTAGGAAGGTTCAGTGTAAAGAACTGCTTCTACATTCTGGAGGTATTCCAACCGAGTTAGAAGCTACAGACTTTGAATACTTATCTTCAGATGCCAAGGTCACCTACCTTTATGGCGATAAGGATGAGTATATTACAGAAGCGAGAAAAACAGAAGAGCATTTAAAAGGAAGTCGACTATTTGGGAGTCGATTAATGGTGCAGGTTTTTGACGGTGTGCATGAGGTATATGATGCGGGCATTGAGAAACTAATAGTTCGTTGATCAAAATATTCTACTTTTCCCATTAACATTCCAATATTATACTGAAGCTGTAGATCGAGAATTTATATTCTTTTATCTTCACCCAGATTGAAAAAAGCTCATTATTGTCCTTATTTAGTAATTAGTGCTCATTAACCCTGTGAATGATAAAATTTATTAGAAAATTCCGACTAACACTATTTATTCAGAACCAATTCAGAAAATATTTGTTTTATGCAATAAGTGAAATATCCCTTATCGTGCTTGGAATTCTCATTGCATTACAAATCAACAATTGGAATATTAAAAGAGCTGAAGAATATTCTGATACCGATATCTTGAATCAACCATAACAGGATTATACCGAATTTAAAAAGAAGAAAATTCAACTTTCCTCTGCCGAGTATGCGGTAAATAAAAATGGAGTGTTGCACTATCTGCAAGATTCAAACAAAGACCGAACTTATCTACTTTGGATTTATAATGGCGAGACCTTCATTGCTCCAACAAAAAAAGATCTTCCTGACGGATTTCATTTCGTTACAGCCCATTATTTCAATGCAGTAGATTTCACGCTCACTCCATCTAAGTATTGGAATGTGATTTCAGATAATGTCGGCAATATATATATGAGGATACATTAAAAAATGAGTTTATTAAAGCCAAACTTAAAATATTTACTTGTCCGCAAGAAAGTAATTAAGGTTGCTTAGTCAAGAATAACGTATCCTTCTAAAGTATGGAGACGACATTGTTTAAAGGCAAAAAGTGAATGCCTTTTAAAAGATAATATCTCAAAAACTAACAGATAGATTTCATTATATATGAATACAATTCAAAAAATAGATTTCCCATTAGGCTGTAAAATCACAAACCATGATTTTTATAGCTATGATCCTGTAACGGACTTTAAGGAGGCTGACAGCATACGTTATTTAAATGAAGACTTACTTCAATGCTCCTTTCCTGCAGATGATATTATCATTGATCTAGGTTGGTTTGGTGATGTAGCAGCTAATAAAGGAGAGTTTAGAATCTATATTATCATTCATGAAAATTGGGAAATTCCGTTTAACATTATTTATTCGAAATCGGCGAAAGAGACTAAGGAGCTACTTAATAAAGTATTACAATACTATAGTAAAAAAGAATATCGAACAGAATCCAATCAAAGGATTCAATGATATACTTACCCCTCTCAAACGTTTCTCAATGTCTAATTGAAATACAAGCATTGATTCTATTCTTCCGAGACTCTTATTCTAGATTGTTTAACTCGGCCTCTTTTTTCAGTTATTATATTTTCATCATTATTTTTTTGAGCATTCCCAATAATTTGCGGGCTCAGTCTAATGAAAAGAAGCAGGATACTATAGCAAGGCACCAACTAAGGATTCACCATGATAACGATTTTATTACCCTAACAGATCGTTATTACTCATCAGGTTTATTTCTTCACTACACACATCTTCTCAAGAATAGATTCATAAATAGCGACAATGAACAACTCTCCTTCTCTATCGGCCAAGAAATCTTTACACCTTCAGATATTAAAACCTCAGAAATATCTGAACAAGACAGACCATATGTTGGCTTTCTTGGACTTAAAGCTGGTTGGTCCTTTGTAAAAAACAAGCATGGACTTAAGGCCGATGTTTTATTAGGTGTTGCTGGAAAAGCTTCTGGAGCTGGAGGTTTTCAGCGATGGTATCACAAAGCTATTGTAATTTCAGATCCTCCAGTATGGGTGGGAGAAATGAACAATAGTTTTCATGCAAATTTATATACCAGTTACAGACGTGAATGGCAATTATCCCCTAATCCGTTTAGTATTGTCCTTGTCGCTGAGCCTAGCTTAGCTTTTGGAACTAGGGATGTATATGCACATACTGATTTTATCGCCTATTTTGGGCGCAGAAATCCTTTGGCGAGCAGTATAGGATATAATCGTCTAGGGTCAAACCAACGCGAAATATTTTTCTCCTTCCGGGCAGGGTATCGTTTTGTAGCACGCAATGGATTATTGGAAGGAAATGGTTCTAATGATACTTCTGTCTTATTAGTTTCTGCAGAAAAGGAAGTCATGTATGCAGGTTTCGATGTCCATCACCGCTTTGGAAAAAATGAATATTGGTTTGGATATCGCATACAATCTGCAGAGGCTACAACCACCGAAAGTCACAAATATGTAATTCTATCCTACGCTAGAAATTTCTAAAAAATGTTTTAGTCATTACGTATCTTAGTATAGTGAAACCTTTCGCGCAAGCGCACCAAATAGAATCCTAATGAAAACTGAGTTCGCTGAAGAACAAAAATTTACACAATGGTGGCTGTGGCTTATTCTAATAGCTATTGGTTTGTTACCGGTGTACGGGATTTATAAACAACTAATTATTGGAGAAGACTTTGGGAGTAAACCCATGTCTAATCTCGGGCTGATCATTTTTAGTGTATTTGTCTTATGTTTTATCCTCCTCTTTTATTTTATGCGATTGAAAACGGAGATAGACCCAAAAGAAATCCGCATGCGCTTTTTCCCATTTGTACAGAAAAGCATACCATGGTCTGAAATTAAAGATGCAAAGCTTGTTAATTATGGTTTTGTAGGCGGTTGGGGCATAAGACTATGGACCAGTTATGGTACGGTTTACAACACTAAAGGAAATAAAGGGCTTGCTATTGAACTTTTGGATGGAAAAAAATTACTCATTGGCACCCAAAGGGAAGCCGACCTGCAAAAGTTTTTGGATAGACTGGAGCGTTAAGTTTTAGCGTAGTGAGTGTTCCTTTTATGAAAACCCACAGCTTTCTATTTATGTGTCAAAATCCACAATTCTACCTCTTCAGAAGAACGCCAATGTTGATCGCGATTGGTTTTATCAGAGGCTGCCTTTACAGAACGTGTTAGCTGTTTCTCCAATTTAAATCTACCGCCTTTGGTGATTTCTTTTTTTATTGGATGATCGGTTGTCACATTTGTTATTTGCGCCAAATTTGAAAATATAACTAGCAATTTTCCGTCTGGTAATAGTCGTTCTTTTGCTTGTGCGAAAAATTCAGGAAACAGATTTTTATCGTAATACATTGCCGCTTCACTCTTATCGACATTTTTAGAACCTGGTAACCATGGCGGATTAAAAATAATCAATTCTGTTTGCTTCTCCCAGCGACCAAATAGGTGACCAAAATCTAATTCTACTTTTCTAGATAGCTTTGTCTCTCCCATAAAATCTTT
Organism: uncultured bacterium; assembly: GCA_963974305.1. Lineage (GTDB taxonomy): Bacteria > Bacteroidota > Bacteroidia > Flavobacteriales > Flavobacteriaceae > Dokdonia. The sequence goes on from CAXBCS010000052.1 coordinate 19,647, forward strand.
GAGACCAACAATCGCATTGGGATTGGTATCTGTACCAAAAACCTTTTGAAAACCGTGCTTTACAAGTTGGAAAGCAAGAATCCCACTTCCAATACCCACATCAATAGCAGATTTCTTAGGTCCTTCATATCGTTTTAGCCAATTGTCAAAAAGGATTAAATGATCAAAACGTGTTGGGAAGTAAGTCCCGTAAAAAGGGTGAATTTTATTTCGCAAAACTGGAACCTGGATTCCGCTTTGATACCACTGCCAAGAGCTATTCAAGCCTTGTACTTGAGGAAAAGACAAAAGAAAACTACTCATTTCTGGATATAATTTCTTGAACCAACCTATAGACGGTGCCTTCTTAACTTTAAGGGCATGATCTGCAACTTCAATTAAGACGAGATTTGAAAGAGTGCGATAGGCATCTCGAAAAGCACGTTGCTCTTCAAATGTCTTAGAGGGCATTCTTCTTTTTAAGTGAATTTGCACAGCTTTTAGAAGATCTAAACCATTACTATAAAATCCTACAATCAATACAGGATCACCCGCCTCAAGAACACTAATCGTTTCTCTAGTATCAGTACCGCGTTCAAAAACAACAACCTGCTTTCTGGATGTTATAGGTTCTGGTCTATTTAAGGTGATATCTGTCATCATGAAATTATTTTTTCTTTCGCTTAAAGCGAAATTTCTAAAGGTGCAATACTGGCTGTTGTTTAAAGAGTATTCAAGTCAAACCCAGTATAAAATTCGGTGGCAAAGATACCTTTAATAAAACCGATATTTCAATTTACGAAAAGATTAAATCTAAGATCTCTGTGGTGGGTAGAGGCAATTTAGGCTAGTTTTATAAAGCTATACTTTTTGGATGCTAGTATTTTTCCGCATCTTTAGACGAGAAATTAGTCAACATACATTATGAAAACTGCATTTACCTTCGTCTTTCTTCTTTTTTCAATGGGCCTCTTGGCTCAAAATATTTCTGGACAATTAACAGATCAACAATTCAAGAATACCTTATTGATGCATAAAGAATTGGTGAGTATACCGAATCTTCCGGAGAATAAGGAAAAGATGCTTGAAAATATCAATTGGGTCGCTATGCAGTATCAGTCGTTAGATTTTAAAACCTCCCTTTTAGAATCGACTACCCTGCCTTTGCTCCTTGTTGAAAAAATTTATGATGCAAATATCCCAACGGTGTTATTTTATTTTCACATTGATGGGCAGCCTGTAAATCCTGCTGTTTGGGATCAGCAAGATCCTTTTATTCCTGTTTTAAAGGAAAAGGATGCTGCTGGAGATTGGCAGCCCAAGGATTGGAATGCTTTGGATGGTGAAATAAATGATGATTGGCGCATTTTTGCTAGAGCTGCTGCAGATGATAAGGCTCCAATTATTATGCTCATGACGGCCATAAAAATTCTTAGAGATAGTGGTAGTGAGCCAAACTTTAATATTAAGATCCTCTTTGACCCTCAAGAAGAATACGGATCTGATGCACTATTGTCAACCCTAGAAACCTATAAAGAAAGGTATGCTTCTGATTATTTTATCGTTATGGACGGACCAGCTCACGATTCTAATAGGCCTACTCTTACCTTTGGTTGCAGAGGAATTGCAACATGTTCCATTACCACTTTTGGTGCTAAGTTACCTCAGCACAGTGGCCATTATGGAAACTATGCTCCCAATCCTGTATTTAAATTGGCTAGCCTATTAACTTCCATGAAAGATGAACATGGAAGAGTTTTGATTAAGGACTATTACAAGGGGATTACCATTGACCCAAGTATTGACAAGATTTTAAAGTCTGTACCCTATGATGCAACAGAGGTCAATACAAAGTTAGGAATTGCTACGTCCGAAAAAGTGGGTGCAAATTACCAAGAATCCCTTCAATACCCATCTTTAAACATTCGTCAAATTGGTACTTCTTGGTCTGGGGAAAAGTTAAAAACAGTAATCCCAGAATATGCAACTGCTAGTATCGATGTGCGTTTAGTTCCTGAAACAAATGACAAGGTCCAATTGGAAAAAATCAAAAAACATGTTGAAAAGGAAGGTTATTATGTCATAGATAGAGATCCTACAGACGAAGAAAGACAAACATACCCAAATATTGCAAAGTTTAAAATATCGCGTGGCATCAATGCTTTTAGAACAAGTCCGGAACTCGATTTTGGTAAAACCATAAGAGCCCAACTGACAAAAGGTTTTGGTGAGGCTCCTGTAGTCATTAGAATGATGGGTGGAACGGTTCCTATTGTTCCATTGATTGACGCCTTGAATGTGCCAACTGTCATTGTTCCTATGGTCAATATGGACAACAACCAGCACAGTCCGAATGAGAACATTAGACTTGGTAATATCAGACAGGGGATACAGATATGTTTGTCTATTTTAAATATGGAATTGTAGTCTATACGGCTTTGACATAAAAGAAGTATCTAAATGTTATTACAAAAAAATCCCCGCAACCTATGTTGCGGGGATTTTTATATCTAGTAAGTAAGAGTTCTTACTTAACTTCTTCGAAGTCTATGCTTCGACGGAGCTCAGCACGGACTTACTTAACTTCTTCGAAGTCTACGTCTTCTACATCGGCAGAAGCATCTTCTTGTGGAGCTTCTCCAGCGCCTGCATCAGGTCCTGGTTGTCCACCAGCTTCTGCTTGTGCTTTATACATCTCTTCAGAAGCAACTTTCCAAGCTTCGTTGATCTTGTCTAAAGCAGGAGTAATTGCATCTACAGATTTTGTTTCATAAGCTGCTTTCAATTCTGCCAAGGCATCTTCGATAGGCTTCTTCTTATCATCAGAAAGTTTATCTCCAAATTCAGTCAATTGCTTTTCTGTTTGGAAGATCATACCATCAGCTTCGTTGATTTTATCTGCAACTTCTTTTGCTTTTGCATCTGCATCGGCATTTGCTTCAGCTTCAGCTTTCATTTTTTGGATATCCTCTTCAGTCAAACCAGAAGACGCTTCGATACGGATATCTTGTGACTTGTTGGTTGCCTTATCAGTAGCACTTACTTTAATAATACCATTGGCATCAATATCAAAGGTAACTTCAATCTGAGGTGTTCCTCTCTGTGATGGTGGAATTCCATCAAGGTGGAAACGACCAATCGTTTTGTTATCATTTGCCATTGGGCGTTCTCCTTGCAGTACGTGAATCTCAACACTTGGTTGATTATCGGCTGCGGTAGAGAATACCTGCGACTTCTTTGTTGGAATCGTTGTATTTGATTCGATCAATTTTGTAAAAACGCTACCCATTGTCTCAATTCCTAGAGAAAGTGGAGTTACATCTAATAAAAGAACATCTTTTACATCTCCAGAAAGTACACCACCTTGGATAGCAGCTCCAACAGCTACAACCTCATCAGGGTTTACTCCTTTTGATGGAGATTTTTTAAAGAATTTCTCTACGGCTTCTTGCACTGCAGGAATACGTGTAGATCCACCTACTAAAATAATCTCATCAATATCACCAATACTCAATCCAGCTGCTTTCAAAGCAGTTTGACATGGTTTGATCGTTCTTTTTACTAAATCATCAATCAATTGCTCAAACTTGGCACGAGTCATTGTACGTACTAAGTGCTTTGGTCCGCTAGCGGTAGCTGTTACGTATGGCAAGTTGATTTCTGTTTGCGTAGATGAAGAAAGCTCAATTTTTGCTTTCTCAGCTGCTTCTTTCAAACGTTGTAAAGCCATTGGGTCTTTACGAAGATCCATGTCCTCATCTGCCATGAATTCTTCAGCAAGCCAGTTGATGATCTTTTGATCAACATCATCTCCACCTAAATGCGTATCTCCATCGGTAGCAAGTACTTCAAATACACCATCTCCTAATTCAAGGATTGATACATCATGTGTTCCTCCTCCAAAGTCAAATACAACAATCTTTTGATCAGTATCTTTCTTATCTAATCCGTATGCCAATGCAGCCGCTGTGGGCTCGTTGATAATACGTTCTACTTTAAGACCTGCGATTTCACCAGCTTCTTTAGTCGCTTGACGCTGACTATCATTAAAGTATGCTGGAACTGTAATTACGGCTCTAGTTACGTCTTGGCCTAAGTAATCTTCGGCCGTTTTCTTCATTTTTTGAAGTACCATAGCAGACAATTCTTGAGGCGTATATAAACGACCATCAATATCAACACGAGGTGTATCATTGTCTCCTTTTACCACAGTGTATGCAGAACGTTCAGCTTCTTTCGAGCTTTCTGAATACTTGTTTCCCATAAAACGTTTGATAGAAGCAATCGTTTTTGTCGGGTTTGTAACGGCTTGGCGTTTTGCAGGATCTCCTACTTTAATCTCTCCTCCTTCTACAAATGCAATTACCGAAGGTGTGGTACGTTTTCCTTCAGCATTAGGTATTACTGTAGGCTCGTTACCTTCCATTACGGCTACGCATGAGTTGGTAGTCCCTAAGTCAATTCCTATAATTTTACTCATTATATATGTATTTAATTGTTATTAATATTTTTCGACACTACTCCTAAGTCAATGATTATGCCACTGCCAAAAATATGACAAGCTGTCATTTTATTGGAGTTAGGGCTGTGGAATGACACAAGGTAGTAGGCTTTAGGCATTAGGCATTAGGCAATAGGCAATAGGGATTAGGGGTTTGGGGTTTAGGGGTTTAGGGGTTTAGGGGTTTGGGGTTTAAAAACATCCCTCTGCCCTTCGGGCATCTCCCTTCAAAAGGGAGAATGAATTACAGAGAATCCAAAATGTGATTTATTTATTATCGGCAGACCTTAGTGGATCTAACCTTGTACTCTTAAACACATCGACTTTGTTGTCTATAGTAATGAATATTTCATTCTACAATAATACCATCGTACCAAAATACCAACATACTAGAATACCAGCCTACCAAAATACCAACTTACCACTTCTCACCCTTTGGGGGAGATGTCCGAAGGACAGAGGGGGAACCCTCCGGGGGAGATGCCCAGAGGGCAGAGGGGGACTTTGGGATTTGATGTTTTGAGTTTAGGGTTTAGGGTTTAGGGTTTAACTTTAAACCTATTACCAATAACCTTTAACCTTTAACTTTTAACTTTTCACCTTAGTTTTGGAACTTGGAACTTGGGATTTGGGTTTGGTGTTTCATTTTCTTTCCCCGCCCCTAAAGGGTAAAAAATGAACAAGACACTTCTTCTTATCTCTACCAAGGTACTTT
>CAXBCS010000053.1:0-23603 GCA_963974305.1 uncultured bacterium
ACTTTTCACTTTTCACTTTTCACTTTTCACTTTTCACTTTTAACTTTTAACTTTTAACTTTGTTTAAGGCAATAGACAAAACTGAAAAAAATAAAAATCTTACAAAACGTAACAAGCTTTTCATTTGAGCTACTAACAGAAAATAACTACATTCCCCAAACTAGCATTAACCCCAAATAGTAATGACCGTATCTTTAAAGACAAAACGCTTATTGGGGTATTACCTTAAACTTTGGGGACTTTACATTCTTTTCTTTATTGCGGCTGCCATCCTTACAAGCATCTATCCTGAATTGGCACCAGAAAAGTATAAACAAGATTTTTTAAACCTTTTGTTAAAGGAGAGTCCGCTGCAACTATTCATTTTAGCTGTGATCTTTGCACCTATTATCGAAGAGATGATGTTTCGCACCTTGATTAAACCCAGCCATACAGACATTATCCTTTTACTATGCTCATGGCCTCTTTTTTATATTAATGGTTTTCTACCTGATGATGTACACTGGGCAATAAAAACTGGGTTTATCGCTCTATGTTTGGTCTTGCAATTTTATGTAGTTCATCAACTTATCCCAGCCGAACGGACTATAAAACTAAGAGGCTTCTTAACCAAACACTATATTCCCGTGCTCATTGTGAGTTCGCTACTCTTTGGCCTCGTACATATCAATAACTATGTAGACGGTTTTATTATAAATGCAGCCCTTGTACTTCTTATTGTGCCAAGAATACTTTCAGGTTTTATGATGGGAATGATTAAGATTAAAAATGAAGGCATTGGCTGGTCCATGGGATTACATGCGATGAATAATGGATTTGTAGTTGGCATCATGATTTTGGCGCAATAATGTATCTTTAAGACACTCAATAAGTCTTTAAATATGATCCAGATTATTCCTATCCACCCCTCTGAAGTTGAAACCCTTGCCCATTTGGGTCGAAAGACTTTCAAAGAGTCGTTTGAATCTCAGAATAATCCTGAAGACTTCAATAATTATTTGGATAGCGCTTTCGCGAAAGCGCTCCTCTCCCAAGAACTTCTTAACGATAACTGCCATTACTTCTTTGTAAAGGATGGTGATAAAATCATAGGCTATCTCAAATTCAATACTGGTGAGGCTCAAAACGAATTGAAAGAAGACAATGGAATCGAATTGGAACGTATCTATCTACTTAAAAATGAGCAAGGAAAAGGGATAGGAAAAAGACTGCTTGATTTTGCTGAAAACTACGCTAAACAACTAGATAAAAACTATATTTGGTTAGGTGTTTGGGAACATAACCTAGACGCTATTCGGTTATATGAACGTGTGGGCTACCAAAAGTTTGACACCCACATATACCCTATTGGAAATGACCCGCAAACGGATCATTTACTCCGTAAAATGCTATAAAATGAACGCATCACCTAAAAAGATAGAAGCCATTAGCGTATTTGACATGCTAAAAATTGGTGTTGGACCCTCAAGTTCGCACACCCTAGGGCCATGGCGTGCCGCAAGACGTTTTATTTCAAAACTACAAGACAAAAAAGTCTTTGACATTGTGGAAACCATTGATGTTGATTTATACGGTTCCTTATCGCTCACAGGAAAAGGACACGCTACAGATGTAGCTATTATATTAGGCCTTACCGGCGCCGATCCACAGACCTGTGATATTGCGGCTATTCCTATAGAAGTAGCCAAAATTAAAACTCAGCAACAATTGCATTTTAATTCTGAACGCTTTATTGCTTTTGATCCAGAGTCACAAATCCATTTTAACCGAAAGTTTTTGGATTTTCATCCTAATGGGATTCGGTTTAAGGCAACCTTAATAGGTGGAAAGAAAGTATCGGAAACCTTCTACTCTATTGGCGGTGGTTTTGTAGTTCAAGAAGAACGAAAACGTGCAGGGCGTAAACGCCTCGAATTTGAATGCTTCCCGAGACCCATTGAAAAAGCAACCGACCTACTCGCCTATTGTACCAATGAAAATAAAACAATATCAGAAATAGTCCTCGAAAACGAACTCTATCTCAACTCGGCTGAAGAGATTGATACTCGTCTACGCCAAATTTGGGATGTAATGCTCGATTCTATGTATGTAGGCTGTCACACTGAAGGAACGCTTCCTGGAGGCTTGAACGTACGAAGACGTGCATATGACAGTCATTTAAAGCTTCAAAAAGGCGCTAGTTATGTCGATAAATATGAATGGATCACGGCCATACGAAGTACTGAAGTAAAATTTAGAGAAATATTAAAGTGGGTGTCTTGTTTTGCCTTAGCCGTTAATGAAGTAAATGCCTCTTTGGGCCGAGTCGTAACAGCCCCGACCAATGGCAGTGCAGGTGTTATTCCAGCAGTGATGATGTATTATATGGTGATAGAAAATCACGATGCCAACTTTGAAGATATCAAACGTTATTTATTAGTTGCAGGAGAAATAGGGAGCCTTTTTAAGAAAGGAGCGACCATTTCGGCAGCTATGGGAGGATGTCAGGCTGAAATTGGGGTTTCCTCGGCGATGGCAGCTGGAGCCCTAACAGAACTTATGGGTGGCACGCCTGCTCAAGTTCTTATAGCCTCAGAAATCGCTATGGAACATCACCTAGGAATGACTTGTGATCCTATAGGCGGACTCGTACAGATCCCGTGTATCGAGCGTAATGCAATGGGTGCTATTAAGGCGATTAATGCTTGTGAAATGGCGCTTGATTCAGATCCTAAAAATGTAAAAGTACCTTTGGATAAAGTTATTGACACTATGTGGCAAACGGCCTTAGATATGAATACAAAATATAAGGAGACCAGTGAAGGCGGACTTGCAGTAAGTGTCGGAATGGCAGACTGTTAAGTCTCGTGTATTAAAGAAACACGACTTTTATTAAATATTGAGTTTTTAGCCTCTTTTGGTATCGCAACCTGAGCGATCTCGAGTATCGACGATATAGAATATCTTCCATAGCTCGTTACGTTTAAATAATTGAAAACTATTTGTGCCACAATGGCTTAGATTCCCATTAATATAGAATGAATAAGGTGTCCATACATTGGCCATTTTGCCATCCAATTGAATTTCATAACTATCAATGCGCTCTTCAAAAGAGGTTGTTTCAGGAATGCTACATATAGAAGTTAAGAAGCCGCTAAAATCTTGTTTACTCAACTCGATTTCACCAATTTGATTCTTCCCAATGGATTGCATCATCACATTCTCGTGAACTACCTTTTTAATAATCGTGGAATCTTGTTTATGAAAACCTTCAAAAAAAGTCTCTACTATTTGTTGAACCTCTTTCTTATTTATGTCGTCTTGAGAGGGCGAATTGGCAAATGGCGCTTTCGCGAAAGCGAAAATTAAAAACACCACAATCATCGGAATAAAAAGATATTTAAGCTTCATAGACTTGCTTTACTATATAGGGCTCTAATTTAGTACTTTTGTAACAGAAAAAATAACCGAATGTCAGTAGCCAAAAAAGAATATAAAAGGATTACCGTTAAATCACTCACAGAAATGAAAGCCCGTGGAGAGAAAATCTCTATGCTTACCGCCTATGATTATACCATGGCCAAAATCGTTGATGGTGCCGGAATCGATGTGATCCTTGTAGGAGATAGTGCATCAAATGTGATGGCAGGTCATGAAACGACCCTTCCTATTACCTTAGACCAAATGATTTATCATGCATCTTCTGTGGTTCGTGCGATTACCAGAGCATTGGTAGTCGTTGATTTACCTTTTGGAAGTTATCAAAGTGATCCCAAAGAAGCTTTGCGTTCTGCCATACGGATTATGAAAGAAAGTGGCGGACATGCAGTAAAACTAGAAGGTGGAAAAGAAGTTAAGGAAAGTGTCAAGCGCATTCTAAATGCCGGTATCCCCGTGATGGGACATTTAGGTTTAACGCCACAAAGTATTTATAAGTTTGGAACCTATACGGTTCGTGCCAAGGAAGAACAAGAAGCTAGCCAACTAAAAGAAGACGCTCTTATGCTTGAAAGAGCAGGATGTTTTGCATTGGTACTCGAAAAAGTCCCTGCCAAACTCGCCCAGGAAGTGGCTGAAAGTTTAACGATTCCAGTGATTGGAATTGGTGCTGGTGGTGGCGTCGATGGACAAGTACTAGTTACACATGATATGTTAGGAATGACACACGAATTCAATCCGCGCTTCTTAAGACGCTACCTGGATATGTATTCTGAAATGACCTCTGCCTTTGAGCAATATAGTGCCGACGTGAAGTCGAGAGATTTTCCAAATGATTCTGAGCAGTATTAGATGTTCGCTTGCGCGAAAAAGAACAAAGATCGCTGCGCTCTTAGAACATAGAAAATAGACTTTAATAAAACGATCTCTTCATATTCTGTGATGAATAGAGAGCATCGCATTTAAAAATCATAATGCCGCATTCTACTCCTGACACACTGCAAGTAATCTACGAAGACAATCACTTAATTGTGATCAATAAACGTTCGGGAGATATTGTTCAAGGCGATAAGACTGGTGATGTGCCCTTAAGCGAAGTGGTGAAGGATTATATAGCCAAGAAGTACGATAAGCCGGGAGCGGTCTTCCTAGGTACTGTGCACCGACTTGACAGACCTACGAGTGGGATTGTGATTTTTGCTCGAACGAGTAAGGCTTTGCCACGACTTAATAAGATGTTTTCAGAACGTCAGACCCAAAAAACCTATTGGGCATTGGTCAAAAATCCACCACCCGCAGAAAGCGGAACACTCACCCACTATCTCAAACGCAATCCCAAGCAAAATAAAAGTTACGCTCACATTAAAGAAGTGCCAGAATCTAAGAAAGCCATTCTTGATTATCGAGTGATAAAAAAATTGAAGACATTCTACCTCTTAGAAATCGATCTTCATACCGGAAGGCATCATCAAATTCGCGCGCAACTGACCGCGATTGGTTGTCCGATAAAAGGAGATTTAAAATACGGTTTTGATCGCTCTAACAAAGATGGAAGTATTAGTTTGCTCGCGCGCAAACTAACAATAACCCACCCAGTAAAAAAGGAAGAAATCACTTTTATAGCTGATGTGCCCGAAGAAGATCCTGTATGGGCGGCTTGTGTGTAGTAGTTGGTTGTTAGACTTTAGTTGTTAGTCGGTAGTGGGTAGTGTTTAGTCGTAGTCGTAGTCGTAGTCTAGCTAATAAAATAGTAATTGCTTATTGAACCATTATATCATTGCTCATTAAATCATCGAATCATTGAGCCATTGAACCATTATATCATTGCTCCATTAAATCATCGAATCATTGAGCCATCGAATCATTGTTCTAACGCATCGAGCGTTTACTTTCAATAATGACACTTACTAGAATTAAGGCTCCTCCGGCCACCGTTCCTATATCTGGAATTTCGCTTAGAAATATGATCCCTAGAATTATTCCATAGACCGGTTGAACGCTACTCATTAGACTTGCAGTGGTTACCGAAAAATGCTTAAAACTCATAAGAAACAAGGTATGTCCAATGGTTGTTGTCAATAAGCCTAACAAAGCCAAGGCAGGTAATTGCTCTACAATGCCGTCATAATCACTCCAGAAAAGAACTGGAATCAAGGATACGGAGACAATCACAATCTGGTACCACATCAACACCGACCCAGAATAACTATGCACCTTTGTTTTCATTATTATATTCCGCAATGCATAACACAAGGCAGAAAGGACTCCGCAAAGAATGGCGATGGTATGATTACTTTCCATATCAAACTCCGGCGCCAAAAAGTAAAGACCTAGAAGCACTAGAAACGCCAAGAACAAATGAATCTTATGAAATTTCGTTTTGAGAATTAGAGGTTCTAACAAACTTGTAATTACTGGATAGGTAAATATGGATAACATTCCAATAGCGACATTAGACAGCTGCAAAGCGTAAAAATAGAGCACCCAATGTGCTCCTATGAGAATGCCACCAAGTATAATAGCTCCACGATCTTTACCAGCAACACGAATAGAGTCCTTTTTCCAATAAATATAGATCCCTAAAAACAAGGCTGCCAATAATCCGCGCAAAGCAATGGTAAGCTCTGGTGTGAGTTGGATGTAACGCCCCAAAACCCCTGATGTACTAATAAATAACATCGCAAGATTAATTTCTAGCAAATGCTTGAAATGAGTTTTGGGTGTATTTTGAGACGTTTCTATGATGTGGTAGTTGTTAGTGGGTAGTTGTTGGTTGTTGGTTGTTAGTCGGTAGTCGGTAGTGGGTAGTGAGTAGTGGGTAATTGTTAGTGTTTAGTGTTTAAGGATTAACGATTTAACTTTTTGCTTTTTGCTTTTTGCTTTTTTTAGTTAAAGGATTACCCATTTAATCATTCAACCATTAAATCATTGATTCATTCAATCATTGAAAAACCGTCCCTTATCGTATTAATTTTTTTGCCTTTTCTTTGATTATATCGGCGATAGGGCGATTTTCAATCTTACTTTCTAAATAAGAGAGGACATCGAGATAAAGAAACGCGCGTCGTTCATAGGGATCATTTTCGTAGGCCTTGAGTTTGGTGTGAAGCTTTTTAAATTCATTCTTTAATTCATGTGGATAGATGTTATCAAGTCCGCGCATAAAAGCAATCATCTCTTTTTGAACGAGGTGTAAATCATTCATTTTTATTAGGAATTTATACGTGCTTCGCATAAGCGACTCTAAGTAATAGTCTTTCCCAGCTTCATAATGGGCTATTAAATTCAATAATCTCGCAAAACACATCAAATCTTCACGGGTCTTTAGACTTTTAGCATTGATAATTTTTCCGAGATATTCAATACAGTTCACATAATCTCCAGCTCCAAAATACAGACTGGCGATTTTGTAGTAGAATACCATAACGTGATGTTCATCAATGCGATATTTTGGCGACTTTATGCCTTCCACCACTTCGGCAACAAGAGGTTCAAAATCTTCAAAATTTCCCACCATAAAACGGTGATTAAACTTATTACTAGTCACATATAAAAAAAGTAAAGTATTGAGGTTATCCTCTTTCGCAAACCCGCCATTCTCCTTTAAGTCCTCTAATTTTTGAAGGGCCATTTTAAATTTTCCTTCCAATTTCAGATAGTACAACGATTCTAATAGATAATGCTGCCCCTTGAGGTAAAAGACAGGATTGCGCTCAATCATTTTGGGATGATCGTCAAAAAGTCGTACCCACCTTTCAGAATACTTATAACAGGAAACAAAATCTTGAATCAAGAAACTATACCAAAGATGTGCTTTATTGAGCCACAATTTTTCGCGAAAGCCTAAGGTTTCATAATCATATATGGGCAACTCCTTCTTAAAATAAGCACTTACCTCCTGCCGCTCACTATCACTTTTTACGTAGCCACTTTTTAACATCATTCCATATAGTTGCAAGGAGAGATTAGAAAGCTTACTCGTCATTGAATTTTGTTCGCTCAAGGATCGTGCTTCTTCAGCCAACTGATCAGCTCTTGTGCCAATACTTCGTGTAATATATTGAGTCTCAATTACCTTTTCTAGTTCTACAATTTCATAGGCAATATTCTTCTCCTCATTCTCCAAAGCCATTCCTTTTGCTTTATCCAATAGTTTCAAACTCTGCTTATACAAGCCTTTCTGATACAGTATAGTGGCAAAGTCTAATTGTTCTCGAATTTGAACTCGAATATTTTGATGAGAAGGCGTCAACCGCAGACTAATTAAAATCTGACGATAGAGATGTGCTTTCAGGTTTGAAATCTGTGTTTTAGTTACAACTCCCGACTTCAGGATCGCAGCTTCATCATAGCGTTTCAACTTGTCCATCACCTCAAAGAGTTGGAGAAATTTTGCATCACTATTTCCTCCTAAACGCCCTACATAGAGTTTGAACTGTCTCTTTTCACTTTTGGATAAGGACTTAATTAATATAAATAAAGGATCGCTAGAAGTACTCAGCGTTGTAATAATTTTACGCACAACTTGTTTATTTACAGTGTTTTATATGTTATCATATTGCAGTTAACATCGTAAGACTAGAGCAAATTGACAGGTCTTACGAAGTAGCAAGATATATTTTTGATACAACAAAACATATGTATGCAAACAGATAAAGTTCAAATATTTGATACGACCCTTCGGGATGGAGAGCAAGTACCAGGTTGTAAATTGGCCACTAACGAAAAACTTGTCATCGCCGAAAGACTTGATTTTCTTGGTGTTGACGTTATTGAAGCTGGATTTCCAATTTCGAGTCCTGGAGATTTTACTTCGGTATTTGAAATTTCAAAGTTGGTCAAAAACGCTACTGTATGCGGTCTCACTCGTGCTGTACTTAAAGATATTGACGTTGCCGCTGAGGCACTGAAATACGCGAAATTCCCCCGAATTCACACAGGTATTGGAACGAGTGAGTCTCATATGAAATACAAATTTAAAGCAACGCCTGATCAAATTATTGAGCGAGCTAAAAAGGCTACCGCTTACGCGAAAACTTTTGTGGAAGATGTAGAATTTTATGCAGAAGATGCCGGTCGGACTGATAATGAATTTCTCGCCCGTGTTTGTGAAGAAGTCATCAAAAGCGGAGCTACGGTTTTGAATATTCCAGATACCACTGGTTATTGTCTCCCAGAAGAATATGGAGCCAAAATGAAATATTTACGTGAAAACGTAAGAGGTATTGAAAATGTTATTCTTTCCTGTCACTGTCACAATGATCTTGGATTGGCAACAGCCAACTCAATTGCAGGTGTTATTAACGGGGCACGACAAATAGAATGTACGATTAATGGTATTGGAGAACGGGCAGGAAATACTGCTTTAGAAGAAGTGGTAATGATCTTAAAACAACATCCAGATTTACATTTATTTACTGATATTAAAACGGAACTTCTATTAGAAACGAGCCAAATGGTGAGTGAAAAAATGGGCATGTTTGTACAACCCAATAAGGCAATCGTAGGCGCAAATGCATTTGCCCACAGTTCTGGGATTCATCAGGATGGGGTGATAAAAAACAGAGAGACCTATGAAATCATCAATCCAGCAGATGTAGGGGTATCTGAAAGTGCCATTGTACTTACCGCAAGAAGTGGTAGAGCAGCACTTGCTTATCGCTCAAAAAATATTGGCTACGAATTGACTAAAATACAATTAGACACTGCCTATAATCAATTCCTTACCGTTGCAGATAAACAGAAGGAAGTTCGCGATAATGATATCCACCAAATTATGGAGTCGATACAAATTAGCGCAGGAGCATTAGCCTAAAAAAAACTTATAATTCTGCCAAGGCGGATTATTAGTAATAACAATATAACAATCGCAATTGGTAGGATGAGATTCCCGCCTTCGCGGGAATTTATTATGAAGAAAACATTATTCGACAAAGTATGGGATGCACATGTGGTAACTTCGGTTCCTAATGGCCCACAAGTACTTTATATAGACAAACACCTTATTCATGAGGTTACTAGTCCGCAAGCGTTTAACGAACTAGAAGAGCGTGGTATTAAAATCGCCCGTCCGGATCAGATTGTCGCTACTGCAGATCACAATACCCCAACGATCGATCAGCATCTTCCCATCAAAGATCTATTATCAAGAAATCAATTGGCACAACTGACTAAAAATTGTGACCAACACGGAATTACGCTCTACGGTCTAGGGCACGAAAATAATGGCATCGTACACGTTATGGCTCCAGAACTCGGTATAACGCAACCTGGAATGACAATGGTATGTGGTGATAGTCACACCTCAACCCACGGTGCTTTTGGTACTATTGCTTTTGGTATTGGCACCAGTCAGGTGGCTCAAGTATTTGCTTCTCAATGTCTATTACTTCAGAAGCCCAAAAGTTTGCGTGTAAACGTAAACGGAGAACTCGCTAAAGGAGTGCTACCTAAGGATGTCATTTTGTATATCATTGCAAAATTAGGCACCAATGCTGGTACTGGTTATTTCTGCGAATATGCAGGAAATGTATTTGAAGAAATGTCAATGGAAGGCCGTATGACAGTATGCAATATGAGTATAGAAATGGGTGCTCGTGGCGGAATGATTGCTCCTGATCAGACTACATTTGACTATGTAGAAGGGAAGGAATTTGCACCACAAGGTGTCGCTCCTGCCGGCCAGGAAGGCGGGTTCGCGAAAGCGGTCGAATATTGGAAAACACTCCCTACTGATGAAGGTGCAGTTTTTGATCAAGAATATCATATCAATGCCGAAGACATAGCCCCAATGATAACCTACGGAACCAATCCGGGTATGGGAATTAAAATTAATGAGTCTATCCCAGAAAAAGGAGATATGACCTTTGAAAAGGCATTGGAATACATGAATTTCAAAAAGGGGAATCAACTCTTAAACACCCCAATAAATTATGTGTTTATTGGAAGTTGTACCAACTCAAGGATAGAAGATTTTCGTGTAGCTGCAGATTACGTAAAAGGGAAACAAAAGGCTCCTAATGTAAACGCTTGGCTTGTACCAGGATCGCAAAAGGTGGCGCGCCAACTTGCAGAAGAAGGGCTTAAAGAAGTGTTTGAAGAAGCTGGGTTTGTCTTACGACAGCCTGGCTGTTCAGCCTGTTTAGCAATGAATGATGACAAAATCCCGGCAGGAGAATATTGTGTCTCTACTTCCAATAGAAATTTTGAAGGCCGTCAAGGCCAAGGTGCTCGAACCATATTGGCCAGTCCGCTTGTGGCTGCTGCTACAGCTATCGAAGGTAAAATTGTTGATATCACAAAAACTCTTATTGCCTAATGGAAAAGTTTACTACCCTTAAAGCTACCGCTGCACCATTGGCAGTTGAAAATATTGATACCGATCAAATTATTCCCGCCCGTTTTTTAAAAGCGACGGATAAGAAAGGATTTGGTGATAACCTATTTATGGATTGGCGCTTTGATAAAAAAGGAGAGGTTGTTACCGACTTCCCACTAAATAATCCATTGTATAAAAATGCTCAAATACTTGTAGCAGGTGACAATTTTGGCTGTGGTTCCAGTCGTGAACATGCCGCTTGGGCCATTGTAGGTTATGGCTTTAAAGTTGTTATCTCCAGTTTCTTTGCTGATATATTTAAAGGAAATGCATTAAACAACGGATTACTACCCATTCAAGTGAGTCCTGCATTTTTAAAGGAAGTACTCACGGCTATTAAAAAGGACCCCAATACAGAGATTATCATTGATTTGGAGAATCAAGTTGTGGTAATAGGTCAAGCAAAAGAAGCCTTTGTTATAGATCCTTATAAGAAGGTATGCCTCCTAAATGGCTATGACGATATTGATTATTTAATCAGTCAAAAGGAAACTATAGAGAAATTTGAAAAAGGACGGATGGTGTTTTAGAATAAAGATTGAAATTTAAAATCACAAGTTCCAAAGACCAAATCTCAAAGACCAGAGACTAGAGACTAGAGACTAGAGACTAGAGACCAGAGACCAGAGACCAGAGACTAGAGACTAGAGACTAGAGACTAGAGACTAAAAATAAAAGGCAAACTATTAAAAAAGTTGATGTATTGAGTAGTAAAAAGGTGCAAGTGACAAGGTATGATGCACGAACGATAAAGATTCAAAAAAGAAGTTCCAAGTCACAAATTCCAAAGACCAAAAACTAATGCCTAATGCCTAATGCCTAATGCCTAATGCCTAATGCCTAAAATATAAACATCGGATAAATAAGATGTTAGAGGTATTGATATAATGAGTAATTTTATATTGATAGCTAATGCAATCACCAAATATTATTAATTAATAAAATCTCTCTTAGGAGGGAATTGAATATGAAATACAATATAGCAATCATTCCGGGAGATGGTATCGGGCCGGAAGTAACAGCGGAGGCTCAGAAGGCCTTGACTGCCATTGCCGATGAATTTGGACATCACTTTAAGTACACCTACGGACTTATGGGTGCATGTGCCATTGATGCTACTGGAAATCCGCTACCTGAAGAAACTATTGATATTTGTGAAGCCGCCGACGCAATTCTTTTTGGTGCAATTGGACATCCTAAATACGATAATGACCCTTCTGCAAAAGTGCGTCCAGAGCAAGGACTCTTACGCCTGCGTAAAAGCTTAGGTCTTTTTTGTAATGTACGTCCAGTAAAAGCATATGAACAACTTATAGAAAACTCTCCTTTGAAAAGAGAGATTATCCAAGGAACAGACATTTCCATTTATCGTGAGTTGACAGGTGGAATTTACTTTGGCGAAAAGAGTTTAAGTGATGATGGTCTGGTTGCATCTGATGGCTGTACTTATTCTGTTGAAGAAATAAGTCGAATTGGGCATCTCGCTTTCGCGGAAGCGCAAAAAAGAAGAAAAAAACTCACCTTGGTAGATAAAGCCAATGTATTGGAAACTTCGCGTTTATGGCGAAAAACCATTACTGAAATGGGGAAACAATACCCAGATGTGGCCTTAGACTTTTTATTTGTAGACAATGCCGCTATGCAAATGATTTTAAATCCGAAACAGTTTGATGTGATTTTAACCGAAAATCTTTTTGGAGATATTATTTCTGACGAGGCCAGTGTAATAGGAGGATCTATAGGTTTGCTTGCTTCAGCATCAGTAGGCAAGGAAAACGCTTTATTTGAGCCAATACATGGGAGTTTTCCTGAGGGAGCTGGTAAAGGAATTGCAAATCCGTTGGCTAGTATTTTATCGGCTGCAATGCTCTTGAGACATCTTAATTTACTTAAGGAAGCCACAGCTGTGGAAAAAGCTGTAGAGAAATCTTTAGAGCTTGGCTTCTGTACCCAAGATATTAAAAAAGAAAATCCTTTTAGCACAAGTAAAGTTGGAGATTTTATCGCCGACTATATCTTAAATCCTGAGGATACGAATCGTAATTTCAATAATATTTTTGTGGGTCAGAGTACGATCATTTAAATATCATAATTATTTGAATTTCACACATAAAAAAAGGCGACCTAGGGGTCGCCTTTTTAGTATCACATTAAATATTATAAGTGAATAATATCATCTGCATTTCCATCAGGATCACCATTAACAGTTCCATCTGTAGAGGCGTTTCCAAAAAGAAGAACACCTGCAGCATGAGGAGCTGCCATTGATGTACCACTAATTGTATTGTATCCACCACCTTTCCAAGTTGAGAATACGGCTACTCCAGGTGCACAATAATCAACAGGACTTCCATAATTTGAAAAATAAGCCCAATTGTCATTCACATCCATAGCAGAAATTGTATAAATATTTGGACCGTTTGCACGTGCAGGAGAATGGTTATTTGCATCATCAGACTCGTTACCAGCAGCTAAGACAAACTTAACACCAGTACTTGCAGCACTAATAACTGCATTATCTAAAGCTGTAGAGACACCTCCACCTAAACTCATGTTAGCAACATCACCAGAACTACCATTGGCAGCAACGTAATCTACTCCGGCAATTACACCTGAGTTTGACCCACTTCCTCTTTTATCTAGCACTCGAACAGCAACTACAAGATTTCCAGGAGCAACTCCAACAGAACCTATAGTGTTATCATATGCACCAATAGTACCGGCAACATGTGTTCCGTGACCATTTTGATCGTCAGGAGATTGATTAGAAGGGGATCCTGTTAAGAAAGATATACTTCTTGCAGTATCAACATTTAAATCTGGATGATCTTGATCTACACCACTATCAATAACCCAAGCAGTATTAGTAGAAGCACTAAGTCCTCCTCCTACACGAGTTGTACCATAAGGAGTTGACTGAGGAGCGGTTCCTCCACCACCTCCACCACCACCTGGTTTCCCTTTCTTGATGGTGTAATCTTGTTCAATATTTTTAACACGTGGATCTAAACGAAGTGCATCTGCTTGAGCAACTGTTAACTTGGCTGCAAATCCGTTTAAGGCGTGTCCATATGTAGAAGTTATATCTGCATTCTTAAGACCTACAGCTTCAAACTCGGCTAAGAAAATTGACTTTCTTGATTCCATCTGAACACCATAAGCTTCTTTAGATGTTGTTTTTTGTAACTGAGGCTCTCCCATTGATATCATTATATTCAATGATGTATTGCCCTGGAATAGGATCAGAAGTCCATTCTGCTTCAGTAAAAGTCTCTTGTACAACAAGATTCTCAACTGGTATTGCTACCTCATCTACTGACTCTGTTTCACAACTCACAATAACTGCAGCAAAAGCTCCTAAAGCCGCAAATTTCATTAACACATTTTTCTTCATAATTATATGTTTTGTTTTTATTAACGGGCTCAATATATAAGAATAATGTTAATATTTTAACATTATTCTTATATACAATTCGACGAAATACACAATTAAAAAAATGCGACTATTTTCCACAAATACGAAAACGTTTTCGCAAACTCTTAATTGTCAATATTTTGGACATAATTTCGACCAAAATGTTTCGTTTTTTATTTTTTTTTGGTTAACCAATATTTAAAAGCTTTTAAGCTTTTAAATATTCTTTTGAGGGCATTATTTTCAAAAAATTGTAAAGATTATTCCCACAATTTTGTCACTATTAAAAAGGATACTGGATTTTGTATACACACTTTTTCTTATATTTTTTTTTGCTCAAATAAGGTGTTCCTTCCTTCGAGTTAAATTGTTCCATTAGGGATAGCATTTTTTCAAATTTTTACAATTCATAAACACTTGCTTTCAGTTTTTAGTATATCTTAATTCTAAAACATAATAGAGGAGGGTGTTATCATCATTTTAAGGAAAAAAAATTAATTTTTTTGTGACCTTTTTAATGTTTGGACACTAATAGACAAAATCAACACAATGAAACTATTTCAAAAATTAGGAAAGCTTATATCTAATCCACACATATATACAGCACTTATAGGAGCGGCCATCATCCTTGGAGCTTCATGGTTTTATAAAAGCACTGACAACAAAGGGTATTTTATACTCCTATATACAACTGTTGCTATATCTCAAATGTACATCGCCAGATTACTTTCTAAAAAGAGTAATAAACCGTGTAAAATCGAGTCTTCGGAAACTAACTAAACTTCCTTCGGACTATTTTTTATGGAGAGCCAAACTACTGCAAAACCTGTCAAGAACATTAGTACACTGTATACGGCTGGCGCAATAGCATAGCTTGTATTTCCAAGCAGGGCAACAGCAATACTAATTGCCAAGGTTCCATTTTGAATTCCTGATTCAATGGCAATAGAAAAGCCTTGTTTTCGTGATAGTTTGAAAATTTTAGCTGTGAGAAATCCCACTCCCATGGTTATTAGATTAAGTGCCAAAGTAGCGAGCCCCGCTTTTTGAATGTATTCTACCATATGAGCTTTCTCCTTCAGTATGATGCCCAAAATAATCACAGCCAAAATAATTCCCGAGGCGATACGAACGGGTCTTCCCATACGCAGTGCAAAAGCCGGCTTATACCTTCTAATGGTCATACCTATTACAATGGGAATCACCACGATGACAAATATCTGCCCAATCGTTTGCAAAATATCTAACTTGATCAGTTGTCCTTCATCTAAAAAGTAGGTCAAGGCAAAGTTCACCATAAATGGAATGGTCAAGATGGTAATTAAACTACTTAAGGCTGTAAGCGAAACGGAAAGCGCCAAGTCGGCCCTGGCCATAAAACTTATTAAATTGGAGGTAGGCCCTCCAGGGCAAGCTGCCAAAATCATGACGCCAATTGCAATTTCTGGTTGCATTGGAAATACGGTGACAATTCCAAAACCTATTAAAGGCAAAAAAATCAATTGATTTACTAAACCAACGAATATAGCCTTAGGGTTTTTTGCGATATTATTAAAATCGGCGATAACTAATGAAAGTCCCATGCCCAGCATGATAATAATGAGTGCTGCGGCGAGTACAATGGTAGATACTTGATCCATATAATTCTAAAAGCTTGTTTGGATCAAGATAGGTAAATATTTTAAAGGGCACTTTATACCAACAATTGAAACAGCTCTGGCTTATCATTTAAGTAATCTCCATAGAAATTACGGTGATGCATTCGATCTACCA
Organism: uncultured bacterium; assembly: GCA_963974305.1. Taxonomy (GTDB): domain Bacteria; phylum Bacteroidota; class Bacteroidia; order Flavobacteriales; family Flavobacteriaceae; genus Dokdonia. The sequence goes on from CAXBCS010000053.1 coordinate 15,984, forward strand.
AGGGTTGTAAATCTGAAGGTCTTTTGATTTCTATTCCAACAATAGCAGGCCCTTGTTCGCGGCTTGTCTTTTTTGAGTATTCGAAATAGGTGATATCGTCATCTGTTCCCAATATTTCAGCTACAAATTCCTTTAAAGCACCAGCACGTTGCGGAAACTTAACTATGAAGTAATGTTTTAGACCGTTATGGAGCAATGCGCGCTCTTTTATTTCGGCGGTACGCGTAATATCATTATTACTACCGCTGATAATACAGGCAATATTTTTTCCTTTAATCTCTTGTGCAAATTGATCTAAAACGGCAAGAGTCAGTGCCCCAGCTGGCTCTACTACAACAGCGTTGCGATTGTAAAGATCTAAAATGGTCTGGCATACTTTTCCTTCAGGGACGGTTACCACTTGATTTACGTACTGCTGACAGATTTTAAAATTTAAATCCCCTACTCTTTTAACAGCCGCACCATCTACAAATTTATCAATTTCATCGAGGGTTGTATTTGTATTACGTTCCAGAGATACTTGCATCGCCGGAGCTCCTGCTGGTTCCACTCCAATAATCTTTGTCTTAGGTGATAATTGATGAAACACACTACTCAGGCCAGCAATCAAGCCACCGCCCCCAATAGGGACAAAGACATAATCTAAAGGCACTTCAGTTTGTGAGATAATTTCTAAGCCTACAGTTGCTTGTCCTTCGATAATTTTAGGGTCATCAAAGGGATGTACAAATGTCATTCCCTCCGCTAAGTGTCTTTGGTTCGCTTTCGCGAAAGCGTCATCAAAGGTATCCCCATCTAGAACTACTTCCACCCACTTTCCTCCAAACATTTCTACCTGTTCGACCTTTTGTTTAGGCGTTGGTACTGGCATATAAATAATGCCTTTTATCTGCAATTTCGCGCAAGCAAAAGCGACACCTTGAGCATGATTACCTGCACTTGCACAAACCACACCTTTAGACGCTTGGCCAGCATCTAAAGTTGACATCTTATTATATGCCCCACGAATTTTATAAGACCTCACCTGTTGTAAGTCTTCGCGCTTCATAAAAATATTAGCCTCATATTTCTGAGAGTATGTAAAACTCTGCATAAAAGGAGTCAAGGCCGCGACTCCCTTCAATCGTTCAGCTGCTGCTTCTACAGCGCTGATGGTAGGATAATATAATGTCTCAAGTTCCTTCATATGGATATGCCTACAAATTCAATTATGCGATAACAGCAGCCTGTTCTTCTGTTTTTACTTTTTTCATCGCCGTCATACTCGCACGTAATTTTGCACCTATTTTTTCAACAGGATGGTTGCGAATGGCATCGTTTACAGCGATTAATTCTTGATTATCTACACTATTGGTATGTGCCAATGCTCTTCCGATGACGCTCGTATCTATGGTTTTCATAAAATCTGTAAGCATAGGCTTGCAGGCGTGATCAAATAAATAGCATCCGTATTCAGCGGTATCAGAAATGATGCGGTTCATTTCAAATAATTTCTTACGAGCAATGGTATTGGCTATTAATGGAGTTTCATGTAAAGACTCATAGTAGGCAGAATCTGCGATAATACCTGCAGCTGTCATTGTTTCAAAAGCCAACTCCACCCCTGCTTTTACAAAGGCAACCATTAAGACTCCATGGTCAAAGTATTCTTGTTCTGGAATATGTTCTCCAGTAATTTCTTGCTTTTCAAAAGCTGTTTCCCCAGTTTCGGCTCTCCATTTTAGTAGATTAACATCAGAATTTGCCCAATCTTCCATCATAGTTTTGGAGAAATGACCAGTCATGATATCGTCCATATGTTTTTCAAAAAGTGGTCGTAAGATTGTTTTTAAGGTTTCAGAAAAGTTGAATGCTTTTATCTTAGACGGATTATCTAAGCGATCCATCATATGTGTAATTCCACCATGTTTTAAAGCTTCGGTGATGGTTTCCCACCCGTACTGAATAAGCTTAGCTGCATAACCTGGATCGATACCTTGCTCCGTCATTTTATTGTAACATAAAATTGATGCACTTTGCAAGACACCGCATAAAATCGTTTGCTCTCCCATGAGATCACTTTTAACCTCAGCGACAAATGACGATTCTAATACCCCAGCTCGGTGACCACCCGTTGCAGCAGCATATGCTTTTGCTTGTTCGAGTCCTTTACCGTTAGGATCATTCTTAGGGTGTACCGCAATCAATGTAGGTACGCCAAATCCACGAAGGTATTCTTCGCGAACTTCAGATCCAGGACATTTGGGAGCGACCATGATTACGGTTAAATCCTCGCGCACTTCTGTACCTTCTTCGACTATATTAAAACCGTGAGAATAACTCAGAGTTGCTCCTTTTTTCATGAGGGGCATTACGGCTTTAACAACGGAGGTGTGTTGTTTATCTGGGGTGAGATTTAAAACAAGATCGGCGTTTGGAACTAATTGGTCATAAGTTCCAACAGTAAACCCGTTGTCAGTAGCGTTTTTATATGAAGCTCTCTTTTCGTCAATAGCTGCTTGGCGTAGCGCATATGAAATATCCAAGCCACTATCGCGCATGTTTAATCCTTGATTTAAGCCTTGAGCTCCACACCCAATTATGACTATTTTCTTTCCGTGAAGTGCTTTTACACCTTCAGAAAATTCGGAAGCATCCATTAGTCTACATTTTCCGAGTTGAGCTAATTGTTCGCGTAATGATAAAGTATTAAAGTAATTTGTCATGAGTAATAATTTTGTAATTGTTTTTGTAATGTGCTTTCGTTTTAGCTGTAGACATTACATCTTATATTCTGGTTTGCACTTTTCTAATGTTTTGTGGTTTAATAAAAGTGCTTACTGTGTCAGTATTAATTAATTGCAGGATCTTCTGCTTGAGCGGTTTGAAAATTAGCGAGCATTTTTGAGATAGGCATTTCTGATTTAGTGACAGCGATGCGACCAGACCTGCTAAATTGCATGATACCAAAAGGTTTTAGCTCTCGATACACCATATCAATTTCTGATCGACGTCCAGATTTTTCTATTACAAAAAAGGATCGATTTACGGTGACAATTCTGGCGTTACTATCTTTAATAATATTTTGTATTTGACGTTCCTCGAAAAGTAAATCAGATTGCATTTTAAAGAGAGCACTCTCCATATAGATCGTTTCCTCGTCTGTATGATAGTAGGCTTTTATTACCTCAATCTGTCGTTCAATTTGACCAATGATTTTTTGAATGGCATCCTCTGTGAGGTTGACCACAATGGTAAATCGAAACACATCTTCAATTTCACTTTCAGATGCAACAATACTTTCAATATTAATGTGACGGCGTTGGAAAATCGCCGAGATTCTATTGAGCAATCCGATGTTGTTTTCGGAATAGATGCTCACAGTATATGTATTTATAGTACTCATTTTATATTGAGATTTGATATTATATTTTTGCTAATACTTCTATATTCCTTGTTCTTTATTTCTTGTCTCCATTAATTGGAGATTTGGAACTTGGAACGACTTTCATTTTCTTTCCCCAACCCTAAAGGGAGGAAAATGCTATTGATTCCATCCCCTTATAATATTTCATTATTATTTGATATTTGATTTTTAGAACTTGGAAATTGACATTTATTACAAATCATTTACTCCAATCGAATATCTGAAACTGATGCTCCTGTAGGAATCATTGGAAAAACGTTTCCTTCTTTTTCCACGCAGACTTCTAAGAACTGTGCATTAGGGGAGGCAATAAAATGCTCCAATGCTGCTGTCAATTCTTCCCGTTTGGTTACGCGATGTGCATCGATACTATACCCTTTTGCAATGGCGACAAAGTCAGGGTTTTTTAATTCGGTGGAAGCATATCGCTTGTCAAAAAACAATTGTTGCCATTGACGAACCATACCTAAAAATTCGTTGTTCAAAACAAGAATCTTCACTGGTACTTCGGTTTGAAAAATAGTCCCTAGTTCTTGAATTGTCATTTGATATCCTCCATCACCTATGACGGCGATCACTTCGCGATCAGGTTGCCCCATTTTTGCACCAATGGCTGCGGGTAATGCAAAACCCATTGTTCCTAAACCACCGGAGGTAATATTACTTTTGGTCTGATTAAACTTTGCGTATCTGCAAGCGATCATTTGATGTTGACCTACATCAGAGACAATAATAGCGTCTCCGTTTGTAATATTATTAATACCATTCACCACCTCGGCCATAGTCAACCCTTCCTTGCTAGGCGCAAAATCTTCTTTTATAATTTTATCGTATTCAATTTGATAGAGATCGTGAAATTCTTGAAGCCATTCAGGATAGGACTTGGCATCTACCAAAGGTAATATTTTGGCAAGGCTTTCTTTGGAGTTACCTAAAACTGCAACATTAGCAATCACATTCTTATTAATTTCGGCTGGGTCAATTTCAAAATGAATAACCTCAGCTTGAGCCGCGTAGGTTGTTAAGTCTCCTGTAACACGATCGTCAAATCGCATACCTATAGCAATAAGCAAGTCACATTCATTGGTTAATACATTTGGAGCATAATTACCATGCATCCCTACCATTCCAATATTCAAAGGATGTTCTGTAGGTATTGCCGATGCTCCCAAAATTGTCCATGCCGAAGGAATTCCCGTTTTTTCAATAAACGCTTTGAACTCGGCTTCTGCTTGACCAAGAATGACTCCCTGTCCCCAAACAATCATAGGTTTTTTAGCCTTATTTATAAGTGCTGCTGCATTCTGAAGTGCTTCATTGCTTACCTCAGGAATTGGCGTATAGCTACGTATTTGTTTACACTTCTCATAAGAGAAATCTAACATGCCAAATTGTGCATCTTTAGTAATATCAATCAGTACTGGTCCTGGTCTTCCACTTCTTGCGATATAGAATGCCTTAGCCATCACCTCTGGAATTTCGGAGGCTTTAGTTATTTGATAATTCCACTTAGTGACTGGGGTAGAAATACCAATAATGTCAGTTTCTTGAAAAGCATCACTTCCTAGTAAATGTGAGGCAACTTGACCAGTGATACATACCATTGGCGTACTATCAATTTGTGCATCGGCGATACCTGTGATAAGATTTGTTGCACCCGGTCCCGAAGTCGCAACCGCTACACCAACTTTTCCTGTCGCACGAGCATATCCTTGAGCCGAATGTGTCGCTCCTTGTTCATGTCTCGTTAATACATGACGCAATTTATCTTGAAATCCATATAAGGCGTCATAAAAAGGCATGATCGCTCCTCCTGGATATCCATAAATAAGATCTACGCCTTCAGCAAGTAAGCAATGAATTAACGCCTCGCTACCGTTCATGGTTTGCGTTTTTGTATTTGGTGTTATTATGGTTTTTGTCTCCATAGGCCTTCGCCATGACTCTCTATAATTAGTAGAGTTCTTTGGCATTTTTATGTATTAAACAATATTTTATCAAGCATTCTGCACTTTATACAGTCTTACTTTATTCGAAAACGTCTGTCACACATCCCTCTGATGCTGACGACACTGTTTTGGCATACTTATATAAGGCCCCACGAGTCGCTTTTAATGGTGGAGCCGTCCACGCTACTTTTCGTTGTTCGAGTTCTTGTTCACTTATCTCTACATTGATGGTATTACTTTCTGCATCTATAGTAATAATATCACCATCTTCTATAAGTGCTATGCCTCCACCCACTTGAGCTTCTGGCGTAATATGTCCAACTACAAATCCGTGAGTTCCTCCAGAAAATCTTCCATCGGTGATAAGGGCAACTTCTTTTCCTAAACCTGCTCCCATAATTGCGGCTGTAGGCTTCAACATTTCTGGCATTCCTGGACCACCTTGCGGCCCTTCATAACGAATGACAACTACATCTCCTTTTTTTACTTTTCCAGCGGCGATACCAGCATTGGTTTCAAATTCACCATTGAAAACTCTTGCGCTTCCGCGAAAGCGAACTCCTTCTTTTCCAGTAATTTTTGCCACTGAACCTTGAGTTGCGATATTGCCGTATAGAATTCGAATATGTCCCGTTTCCTTGATAGGATTATCAACGGTATGGATTACATTTTGATGTGGGGCGAGATGCTTCACCTCTGCTAAATTTTCGGCTAGGCTTTTTCCAGTCACTGTTAAGCAATCACCGTGGAGCATTCCTTGATCGAGCATATATTTTAATACTCCAGGGACTCCTCCTACATTATGAAGATCTTCCATAAGGAATTTCCCACTTGGCTTTAAATCGGCTAAAAATGGTGTCGTATCGCTAATACGTTGAAAATCGCTTAAGGTAAAATCTACTTTTGCCGCCTTAGCTATTGCTAGAAAATGCAATACAGCATTGGTTGATCCACCTAAAACAGTCACTAAACGAACAGCATTTTCTAATGCCTTTTTAGTAACAATATCTGATGGTTTTATATCCTCTTCAATAAGGTGCCTTAATGCGGCACCTACTCGGGCACATTCGGCTGTTTTATCATTACTAACTGCAGGATTGGAAGAATTGTATGGCAAACTCATTCCCAGGGCTTCAATAGCCGATGCCATCGTATTTGCAGTATACATGCCACCACAAGCACCTGCACCAGGACAGGCCTTATTAACTACGGCTTTAAATTCTGTTTCTGATATGGTTCCTGCTACTTTTTCACCCCAGGCTTCAAAAGCAGATACCACATCTAATTTCTTATCATTATGACATCCAGGCGCAATCGTACCACCATATACTAATATGGAGGGTCTATCAAGTCGTAACATCGCCATAAGCGCTCCAGGCATGTTCTTATCACAGCCCACCACCGTTACTAGGGCGTCGTAGCTCATCGCTTCTACCACAGTTTCCATAGAATCGGCGATTAAATCGCGCGATGGTAAAGAAAACCGCATCCCCGGTGTCCCCATTGAAATACCATCACTAACGCCTATGGTATTAAAAATAAGTCCCACTAAATCTGAACCTTGCACTCCCCCCTTAATATCTAGGGCAAGTTGGTTTAAATGCATATTACATGGATTCCCTTCGTAACCAGTACTGGCTATACCTACAAACGGCTTTTTAAAATCTTCATCCGTAAGTCCTATTGCATGCAGCATCGCTTGTGCCGCGGGTTGTGTTGGGTCTTGAGAGACCGCTTTGCTATACTTTGTAAGTTCTTTCAAACGATTCTGTGTTTTAACATGTTAAAATTAATGGTTATGGGTATTCCCTAACCCCCTTTATCTTATTCTCTTACGTTATTCAATAGTATAATTAAATACTTAACTATTTGATTGTTAATAATTCAACTCCATCTTATTTACATATATAAGCATCTAATAATTATTTATTTAAAAGAAAAAACCTGTATCAAAAAATTGATACAGGTTTACTTTCGTTATGCAAAGCCTTGTATCATTCCCATGAGGGAATCACAATAATAATCTCGTTAATGACTTTATAAATATTCATAATTGATCCGACATTTCAATCCAAAAAAAATACCTTCCATTTAGGAAGGTATTTACTATATGTATATACGCCTCCTTTATGATTTGTTAATAATCATAATAATGACAGAGACGATAGATAGATTCATTTTTTTCATTGAAGGAATAAATGTAAGTCTTTTTTTTGAATGTCCGTATAAATTCCTAATTATAGGAATATTTCTTAATTTAGCTGT
>CAXBCS010000054.1:0-23187 GCA_963974305.1 uncultured bacterium
GTAACGACTTATACACTAGCAGAACTTCAAGCTCGACAACGAGCTATTCATGCTAAATATCCAATGACGATTTCCCCTAGCGATGACACTGAAATGAACGACACACAAGTTGACGCTGCTATAAAAGCGTGGGTGGATGCTAGATGATTAGATTATTTTTTTATTGCGTTCTTGTCTTGGTAGGACTTTTTATAGTACTACCTGGCTTTAAATATTAAAGGCAATGATCAATTATGGCAGTCAACATCCTCGAACACATGTGGGTATTGTTTATAGGCATATTCTCCTGGGCAATTAATAGATTGATGGCAAAAATTGACGATCTTGAAAAAGGGAAATCCGAAACATCTTCTTTAAGCCGAGTGGCAGATCATGCGAGAGAACTTGATAAGAGAGTTGATGAATTAGCTCATACTGCTTTGCCACGATCTGAATTCAAACAAGACATTGCGGGGCTACATTTAAGGCTGAACGACATGGAGCGCAACAAGGCTGACCGCATTAAAAATATTCGTATGCACACGACGAAAGAAAAAAACGACAATGGATAAATTACAAGAATTAATGGTGGCGTTATTTGTGACGGTGACGAGTGTGTTTGCATTTCTGGCGAAACGTATGTTTGCGTCAGTAGACAACGCCAACAAGAGGATAGACAAGTTGGAAGGAAAGCTAGTGGATCGACAGTTCTTAGAGAGTCAGATTGACCCCATCCGAAGTGATCTCAATATAATTTTAAAACATCTGCTCGAAAAGAAATAAATCGTTTAGAGATATTCCCTGATAAATTTTTTTAACCAGATTGTTATCCAGTCAAATTTCGACACGTTTTATTCATTTCAAGATGGATGCAGCTTTCACATCGCTTCGTCACTTTCCCTTTCGTTTTAAAACAGTACCAATCTGGTAGTTGTGATTTCCTTACCGTTAATTTTGTAATCTTGGAAGTATGTTCCCCATTCTTCCCATTATTAATTTTAATTACTGATTCATTCGGCATCCGTTGATGCTCTTGAATCGAAGAGTGATCTATATTTGACCTCCCAATTACTCCCCACTTACTTTTTTGGAAGGGCGTACATTTTTTGAAAGCATATCTTTCAGTTCAGAATTTTCTTTCATCAAAGCGATTATCTCACTCTGTGCTTCTTCAAACTTATTTCTATACATCTCCTCCTCCTTCTCAATGTTAATGTTCATACCATCTTCAGCGTGAATCCGAGTCGTAGTTCCATACATTAACATTTCAATATCAACGTCCAATGTTTTACAAATTGACTCCAGCAAAGATAATTGGCAGTTCCTCCCCCGTGCCAAGCGAGTGTTCAAGTTGGTTGGCGAAATGTTAATTTTCTTCGCCAATTCAAGCTGAGTCATGCCTGATTCTCTTAAAATGTTCTTTAAATTGTATCTTAAATCTAGTTCAGTCATAAAATTCAATAATTTGTGAAAAAAAGACTTGACATATTCACGATTAATGGTATAAATGTATCAATGAGTATATAAAAACAATTTAGCTTATATAAAAATTATGTCAAGAGAAAAAAAACAAATTCATACAGGGGAAGCCAGCTTAGTCCCTTTTGCTGGTCTAACAGACCCAGAGTTTCAAAAATTTTCTCCTGGGTCTGCCCCTAAAAGAACTCTTAGGCAACTTATTGAAAACGAATTGGTTGGCGTTCCCTTGAGGGATCAAAAAAATACCCTCAAGCGACTCCTCCTATTGCTGCTAAGAGGGAGCGCCAACCATCAAAATAAAATATGAACTGGATAGAAATAATATTGTCAATTGTCTTTATTGCATTATTTATAAAAATAGCATTATGCATGATCGAGGACTACAACGATGCTGAGTGAACAACAAATCGAAGAACGTGTCGGCTCAATTACTGGCACACGGGCTGCCATTATAAAAGGAACAAATCGTTTTGATGGTGATTGGTACACTCTCTGGTCAGTTATGACAGGGCGTTCTAATGATGAGATCAAGCCTTCTTTAATGATGCGCCTTGGGCATTACACAGAGCCTGGTAATGTTGCTGAGTATGAACTCAAAACTGGCAGAAAATGTCGGCAAGTGCATAAGACGCTTCATCATAAAAAACATGATCGCTTGCGAGGCCATCCAGATCGATTGATTGTAGGCGATAAGAATCGTGGCGTAGAGTGCAAGGCTGTATTTCAGCGCAGTGAATCAGATTGGGACAACGGTGTTCCTTATTACTATATAGATCAAGCCATGCATTACGCCATGATCACAGGCCGAATGAAGTGGGATTTCAGTGTTCTATTTTTAGCTTATGGCAGACATGAGATATATGAATTGGAATTTACTAAAGAAGATATTGCTGACTTACTAAATAAGGAATTGGAATTTCTTAAATATGTGGACGACGATATTGCACCAGATGTGACGGCTCAATCTACCAATGCGCTCAAACAAGAATGGAAGACGACTAATTTAGACTCTATCAAGGTAGCCGATGAGAGGATTGCGAACCATATCAAAGCTCGACAAGGTTACAAGGATATGCACGAGGGTGTCAAAGCCCAGCTTGAACTATGTGAAAACAGAATCAGACAATATATGGAAGATTCAGAAATTTTAATTGATGGCGATGGCGATACGCTTGTTACCTATAAGCAGAACAAAAGTGGATCGCGTCGTTTTAACTTTAACATTAAAAAGGAGAAAAAAAATGCCAGTAAGCCCGAAGGGAAGATTGGAGTGGGCGAAGTTGTTCACGCCTGAGAAAAAGTTTGCTACAGAACAAAAGCCGTATGGAATCTACGCTATCGATCTGATCTTACCCAAAGATGAGGCAGCGTCTTTGCTAAAACTTTTAAAAGATCTTGATGATGCTAACTATAAACAGGCTGCTGACGATGCTTTAAAAGCGCATCGTGAAAAGAATGGCAAGAAGGATTCATTCAAAGATGGAATAGCATTTGCCAAAGCGAAAGGGTTGGAGCGAAACGATTTGCCAGGTAAGCCTGTTAAAGATGAAAACTTCAATGAAACTGGCGAGATAAAGTTTAGCTTCAAGGAAGACGCAGTTTGGGCGAAGCGAGATGGATCGTGGAGCAAAGAGATGAAGCCTACTGTGGTCAATGCTAAGAATAGACCTTGGGATAAAACGGTAGACATTGGCAATGGCTCTATTGGCAAAGTGTACTTTGAGATTAATTCCTACCAGAAGCCTGCGTGTGGAGTATCAATTAAACTGCGTGGAGTTCAAGTCATTGAGTGGGTAGAATATGGGGGTAAAAACGCATCTCCATTCCAAGTAGAAGAAGGTGAGGATATCAATTCTGAAGACGCAGTACTCGATGCTGAGAATATGTTTTCGGAAGAAGAGGAAAATGAAAATGTCCCGTTCTAATATAAAACCACGTTTGATACAACTGCCAGATGTGCTTACATATTTGGGAGTGAAGAAACCCTTTTTTGATTCTCGGTTGAGGAGTCGGTTGACCGAAGTCAAATTAGGTTATAAAACAATTGCATTTGAGAAAGATGAAGTAGATCGTTTAATTGACAGTATTAAAAAGGGAGATTCATCATGTCAAACAAACTACCCGCAGGACTCAACAAGCGAAAAGATGGAACTTATGAGATCGACAAGCACTACTGCCCAGGCAAAGGGTACAAGACTGAGCGCTTACGAAAAATTGTTAAGTCCTCGGCAAAAGTAGCTATCTCAGCGCTCGACGACTTAATGAGGGCTGAGTATAACCGCCAAGTCAACGGTCATAAGGTTGAAGACAAGCTTAAAACTTGGGCAGACGGAGCTATGGCTTATTTGAAATATAAAAATATTAAGCCTAACGATAAAGGTTTTTTTAGGTTTAAAATTTTGCAGAAATATATTCCAGCGGATCTTCCATTAGATCATATATGTAACGATACATTTGAACAGCTTCGTAAAGATTCGGAATCTCACGGTCTAAAACTAGATAGCGCTGGCACTCCTATCAGGTCGCGTGGCAATAAAAAGGCTGCTGCCAATCGCTATGTATCACTCGTGCGGTCTGTCTTACTTTATTGCCATAGAGAAAAAGGCACGGCTGGTAATCGTTGGGTGAAGCAAAATCCAGGGTTGAGATTGTTGAGCGAAAAAAGTGGTAAAAGAAGTCCTTGGATTTTGACTGAAGAGGAAGAGGAATCTTTGTTGGCAGAATTGCCGGATCACTTGGAGAGAATTGCCAGGTTTGCGTTGCACACAACTTTAAGGTCAGGTGAAATTGTTAATTTGAAATGGGAAAATTTGCATACTATGAAAGGTATTGGCAACCTATTTCTTATTCCAGGTGATGAACATAAGAATGGTCAGCCTAAACCAGTGTATATCAATTCAGTTGCGGCAGAAATTGTGGCAAGGTGTCGAGGCGATAATGATACTTATGTTTTTACATATGAAGGCAGACACATCAGTAAAGTAGTACGCGGTGCTTGGCATAAAGCCTGTAAACGTGCTAACCTCTGGGACACATCAGCGAAGGCCATGGAACGTGCCAACGGTGAAGCGCACTACCCTATTATGCATGATCTAAGGAAGCTGGCTTGTACTCGATTAGATAATTTGCCGATGAAAATTGATACCCGGCAAAAGATTATGGGGCATACTACTGGCAATATTACTCAGGACTTATATACCTTTCAATACCTAGAGCCAATCAAAGAAGCCCTAGATATGTTGGCAACAGGTGAGAATAAGTTAACCTTTTTACCCATTGCCAAATAATGCAAGATTCCCTGAATTTCCCGTTGACAGATAAGAACCCTTTCTGTATTATTCGTATCATGTTGAAAATAAATGAGTTAACAGAAGAACTTTTAACATGGCCCCATCGTCTAGCGAACACACCTTTTCTCTGTAACTCCTTTAAAACCCACACTTACAAACCCCTAGTTTTTTTATTCATTAATATTCGTGTGCATTCGTGTGCCTGCGTTCCCGTAATTTCCCCGTCAGAGGACTACCTATGATTAACCCTAAGTTTCATGCGCTCTTAGAAGAAATAGCAGAGTTGCATGATAAAAAGAACACCGATTACGCCAATGAAAAGGACTGTCTATCTAATTTAAAGGGATGCGCTCGTCTAGGACTACCCCCGATGATTGGCACGATAATTAGAATGCAGGACAAGTGGGGGCGTATTGAAAATTTCTGCAAGAACGGCTCTTTGGTTAACGAATCGTTGCGTGATTCTCTCATCGACAACGCTGTCTATTCTTTGTTAGCAGTAACCATTTTAGATGAAGAGGATAACGAAAATGGATAATTTAATGCGCTGCGAGTTTTGCAGATTTGTCGGGCAGATGGATTACAACTATGGCAAATTTCAATGCCCACAATGCAAGCAGATCCCAGCTTTTGGCGATTGCTGCCAAGGTGATAGTTGTGATCCACCACTCGATCCAAGTGAGGGGGAAGATGTCCCTAATTAACTCACCTGACTTTTGGATTCAATCCGTCGCTAGCCTATTTGCCATCGTTAATATTTATTTATTGGCACAGGGCAATATCAAGATTGGCTGTCAGATTGGATTATTCGGTCAACTCATTTTCATCTACATATTTATAGACGCAAATCAATACCCGCTCATTGCAACAGACGCAATTTTGTTTGGCATATATGTAAAGAAGCTCTACGAACTCAGACATCAAACCTACAGGAGGATTCAGCTATGAAATGTGGCGTATGTGGAGGTAGTGGCGAATTACCAGATGTGACATCTGCAACTTATCAGAAAATTATTAATTATTTAAATGCGAAAGTGGGAGCAAAGTTTGAAGCTTCATGTAAAAACACACGCAAAATGATTCGGGCGCGGATGAATGAGGGAGCAAAATTTGAAGATTTTGTTTTGGTTATCGACAATAAATATAAACAGTGGGCTACCAAGCCTGATATGTGTCAATACCTAACCCCTTCCACGCTCTTCGGCACTAAGTTCAAACAGTATAAACATACTATTGTCCCTATCCGAATCAATCAAGTTAGTTATTAGTGCAAACATTTTCCGATGTAGGCATAGACACTACGGGCAAAACTGGCAGTTTCAAGATGCAATGCCCCAGGTGTGGTGGTAAGTACGACTTGTCGGTGAACACTGAGAAGAAGGCTTACCAATGTCACAAAGCTAAGTGTGACTTTAAAGGCTATCTCAAAGACAATCCGCGCCCCATTCAATGGCAAAAGAAAGATTATTTTAAGCCAGTGTTTGAAAACAAGGGATTGAATAAACGGGCTGAAGAGTTTTTTAAAAAACGATGCATCAACCTTGAGATCGTTGCCAAGAATCAGATCACGGTAGAGCGAGGCGCATTGGCGTTTCCTTATATCTACGGTGGCGAAGTGGTGATGGTGAAGTACAGAGGCGCAAACAAAAAAATATGGACAACTAAAAATCCTAAAAAGGTTTTCTACAATGCACATAAAATTCACAAAGATACGACAACTATTACGATATGTGAGGGAGAGCCTGATGTATTGGCACTGGAGTGTGTCGGGATTGCATCCGTCAGTGTTCCTTTTGGCGCTCCGGAAGTTAACGCTACCTCTTTCTCTGACCTTGATGAATCCTTCCGAAATAGTGGTGAGGCTTTCGACGGAATCACCAAAATCATATTGGCTACGGACGGTGATGCACCTGGACACAAATTGGAGGAAGAATTAGCTAGACGCTTTGGCAAGGAAAGATGTTGGCGAGTAGTCTGGCCTGATGGCTGCAAGGATGCCAACGCAGTATTAATGGAACACGGCGAAGATATGTTGATCGAGTGTATTGACAATGCCCAGCCTTATCCTGTCGATGGCATTTACAACGTCATGGGATTTCGTGACAAGTTGATGAATCTTTACGCACACGGCCTGCCGACAAGCTATTCCACAGGAAGCTTTGCACTGGATCATTACTATACCGTTATGCCTGGTGAACTTACAGTTGTGACAGGTATTCCAGGGCATGGCAAAAGTTCCTTCGTTGAATGGCTGATGATTAACTTGATCAAGGATCACAAATTCCGCTTTGGATTATTTACTCCAGAGCATGAGCCAGTAGAAACACACATCGCACGATTGGCTGAACTGATAGATGGCAGACCGTTCAGCAAGGATACCCCCTCACATTTAAGAATGTCGCAAGACGGTATCGACAAAGCCGTCGATCTTTTAGAAGAGCATTGCCACTACGTTATACCAGACGCATTGAACAGAAAAGTTGACGACATTTTAGGATTGGCAAAAGTATTAGTCGCGAGAGAAGGCATCAAAGGATTGATCGTTGACCCTTGGAACGAAATTAGCATGGAAGAAATGGGAGCGAGTGAAACGCATTTTATTAGAGAAGCGTTAGGCAAGTTCAGACGATTCGCCAGGAGTCATCAAGTCGCTATATGGATTATTGCACACCCTGCCAAACAGTTTAAAGATAAAGCTACTGGCGAATACAAACCGCCTAATTTGTACGATATATCAGGCTCATCGAGGTGGCGTGATATGTGTGACAACGGTATCTGCATATTTAGAAAGGCAGAGAACGAAGGCGATGACAGGCACAGCGTTGAGATACACATTGGCAAAATTAAACATAAATATGTCGGGCAGATAGGCAAAGTTGATATGCGTTACGAGTACGACAGTGGAAGATTCATCGATCAGATATACGAGATTAAACAGTCAAATGTTAATGGAGAATAAATGCTCAAAGTAGATGGACATGACGATGCGATTTTGGGAGTTGGTAAAAGTTTTAATCGCGCAGAAGTTTTAGTCTACAGCGTTGACAAAATTTGCCAGACATTAGTCGAGCGCGATGGCATGAGTTACGACGAAGCAATGGAGTTTTATGATTTTAATATTATTGGCAGTTACAACGGTGATGGTATGCCAATCTTTTTAAGACCGTATGAAACGTATTAGCGCCCTTGTTTCCAATTCTTAATAGTTTGCTCGTAAGAGCAACCATAATTTTAGAAAACTATAAAACAATTGGTTACGAAAGTGAAGCGATTACCACAGATATCTATACTAGTGTTCAAGTAGTGGTTTGCAATCGTTGTGTTGTTTTAATTCAGGAAACAAGGGCGCTTTAATTAAGGAGAGTAAATGATTTTCCCAATAAAAATTATGGATGGAAAGGGAAAAGTAAAAGAGGAGAAATGTTTAACTCAGCAGCAGGCAGTCGATAATTATTGGGTGGACAAAGACAAAAAATCACGCAGAACAAACAATGTGATATTTGCCTTGAGTGCAGCAGAGCGCTTGACATGGGATCGTATGGCAAAGGAAGAAATTATCGTCACACCTAAGTACATAACGCGTCGCAAAAGAAAGCCTGTCGAAAAAATACACGAAATTACCTGTCAAAGGTGTGGGAAGAAAGTAATGAAAACTGTAACACGGGCTAAGTGGTGTGGCAAAGCCTGCTACCGAGCCGTGAACATTGCCAACGCTAGAAAAAATAAAAATAACCAAAAGAGGAGGCTGCGTGAAAGACTCGGCGAAGTTTTATAAAAAGCATGGGTATTTAGAGATCGACGCTAAAAAGTACAATCGAGTTTTGTATCTCGTTTTAAACGCACTGATTGAAGTGCCTAATAAAAACTTGTTAAGGGTCACACAAAGGGGGCTTGACGATTTAATGGAGTTGAACATTGAGCAAAGAAACCAAATCTTCCTCACGGCGGAAGTCCTCTGCAATAACTGCTATGACCCGCCGATTGAAACCGCCTACAAACAACGAAAACAAAAGCGCGTGGATAGACCTAGGGAGCAGATACGAAAAGGAATTCGTAAAACTGCTCAGACATCATGGTGTTAAAGCGGAAATCAACCCGCAGAAGAAGACGAATCCGTATCTGCCAGACCTATTGGTTGAGGGAAGAATCGCAGAACTTAAAACCAGACGCACTCCCTTCTTCAAGACTGAGCAGTATGGCATCTCGCCTGACACCGCTACTACGATCAATGAGAAAGATATTGAGCGATACATTCGCACGAATCCAGGCATGGTTGTTTTCTTCTGGGTCTACTGGCCCGAACAAGAGAGATACGGAATAAAAGTGAAAGAATGTTGCGGTGTCTGGTTTGCCAGGATGGACAAGCTCAAGAAGATATGCGATGCAGCGCCAGTTAAAACTTATGAGAATAGATCCGGCGAAGATGGCAACAAGGTGGCGAGTTACATAATTGATCTAAACGATTTGAGGCAGATGTTTTGATCACACTTAAAGGGGAATGGCAGAAAATCAGAAAGACCTTTGCCAAAATTAATAAAGAAAGAGATCGCCATGATAGAGCAGATTGGAAAGTTAAGCATCCGAAAGAATATGCTAGATGGTTAGACGCTGGCTGCCCAGACATTTTTATATATCAAGAGAAGGAGTTAGATGAGCGAATCGACTGAGCAACAAGCATTATTTGAATGGGCTGCCGTATACAGCGCAGAGACACCAGAGTTAGATATGTTGTATGCCATTCCTAACCAGGGTGGCGCAGGCTACGGAGCAATGAGGCGTGGTATGAAAATGAGAAGTGAAGGCCAAAAAAAAGGGATTCCTGATCTCGTTTTACCAGTTAGACGCGCCAACTGGAACGCCCTCTATGTAGAGATGAAGGATGTAAAGGGTGGTAGGATGTCACCGCACCAGTTAGATTGGGCTGTCAAGCTCACGCAATATAGCAATTGCTGCGTTTTGGCATATGGCTTCGACGCTGCTCGATCCGCTATCATGGAATATTTGACGCTCGATGAGGCAGTCGGTGATGATGGCGGCAACAACGGCCTGCGAAGTGACCCCTTTGGTGAGGGGCCGTATCGCGTGTTTAAGTAGCGAAATTACTATTCAACGTCAGTTAGACTATCATCCTCGAAATGTACGCAGCCAAAGTCAGGGCCAGTGTAGATGCCAGCTTCCCAACCATCATCAGACATTGTGCCAACACCATCGCGCCAGCCTGTAATAGTCTTGATACACAGGCCCATCTTATTATTAGGCTCACGCCAGTATTTGCAATCTTTGCAGTACATTAGTTAGACTTATTTTCGCAATCTTGATCGTCAATAATCCAGGTTGCTATCTCTTTTTTCTCACGATCCAACTTGCCTGGACTTGCGATGCAACCACATTGCAAAAAATGATTATCTGAATTATCCCATTCTAAAATTTTTTCCTGATCAACGATTCTATGCTGACAATTTATAGTGCTTGATTCATTTTTCATATCAAATCTCCCTTTATAAAATTAAAGTATACGCCAGTTAGACTCGCCATTCGGCTCGGAGCTTCGCTACTACAATACCCCCTGGCGCTTAAAGTTTTCTAAACCTTCCTCGACAAAGTGCCGGATCAAATCTGAAACATTGACCTCTTGACCTTTTGCAGCTTTCTGCAATTCTTTTAAATCAGCGCCAGTTAGACGGAACTTTACGATCTCGCTGAGTCGTTCCTCTGGCTTTAGTAAATGTGCGGGCATCAGTTAGACTCCTTTTTTAAAAATTAATCTTCAAACGCACTTAAATGACGTGGCCCATTGTGTTTTATATAATCAAAAAAAACCTCGTAATTACCCTCGCCATTTAAATTTAACAATAAATATTCAAGTGCAAAATTTACAATTTGCTCATTGTATCCATCTAGGTTATCGCCATTATCTATAGCGCCAGGATGTGTCTTGATTGTTGCAATTAACTGTTCATAAGTTTTGCTTGAATCATATTTTGGTAATTTCATAATTCTTAAACTCCCTTTATATCGTTAACATTAGTAAAGTTAATAAACCTAATAGAGCAACTAATAAACAATCAATAAGGATTTCTTTATTAGTCATTGAATGTACCTTGTACAAATACTCCATTATCTTTGATTGCTTTCCCTTTTGCTCTTAACCCAACGATTACTCCCTTTTTATCTTTAAAGCGTAGATCGTCTAAATCACCGTCAATTACTTCATATAATTTGCCGTCTAAAATATATTTTTTAGGCAATGGCATATCACGTTTGACATTAAAAACAACGGAAACATTAGCAATTTTATTTTTTAATAAATAAGATGATTCAAGAGTATTTTCACCGTCAAATGAAAATGTAAGGTGATATCCCTTGTAACCTTGATAATTAATTACTCTTAAAAAATCCTTACTATAGTCATACGCTTTATCGAATGGCGGATTATCCATTTCAAGTAATCGTTTAATCTCTTCAAAGCGATCAGAAGTGCCATTATTTCTATAGGCAAATTTTTTACCTTTACGCTTTGCCGATGCATGATTTTTGGATAGTTCTATGAGAAGCCTAGAAAAGTATTCTTCATTATCTTGATAGAGTAATTTCGTGCGTTCTATCATTACCTTTTTAGCCATTGGCAAGCGTCCGCTTGACTTCAAACAAGTTTTAAAACAATTGGCGCTAAACTTACATAAATCTTTATTGGGATATAAATAGGTTAAAGAATTTTGCCAATCTTTATATTTTAACTCTGTTTTATCGGTCTTAATTGTTTTGGATAATAATTGCATTGTTTTAATCTCCCTTTATTGTTAAAAGGGAAGTAGCAAGTGGTCAAATATTTGCTAAATCCCTTGTGGATTGCACCGTCTATTTATTTGCGTAAATATGGCGGTGTTTTTATTTGCAAAATTGAATATATTGAATAGTTCTAAAACCATAAATACTGCAATTTTGTAAAATAACTACTCCATTTTTAGCCTTGTAAACTTGCTCTGTATGATTATATTTTGATAGCTGCTCATTTTTGATTTGATACCATAAATCTTTTAAACTTTTATATTTAATAGTAGAAATTTTTATTGTTTTGTTATGTAATACTCTTTTTGGATTATCTTTATAATATTTAGGCCATGCCTTGCGCCAAGATTTCAGATAAAAAAATCTATCCACTAAATACTCATTTATTATTATTCCCATTGTTAAACTCCCTTTATAAGTTTAATTATTTAACGCTCTTACAATATTTTTTAACAATTGCTTCATACTCTGGTGATGCACTTACTAGATCAATCCCAGCTGTAACTAAAGCGTTATGCACTCTTTGACGTTGCGTGTTATTAGCATCTCTTAAGGTATGCTTATATTCTTGACCCCAAAAATAAGCAAAGCCCATATATGAATCAGTGCCGACAAAAGTTTTATCTAAGGCTCTAAGATAGAGATAAGATTCACCTGTGATAAAAAGTTTACTAGCTTCTGTAAATTCATAGGGTTTTACTCCATTGCTAAAAGAATCTTGAATGCTATATTCTTTGATATCATCATTAAACTGGTCTAATATTTCTTGCTTTGATTTACCTATCATTTTTTAAAACTCCCTTTTAAAATTATTTGCAATTGTTGAAAACATCGCATAACTTGCCAAATGGATAATTGTTCGCTACTTCCCATGCATTGACTTCATTTGCCAATAAAAACCAAATAATTGAGAATGAAAATAAAATTGCAAAGGTTATTAGTGTTTTGATTAAATCATTCATTGTTAAACTCCCTTTATTAGTGATTGTTATTACTCTGATACTGTAACACAAGTTTAAATTATTACAAGGAATAATACACTTAAAAGAATATTTCTTTATATATAGGGATATTTTTTTGGCGCTTATTTGCCGATTTAGGTAAATGCTAGGATATAGGCCAGAATACAATTGATAGCTTCAAAGGGATTTGAGAGCGTAGGATTTTGGGATCGTTGGCAATATTTGCCAATAACTACATTGAATTATATTGTGGGGAATTCTAAAGCGTTTCTATAAGGAAGGATTTTTCGGGGAATTATCTGCGATGTTATCCTGGACGGATTGCTGCCCAGCTTCAAAGGTTGCCTGGTGTTCAAGATCGTCAAGATGATTGATAAGTAAACTTGCGACAATATCTGATTGAGCTATGCCTAAATTGATTGATAATCGTTTGAGTCGTTCCTTTTCGGATGGAGTTAACGTCGCTGTGACGTATGCCTTGCGTTGTCGCTGTAACTTGGATGATAACGTTAGACTCCGCGGAGTCGGCACAAATCTGCCATGTTCATCACGTCTTCCTTTATAAGGATTGCCAGCCTTGCGTTTATGTTGACTCATTCCCTTAATGTTCCCGTTGATATAGGGTGGGGTGGGCTAATTCGTTGATAGAGTGGATGCTATAATGTATACGCACTTGTCTATAAAACAAGTTGCCTATAATTTTCCTTGCTTTCAATGTCAAAATTTGATCGATGACCCCCAAGAAATTTTTTATCACGCCGTTAATTGGTTCACCCACACGTATTAATCCAAATTCCAACTTGTGCCACAGCAAGCCCCAGTAATATGCAACAAAGTGTTTCATTCGTCCTCGTCTATTAAATTACACGCATCGTCCATCACACGCTTGAAAAAGTCTCTTATAGTCTCCTCATTGATCTCTTTATAGCACTCGGCAAAGTCGTAGGTAAGAGGCTCTCCATCCGGCCCCTGGAGTTTGCCAAAGATAATGGAAGCGGTCAGGAAATGAGTATTGCCAGCTTTGATTGCATCTTGGATGGAAAGGTTTTCTGGATCGTCTGGTAGGAGTGGGTCTTCAAGCATAGTTTTTTTTTATGGCATTCTTTTGCTTTATCCGCATCAGCGGCAGCTTAACGGAGTTTAATCTATTTATAGATAGACTGCTCCGCAGAAGTGTAAATTCAAAGACATAAAGATTAAGCTTGGAAAACCTCGTTGAGAAGCACTCGGTTTTCAGAAATGTATAAATATTTGTTTTGTAAAAAACATCTTTGTATATGTCTTGTAAAGAATATTACAAGTAATAGTTTATCATACTTTTGCCCAAAAGTCAAGGATATAATGTACTTAACCGTGAATTAGTTTCTATAGCGTGTATCCCGCCTAATTCTCTATTCTCTCGCTACACCACATAATGTGGTATGATTATATAGTATATACCATATATTGTGGTAGTATGTCAATGTATGTGATATATACACTCTATATGGTATTAGTCCTTGACAAACAACACTATATATGGTATAATGGTTATGTAAGAATATAAAAGGGTAAATGGCAATTATGAATGAAAAGTTCACGCAAGTTAGTAATTCGCAGGGAACTAAGAAAGCCTTGCCTTAAAGAGATCGTACACGATGCAGATGCATGGCTTAAAGCTCATTCGTCGGATGTTCCTATCCCATCGAGTTGGCCTGAGCCGTGGCAGTTTTCAGCGCATTACATTGGAGTTCGAGAAATTCCTTCGGGGTTGATCAAAGTTGACCCGCCCAGTGAGGAGGACAACGAATTGCCAAACATGCGGACACCTCAACCTGATTGACGAGGAGGTGATCTTTGAATCTATTTTTGATTGGTACGTCTGCGAAAGTTGCGATGACGTATATGTCAAATCTCAGTATGGCGAGTGGTTGGAATCAAATCCGTATCAGGAATATATAAAAACTTTAAAACCGAGATGGTGAAATGACTGTAAAGAAAAACCCAAGCGCTGATTCGCCAGGAGACTTTGTTGGGCGAGGTGGTCTAGGTGCTGGTGGAGGCAGAACTTACACTGGCTCTACGGGTGGCAAAAGTATTGTTACAGGGAAGAAGAGTTCTGTTTCTAAGAAGACTAAGGAAAAGTTAGAGGCCAATCATCCAAGAAGTGGCAAAGGTAAGCGCAGTCGAGATATTCCTATCAGCGAAAAAGGAAAAGATTTTAACGAACAAAAGTATACAACGTCTATCAAAGTGAAGGTTAAACATAAAGATGGCAGTACTCATACTGACGAAATCAAAGGTATGAACGAGGGTCATGCTCTTGCTCGTGCTAAATCTAACTGGCCAGGTGCAGCGGTAGTAAAAATAAAATAAATGGGCGACTGTAATGGCAGATAAAACTCTTGATCAGACAAAGCGCGATCCTATTAATTTGCCTGTAATCAAGCCTGAAAGACTATATCAATGCGGCACTTGGAGTATTGTCTATCCGCCTTACTTTAATACTAGGACGATTAAATGACTGTTAAGAAAAACCCTAATGCGGATTCGCCAGGAGACTTTGCCCCAATGTGGAGAATGGGCGGTGGAGCTTCTAGTGGCAAGAGTATTTTAACTGGGAAGAAGAAGAGTTCTGTTTCTAAGAAGACTAAAGATAAGTTGAAAGGTGAAAAAGAGAAGATCAAAAAACAGAATAAGAAAGATAAGGCTTATAAAAAAAATGAAATTAAAAAACATGACAAGGAAATGAAGGAATACTACAAAACGATGGATAAAGAAAAACATGACTTGCTTAAATCTTATAACGAATAATTAAATGGGCGACTTAACTGAACATTTCTCCAGAAACGAATTCGCATGTCGATGTGAGTGTGGCAATGACAAGGTATCGCAAGAACTGGTATCGAAGTTGGAGATGACACGCTTGATGTACGGCAAGCCGATGAAAATAACGTCGGGCCTGCGCTGCGAAAAACATAACTCCAGCCCTGCGGTTGGGGGTGCAAAGGATTCGACACACCTATATGGCTGGGCGGCTGACATCGCGATTAACGGATGCTTTGAGAGAGATCAGCTTGTAGGATTTTTACGGACACACTTTAAAAGAATGGGCATCGCCAACGACTTTATTCATGTTGATGTGGCGGATGGGTATGGCAAGCCGTCGCCATGTTTATGGGTTTATTAAAAAAACAGATAGCTCAACTTTTGCCGGAACAGCCGATTGAAATTGAATGGGAAGACGCTGGCGATATAGAGGGCGAGAACGCTTGGGCCGATCTAAGCGACATAAAGAAGTATAACGAAATCCCTGTCAGGACAGTGGGCTTTTTTTTGAAAGCTACTAAGAAGACTATTTATTTTTGCAACAACATTGAGTCGAGTGACAAGGATAGCAAGTGTACGGCAGTACGAGGACAGATCCCAATAGGTTGTATTAATAAAATTAACAAACTTGAGGTGAGAGATGGTTAAAGTTGTAATCGGCATGGTGGATAAAATTGCACCAGGATATAAAACGTATTCAATGATGGGCATTGCAATGGCAATGATGGTCTGCCAGATGATGGGATACCACCAGTTTGATGCGGAAGCTTGGGGAATGGTCGGATTAGGCGGCGCGGCAACTTGGAAAATGGGCCAGGATAGAAAATGACAACACTGATCGTCACCCTAGTGTTAGGAGTAGGCGCAGTGATTTACTTAATTAGAATTGGTAGACAACTTGAAAAATCTGGAAGCTATAAAACAGCGTTGGGAATTCACGGCAAAATCAATAAGGCGCGTGATGAAATCATTAAAAAGCGCAACATTGATCACAAGCGCCTGGATGATAACCCTCGCTCTGTTTTTGGCGCTGACGACTAGTTGCCAATCATTACCAGGTGGTAGTTTTAATATTGCCTATCCAGAACGCCCTATAAATCCTAGTTTATCTTTTGAGGATACAGGTGGGCATTGTCTGGATGATTTTGAGTTAAAGAGTTTAGGAATTTTTTACATCGACACTAAGGCTTATTTTGACGAAACAGAAGCCATAATCGATGCGGTTAATGGAAAATAACATCGCGGCAACCTTACTGATACTCGCGTTGGCCTTTCCAGATGCTGCATTTGCGAAGTGGTCAAACAAAGAGGGAGTCGTAGAGCCGCCAAGAGAGATGATAGTGGGATGGAATGTAAATGAAATTCCCAGCAATGTGACTCTTTATTACGATGTCGATGGTGATAAACAACCAGATATTGTTTTTGCTCATCCCATAATGGCTACGGACTTGGGTGTGAATTGTGAGAAGGAAAGTATACAGGATGAATCATATTGGGTTTTCTCAACATGCCCCTCTGACCATGCAACAGATTATTTGGTCTACAAGCAATGGGTGCTTTACAAATTTATAGGCGAAAGATGGAAGAGGGTATACCAACATGTTGAACAACATGAGCGAGACAGAACGTGCCGCATTCGACAAAACGAACAAAGCGTTGGGAATCAGAACTGTCGCCGAGCAGAAGCAAGCTGTTCAGGAAACTGAAGACCTTGGAGTTGCTGGAACGATCAAGAAGGCAGTTGCTAACATTGGCGGAGTGGAAGAGCTTACCGCCTGGGCAAGATCTTCTGATAGAAATCGAAGAGAACTTTTTGGATGGTACGCAAAATTAGCGCAGAAAGAAGAGAACGACGTAGGCTTAAAAGTTCAAGTAAACATCGTAAATTATAATGGCGATCCTGACACTACCACACAAATTTACACCGAGGCAATACCAACTCCCTCTGTTTAGGGCGTTTGATGATGGAATCAAACGGGCTGTACTCGTGTGGCATCGTAGGGCTGGAAAAGACAAAACAGCTTTAAATTTATGTGTCAAAGAAATGTTTCAAAGAGTCGGGCAGTATTACCATTTGTTCCCAACAGCTAGGCAAGCAAGAAAGGCTATATGGGATGGCATAGATAAAGATGGCTTGAAGGTGATGGATCATTTCCCAAAGGAATTGATCAAGAGCAAGAATGAAACGGATATGAAGGTAACTCTTTCTAATGGGAGTATCTATCAGTTGGTCGGAACTGACATGGGGTTGGATTGGCTCGTCGGAACAAATCCCGTCGGGCTGATCTTTTCCGAGTATCCGATTATGACACCGAAAGCTTGGGATTTAATGCGCCCTATTGTCAGAGAGAATGGCGGATGGGCTTTATTTATTTATACACCTCGTGGTCAGAATCATGGTCATAAGATGTATGAAATGGCAGATAAAAATGATCAATGGTTTTGTTCACGGTTAACAGTGAATGATACCAGGCGTGATTCACTGGGTGAAGATGGAACGCCAGTGGTAAGCCCGGAAGATATTATCGATGAGGAGCGTGAAGGACTTTCACCGGAGATGATTCAGCAAGAGTATTTCTGTAGCTTCCATGCGGCAATCCCTGGAGCGTACTTTGCCAGAGAGATGACACGAGCGGAGGATGATGGACGTTTTTTAAATATACCGTGGGAATCCAAGATAGATGTGCAGACCGCATGGGATCTTGGAATAGATGATGCAACAGCAATTGTATTTTACCAGACAGTAGGAAACGAGATTCGCATCATTGATTACTACGAGGCAAGCGGTGAAGGGTTACCACACTTTATCAACGTGCTTAAATCGAAGCCTTATGTTTATGGAGCGCATCACGCGCCGTGGGACATTGAAGTTAGAGAGCTTACTACAGGCAAAAGCCGTCGTGATACGGCACGGAGTCTGGGAATCATTTTTACAGTCGGTAAAAAAGTCCGAGCAAAAGAAGAAGCCATCGAGCAGGGACGGCAAATAATTTCCAAGTGTTGGTTTGACAAGACAAAATGCGAGAAGTTGATTTCGTCGTTACGCAATTACCATAAAGAGTTTGATGACAAGTTGGGAGTTTATAAGAAAAATCCAGTTCATAACTGGGCATCACATGGCGCTGATGCGTTCATGCAGTTGGCAATGGATTATAGATCACCCAGGACATCAGCATTACAAACCGTAGCTGAACAGGAGTTTGATATTTTCTAATGAATATTCTTGATACCTATTTCACAATCATGGGTGGCGCACCTCCGCCAAGACCAGCATATGCGCCTCCCTCTACCAAGCCTGCGCCTGCGCCAGTGGATAACTCAGCGTCAATGAGACAGAAGGAAGCAGAAAATAAAAAGCGCGGTAGAAGTTCTTTGATTATGAATAAAGGGGGGGCTTCTGGATTAGGTGATGATGCTTCGGGTCAAAAGAAAACGCTGGGAGGTTATTGATGAACTTATTTGATTTTATAGTGACGGGATGCTTTGGCGGAGCGCCTGCAATGCCTCCGATGCCTGCTGCTCCCCCGCCGTTACCAGATCCGAGTATTGCGGCGGAAGAAAAAGCAGTGAAAGCCCGTGCCGACGAGGCAGCCAAAAGAAAACGTGGCAGAGCTTCATTGATCACGAATGAAGGGGGCGCGGCTGGATTAGAAGAGGATAGTACAACTTCAAAGCAAAAATTAGGCGGATACTAAATGGCAGTCAACGCGAAGAGCTTACTGAAACGTAATGAAACACTAAAAGAAGATCGCAATCTCTGGGATAGTTTTTACAGGGATGTTGTGGACTATATTCGTCCTCGCAAACAAACCTCAGAGGAAAGTCGTACCCCTGGAGTCATTCGGCACAAGCATTATGATTCGACTGCGCCCCATGCTGCTAATACATTAGCATTGGTGATGGCAGATACTTTAACGCCAAAAGCAATTAAATGGTTTGGCTTTAAGATTCCAGAATCATCCCCCTACAATCAGTTCAACTCTAATCAAAACGTGATGAATTGGTTTAAGACGGTTGAAGACGGAGTGCGCTACGCACTCGATCAGAGTAATTTTTATCCAGTGGTCAATGAGATTTATCTTGATTTTAATTCCTTTGCGACGATCTGCTTGTATGTTGAAGAAGCAGAAATGAAGCAGAAAGGTTTCAACGGGTTGACTTTTAGAGCATTGCCAATTTCGTCTTATGTATTTGCCGAAGATGATGCTGGTGGTGTTGACACCGTAATGCGTGAATATGAGTTAACGGCACGGCAGTATATGCAAAGATTCCCTGGCGGGACTGTTCCTGGTGTTATTGCCAAATCATTAAAAGAAACTCCCGATGATAAGTTCAATTTTTTAAGAGTCGTTGCCCCCACTAAAGATTTAAGTTCTAAGGTTAATTTCCCTTTTGCATCCGTTGATATATTAGTTGATCAACATCTTGTGGTGGATGAACGCGGTTATAAAGAATTTCCTTATATGGTTGGCAGATGGGATAAAGCCTCTGGCGAAACGAGAGGGCGTGGCCCTGCTGCGATTGCGCTCGATGATATTAAATCACTCAACCAGTTGCGTAAATTAGAATTGATAGGTTTGGAGAAAGCAGTCAATCCTCCTATCTTAGCTCCTGAAGATGGATTTATCGGAACGGTAAAGCTTGGAAGCAATTCAATTATCTACTCACGCAATCCTAATGATGTAAGAACATTACCGACAGAACTACGCCTGGATTTATCTTCATTGAAAGCAAATGATTTAAAACAATCCATTCGTGACATCTATTTGACAGATCAATTAAATATTCCAAGAACAAAACAGATGACAGCTTCAGAAGTTTCTGTTTTGCGTTCAGAGATGGAACGACTGCTTGGCCCGACAATCTCAAGGTTTGAATCGGAAGTGTTATCGCCAATGCTAAACAGAACGGTAGGG
This sequence comes from uncultured bacterium, assembly GCA_963974305.1. Lineage (GTDB taxonomy): Bacteria > Bacteroidota > Bacteroidia > Flavobacteriales > Flavobacteriaceae > Dokdonia. Next base: position 20,224 of record CAXBCS010000054.1, read on the forward strand.
ATCATGTATAGAACGAAAGCAATTCCTCCTCCACCTCCAGAAATTCAAGACTTAGATACTATTGATATTGAGTATGTTGGACAACTGGCACGATCTCAAAAGATGGTGGAAGTTGAATCGATACAGAACTGGATTAGTTTGATTGCACAATTCGGACAGATTGATCCAAGAGTATTACAGTTACCTGACTTGATGGCAGCCGGAAGAATCATTGCGCCTGTCTTAGGTGTTCCTAAATCAGTCGTCAAGGGTAGCGCACAAATGGAAGAAGACGTTGAGCGTGAGCAGAAGAAACAAGCTCAAGCAGAACAAATGCAGAAGATGGGTGCTATGGCAGAGTCTGCGGGTAAAGCAGCGCCAGCAATGAAAGTTATGCAAGATGGAGCAGCGAATTTAAGTGAAGAAGACAAACAAGCGCTCGTCCAGCAGTTCACAGGAACTAACTGAACGACAGATAGCAAGCGCTTTTCATAATACATTTACAAGTGGCGACGGGGGGTTAGTGTTTGAGTGGTTGGAAAATCAATACAATAACACATCCAGTTTTGTCCCAGGAGAGCCAGAAACAACGGCCTACAATGAAGGATGTCGGGCGGTGTTTTTGCAGATCAAAAATAACCTGGACTACTGGAAAACTAAAGGAAAGGACTTATGAGCGACGAGATGACTGCAACCTCGGAAGAGGTAGTCGAAACGGAAGCAGAAACACCCGAAGTTGAGCCACAAGCAGAAGAACAGAAGGAAGAAACATGGCGGGATGGTTTGCCCGACGATTTGCAAGGGGTTAAAACTCTTGAGAAATTCAAGGATGTCGATGCGCTTGCGAAAGGATATGTGCATCTTGAAAAGTATTTCGACGGCACGATCAAAATCCCAGGGGAGAACGCAACGGCAGAAGAGGTTGAAAGATACTATGCCAAGTTGGGAAGACCTGACACGCCCGACGAGTACGATTTTGAAAAGCCAGAAATCCCAGATGGGATGAACTATGACGAACATATGGAAGGTGAGTTTTTAAAGAAAGCTCATGGCATGGGTTTGAATAGCAAACAGGTTAACGATCTGTACGGTTGGTACAACGCACAAAGTAAAGATATGTTTGTGCAGCATCAAGTCGCACAGGAAAATAATATACAGAAAGCCGAGATAGAGCTTCGAGCCGATTGGGGCAGACAGTACGAAGAAAAGTTGTCAGGCATTCAACGATTAGTTGATCAGTATGCCAGCGGTGAGGAAAAACAATATCTGGAGACATCGGGTTTCGGTAATGATCCTCATGTCGCTAAGTTTCTGGATAAGATCACAAAGGATTTTGGCGAAGCGAAACATTTAGGTGATCCCAAGATCAATGCATTCACTGATCCAGATTCTGCACAGAGAGCTAAAGACGCTTTCTATAGAGATACAGAAAGTGATGACTATAAAGCGTATTTCAGCGAGTCGCATCCCCGCCATAACGAGGTGGTCAAGATGCTGGATCGATGGAATAACACGATTCATGGAGATGAATAATGCCAATACACAAAGATATAAAGTGTATCGACTGCATTCATCTCGTTCCGCAAACGCAAGTTTGCATGGAGTACAAGGCATCAGTTGAGGCAGAGGAATTGCGTAACTGCTATTTTTTTAAAGCAGGCACATACGCAGAACCAGCGCCAGAGATTGTGCCTATAAAGAAGGGAAAAAAGAAAAAGAAACTCCCTTCCGTATTCCCAGAGAAACAACCCGCCTAGCGGACAATTGTTTCTTATTAATTTCTCGTCCTGGTAATCCGAAAGGATCAGGCATGTTCTGAAAACCAGGAGAGTCCTATGGTGGATAACTCTCCGTTCAATATTTAATAATTAGGAGAGTAAAATGTCTAATCAAATTAATAAGGCGTTTGAAACCTCTTTTAGTGACAACTTCATACACTTGGCGAGTCAAAAGCAATCCAAGTTGGGTGGGGCTGTACGCTATGAACAGGTTAACGACGCAAAGCAATTTATGTTTGACAGAATGGACACCGTAAACACTTGCGGCGCATAAGTCTTTGAATTAAAAGGCTTATGTGGAAAATGGGGCTAATTCGGTGGAACTCCCTCGTGGACAATACCGAGCCAGCAAACGAGATTACGAAAGGCTCGTTGGGCGTGTGTGACGGTCAGGGTTGAATAAATATAATACCCATAAATGTCCCAGCCGAAAGGCATGATATGACCTGAACTTGGTGGCAACATCAAGAAGCTGGAAATAGAAAACCAGCGATAACAAATTGAAGCATGGTGCAATCTGTCAGTCGTCACGAAGATACTCCGTTAACGGAAGTACCTTTTTCAAGGCGACGCGTTAGTTTTAACACTTACAGGGCGGTTGATTTAATCGACAATCCTGATCGTGTGAAGATGGCTAAAGATCCAACGTCACCGACAATGAAGCAATTGACGGCGGCAATGAATCGCCAGAAGGACGACATTATTATCGCGGCAGCTTTAGGGAATGCCTATAGTATCAATTCCTCTGATTCTGCTTCTACGGTTGCCCTTCCGTCTGGACAGCAAATTGCACATGGATCAGCCGATTTAACATTAGCAAAATTGTTGAATGCTAAGAAGATTCTTCTTAACAACGATGTTGATCCAGGCGAAGAGCCAATGTATGTAGTAGTTGGCCCTGACCAGTTGGAAGCATTGTTGAGTGTTACTACTAATACAAGTGTGGATTTTAACAGTGTCCGGGCATTAATGTCGGCTGAACTGGATACTTGGTGCGGCTTCAAATTCATCATTTCAACTCGTCTTGCAAAAACTGGAAACATTAGAAGTTGTTTTGCTTGGGCGAAATCAGGAATTGGTCTTGCTATGAATGGTTCTCCGAATATTCGGATCAGTGAGCGTAGTGATAAGAACTACTCGACTCAGTGTTTTGTGGAATGCTCTTTGGGCGCGACACGAATCGAAGACGAGAAAGTAGTTCAAATCG
>CAXBCS010000055.1:0-22756 GCA_963974305.1 uncultured bacterium
CAGCTAAATTAAGAAATATTCCTATAATTAGGAATTTATACGGACATTCAAAAATTCTTTTATGTATTTTTTGGAAGTATCAATAATGGAGCTCATAGTAAAAAAGAAATAAATTAGTCGTTTCCTAATGACCTAAATATAGACCAAAAAAGTGTTATATGTTTAAAAATAAAGTAATCTTAATCGTTATTATATGCGCTTTTTTCAATAGCTGTGCATCTTATGACGCTCAATATAGAGATCAATCGGATAGTTTTGGTTCATTACCTGCTAAAGAAGTTGACCGCACTTTTTACCTAATCGGTGATGCCGGAAAACCACCTGTTGTAGGGCTTTCTAAAGGGCTAAGTATTTTTCAAAAATTTATTTCCTTAAACGGGACCGAAGATGATTATGCAATCTTTCTTGGGGATAATATCTATCCTGCTGGCTTACCCAAAGAAAATGAGGAAGGAAGAGCTAAAGCAGAAAAGGCTCTGAATGACCAATTTGAATCTGTAAAGGATTTTAAAGGTAAGTCCATTTTCATTCCAGGCAATCACGATTGGTACGCCGATGGATTAAAAGGTCTAAAATTAGAGGAGAAGTTTGTTGAGGATGCCTTAGGTAAAAACACCTACTCTCCTGAAAATGGTTGTCCTATTGAAAGTATAGATGTAGGAGAAGATATTCAATTGATTAATTTAGATACGCAATGGTATCTCGAAAACTGGAACAATCACCCTACAGTAAATGATAAATGTCCAATAAAAACGAGAGAACGATTTTTAGAGGAATTAGAAGGTGAGTTGAAAAAGGCTCAGAATAAATTTGTAATTGTTGCCATGCATCACCCTATGTATACAAACGGGGTTCATGGTGGGTTTTTTCATGCAAAAAAACACATTTACCCCACTCAAAAGAAAACACCAGTACCAATTATTGCTTCCCTTCTTACCCAAGTAAGAACACAAGGCGGGGTTTCCATACAGGATAGATATAATGAAAGGTATAATGAATTGATGCAACGCATAGAAACCATTGCTATCGAATACAACAATGTCATCTTTGCATCAGGTCACGAACATACCTTACAGTATATAGAGAATGAAGGCATTAAGCAAATAGTTTCTGGTTCAGGTGCAAAAGAAGCTGGCGCCGCATTGAGTAATAACGGCCTTTTTGCAACTGGAAGGCAAGGTTTTGCTAGTCTAACCCATTATATGGATGGAAGTACGTGGGTAAGTTTTTATGGAGATAAAGAAGGAGAACCTAAATTATTATATAGGAAAGAAGTTTTAAAGAGAACCAAAGAAGTATTTAATGTAGATTCATTGGCTAGTAGTTTTCCTACAATAACCGAAGCATCTATTTATACCAAAGAAGAAACTGAAAAATCAGACTTCTACGAAGTGCTTTTAGGGGATCGTTATCGAGAATTATATAGTACCAAGATAAAAGTACCCGTGGCAACTTTAGACACCTTATATGGAGGTCTTGAGGTTATAAGAATGGGTGGTGGACATCAAACGCGCTCACTGAGATTAAGAACAAAAGATGGGAGAGAATTAAATATGAGAGCCCTGAGGAAAAGTGCAACCCAATATCTTCAGACGGTACTTTTTAAAAACACCTATGTAGATGATGATTTTGATAGAACATATGTAGAGGATTTAATTTTAGATTTCTATACAGCTGCACATCCTTTTGCATTCTTTGTCGTTCCTGATTTATCAAATGCCGCAGAGGTGTATCACACCAATCCTAAATTATTCTACATTCCAAAACACAAAGAATTAGGGGATTATAATGTAAACTATGGTGACGAATTATACATGATTGAGGAGCGACCTGAAGAAAACTACTCAGATGAAAGAAATTTCGGATATGCAGACGACCTAGAAAGCACTCATGATATCATTTCTAAAATTAGAGAGGATGAAAAATATAAAATTGATGAAGTCTCCTTTATTAGGGCTCGTTTATTTGACATGCTCTTAGGCGATTGGGATAGACATCAAGATCAATGGCGCTGGGCACAATTTAATCAAGAAAATGGCGATAAATTATTTAGACCTATTCCTCGAGATCGAGACCAGGTATTCTCAAATTTTGATGGAGCATTATTGGATATTATGAGGGTAATGTCTGGATCGACAAAACAACTCCAAGTGTATGATGCAGAACTCAAGGATATCAAATGGATGAATCGAGCAGGTATTAAATTGGATAAAGTCCTTATTCAACAATCGGGAATGGATGTGTGGTTGGAGCAGGCTGAATTCTTACAAAAAAATATCACCGACGAAGTTATCCGCCTTGCTTTTTCAAAAATTCCTGAAGAAGTTCAGGATGAGTCTCTTGTAGAAATTCAAGCATCATTAAAAGGAAGACGAGGGAATTTAAAGGACATAGCCGAGCGTTATTATAAATATCTTAATGAGCTCGTTATTCTTACTGGCACAGATAAAGATGACTTTATAGAAATTACTAGAATTGGAAATAATCAAACGAACGTCAAAATTTATCGAATTATTGATGGCGAAAAAGGAGAGCAAATATTAGATAAAACCTACAGTAAAACTATCACCCAAGAACTTTGGATTTATGGTTTGGATGATAAAGACATTTTTGAAGTAAAGGGAAGAGCAAATAATCCAATTTTTATTAGAATCATAGGTGGGCAGGAAAACGATACCTATAGAATAAAAAATGGAAGACGTGTAAGAGTATATGATCATAAAAGTAAGGCGAATACCATCGAAGAGAACAATGGAGCTAAAATTGACTTTACAGATATCTATACCAATAATCTTTTCGATTTTAACAAGAATATTGTCAAGGCTGGATCCATTACTCCAAGCTTAGGCTATAATCCAGATGATGGTTTTTTATTGGGTATTAGTAAATTATCAACCACCAAGGGTTTCAACCGTAATCCATTTTCACAGCAACATGGCTTTAAAGCGAAATACTACTTTGCTACCAATGGTTTTAGTATTGGTTATACAGGCGAGTTTGCCAATACCTTTGGCGACTGGAATTTGAAGGTAGATGGTCTTTTGACCTCAGATAACTATTCTAACAATTTCTTTGGTTTTGGAAATGAATCAATTAACAATGACGACGATTTCGACTATAACAGAGTAAAAACAAGCATCTATGCGGCCAGTGTTGGGTTGTTAAAGAGAGGAGATTTTGGAAGTGATTTTAGTTTCAATATAAAATTAGAAGGTATAAAGATTGGTAATACCCAAGATCGTTTTATCACTGAATTAAATGATGCAAGTACCTCAGACAATCTATTTGTAAGACGCTTTTTTAGCTCCTTAAATGGAAGTTTTAATTATATAAGTTCTGACCATAAAGTGGTCCCTACTAGAGGAATGGTTTTTAATTTAAATACAGGTGTAAAAACAGAACCCAGTGAAGTTAAAAATACCTTTGCCTACCTCGACACACATCTCGGTTTTTACAATGCTCTTATTACCAATAGGAAATTAGTATTAAAAACTGATCTCCGTTCTCAATTCCGTTTTGGGAATAACGTACTTTTTTATCAAGCTGCAAATATAGGAGGCACTAATGGCTTAAGAGGATTTAGGAATGAACGGTTTACTGGCCAAAGCTCTCTCGTTGGTAGCGCAGATTTAAGATATGCCTTTGAATCTTTTAAAACGGCAACTTTGCCTCTCCAAATAGGCTTATTTGTAGGTGGAGATATCGGAAGAGTTTGGATTGATGACAACAATTCGGATAAATGGCATAGCGATTATGGAGGAGGCTTCTGGGTTGCAGCAGCAGATTCTATAAAGGGTACATTTAATTTATTTAACAGTAGTGAAGGGCTTCGATTTTCCTTTAGCTTCGGTCTTAATTTTTAAAAAGACACTCAATAATTAACTCCATAGCTCGATTCATTTCGGGCTATTTTGTTTTTATATAGTTTACTATGCTCACTTTCATCCGCTCGAGGTGGCTCACTATGTCCGCCCTTTCCAATCAAGCGGCTCAACGAAGTCATTTTGCAACAGAAATTGATCAGGAATTACGATCTATGAACGAAACTCCAGCAGATAGCGGATCTATATTAGCAGCTGCCCATAGAACATGGATTGATGTTAAAACAGCCGTTGCATCTGATACAGATGAAGCCATTCTTGAAGAATGTATCCGTGGAGAAAAGGCTAGTGTTTCTGAATACGAGTCTCAAATTAATTCAAACAAATTTCCTGGCAAACTCAATTCACTACACGTGGACCAATGCCAAAAAATTAAGTCGACATTAGACTTGGCTAAGTCACTAGAGAAAATTGCCTAAGAAGCAATAATTAATGTCCCCCCCAGACAGAAGAAGGCCAATATAGTATTATGCTATGTTGGCCTTCTTGTATATATAATTTCTAGTTTCTATTAAAATGTATAATATATCCCTTAAACTGTAACCCTTTACCAAGTTCTCCCGTCTTAAGGGTGTATAACACAATTAAATCAATTAAAAAACAATCATTATGGGAGGAGAAATTTTAGTATTTGTCTGTTTATTCTTAGTCTTTTTTGGAATCGCTTATCTGCACTACTCTACACGAAATAAAGAGCGCCTTGCCCTTATCGAAAAAGGAATGGATGCAGGGATTTTTAAGCAATCAAGAGAGACTCCACCAGTTTGGAAGGTCCTTGTATTAAACATTGCCTTATTATTAATGGGGATTGGTGTTGGCATTCTTGTCGCCCTTTTTATTCAAGAAAGCCTAGGCTTCTATAACGATGCCTTGTATCCAGGACTTATCTTTTTAATGGCAGGTACCGGATTGATGACAGGTTTCTTTATGACAAAGAAATACGTCAATTAAGATATTAACACTTGGAGCATAAGCCCGAAAGATCAGTGAATCTTTTGGGCTTATTATTTATATATTTAAGGTGTTACAATAGAGTATTCGCAATTGCTTGTGGCTGGAATTCCCATTGGAAAGCTTCCTACCGATGTAGGCGCTGCATAGATTGTTGTTTTTTGATGAAAACTATACACATGAAATCATAAACAAAACTAAGATGGCATATGATGCATATTTTGCCGATAGAATAAAGAGGATTTTGCTTTCGCGAAAAGTAGCTTTCACCGAAAAGAAAATGATGGGCGGACTCATTTTTATGGTAGATGAAAAAATGTGCATTGGCGCCGATCAAGATCGAGAAACGGGAGAAGACCGTCTTATGGCTAGGATTGGAAAAGAAGCCTATGAAGCGGCTCTTATTGAAACTGGCGCACGGCAAATGAATTTCACCGGTACCGTTATGCGAGGCTTTGTGTTTATCTATCCCGATGGCACTGAAGATGATGATCACTTAGAATTTTGGATTGACAAAGCACTTGCTTTTAACCCACTCGCCAAGAAAAGTAAAAAAAAGAAAACCTAGCTTTCAAAGTGCGGCAGGATTTCACTCACTTGAGTAAAAGCTCTAAAGTTGTCATGTTCAATCTCATGATCAATTTGCTCATGAACCCAAGTCGTATGGAAAGGAACATGAAAAGCCGTGCCTCCCATGTCTAAAACCGGTAAAATATCTGATTTAAGCGAATTTCCCACCATCAAAAATTCATTGGGTTGTACATCTAAATGATTAATTAGTTTCTGATAATTTGCTGCTTGCTTATCTGACATCACTTCAATGTGATGAAAATACTTAGTGAGCCCAGAACGTTCAAGTTTACGTTCCTGATCCAGCAAATCTCCTTTTGTAGCAACTACTAACTTTAATCCCTTTCGCGAAAGCGTATCCAACACCATTCCAATCCCATCAATTAGTTCAACCGGAGCTGCGAGCATCTCCTTCCCCAATGCTATTAATTGTTCAATTATTTCAATGCTGACTTGCCCTTCTGAAATTTCAATAGCGGCCTCTACTAGAGATAAGGCAAAGGGTTTGATGCCATAGCCATACAAGGGTAAATTGCGCATCTCCATTTCAAACAATCGCTTGTGGCACTCCTCATAAGGCAAGTAATCTGTTAAAAGAGCACAGAACTGATCTTCAGCATCTCTAAAGAAAGTTTCATTAATCCAAAGCGTGTCATCTGCATCAAATGCAATGGCTTTTATCTTATCGAGTTGTAGTGTGCGGTCCATACTTAAAGGTACTAAAGTTTGTCCATAAAAAAAGCCCCAAACAACGCTGTTATTTGAGGCTTCTTTAAAAGATCGTTTGTTAACGCACGAGCTTCTTATATTTGATACGTTTTGGCATTAAATCTCCACCGAGACGTTGTTTCTTATTCTCTTCATAATCTGAGAAACTTCCTTCAAAAAAGTATACCTGACTATCTCCCTCAAAGGCGAGAATATGCGTACAAATACGATCTAAGAACCAACGGTCGTGACTAATAACTACAGCACAACCCGCAAAATTCTCTAAACCTTCTTCTAAGGCTCTCAAAGTATTTACGTCAAGATCATTGGTAGGCTCATCGAGTAATAATACGTTTCCTTCTTCCTTCAAAGTCATTGCGAGATGTAAACGGTTACGTTCCCCTCCAGAAAGTGTCGCAACTTTTTTGTTTTGCTCGCTTCCGCTAAAATTAAAACGGCTTAGGTAGGCTCTAGAATTTACTTCCTTCCCTCCCATCATGATGAGATCCTGCTCATCAGAAAAATTCTGCCAAATAGTTTTCTCAGGGTCAATATTACTATGACTCTGATCTACATAAGCAATCTTAGCTGTTTCTCCTACTGTAAAAGTCCCTTTATCGGCTTTTTCCTCCCCCATGATCATTTTAAAAATGGTCGTCTTACCTGCTCCGTTAGGACCAATAATTCCTACAATTCCCGCTTGTGGGAGGTTGAAGTTTAAATCTTCATATAATAACTTATCGCCAAAAGCCTTACTCACTCCTTTTGCTTCAATCACATTGGTACCTAATCGAGGCCCGTTTGGGATATAGATCTCAAGCTTTTCGTCAATTTGCTTTTGATCTTGACTCATTAACTTGTCATAATTCTTCAAACGCGCTTTCTGCTTTGTCTGGCGGCCTTTGGCTCCCTGACGTACCCATTCTAATTCGCGTTCTAATGTTTTTTGACGTTTAGAAGCTACTTTGCTTTCTTGCGCCATACGCTTAGACTTTTGATCTAACCAAGACGAATAGTTTCCTTTCCATGGAATTCCTTCCCCGCGATCCAACTCTAAAATCCAACCAGCAACATTATCTAAGAAATATCTATCATGCGTTACTGCAATTACAGTCCCTTTGTATTGTGCCAAGTGGTGCTCTAACCAGTGTACTGATTCTGCATCCAAGTGGTTCGTAGGCTCATCAAGTAGCAAAACATCTGGCTCTTGCAATAACAAACGACAAAGCGCTACACGTCTTTTCTCTCCTCCTGATAACACACCTACCTTTTGATCTCCTGGAGGTGTTCTTAGGGCGTCCATTGCTATCTCCAGCTTGGTGTCTAGTTCCCAAGCTCCTCTAGCGTCAATTTCATCTTGTAACACAGCCTGTCTCGCCATGAGCTTCTCCATCTTATCGGCATCACTATACACTTCCTCCAGGCCGAAAGAATCATTAATTTTATTGTACTCATCAAGAATCGCAACAGTTTCGGCTGCACCTTCTTTAACAATTTCAAGTACTGTTTTCTCTGGGTCTAATTTAGGCTCTTGTTCTAAGTAGCCTGTAGTAAACTCCTTATCATAAGTTACTTCTCCTTGAAAGTTCTTTTCTATCCCGGCAATAATCTTCATTAAAGTAGATTTACCAGAACCGTTCAATCCTAAGATTCCAATTTTGGCTCCGTAGAAAAAACTGAGGTATATTTTCTTTAAAACAGGCGTTTGGGCTCCTGGATATGTCTTGGAAACTCCAGACATGGAGAATATGATTTTTTTATCGTCGCTCATTGTATGCTTATTTGTTATTAATTGAAATATATAAAGCTCTTAAAGCTAGAAATACTTTAATTTAAGAATGCAAAAATACAAAATCCGCTTAGGAATTCCCTTCCAAAACGTCACGCATTGCACGTGCCTTCAATAGACACTCGGCATATTCTTTATCTGGATCCGATTGAGCTGTAATAGCACCACCTACAGAGTACGAAATATAGCCCTCCATCTCATTATATAATATACTTCGAATGATTACATTAAAGTCAAAATCTCCCTCCGGTTTAAAATACCCCACTGCCCCGCTATACAATCCGCGTTTGCTCTCTTCCAACTCTTCAATGATTTTCATGGCACTCACCTTAGGAGCGCCCGTCATACTGCCCATAGGGAAAGTTGATCGAATCACATCTACTGGAGAAATACCTACTCCGATCTCAGATACAATGGTAGAGATCATATGATGGACCTGCTTAAAGACATACACCTCACATAATTCTTCTACCGTCACACTTCCCTTTTTCGCGGTACGCGATAGGTCGTTACGCACGAGATCGACAATCATTATATTTTCTGATCGCTCTTTAGAGTCTATAGAGAGCGCTTTCGCGAAAGCGGAATCCTCCAAATCATTCTTTCCTCTAGCAGCGGTTCCTTTTATGGGCTGACTAATAATCTTATCGCCTATTTTCTTCAAATATCGCTCGGGCGTTGCCGAAAGTAGATAGTGAGTATCCATTTTCAGGAAGGTCGCAAATGGTGGCGAACTAATAGCGTTCAGGTTTGTATAGGTTTGCAAAGGGTCAATACTGCCATGCGCATAAAACTCCTGGCATAAATTGGCCTCATAAATGTCGCCACGATGAATGTGATGCAACATAGTTCGCACCTTTTCTTTATATGCCTCTTTATGAATTTTAAGTTTGATAGAAAGGGAATTTGAAGTGGCATGCTCAGTATCTAGAATTGGAAACTGGATCTCTTGGATCGCCTTCCAGTCTTCTTCTATTTCATCATCCACCATTCCTAAATAAAGCAACTCTATGGTGTTTCCTTTAAGCAGGAAAATTTTCTTCGGTTGAAAGAAATGCAGGTCGGGAAACCCAAGGCCATCACTATTTTTAGAAGTCAATCGCTCGGTATCATTCTTAAGATCATAGCCTAAATAGCCAAAAATCCAATCCGCTGTCATCTGTTGGTATTCTTCCAAACGATCAAAGGCACCTTCATAGGACGTCTGAATACTGGTAAATGCATCTACAGCAAGTATACCTTCAAATTCTGGATATCGCTGCCCATCATAACTATTGCTATCAAGCCACACTACATCCTCGAAGGTTTGCGCCCATTGCAGCAGTTGTTGCTTGCAATGCTGCAGATTTTCGGTTTTATAGGATTGAGTTGTTCTTTGCATTCGAAGCACAAAAATAAGGAGAAGCACCAAGCTCCAATAGCAAGATTGGATAAAATATTAAGTCTAAAATTTCTAGCAAAAACCCTGTTGCAAACTTATTTCACCTTTTCAGTATCTTTAGGAAGACAAAGCAGGCATTTGGAAACAAATCGATGCATAAATAACCACTAAAAAGATAGCCTATGAAACTCGGCGCATTTTCAGTAAGCCTCAGTGTAAAAGATCTTGAAATCTCAAAAGAATTCTATGAAAAGCTCGGCTTTTCTGCCTTTGCGGGAGATCTAAAAATGAACTACCTCATCATGAAAAATGGAAACGCTCTCGTAGGGCTTTTTCAAGGCATGTTTGACGAAAATATCCTGACGTTTAATCCCGGCTGGGATGAGAATGCAGATCCTTTAGACAATTTCGACGATGTACGTACCATACAAAAAGACCTTCTATCAAAGGGAATGAAACTTGAAAGAGAACCCGAGGCTGGATCTAAAGGCCCTGGAAGCATCGTTCTCATTGATCCTGATGGAAATCCCATATTAATCGATCAACACGTTTAATTAAATTAAGAACCAATGACCATTTCTGAAGAAATACAAATAGCCGCAAGCAAGTCGGCTGTTTGGGCAATAATCACTGATATAGAAAACGCCCAACAAACCATAAGCGGAATCGAAAGTGTTGAAGTCATCAACAAACCAGAGACTGGTTTTGTTGGTTTTAAGTGGAGGGAAGGCAGAAAAATGTTCGGTAAATTAGACTATGTAACTATGTGGATTTCCGAAGCGGTAGAGAACAAATATTATAAAGCTGCGGCCCATAGTCATGGCTCTAAATACCTTTCAACCTTTACTATTGAAGAACATAATAATCAATCCCTTCTCAGGATGACCTTTGAAGCGACTGCCATTTCTACTGGAGCCAAAATCATGAACGGACTGATGTCTAGATTGATAAAAAAATCAATGAAAAAAGTTCTTCAACAAGACCTACAAGATATTAAAACCGCAGTGGAAGCACGAGGGTAGTTGGGTACGTTGGTATGTTGGTAGGTTGGTATTTTGGTATTTTGGTATTTCTAATATCATAACAACTTAGTATATACTAAGACCTTCACCTTTTGAAGGGGAGATATTAGATTTTTGTACGAATTATGAAGATAATACTAGTGAGCCTACGGCATATTGCTTACTGCCTACAGCCATCGTCGGTAGATGGATGTTTTTGATTTGGAATTTGGAGTTTGGAATTTGGAATTTGGAATTTGGAATTTGGAATTTGGAATTTTCAAAACCTTTATACTAAAAAACATACTTTCGCTGTTATTCATATATAACCCCCTTATATCATGAAATCTTCTACATTCCTAACTGTATATATTGTACTTTTTTCTTTTTGTATCTCTTGTAGTTCAGATGATTCTGCCAATGCAACCGATGACGATGCAAGCGCAAGCACTGCCAATCTTATTATTAAGCTTAATGTAGACCCAACCCAGCCAAGGCTTGGCAATACGGGTCAGCCTACTCCACTTCCCGCTGGTCATGCTGGGCAGGATCCCAGTTTTAATAGGATTTCTGCACATTATCTCGAACTATCGCCATCGGCAAACACCTTATTAGGGCAAGGGGAAATTCTATACAATGCTCCCGAAACACAAGCAGGTGGCAGTTCAGCTATTGATTTTGATCAGGCAACTGTTGTGCAACCGGGCGCAGTATTTTTGACGATTCCCATAAATGAAATTGCTGCAGGTAATTATGAGTGGGTTCGGCTTTCACTTTCCTACCAAAACTATGATATCGATTTCTCATTTAATGGGACTCCGCTCACCGGTACCGTAGCTAGTTTTGTAGGTTTTGACACCTATTTGCAATCCTATACCATCAAAAACGAAAGTGTAACCGTCAATGAAAATAGACGACAAGGCTATTGGGGTTTTGAAACTAATGGCATCGTACAAACGGGCCTTGCTCCCGAAGGAGCCACCACCGTCCCAAATCCCCTATTCGACTCTTCTCCTATTCCTGCAGGCTCTTGTGTGGTAACGGGTAAATTTGCATCTAATTTGGTAGTCACAGGCAATGAAACTGAAGACATTACTGTAACTTTGTCGCTATCGACCAATAAGAGTTTTGAGTGGATAGATACCAATGGAAATAATAACTGGGATGTCACCACTTCCGGAGCAGAGTCCATTGTTGATATGGGGCTTCGCGGACTCGTACCAAGTCATAATAATTAATACATGAGTCAACCTAATAATCCGTTACATGGCGTTAAACTCGCCGATATTGTTGAATTCTTATCCGACAAATACGGCTGGAAAGAGCTGAGCTATCAAGTAGATATCAATTGCTTTAAAAAGGACCCTTCAGTAAAATCTAGCTTAAAATTTCTTCGCAAAACTCCATGGGCACGTGAGAAAGTGGAGCAACTGTATCTGCAGTCCATAGATCTGAAAAAAGAGTAAGGCAGACATCTCTTCTTCAAACGCCCCTAAAAAAGTAGGTAGTTTTAGAAATCTAACAAGAAATGCTATCTTGGTGGGAGCGTTGTAATCCAACCATTCTAAAGCGATCCTACCATGACTACTTCAAAAGCAGAACAAGCACAGTATCGTGCGACCCTATTTAAACATCTTGACGGCATAGTAACAGCGCCCTCGGCCTACGAATTGCATGCAAAAGGCGTTACTAACTATTTGCTCGAGAAAGGTGATTGTACGCTTAGCGAACTCACAACAAAATTCAATGCCAATGAAGGATATCTCAATGTTGCGCTTAGAATTCTCTGTTCGCAAGGATGGTTGGTGCAAAATGTAGACAACGAAAAGGACGAAATAAGGTTTACGCTTTCGCGAAATAGTGCGATGGCATTTTCCCATTTTTATCTGTATGAAGATGTAGTAAAACTAATGCGTTTTTCAGCGAACTTTCACTTTCGCAATTTTGAGAAAGAACCTTTTCAAAAATTAGAAGGCATCTTTCACAAAATCAAAAGGAACTACGACCTACCAGATACCACAGATTCGGAGAGTCTAGCCATTAGAGATCACATTTTCAAGCACATTGAAGGCATCATACTTGGCCCTACATTTGTGCGTCTGGCAATGAATGGGATGTTCCATAAATACTTCATGCAAGCGAGTTTCAAACCTGAGGAGTTTCACAAAGACGCCGCTAGCTTTGAACAGCTTTTAGATATACTTACTCACTTTGAGCTTTTTACAAAGAATGCAGGCACCTATCAGTTTACAGACAAAGGTCTATTCTTTGCCAAAAGAGCAAGTGCCTATGGAGTTACTGTTTCCTATATCCCAACATTAAGAAAACTCGACGAACTTATTTTTGGAAACCCATTGGCAGCTAAAGCTGCTGGAGATGGCAATCAGGAAGGTCATGTAGATCGTGCGATGAACGTTTGGGGAAGTGGCGGTGCGCACTCTAGTTATTTCAAAATTGTAGATCAGATTATTATTGATTTATTTAATAGACCAATAGAAGAACAACCTAAGGGTATTTTGGACATGGGATGTGGCAACGGCGCCTTTCTTATTCACCTTTTTGATGTGATTGAAAAGCAAACCCTTCGAGGAACCATGCTCGATGAACATCCTCTCATTCTAGTTGGCGCCGATTATAATGAAGCGGCACTTGGTATTACAAAAGCTAACCTAATACAGGCAGATATTTGGGCCAAAGTCGTATGGGGAGATATTGGTGATCCTGACCTCCTTGCCAAAGACCTCAACGAAAACTATAATGTAGCATTGGGAGATTTACTAAATGTGCGCTCTTTCTTAGATCACAATCGCATTTGGAAAGCCCCAGCGGGACAACATAATTTAAGTCAGAGTACTTCTACAGGCGCATACACCTTTGAAGGAAAACGCCTTAACAATAATGACGTAGAAGCCTCCCTACTTGAGCATTTTCAAAACTGGGCTCCTTATGTAAAACGATTTGGCTTGTTACTCATAGAATTACATACCGTCAAACCTGAACTCGTCGCAGAACACTTAGGGCAAACAGCAGCTACGGCTTACGATGCTACCCATGGATATTCTGATCAATTTATATTGGAAGTTGATGTATTTCATAAAGTATTAGCTGGGGCTGGACTGCATCCTCACGCTTCCTTATTCCGGAAATTTCCAGACTCTGATCTTGCTTCAGTCACGGTAAATCTTTTTAGTATGTAAAAAAAGCGCCTTGTCCCAACCATAGAACAAGGCGCACACTCAACCAAACGAATCTAATTAAACCGCTGTAGCAGTTACTCCAGCATATTTTTCAATTAATCTCACAATGAGATCATTCAATTTTTTAACTTTAAAATCTTCTGTGGTGGCTTCAATATGAGAATTCCCAATACCACTGTCATCTGTTAAGAATACATAGGTGCCATTGGTAGCGACACTAAAAAAGCGCATCAAGAATTCTACATTTTTATTAGCTCCACTGGCAACTACAGGGATGATTCGAATCCCTTTTTCCTGTGCTTTTTTTATCTGAGTCTTAATCATTGCTACATTTTGCTCGGTAAAATGAGGTGGGGCATCAAGCATTAAGAACATCAATTTACTACGAGCATGGTCATTCCAAGACTGAGCAAGAGAAACTCGGAGTGCTTCTTCTACTGCTTCTTCGTAATCACCACCTCCTCCAGCATTTTGACCATCTAAATGAGCTTTTACTGCATCGATATCACTATCAAAATCAAAATCTCTTGTTACATACTGATCCCCGTGATCACGATAAAAGGTCAGCGCTACTCTTTTTTGTTCGATGCTTGTATCAATACGAGACATTATATTTTTAAGTTCAGACTTTAGGTAGGCTATTTCATCGCCCATAGAACCCGTTGCATCCACCGTAAACATAATATCAATGTCATTATTTGATTTCGCATTCTTTAAGATAAAAGACACATCTTTTTGGCCGTTACTAATTGATTTTCCAAGAAGTTCCTTCCCTTGATATACCTGAACCATAAAATTGTCTTTAGATGTCTTCTCACCTTTAAAGAGGATCAAATTGCCATATACATCTGTACGACCTTTCATCATTGGGATGCGGTTTTTATATAAAGTAACCTTGGTATTGTTTGCAGGATTTCCGAAGCGATCTTTCACCTGAATATGTAAGCGATTCTCGAAAACAAATTGCCACTTCTCAGCAATCGTTTTGGCTTCCCCAAAGGCAGTGATCTTCTTCCACTCGGCCCACTTTTCAAGGTCATTCACCTCAGCCGCGGTCAATTGACCTGATTGTGGATCGTTTGCAATGTGATGTGCATCGCTGCTACCAGAAACACCTACACCTGATGCCTTCCCAGAAAGTAACCTTGATACATCTCTTTCAGAAGTTGAGCTTACCGCATACCCCAAAGATTTCTTTTCTCGTGTAATACCGTAAGCCACTACTACAACTTCATCTAAGCTAGCATTACTTTCCAGACTGACATTTATGGTGGTAGCATCCCCTACCACAACTTCTTGGGTAGTGTAGCCTACATATGAAACAACTATAGTCTTCCCTACTTGAGTGTTAATTTCATAATAGCCATCAAAATTGGTAATGGTTGCGTTGGTAGTTCCTTTCTCGATAATATTTGCTCCTGGGAGCGGACTTGAATGATCTGAAATGATTCCGGAAATGGTAATTTCTTGCGCTTGCGCGAAATTGCAAAAGCAACTTAAAATGAGTACTTGAAATAATGTTTTCATGGTCTTAGGTTTTTAATGTTGCTGTAAATCTATATCGATTAATTGCCTTTTAAAACCATAAATGAGGGAAGTAGTGTAATGAGTGAGGGAAGTAGCAATTTTAAGATTAAACTTTTCCCAAAGCGTGTTTCCCGTAGGCGAATCCGTTGCAGACAGCTTATATATTGCTTAATTTTGACCTCGATGAAAAATATACTAAAACACCTCTTACTTCTATCCTTCTTAATTTTACTAAGTGCTTGCACTTCAAGTAGAACGACAGGAGTTGGCACTTCTAAAGACAATAAAGTTGGAGAGGTGGTATTTGAAGGCGGAGATGGTAGTTCCTTAGTAAGGGCTGTAATTATTACCAATGCAAAAACCAGCTATCAAGGAATTCAAGCAGAAACTGTGTATTTAGAAAAAACACATGGAATTCGAAATTTAGATTGGCGCATGATATCTCAAGATCTCTTGGAAGCCAAAAACAAAACCTATGATGTTCTAACCATAGAAAAGGTAGCTTCAAAAAAAGAAGTGAAGGTATATTTTGACATCACCAGCTTCTACGGAAAATTATAAGTACTTTTAATTAAAGTTGCTTAGCCTCATTCCAAAAAACATCCATTTCGGCTAGGGTCATATCGCTTAGGTTTTTCCCGAGTTCTTTAGATTTGCCTTCTAGATACTGAAAGCGCTTTATAAACTTCTTATTGGTTCGCTCTAAGGCACTTTCTGGGTCTATCTTAAGGAAGCGCGCATAATTAATCATCGAAAATAGAACATCACCAAACTCGGCTTCCATTTTCTCTGGCTCATTGGCATCAATCTCATGCTGTAATTCTCCTAGCTCTTCTTGAAGCTTCTCAAATACCTGCTGGGGTTCTTCCCAATCAAAACCTACTCCTGCAACCTTATCTTGTATCCGACTTGCTTTAACCATTGCCGGCAGCCCTTTAGGCACACCTTCTAAAACAGATTTTTTGCCTTCTTTAAGCTTTAGCTTTTCCCAATTGCGCTGTACTTCTTCTTCATTGGCGACTTTTACGTCTCCATAAATATGTGGGTGCCTACTGATGAGTTTTTCAGAAATACTGTGTGCTACATCAGCGATATCGAAGTCATTGGTTTCGCTGCCTATTTTTGCATAAAACACGATATGTAAGAGTAGATCTCCTAATTCGTTTTTAACTTCCACCAGATCATTATCCAAAATAGCATCGCCCAATTCGTAGGTTTCTTCAATCGTAAGATGTCGTAAACTTTGGATGGTCTGCTTTTGATCCCAAGGACATCCTACGCGGAGTTCATCCATAATGGTGAGTAAACGATCTATAGCTTTGAGTTGGTCGGCTCTTGTATTCATGATTTTAATTTGAGCCCTTTCCTTTGAAGGAGAGGGTTGGGTGAGGATGCTTTCGCGAAAGCATAAAACTAAAAAAAGCCTTCGCAAATGAACTGCGAAGGCTTTGTACTTTATAAAAAGTTATGCACTATTCTTCCTCGTCAGCAGCAGCTTCAACGGGTTCACTAAAGTCTAGCATATCATTCTTGTGTAGAATGTTGTACCACTGTACTACTTTTTTGATATCACTTGGATACACACGATCTTCGTCATAATCAGGAATCAAATCGAAGAAAAAGGCCTCCAATTCATCTTTAGCCACCTTATGACTAATGGTCGCTTCTCCGTTTTCTTTATCCTTTATCTTTTGAAATACTTCGCGCAATGGAAGTTCTTGAGACAGGGTATAAATCGCAATTTCAGAAAGAACACTCACATTGTGACGAATACCAACAGATAAACGTTTTCCGTCTACTAATGATTCGGCTACAAATCCGCTACGGGTTTGTGTCTTTAAGGAATATATACCTGGCTTTCCAGAAATAGCTAATACTTTATCTAAACTCATAATTCTTCAAATTGGGTGGCAAATATGCGTTTGCTATCAGACATATCAAAACGCTTTTACTTATTTTTTTGTTAATCTATCTTTTTTTAGAAGCTGCTGGAAATCGCATTCGGTACTCAGGGCTACATTTTCCTTTAGAAATATTAGCCAACTTCCCCTTTATTAAACGTTTCTTAAGACTCGAAAGTTTATCGGTAAACAAGATTCCTTCTATGTGATCATATTCATGTTGGATAACACGAGCGATTAATCCTTCATAGGTCTCTGTATATTCCTTAAAGTTTTCATCTTGATATTTGATCGTCACTTTAGGTTGGCGAAACACATCTTCATTGATGCCAGGTATACTCAAACACCCTTCAGAAAATGCCCACTCTTCTCCTTCTTCTTCCAGAATTTCAGCATTGATAAAGGTCTTTTTAAAGCCTTCTAATTCTTTTTGCTCTTCTTCAGTGAAGCTTTCATCTCCAGCAAATGGTGCAGTATCTACTAAGAATATACGAACAGCCAAGCCAATTTGAGGCGCTGCCAAACCGACACCGCTTGCACCATACATGGTTTCATACATATTCTCTAAAAGGGTATCCAAATTAGGATACTCAGGAGTAATATTTTTTGCTTTTTTCTTAAGTACGGGATCACCGTAAGCTACAACAGGTAAAATCATAAACTATCTATTATACAGGTAGTCCTGTAGGATAATGGTCGCACTGATTTGATCTACCAATGCTTTGTTTTGTCTCTTTTTCTTCCCAATACCACTATCAATCATCGTTTGAAATGCCATCTTAGATGTAAATCGTTCGTCCTGACGTATTATTGTAAGAGTTGGAAAGTTTTTCTCTACGCTTGCGCGAAAGTGTAAAATATTTTCTTCCACTTGAGATGGTTCGTTATTCATGCGTTTTGGTTCTCCAATGACCATTGCTTCCACATTTTCTTTGGCAATATAATCTTTCAAAAAATCCATCAAAGTTTTGGTATCAACAGTAGTCAAGCCTGATGCAATTAACTGAAGATCATCAGTAACTGCTATGCCTGTACGTTTCATTCCAAAATCAATCGCAATAATGCGCGCCATACTCAAAATTTGTGCAAAAATAAGCAATTCTACAGGATGACCGTAGCTGCGGCACTCCGAAATCCTAAAAAAGAAAAACCCAGAAAGACATATCTACCGCTGTCTGAATTTTTATCTTTGATATATAAATGTAATTGTACTCATGACACAACTCCAAAACCTAATTGAAGATGCCTGGAACGACCGTTCCCTATTAACGAATCGTGTTACCATAAAAGCGATACGCGAAGTGGTAGATATGCTAGACCGCGGAACCCTTAGAGTTGCCGAGCCTACACCTAATGGCTGGCAGGTAAACGAATGGATTAAAAAGGCCGTAGTACTGTATTTTCCTATCCAAAAAATGGAAACCTTGGAGTCAGGTATTTTTGAGTATCATGATAAAATTCCGTTGAAGCGTGATTTTCAAAACCGTGGCATCCGAGTGGTTCCAAACGCAGTTGCACGTCATGGAGCTTATATTTCTAGCGGTGTTATTTTAATGCCTAGTTATGTTAATATTGGCGCCTATGTAGATGAAGGAACCATGGTAGACACCTGGGCAACGGTAGGAAGTTGTGCGCAAATTGGCAAAAATGTACACCTGAGCGGTGGTGTTGGAATAGGTGGTGTTTTAGAACCCTTACAAGCCGCACCAGTGATCATTGAAGACAATGCTTTTATTGGTAGTAGATGTATTGTTGTAGAAGGTGTACGTGTAGAAAGTGAAGCGGTACTTGGTGCCAATGTCGTATTGACAGCTTCTACAAAAATTATAGATGTTACAGGCGATTCCCCAGTTGAAACTAAAGGATTGGTTCCTGCACGATCAGTTGTGATTCCTGGATCATATACTAAAGAATTCCCAGCGGGATCATATAATGTTCCCTGTGCTTTGATCATTGGAACTCGTAAAGAAAGTACCAATAAAAAAACCTCTCTTAATGATGCATTAAGAGAATATGATGTAGCGGTATAAAACCATTACTATAAATAAAATGTCGATGAAATTTCTTGTCATCCAACAAAAAATGATAGGTGATGTACTCACCTCTACGATTCTCTGTGAAGCGCTCAAAACACGCTATCCAGATGCTGAAGTGCACTATCTCATCAATAGCCACACTCAGGCTGTAGTAGAAAATAATCCCTTCATTGACGAACTAATACTTTACACTCCAGATATTGAGAATAGTAGACGCCTAAAAAAGGAGCTACGAAAAACACTTCGCACTGAAAATTACGATGCTGTTATAGATGTCTACTCTAAAATTGGAAGTGCTCGTATGGCCAAAGCCACTAAAGCAAAGACAATTATTGGCTATAAGAAATGGTATACAAAATCTGCTTACACCAGTGTTTTTAGCTATGCAGAAGCAGCAGAAACAGAAGCTGGTCTAGCTATTGAAAACCGCATGAAATTGCTCCAGGCAATTGATACAAAATTCCCTAAAGCCATTAAACCTAAGCTCTATTTGACTAAGGAAGAGACCGCTTTCGCGAAAGCGCAACTGAAAAAACACAAAATCTCAACCAAGCTGCCTCTCTTTATGATTGGTATCTTGGGAAGCTCTAAAGATAAAACCTATCCATTAGCTCAGCTGTCCAAAGTATTGGATGCCCTCGTTGCAAAAACTGATGGCCAATTACTCTTTAATTATATGCCTAGTCAGGCTGAGGATGTAAAAACCTTATACGATTTATGCCTCCCTAAAACGCAAGTCAACATCAACACGAAGCTGTATGGCAAAAGCTTGAGGGAATTTATGGCATTGACTAAAGAGTGTAATGCATTGATAGGAAATGAAGGAGGGGCCATAAATATGGCAAAAGCGCTTGACATTCCAACCTTTGCGATTTTTTCTCCCTGGATCCGAAAAGCAGCTTGGGCCTTATATGAAAATGACCAAAATGTGGCCGTTCACTTGCAAGATTTGCAGCCAGAACTTTATGAAAAGACCCCACTAAAAACCATTAAAAAAGACGTGGAGAAACATTATAAAGCCTTGGACCCAAAGCATGTGATAGCACAATTGAATTTGTTTCTAAAAAATAATTAAAGAAATTTCTCTGAATACCATGCTACCTGCGCACGTAATCCTTCTTCAAAAGGAGTGTTAGGTGTATACCCTAATAATTTAGTAGCCTTATCGATAGTCGCAGATGTTTTGAGTTGGTCACCAGGACGTTTATCAACATGTTCAATTATCGCTTTCTTCCCTATAATTTTTTCAATTAAGGCAATTCCTTCAGCTGTGGTATTAACAGATGTGCTTCCTAGGTTAATGATTTCACCATTACACCCTTCCATACGATCTAAAATTGCATGCAATCCTGATGCGATATCGCCTACGTAGGTAAAACTGCGTTCATGTGTTCCACTCCCTTCATACAACGGAAAAGAAGTTCCATTGTAGATAGATTTTATAAGTTTTGTATATAATTTCTCAGGACGTTCTCTTGGTCCATACACTGAGAAAAGTCGAATTGAACAAGCCGGAATCTTTTGTGATCTCTGAGAAGCGAGTACCAGTTGTTCTGCAGCTAATTTGGTCACTCCATAATCTGAAACAGGCATAGGAGCTTCTTCTTCTGTAGACGTGGCATGAATACCATACACGGAAGAGGTAGCGATATTAACAAACATCGAAGTTTTGCTATTTGTGTGTATTGCCCACTGTAATAAATGTTGAGTCGCTTGGATATTATTACGCTCATAATCTACAAATGGAGTAGAGGCAGAAATGCCCGGTTGAGCGGCAAAGTGATAAATAACATCAATATCAGACGGCAACAAAGCATCTAAGTTATCGAGCAAGTCGGCTTCGATAAGTGTTACTCCCGCAGACTTAATATCTGTGGCGTTTATTTTTTTTAATTCTGGATCATAATAGGTAGAAAAGTTATCTATTCCTATCACCTCATGTCCTTGAGACATGAGCAATTCACAAAGATGTGAACCTATAAACCCTGCAGCACCCGTTACGAGAATCTTCATTCTAATTCGTCTTCTTTTTTGATCCCAAAGTATGTATATGCATACCCCTTCCTTTTTGTATTCTTTCTAATTGCCAAATTACGATCGAGCGATTCTTTAGTTTTGTAACCTCTAGGATGGTCTAAATGTAAACATAAAGCTCTATGCCGAATTTGTTTTCCTTTTACTCCTGCGTTTTCTAGACGTTCTCCCAATTCACGGTCGGGACCTCCATACTGCATCCGCTCATCATAGCCATTGATTTTTAACAAATCTTCTAGCCAAGCTGAGGAGTTACAGTTATTAAAAGAAGCATTGGATGGTGTAACGGCATCCAAAAGTTTTGCAACAGTTTCTCCACTTGCTAATTTTCGATATTGTGAAGCTCCTAAAGATCCGTTTTCCTTGAGCCATTCAACATCAAAACAATTTCCTTCTATAATATCTTCCTTGGTAATATTTTCACTCAAGGCCATATCCAATTTGCAATAACCACCAGATAAGAATTTACCCTTTTCTGCATATATCGCATGTCTTTCTAAAAAATCTTCCTTAGGAATACAATCTCCATCTGTAAAAACCACATATTCATTATTACATTGGGTTAAAGCAGTATTCAAAATTGTTTGACGCCTATATCCTTCATCGGCATGCCAAATATGAACCAAAGGAACCGGATAGTCCTTTTGAAATTTTTTGATGAGTTCGGCCGTTTCGGGTCCAGATCCATCATCGGCTACAATGACCTCAAAATCCTTATAGGTCTGTTTACTATAGCCATGCAGCACCTTCTCTAGCCACTTTACGTTATTGTAAGTAGCCACGATCAAGGTTATTTTAGGGAGTGGTTGCATGTGTCGGTTTGTACAAAAATAAACTTTTATTAGTAAAAAAGTTAGTAGTTTAGCAGCGCGGTAAAATTTATGGAGAAACTAACAGCTATTGTTCCTACAGGGAACGAAGAACATAACATACGTGAGGTGCTTGAATCTGTCTCATTTGCAGACGAAATCATGGTTGTGGATTCGTTGAGCACGGATAGAACTCTAGAGTTTGCAAAGGAGTATACCGACACCATCTTAAGTCGGAAATACCAATACTCTGCGTCTCAAAAAAACTGGGCTATTCCGCAAGCAAAACACGAATGGATTCTTCTTGTAGATGCCGATGAGCGTGTGACTCCTGAACTAAAAGAAGAAATTATAGCCATATTAAAAAATCCACCTACAGATGGCACTGTTGCCTACTGGATTTATCGCATGAATCATTTCATGGGAAAACGAATCAAATATAGTGGATGGCAAAATGACAAAGTGATTCGCCTATTTAAAAAAAGTTACTGCCACTATGAAGATAAGATGGTACATGCCGAAATTATCGCGGATGGCAAAGTGGGCTTCTTAAAAAGTCGATTTTTACACAATACTTACATTACCCTTGATCATCATATTGAAAAATTAAATCGCTATGCCGCTTGGCAAGCGAGAGATTACGACAAACGTACCTTTAAACTCACACCATTCCATTTTGTAATCAAACCCTTTTGGGGCTTTTTCAAGCATTATATTATCCAAATGGGATTCAGAGATGGCATTCCTGGCCTTGTAATCAGTTATTTACATGGGTATGCTGTACTAATGCGCTTTGCCAAACTATGGCTCTACAGACGCGGACTTAAATAGTTGTTGGTTGTTGGTTGTTGGTTGTTGGTTAATTGTAATTAAATTCTAATTTCATTTTTTCTACTTTCTACTTTTCACTTTTAACAATGAACTTCCCTGATTAGAGTTGACCGTTTTAATTAATCATTTCATTGTTAAAA
>CAXBCS010000056.1:0-21892 GCA_963974305.1 uncultured bacterium
AATTTCATTTAAATTGTTAAGCTCAGAAACTAGCTGATAATTTTATTGAAGTCGTAGGTGTGGAATTGTATATGTCATCGAAGGTATTTTATTCCAATAAGATTCTGACGTTAAACTTCTCTAAAGGATGTGGTTTTTACTCCTCTTACATTGTATCTTTAATAGAAAAGAATATGAAGGTATTAATTACCGGAGCCACGGGCTTAGTTGGCTCACATCTTTCTAAAATGTGTCGAGATCAAGGCATCGCTGTAAATTACTTAACAACGTCCAAATCTCGCATCAAAACTGAAGAAAACTATAAGGGGTTTTATTGGGATCCTTCCCAAAATGAAATTGACGATAGCTGTTTTGAGGGGGTAGATACCATTGTTCATTTAGCAGGAGCGAGTATAGCGCAGCGATGGACAGACGAAAACAAAAGAATAATAAAGGAAAGTCGTATAAAGAGTGCCGCACTTATAAGGAGTGCGCTTTCGCGAAAGCGCAAAGAAGATAAATCAACGACTACTCATATGATTTCTGCAAGCGCCATTGGAGCCTACCCATCTTCATTAACCAAATATTACGAAGAGAGTTATCCAACCTATGCCGAAGGTTTCTTAGGAGAGGTGGTGCAAGAGTGGGAGCAGGAAGTTTTTAAGTTTCAGAAAGATGGTATCGATACTGCTATTGTGCGTACGGGTATTGTTTTAGATGCAGAAAAAGGAGCTTTGCCTCAAATAGCAAGGCCTATTGAATTGTATGCTGGTTCTCCTATTGGTAGTGGAGAGCAATGGCAATCATGGATTCATGTGGAAGATATGGCGGGAATTTACCTTCATATCATACAACATAAACTGAAAGGGATTTATAATGGAGTGGCGCCAAATCCTGTCACCAATAAAAAATTGACAGAAGTGATTGCACGAACTATTGGCAAGCCTCTTATATTACCCAAAGTACCGTCTTTTGCCTTGAAATTGTTATTGGGGGATATGTCGACCATTGTGCTGGAAAGTCAGAAGGTCTGCGCAGATAAAATTCGGGAAAGCGGTTATGTCTTTAAACATACCTCAATTGAGGAGGCGATACCAAGTATCCTTAACTCTAAAGCATAAAAAAAACCGCTGTATATAATAATACAGCGGTTTTAAGATTAAAGAAGGTGATTATGCCTTCGTAGCTTTCAAGTAGATAGTTAATTCCATATCATCACTAATAACTCCGTTCTTAATATCGTCTACAATAGACTTAGACATAAATTTGATGCCCCATTGCGTACGGTCAATAGTAAAAGTCTCACTTTTTAATTCCATTGTATCTCCGGTGATATCATATTTCACTGGAAATGCGATGTTTTTCTTCACACCTTTCAAAGTCAAGTTTCCTTCCATCATCTGTTTTCCATCTTTCACAGTAACACCTGTCACAGCAAATGCCGCTGTAGGATATTTTGTCACGTTGAAAAAATCATCTTCTTTTCCTTCGGCAGTTCCCATAAGGTGACTTTCTAATCCTGCTTTTTTATCTCCTTCAAGGTCTGTACTGTTAATACTTGTCATATCGATAAGAAAAGTACCTGTGATCTCGTCACCAGCTACATTTACAACACCACTTTCAATATTAATAGTTCCAGTGTGAGTTCCTGTAGGCTTTGACCCTAACCATGTGATGGTTGATGCAGAGGTATCAACTTTAAATTTAGTAGCTGTAGCTGCAACGGTCGCAACTTCTTTTGCTTCAGCTCCGTTTGTTTCATTCTTTTTATCGCTTTTACAAGAGATGGTTCCAAAAACCAACAATGCGATAGCTATACTGTTTACAATTTGTTTTTTCATGAATTTATATTTGATGATTAAAAGCGCAAATTTAAGGTTTTGGCATTGTATTGTTATTAAATTTTTATTAAAAGAGTAGCGTGAGCCATGAATGAAGGTGCGATTTTCTGTTTACTAGGCAGCTTTGCAAAATTGTTCAGTGACATTTTGACATTTTATAACAAATGGCAGTACTTTTGCCACCTCAATTGAAAATTGAAGTATTGACCCTATTATGGCAACAGAAGATAACACACAAGAATTAGAAGATAAAGTAGTTGATGAGACAACGACAGAGGCAGAAGTAACTGAAACTCTGAGCGAACTTGATCAAGCGAAAAAAGATTTGGCAGAGGAGAAGGATAAATTTCTCCGTTTATTTGCCGAGTTTGAAAATTATAAACGTCGTACTACCAAAGAACGTATGGAGTTGTTCAAAACGGCAGGACAAGAAGTCATTCAATCGATGCTTCCTGTACTGGACGATTTTGATCGTGCCATGGCTGAAATTGAAAAGGCTAAGGATAAAGAACTTTCTAAAGGGGTAGGACTAATTAGTAATAAATTCAGAGAGACATTAAAGTCTAAAGGTTTGGAAGAAGTTTCAGTGAGAGCTGGAGATACTTTTAATGCTGATCAACATGAAGCGATTACACAAATTCCAGCTCCAGATAAAAAGCTGAAAGGCAAAATCATTGATGTTATTGAAAAAGGCTACAAGCTAGGAGATAAAATCATTCGTTTTCCAAAAGTTGTTACTGGTAATTAAGCATTCACATCCGTGGCTGCATGACAGTCATTGTTGTATGAGTAATTGGACCGATTATAAATAATAAGATTCCCAATTAAGTGGGGTACTATATATGAAAGAAGATTTTTACGACTTACTTGGAATTTCCAAAGGAGCTTCCCAAGCCGAAATTAAGAAAGCATATCGCAAAAAAGCGATTAAGTTTCACCCGGATAAGAATCCTGGTGATGCTTCGGCAGAAGAGAATTTCAAAAAGGCAGCAGAAGCTTATGAGATTTTAGGCGATGAGCAAAAACGCGCGCAATACGATCAATATGGTCACCAAGCTTTTGAAGGTGGCGGTTTTGGCGGTGGTGGCGGCGGTATGAATATGGACGACATCTTTAGTCAGTTTGGAGATATCTTCGGAAGTGGCTTTGGTGGAGGCGGTGGCTTCGGCGGTGGTTTTGGCGGTGGTCAAAGACGTGTTAAGGGCAGTAATCTTCGTATTCGTGTGAAGCTTACGCTAGAAGAGATTGCAAATGGTGTCGAAAAGAAAATCAAAGTTAAGCGCAAAAAGCAAGCGCCAGGTGTAACTTATAAAACCTGTTCAACCTGTAATGGTCAAGGGCAAGTTACTCGTATTCAAAATACAATTTTGGGACGTATGCAAACTTCTGCGCCCTGTCCGAGTTGTTCAGGTGCCGGTCAAATGATCGATAGCCGACCAGCTGGAGCAGATGCACAAGGATTAATTGCTGAAGAAGAAACAGTAAGCATCAAAATTCCAGCAGGAGTTGTTGATGGGATGCAGTTAAAGGTTACAGGCAAAGGGAATGAAGCGCCAGGAAATGGTATTTCTGGAGATTTACTCGTCGCCATTGAAGAATTAGAACATGCGCAATTGCAGCGTGAAGGTGATAACTTGCATTACGATTTGTATGTGAGTATTAGTGAAGCTGTTTTAGGCACTTCAAAAGAGATTGATACTGTTACTGGAAAAGTGCGTATCAAGATTGAAGAAGGAGTGCAAAGTGGTAAAATATTACGCTTACGCGGAAAGGGAATTCCATCCATCAATGGATATGGAAAAGGAGATCTTTTAGTGCACGTGAATGTTTGGACACCAAAAATATTGAACAAAGAGCAAAAGCAGTTTTTTGAGAAAATGGCCGAGGATGAGAATTTTATGCCAAATCCAGAAATGGAAGACAAATCTTTCTTTGAAAAGGTGAAAGATATGTTTTCATAGAGAATTGCGGAATTCGTAATTAATAAGAGCATTAATTTACGGGTTCATAAAAAAAAACTATATTTGAGTAACGTTAAACACTTTTTAGCGTTATTTTTCTTTTTCATAGCAATTTTTTTCCCATCCTTAGCTTTTGTTAAGGGTGGGTTTTGTTTTTAGAACGTTTTGTTTAAGGTTGAGATGTTTGTGACATTCTCTTACAGGTGGTTTTTAGTCATAAAAAAGGCTTTCAGAATTAACCTTAGAAATTGATCCTAAGGCAGCATACTAATTTGGAAGAGAATTACATCTAAGTTCAGGATCACAATTTGAAAAAAAAAGCTCGAGAATTAGGATCGATGTTGGTAGCCATTTAGTGGAGTTTCTAAAGACCTTAAATAATCCATAAAAATGACCACCCCTCAGTAGGCTTTTTTTATCTTTAGACCACTAATTAATTTCTATGAATTCATTACTGGTCACAGATGCTGTGTCTAAAAATTTCGGAGACTTTACCGCCTTAAATGGTGTTTCCATCGAGGTGCCACAAGGCAGTATTTTTGGTCTTTTAGGGCCTAATGGCGCTGGGAAAACCACCCTCATTCGTATTATCAATCAAATCACCATGCCCGATAGTGGCCGTGTGCTGTTAGATGGTTTGCCTTTGGAACAACATCATATAGCCGATATAGGCTATATGCCAGAAGAGCGCGGACTTTATAAATCCATGAAGGTAGGAGAGCAGGTTTTATATTTAGCTCAACTTAAGGGTCTCTCCAAACAAGAGGCTCAAAAACGTGCTAAATATTGGTTTGATAAACTCGATATTGGCGAATGGTGGGGAAAGAAAATTCAAGAACTCTCTAAAGGGCAAGCCCAGAAAATTCAATTTGTGGTAACCGTGATGCACAATCCAAAATTGCTCATTTTTGATGAGCCGTTTAGTGGGTTTGATCCTATAAATGCCAATTTAATCAAAGACGAAATTCTTCAATTACGTGATGAAGGAGCTACGGTTATTTTTTCGACCCACCGTATGGAGTCAGTTGAAGAACTTTGTGATCACATCGCTTTGATTCACAAATCAAACAAAGTACTCGACGGAGAAATCAATACTATTAAACGTGCTTATAAAAACAACACCTTTGATATAGGAGTAGATATAGACACCTTTGCCTCCTTGCCTGACGGACAGGCAAGCGCGAAAGCGGGAACAGCCCTCTCTCAGAAATTTGAATGTACACCGGCAAATTTCAAATCTTTAGGTAATGAGTTGAAATTGCGCATCAAGCTCGGTGCCGATGGTGTGCCTAATGCGCTCTTATCTGAATTACAAAATTACGGGCAGGTGACCCATTTTACAGAGGTAATCCCTAGCGTAAACGATATTTTTATACAAACAGTAAACGAAAACTTATGAGCGTACTATCCTTAATTATCAGGCGAGAGTACATTGCACGTGTTCGCAATAAGTCTTTCTTAATCATGACTTTTTTAAGTCCGATCATTCTGGTGGGAATGATTATGCTTATTTCATACTTGACACAGTTAAACAAACACGAAAAGCGCACCATCGTTCTTGTTGACGAGTCGGGGCTTTTTGATAACACCTTTGTCGATACTGATGATACGAGTTATCTGATGTTGACTGAACAAGGATTAGACGCTGCTAAGGAGGTCGCTAAAAGTGAAGAATATTACGGGCTTATTCATATCCCGAGTAATGAAGGGAATATTCTTAATGGTGTCACCTTCTATGGAAATGAGACGCCTTCGTTTAGCTTAGTAGAGCGGATCGAAAAACAGGTCGAGAAAAAACTAGAGGATCTCAATTTACTCAGTCAAGGAGTCGATCTTGCTGTTTTAGAAACTTCAAAAACCGATATTAATCTAAATATTGAAAACTTTTCTGGAGAGAAATCTTCAAAGATGAGTAATTGGATTAAGGCAGGTTTTGGAGGCGCAGCGGGGTATTTACTAATGATGTTTATCATTATTTATGGCAATATGGTCATGCGTTCAGTGATTGAGGAGAAAACCAACCGGATTATTGAAGTGATTATATCTTCTGTCAAACCCTTTCAGTTGATGATGGGGAAGATTTTAGGGACTACCCTTGCTGGAATAACTCAATTTGCAATATGGGTGATACTGGGAGGTATTTTGTTAACCGTTGCTAGTCTTGTATTTGGTATAGATCCATCTGCAGCCTCTAGTGGAGGTATGAGTGAAGAAGCTCAAGCCATTGCCAATGATCCTGATATGGCCGCTCAGTTTATTGCTGAGGTTGGGAAACTCCCGTTAATGCAATTAGTTTTTGGGTTCTTGATTTACTTTATTGGAGGCTATTTCTTATATAGTTCTATATATGCAGCCATAGGTGCTGCGGTAGATAATGAAACAGATACGCAGCAATTTATGCTACCTATCATAATGCCTTTGATGCTCGCTATTTATGTCGGATTTTTTGCTGTAATTGATAATCCACATGGGACAGTGGCGACTATATTCTCAATTGTGCCACTTACTTCACCTATTGTGATGTTAATGCGTATTCCTTTTGAAGTTCCGGTATGGCAGTTAGTATTGTCAATAAGTTTATTGGTAGCTTCTTTTGTGTTTACCGTTTGGTTTGGTGCAAAAATTTACAGAGTAGGTATTCTAATGTATGGTAAGAAGCCAACGTACCGAGAAATATTTAAATGGTTAAAGTATTAAGGATATGCAAGAAACAGCCGTTGAGCAGGTAAAAGAGGTTATCACTGATGATATTTGGGGAGCAATTAAGGACTTCCTAGACTTGGGTATTCATTTAGGTTCTGATGAAAGTAAGATTCACATCACTATAGGGGCTATTCTGCTTTTGATTGTATCCTTTTTTGTAGCAGGGCGACTTTTGAAACTTGCCCGAAAGGTGGTTTCAAGAAACCTTCCAGATGATGACAAGAAGAAGTTTCACAGCATTTTCGCCTTTTTAAAGTACTTGGTTTATATTGTAGTGGTGGTAATAGTTATGAGCGCCTCTGGCGTAAATGTAACTGTCTTTTTAACTGCCTCAGCTGCGCTATTTGTAGGTTTGGGTTTTGCCTTACAAACCTTATTTCAAGATGTTATTTCTGGGATATTTATCATTCTAGATCAGACCTTACATGTAGGTGACATCGTTGAGTTTGATAATGGCAAAATAGGGAAGGTGTTTGACATTAAATTACGTACCACTCGTGCAATTACGAGAGATGATAAGGTAATAGTTATTCCCAATCACAAATTCTTAACAGAGACTGTGTATAACTGGACCCAAAATCATAAAACAACTAGAGAATCGGTCAAGGTTGGCGTGGCTTATGGTAGTGATACAGTAAAGGTTACTGATCTTCTCTTGGAATGTGTCGTTAATCAAAAAGGGGTTTTGAAGAACCCAAAACCTTTTGTATTATTTGAAGATTTTGGTGATAGTTCGCTCAACTTTGGGGTTTACTTTTTTATAAATAATAGCTTTATAGATCCGCGAATTAAGAGTGATATTCGATATAACATTGATGCTGCATTTCGCGAAAGCGGTATTACCATTCCTTTTCCTCAACGCGATGTTCATATATTTAATCCAAAGGAGTAAAAATGCATAACGGTATAATCGTTGCATTGTAAAAAGAAACTATAGATATGTCAAAAATATTAATCATTGAAGATGAGGCTGCAATACGCAGAGTGCTCACAAAGATATTGACTGAAGAAAGCAAGGATTATCAAGTTGAGGAAGCTTCAGATGGACTTGAGGGAATCAATAAGATTAGAGATGAAGACTACGACCTAGTGCTCTGTGATATCAAAATGCCTAAAATGGATGGGGTCGAGGTGTTAGAAGCCGTTAAGAAACTCAAGCCTGATGTACCAATGGTAATGATTTCAGGTCATGGAGATTTAGATACTGCAGTTAATACTATGCGTTTAGGCGCCTTTGATTATATCTCAAAACCACCAGATTTAAATAGGCTCCTTAATACAGTACGCAATGCGCTAGACCGTAAAAGTCTTGTCGTTGAAAATACCTTGCTCAAGAAAAAAGTAAGTAAGAAATATGAGATGATTGGAGAAAGTGCTGCTATCGCTCATATCAAGGATATGATTGAGAAAGTAGCGGCTACTGATGCTCGTGTATTGATTACTGGTCCTAATGGGACTGGAAAAGAATTAGTAGCGCATTGGTTACACGAAAAGAGTGATCGTGCAAAAGGAGCCCTAATTGAGGTCAACTGTGCTGCTATTCCTTCTGAGCTAATCGAAAGCGAACTTTTTGGTCATGTAAAGGGTGCTTTTACATCTGCAAATAAGGACAGAGCAGGTAAATTTGAAGCGGCAAATGGAGGAACTATATTTCTTGATGAAATAGGAGACATGAGCCTTTCGGCTCAAGCAAAGGTGTTGCGTGCTCTTCAAGAAAGTAAAGTACAACGCGTAGGAAGCGACAGAGATATCAAAGTAGATGTGCGTGTAGTAGCTGCAACAAACAAAAATTTAAAAAAGGAAATTGAAGAAGGGCGTTTTCGGGAGGATTTATATCACCGACTGGCAGTAATCCTGATAAAGGTACCTGCTTTAAATGATCGGAGGGATGATATTCCGATGTTGATTAGTCATTTTGCAAAGAAAATCTCAGAGGAACATGGAACTGCACAAAAAGGATTTTCAAGCAGTGCAATAAAGTTGCTTCAGGAGTATGATTGGACTGGTAATATTAGGGAATTGCGCAATGTAGTGGAGCGATTAATTATCTTAAGTGGTAATGAAGTATCAGAAAAAGATGTAAAGTTGTTTGCAAGTAAATAGACATTTTAACATAATTGTTTAAGTTAAAGTGAACTATGGAGTACTTTTTTAAGTATATTTAATGTCTAACTTAAAACTAAAATTATGAAAAAAATTACTTTTTGCGCTTTAGCTATGCTAGGGTTTGGTTTTACTGCAACAGCTCAGACTTCTGTTTCTGCATCTACCTCTGGAGATTTTCCAGTTGAGGTTTTCTCTCAAAGAGGGGAGTCTCAGGCACCTTGTAGTCAAGAAGAATTGAGTAACAACTTTGAAAATGGCTTTGGAAACACAAACAATGGTGTAACCGTTGCTGATGACATTACTGTTCCTGATGGTGAAATGTTCACATTAGAAGATATTACTTTTAACATGATTAATGACGGAGGTTATAACGACGTACGTGTTGAGGTTTATGCAGATAATGGCGGACTTCCAGGTGTTCAGATTTCAAGCGAAACAGTTGTACCTGATTCTCAAGATCAAATTGGAATTGCTTTTGGTAGAGAAGTACGTGAAATTTATGTTGAATTAGCTGATCCAGTATTATTAGAAGGTGTAAGTGGTTCAGATACTACTTTTTGGATTGCTATCACAACTCCAAATCCAGTAGATACAGCTTCAGATTCATTCTGGGAAACTCAAACGACTTCTTCTTCTACAAATCTAGTTGCGTTTTCATTGGATGATGGTGCTTTTTGGGAGAATGTAAGTGGTGGAAACCCAACACCTCCAGCTGCAGTATTCTTAGCAGAAGGTGATTGTGATGTTTTAGGACTTGAAGATTCTCTTATCGCAGGTCTTTCTGTATATCCTAACCCCGCTCAAGATTTCGTAACGGTTGACACTAAAGGTCAATTCGAGATTGGTTCTGTAGTAGTATATGACATCCTTGGAAAAAGATCTAATGTATCTTTAAGTGGGAACACTGTAGATATGTCTAACCTTAGCGCAGGACTTTATATCCTAGAAGTAACCACTGAAGGCGGTGAAACTGGTACATATAAAATTGTAAAGCAATAAGAAGTTAAATATTATATAGTATTTTGAAAAACTCCCACTTGGGAGTTTTTCTTTTTTTAGAACTTATGTATCTTCACTAACATACCTAGCAAATAGCATCATGATGACTCCTCACAAAGTAACCTCCAACATTTCACTTGCCAATCAACCAACAGTTCCCGCCGAGGATATGACATCCAAAGCACTTGAAAAAGAATTAAAAAATGTGCGCAAAAAGTTAGGGAAACTTCAAGACACCATCTATGCTCATGGAAAATATAGTGTCTTAATTTGCCTTCAAGGAATGGATACTTCTGGAAAAGATTCATTGATACGCGAAGTCTTTAAAGATTTCAATGCCCGCGGAGTAGAAGTTTATAGTTTTAAAGTGCCCACAGAACTCGAATTAAAACACGATTTTTTATGGAGACACTATATAGCTCTTCCGGCACGCGGAAAGTTTGGAGTTTTTAATCGGACGCATTATGAAAATGTTTTAGTGACACGCGTTCATCCTGGCTATATTTTAGGAGAAAATTTACCTGATGTAAATGCTAAAGAAGATATTAATGATGCTTTTTGGGATCAACGCTTTGAGATGATTAATAATTTTGAAAAGCACCTCGCTCAAAATGGTACTCTCGTTTTTAAGTTCTTTCTAAATCTCTCAAAAGAAGAACAAAAGAACCGCCTCCTGCGCCGCTTGGATAAAAAAAATAAGAACTGGAAATTTTCTGCAGGGGATTTGAAAGAACGTAAACATTGGGACGATTATCAACGTTGTTATGAAGATGCGATTAATAGAACTTCTAAACCGCATGCCCCATGGTTTGTTGTGCCTGCAGATAATAAACCTGCTGCTCGATTAATGGTAGCAAATACTTTGTGGAATGCATTAAGTGAATATGATGATATTAAAGAACCTGAACTAGATGCAGAAACAAAGGAAAATATTGAATTATACAAAAAGCAATTAAATAATGAATAAGCCCTTACAAATCGTATTTCTATTAGCATTTCTTATAGGAGGTACCGCTTTCTTGCCTAAAGGACAGGCAAGTGCGCAAGCGCAACAACAAGATTCCCTTCAAATTAGAAAAATATATGATGAAGCTTTAAAAAATGGGAATAGTTATCAATGGCTCGACTATCTATCTAATCAAATAGGTTCACGCCTAAGTGGTAGTTCTGGGGCTGAAAATGCAGTAAACTGGACCAAATCCCAACTCGATAGCATTGGACTGGATAGGGTTTGGTTACAACCAGTGATGGTTCCTAAATGGGTCCGCGGTACTCCAGAATATGCCTATGTCGAAACTGGGGTTGGTGAAACCACACAGGTGCCAATTTGTGCCTTGGGTGGATCGGTGGCTACTCCAAATGGAGGTATTAAAGCTCCGGTTGTAGAGGTGCAGGGGATCGAAGAGTTAAAGGCCTTAAACAGAGACCAAGTAGAAGGAAAGATTGTCTTTTTTAATCGGCCTATGCAAGACGAACTTATAGAAACTTTTAGAGCTTATGGCGGTTGTGTTGATCAACGATATGCTGGCGCAATGGAAGCTGCTAAACTTGGCGCCATAGGTGTTGTTGTGCGTTCTGTAACGCATAGCATAGATGATTACCCACACACAGGCTCTATGTCTTATGGGGACTTACCTAAATCTGATCGTATACCAGCTGCAGCAATAAGTACAAAAGGAGCCAATCTTCTTAGCACACTCTTAAAATTAAACCCAAATACAAAATTTGCTTATTCTATGTTCTGTAAGAATTATCAGGACGTGCAATCTTATAATGTCATAGGCGAAATTACGGGTAGCGTTTATCCTAAAAAATATATGGTTGTGGGTGGACATCTAGATTCTTGGGATCTAGGAGATGGATCACATGATGACGGAGCAGGTATTGTACAAAGTATGGAAGTATTACGCCTAATGAAAGCTATTGGTTATACTCCCAAGCACAGCATTCGTGTGGTGTTATTCATGAATGAAGAGAATGGCCTTCGTGGAGGGAATAAATATGCTGAAGTCGCTAAAAATAAGAACGAAAAACATGTGTTTGCCCTTGAAAGCGATGCAGGCGGATTTACACCAAGAGGGTTTTCCTTTGAGAGTGACGATCGAAATTTTAACCAAGTGCTAAGTTGGAAAAAACTATTTGAACCTTATCTCATTCACAATTTTACCAGAGGTGGAAGTGGAGCAGATATTGGTCCGTTAAGAGGGGATGGTATCGTTCTCGCTGGGTTACGACCAGATTCACAGAGATATTTTGATCATCACCATGCTGCAAACGATACATTTGATGCGGTAAATAAGCGCGAACTAGAACTCGGAGCTGCAACTATGACTAGTTTGATCTACTTGATGGATAATTATATTGTCAAACCAGCGCGTTTAATTCAAGCACCACTCAAAGACTAAAAATCAACTGATGTTAGGATTGCTAAACCGACTTGGCAACTGATCTATTAAATACTACAGATAACTGTAGTCGATGATGCAAATTCAATTTTTGTTATCGACTTTTGAATTGTTATTTGTGCCCCTAAAATTTACTTATAAGTTCGCCTAAACTTGCTACAAAATGATAGCTATATGCCTTACTTTTGCTGCTGCTTTTAGTAGGCAATTTCGCGTAAGTGAAACCTCAAAAGTTATTAGCAGATTGTGCTTAATCAAATAGACTAGGGTATCTAATCATCATGCAACTTTCAAAATATACCAAAGAGTTTAATACCAATCTCACCATTGCCTATCCGATTATGTTAGGGCAGTTGGGGCATATTCTTGTTGCCTTAGCCGATAATTTGATGGTAGGGCAATTAGGTGCTCCACAACTGGCTGCTGTTAGTTTGGGGAACAGTTTGGTGTTTATCGCTTTGTCAATGGGTATAGGTTTTTCCTTTGCTATTACTCCCTTAGTTGCCGAGGCAGACGGCAAGGGTGACATCGCAAAGGGGCGATTGCATTTTCACCATGGAGTAATTATGTGTGCAGTTAATGGTGTGCTCCTTTTCCTTTTATTACTGCTAGCCAAACCCATTTTATATTATTTAGACCAGCCAGAAGAGGTAGTCTTGCTCGCAATTCCTTATTTGGAGATTGTAGCTTTTTCTATGATTCCTCTTATGATCTTCCAAGCATTCAAGCAATTTGCCGATGGATTATCTCAAACCCGTCAAGCAATGTATGCGACGCTCTTGGCTAATGTTGTGAATGTTATTTTTAATTACTTTTTGATCTATGGTATTTGGGTATTCCCAAGATTAGAGGTTGAGGGGGCTGCTTGGGGGACATTAATTTCTCGTTTCTTTATGCTTGCATTACTCATCTATATGATGAAAGGGAAAAAAATATTTCAACCTTACTTTCATTGGGGAAACAAAGAACATATCAAATGGAGTGAGTTTGCAGAGCTCTTCCGATTAGGATTTCCAACTGCCTTGCAAATGCTTTTTGAAATTGGTGTATTTACAGCCGCTATCTTCCTTTCAGGGATCCTTGGCACCAATGCACAAGCTGCCAATCAGATTGCCTTAAACCTAGCTTCCATGACCTTTATGATCGCGGTAGGACTTGGCGTGACAGCAACCATACGAGTGGGTAACCAAAAAGGGAAAAGAGACTTTGTGAATCTGAGGAGAATTGCTATCTCCATTTTCGTGCAAGTATTTTTTATTGAGGCAGTTTTTGCTGTAGGGTTTATACTATTAAAAGACGTTCTCCCTCCTTTCTATATTGACAATGTTGAAGTGATTGTCCTCGCTTCTCAATTATTGGTGGTAGCCGCTCTTTTCCAGCTTAGTGATGGAATTCAAGTCACCATTCTCGGAGCTTTGCGCGGATTGCAAGATGTAAATATTCCTACGGTAATTTGTTTTATCGCCTATTGGATAATCGGATTTCCTGTGATGTGGTATTTAGGCAAGTCTGAACAAATGGGTGCACCCGGAATATGGATCGGACTATTGGCCGGTCTTACTGCCTCGGCAATAATGCTCTACTTTAGATTTAATTATCTTAGTAAAAAATTGATTCACCAAGCTTAGCTTTGTTTGTGGTTTGGGTTTATAGTTCAGTGTTATTGGTAAAGTGCATAAGTTTGAAGATTTGGATGTCTGGAAGTTAGGTAAGACAATATGTATAGATGTGGAGTTACTGTTTCAAAAGACACAGCAAGGAAGTAATTTTAAGCTTAGAAATCAGATGGAAGGCAGTTCAGGTTCTATTATGGATAATATAGCAGAAGGGTTTGGACGCGGTGGTAATAAAGAATTTTATAACTTTTTAAGCTATTCGAAAGGATCTGCTGCCGAATTGAAATCTCAATTATATCGTTGTATTGATAAAGAATTAATTTCGAAAGAACGATTTGGACATAATTCTTCGCAATGCGATGAAGTGATTAATAGAATAGGTGCATTTATGGCTTATCTAAGAAAAACAGATTTGAAAGGAATCAAATACAAAAAAGAGTAATATCATAAACACCAAACACCAAACACCAAACACCAAACACCAAACACCAACAACATGACCATACCAAAATTCCTTATCGGAGATAACTCAGAATACCAAGATGCCATCTTTGTTATTCATACAGAATTTCCTCGATTTATCATTGATCTTACAAATGATGAAGTAGAATGGCTAGAGGAGTTCGAGAGCCAAGATGAGAACGAACTCGCTACCGAAACTGAAAATGCAATTAAGGGCGCAACAGATTTCTATGATGCCGAGATCGCTAAGTATGAAAACGATTAGGTGCAAACATGGAACAACTCCTCGCATACGATCAACAACTTTTTGAATTTCTCAATGGCCTAGGCTCTTCTCGTTGGGATGGGTTTTGGTTATTTGTTACTAATAAGTTGTCCTTTATTCCGCTCTATGCTCTTCTATTATTTTTAGTGTATAAAAAATTTGGGGCTAAGGGAACTCTCATTACAGTTATAGTTATTGCCGCTATGATCACTTGTACCGATCAACTAGCAAATATCTTCAAACATGGCTTTTTACGTCCGCGACCGTGTAAAGTAGAGGCTATGAAAGAAACCATGCGATTTATAGCAGAACGCTGTGGGCGATATGGATTTTTCTCTGCACATGCGAGTAGTACAATGGCTGCCGCTGTTTTGGGTGGATTACTCCTGCGTTCCAAATACAAGAACCTCATTTTTATGCTCCTGTTTTGGTCGGCAATGGTGGGGTATAGCCGTATTTATGTAGGTGTGCACTATCCAGGTGACGTACTTGTGGGATGGACTATTGGAGCCCTATTGGGCCTTGGGTTTTATAAGCTACAACAATATCTTATTGGTCGTTTTAATTAGTCTTTGTTACCTGAATTTTTTACTGGAATACATGAGGTGCATAGTTATAGTCCAACTGTTCATAGCGGGTCTTGAGACCAGTTAGTCTCTGCTTAAAATCTGACCAATCCTTTTGTGGTTTTGAAGTCCACAACACTTCTGAAAGGGCGGTGAGACGTGGTAACACCATATACTCAACATGTTCTGGAGTCGTAATATATTCTGTCCATACATTGCCTTGTGCTCCTAAAATATATTTGTGTTTGTCTTCTGATAACTCCTCAGGAATGGGATCGTAACTATATACCTTTTCTACAGAAGTAAATCCGCCAATAGCCAAGGGTTCGTCTTTTTGAAATTCCTTATCCACCTGATAGTGATCAAAATAACAATGAGATCCTGGGGTCATAATGACGTTGTGTTTCTGATTTGCGGCATCTATGCCTCCTTGGGTACCTCGCCAAGACATAACGGTGGCATTGGGAGCTAAACCTCCTTCGAGAATTTCATCCCAGCCAATGATATTACGTCCCTTACTATTTAAAAATTTTTCTATCCTTTGGATGAAGTAGCTCTGTAATTCATGAGTATCTTTTAGCTGTTCCCGTTTCATGACTTTTTTAGCCAAAGCGCTCTCATTCCATTCCTTTTTTGGTGCTTCATCACCACCTATATGTATGAGTTTACTAGGGAATAAGTCTATTACTTCTGTCAGCACATCTTCTAAAAATGTGAAGGTTTCTTCTGAGGGTGCATAAATAGCATCATAAACTCCCCAGCGGGTTCCAACTTCGTGAACGGTCTTGGTATTCCCTAAGTGCGGATAGGCAGCAATAGCAGCTAGAGAATGACCAGGTAACTCTATTTCAGGGATAATAGTTATATGTTTTGTACTAGCATAGGCAACAACCTCCTTTATTTCTTCTTGAGTGTAAAAGCCTCCATAAGGAGTAGCATCTCCAACATATGGGTTAAAGTTTTTTTCTAGTATTGTTTCCTTTCTTTGGGATCCTATGCTTGTTAGTTTTGGGTATTTTTTTATTTCTATGCGCCAACCTTGATCTTCTGTAAGGTGCCAGTGGAAGGTGTTCATTTTATGCATGGAAAGAATATCGATATACTTTTTTATAAATGGGACTGGGAAAAAGTGTCTTCCCACATCGAGATGCATTCCGCGGTATGAAAATGCAGGCTGGTCCTTTATTTGAACTGCGGGAATGGTATAGGCAGCATTGAAAGGTTCATCGGTAGAAGGAGAGACAGGGATGAGTTGGCGCAGCGTTTGAATGCCATGAAATACTCCTTTGGCTGTTTTCCCTTCAATTTTTATGGCATCAAAATCAACGACAAGAGCATAACTTTCATCTCCCTTCATTGCTGGATTTAAGTTGAGGTAGATATTTTTTGAGGTTTTACTTGCTGCATCATCCAAAAGAATCGCTGCACTTTGCCCTGTATTATTTAATAGGATTTCATTTAAAAAAACCATTTCATTATTTAGGGACTGACTACCATGAATACTGATATTGTCATCAATCAAAAAACGGCCATTTGCTGGTGTTAGCTCCATGGGCTTCGGAATGACGGCATAGTCATCAGCAGAATTTTGATGCTCCTTTAAAGCATTTGTACAGGAGAATAGGAATAATAGTGCGCAAAGGGCGAAAAAACTTTTCATAAATATTATATTTTATTGAGCCTGTCTATTGGTTTTCTAAAAGTTGGGCTGCAGCAGCAAAGGGAGAAAGTGTCCCTTCTGATACGGCTTTTAATAGTGCGGGTAAACTTGCTTTTACCTTAGGATCTCGATAGAAATTGTCTTTTAAGGTCGCTTCTATAGTTTGTAAAAGCCAGAAGGTATTCTGCTCAGCGCGTTTGGCCTCAAAGAATTTTTGAGATATGGCAGTTTCAAAATAGGAAGTCATCATTTTCCAGATCTCTTCGATTCCTTCATTTTCGATGGCACTGCAAGTCGTTACCTTAGGCACCCATCCACTTTCTTTTGCAGGGTAGAGGTGTAGCGCTTTCGCGAAAGCGGTCTTTGCCATTTGAGCTGCCTTCTTATTTTCACCATCGGCCTTATTAATAACAATCGCGTCGGCCATTTCTATAATTCCGCGTTTGATGCCTTGCAATTCATCCCCAGCGCCTGCCAGTTTTAATAGCAAAAAGAAATCCACCATCGAATGTACCGCATGCTCACTCTGACCTACTCCGACAGTTTCAATAATTAAGGTGTCAAACCCAGCTGCCTCACATAGAATAATTGCTTCCCTCGTTTTACGTGCAACTCCGCCCAAAGAATCTCCAGATGCCGAAGGGCGAATAAATGCCTTAGGGTCCTGAGATAATTTGTCCATTCTCGTCTTATCACCGAGAATACTACCGTGAGAAATTGAACTTGAAGGATCTACCGCAAGTACAGCGACCTTCTTGTTTTTTTTGGTTAACAAAGTCCCTAAAGCCTCAATAAAAGTGCTTTTTCCGACTCCAGGCACCCCTGTGATTCCAATTCGTAAGGAAGATTGTGTATGTGGTAAACAGCGTTCTATTAATTCTTGGGCCTGTTTCTGATGTTTGGCGACGGTACTTTCTACCAAGGTGATTCCCTGACTCAAGGCCGTATGATTGCCTGATATTATTTTTTGTGCCAAGTTAAGAATGTCCAAAGGAGCCTTCGAGTTGGCTTTTTTTTCAACACTATTTTCCTTTCCACTCGGAACGAAAGCGGGATTTATTCCTTTGATGGGTTGTTTTTTTTGAGTCAATGTATAAGTTGCTTGCGTCAGTAATTCATTCAGTTGAACTTGATAGGTCCTAAGCTAAGGTACAATTATTACCAAACTTGTATGAGTAGATTAGTTAACATAGGAAAGGATTTTCACTATTTTTAAAAAAAATATGGATGATTTTGCAACATCCCAAAAAAGCACTCGTATTTTACTCGAACAGCAATTAAAAACTAACCATTCAATATTTTGCTAACCACTGACATCATAGAACAATGCAAACGCAACGACCGAAAGGCGCAGCTGCAACTGTACAATAAATACTGTGACGGTATGTACCACGTAGCTTTTCGATTTTTGAAAAATGCATTTGAAGCTGAAGAAGCTATGCACGAGGGATTCATTAATGCCTTTGCAAAACTCCATCAGTTTACGGGAGAAGTAACTTTTGGCGCCTGGTTGAAGCGTATCGTGATCAATAAAAGTCTCGATATGATAAAGGCAAAGAAAGCTATATTAATTCCGCTTAATGAAGAAGTGATTGGCAAGGTAGATGAAGATACTGACGGTTGGGACATTGATGATCATGTGTCTGTTGCTGCAGTAAAACAAATGATTACCGAGCTTCCTGAGAAGTATGAATATCCGCTCACGCTGTTCTTGTTAGACGGATATGACCATCAGGAGATTTCGGAGATATTACAGATTA
Source organism: uncultured bacterium (assembly GCA_963974305.1). Lineage (GTDB taxonomy): Bacteria > Bacteroidota > Bacteroidia > Flavobacteriales > Flavobacteriaceae > Dokdonia. The sequence continues at coordinate 18,324 of CAXBCS010000056.1, forward strand.
CAGAAGTAGCCTCCAGAACCTTGGTGCACCGAGGGAAGAAGAAGTTACAAGAACAATTAAAACAATTGAGTTATGGCACAGGATCTTAGAGAGATACTCAAAAATGACAAGGCTAAGCCAGCAATTCCTATGAGAGAGGGACATCAGTCTCGCTTTGAAGATCGCTTAAATGCAGAAGTACCGACTAAGAAAAAGCCCGATACTTCTTCAAATAAAGGAGTGATCTATCTATGGATGAAAATTGCAGCTGCTGTGATCTTTGCTGGAGGAATCTTATGGTTTGTGGGGAAGAACGCTTTTACAGAAGCGGACACCAACAAACTCGTAGAGACAGAAACTGTAACTCCCGTAGGGGAACAAGAAGTGTTGTTGCGTAATATCTCGCCAGATTTTGCACAATTAGAAAATCGCTATTTGGCAAGTGTGAATCTTCAACTCTCACGCCTCGAAATTAATGATGGAAACAAAGAGCTTGTTGATGCCTTTATGGCGCAACTCGCAAAATTGGATATAGAGTATAAACGTCTCAATCTAGAGATTACAGAAACTGGAATCACTGATGAAATGGTGACCGCCATGATTGAAAATCTAGAACTGCGCGTAGAGTTAATGATGAAATTGAAAGCAAAGTTGAAAGAACTGAAGGCAGAAGCTGATCATGCAGCTGCCGTCCAAACAATCTAAACAATGAAAACAATACATATACAATACTTGCTATTGATCAGCTTTTTCCTGATGATCGGAAGTGCACAAGCACAAAGCAAACAAGAAAAATTGAACGAACGTTTTAACGTTAACAAGGATGTTTCTATCGAAGTAGATACCCGTTATGCAGATGTAATCTTCCAAACGTGGAATAAAGATGAGGTGTCTGTTGAGGCCTTTGTAGAAGGAGAAGATGCTAAAGACGCAGCAAACAGCTGGGATCTAAAGGTAAGTGGTAATAGTAATAAGGTGCGTATTACAAGTAGTAATGGGTATAGCGATGCTAAAGTATACGATTTAGACGATTTAGACGGTTTAGAAATTGATCTAGGGAGTATCATCGGAAATTCGTTGAGTGTCGTGGAGCCGGTATTGGAAGGGCTAGTAGGTCCTATCCTAGAAGGGCTATCTGGAACTCCTCTGCCAAAAGAATATTACGAAGAAATGGGAAAAATTAAATTTGATCACGATGCATATAAACGTGATGGAAAAGCGTATCTCAAAAAATGGGAAAGTAAAATGGATCGCAGTTTTGGTCCATACTTTGAAAAAGCCATGGAGAAATGGGAAAAAGAAATTGATGAAAAGTCTGATGAGTGGAGCATAAACCTAGGTGGGTTGAGCGGAATTCCAAAGTGGCCATTTAAAAGTGGTGGAAATATGAATTTCAATAGTGATGACTATGAAAAAGATAAGAAGGGATATGTCGCTAAACTCAATAGAAAATACGGAACTACTGTCTCTGTGAGAGAAGTAGATAACTGGCTCGAAGAAATGGAAGTTTGGGGTGAGAAGTTTGGTGAAGATATGGAAGAATGGGGCGAAGATTTTGGAAAGAAAATGGAAGCCTGGGGTGAGAATTTTGGAGAATCTATCGGAAAGGCATTTGAAAATTGGGGCGAAGACTTCGGAAAAGATATGGAAGCTTGGGGCGAAAACTTCGGGAAGAAAATGGAAAAATGGGCTGAAGAGCACGAAGACGAATTTGAACGTAATGGAAACAGTATTCATTTTGATTTTGATACCGATTCCAAAAAGAGCCACCGCAATGTGAAGCGCACAATCATTGTGAAAATGCCAAAAAAAGCTGAGCTTGACTTGAACGTACGCTACGGAAAAGTGAAAATGGCCGATGTCTATAATCCTAAGATGAATATTTCACACGGAGGATTGGCAGCCGCAACTATACAAGGTAAAAATACTGCTATCGATGTTTCTTACAGCCCTGTGGCTGTAGGAAACTGGAATGGTGGTTCCTTGACGGTAAACCAAGTAAAAGAATGCAATATCGCCACCGCTGGTGATATTGCAATTACATCAAATTCTAGTAATGTTTATATCAATACGCTCAACGGTTCTGGAATGATTTCTGGGTCTTTTGGTAAATTGTCTATCCCAAAAGTAAGTGATGACTTTGGCGCTTTGACCATCATCCTTGAAAATAGTGACCTGGCTTTAAAATTACCCCAGTCTGCCTTTAATTTTAGCTATAGTGGTGAACATAATGACTTTATCCTTCCAAAACAATTGGAGACCAAATCGATTGAAAATGGAAAGACTCAAATGGTCAATGGATTCCATAAGTCTAGAAGCACTGGGAATGTGATTACAATTACTGCAAAGTTTAGCGATGTAGTCTTGAACTAAATACGTATTACGATTCTAAATTCTTAATATTTTTCTTAATTTTAAGTAGCGGCCATAGGCTGCTCTTTGTGTTTTAGGATGATATCTCAACTTGTAATTCTTAATCAGGAAGCAACATCAAACAGCATAGTGACAAAAAGGTGATGATTCCATTTGGTTGCGTATTTTTGATTATCAATCTACCTATCTATGACTACTTTCTCTTTCTCAACTCTTTTGTCTACCCTTTCAGAAGCGTTTGTTCCCATTATCGAGCCAAGCTATAAAGCCGAGTCGTATATCCACTTGGATTTATCTTCAACCAATGAGTCTCTAGACATAGCAGTTTTACAGCAACCAGAGCTACATCATCGCCAACTCCAAGAGTTCTTAAAAGCCAATAATGCCAAAGTTGCTTATGGCGGCTATTTGGAACAGCGAAAACTTTACGATCGCTCCGATTATTTTACCTCTGAAAATCCCGATGATCGCCGAAATATCCATTTAGGAATTGACCTATGGTGCGACGCAGGAACTGCTGTTTTAAGTCCGCTTAAAGGGAAGGTGCATAGCTTTCAAGAGAACACCAATTTTGGAGATTATGGTCCTACAATTATTCTAGAACATCTTGAAGGTGGACATACATTCTATACCCTATACGGACATCTAAGCAGAGAATCTTTGAACGGATTGAAAGTAGGGCAGGAGATTATTGCTGGTCAGCAAATTGCCACCTTGGGAGCTCCTGAAGTAAATGGAGATTATGCGCCCCACCTGCATTTTCAAATTATTCTCGATCTGCAAGGCAAGCATGGAGATTATCCCGGAGTTGGGAGTCGGTCTCAATTGGATTTTTACAAAATCAACTGCCCAGACCCTAATCTCTTGCTTAAGATTTATTAATAATTACGCTTGCGCGAAATTGCGATTCAATAAGTTCCAAGCTCCAAGTTCCAAGCTCCAAGTTCCAAGCTCCAAGCTCCAAGCTCCAAGTTCCAAGCTCCAAGTTCCAAGTTCCAAAACTCAAAGCCACAAATCCCAAATATTACTATTTGGGATTTGTGGCTTTGGAATTTATTTTTTAGAGGTTATCTCTTCAATGCAAAATGTCCAGAAAAAGTCCTTTGGTTTCCTTCATTCACCCCGTCAGGTTCTGTAAACTCTACTCTAAACCAATAGTCGTTTGATGGTACGGGTTGTCCATTATAAGTTCCATTCCATCCTGGGCTGGTTGGGCT
>CAXBCS010000057.1:0-21864 GCA_963974305.1 uncultured bacterium
GGGGTAAAGTTAATGACAACTAGTTACCACTTCAAAAAACATCCCCCTAGCCCCCCTTCGAAGGGGGGACTTTCTTCGTTTGTATTTCAATAGTGCTTGGGTTAAGATTGATAATTATCTATCGCAATAACCTAAAAGGCTTCACTTCTTCATCAGGTATGTCCTTCCGATTATATGTCGCATCAAATCTTGGGTCTGGGATGTACGCCATGCGCTCTAGTTGAGTGACCTCGATGGTGAGAAAATTAAACTCCTCAATCACTTTGCCAACAATCCGATAAATGCCTTTGCCTCGAAAAGGATACTTTTTAGCAACTGGTGGGAAGTGTACCGTATCTATCCATTGGCCTTCTTGATCTAAAAAAGTACCAAAAAACATACGGTCGCCTTTGGATGTGCTGGTGTTTTTAGCTGTAACCAGATAGCCATAAATGGTAACGGTCTTATTGTAATAGGAACGAAGATCTTTGGTAAGTATCGCATTTGATGGTGGATGTTCCAATAATATAAAAGGGTCATGCAACGGAAAATGTAATAGTTCTAGCTGGTCAAAAGCATCCTCTAGCTGGGTAATGTTAAATGTAGGTAAGGCAAAACTCTTGGTGCCGACTTTAAAAAACTGCTGCTGCTGGGTATTCTCTGGGATACTGTTGGCTTTATAGTGGGCTTCCCAAAGTAAGGAGCGCTTGTCAATACCCAAGGAGCGAAAGGCATCAATACGAATCAAGAGATCTAGTTGTTCGATACTCGTGGGGACACGCTCTAAATAATCTGTGAGTGACGTAAAGGGTGCAAAGTTGTGAGCGTTAATAATGTTGATCATATTCTTGCGCTCCAAACCTTGTAGGTGCTGAAACCCTAAGCGTATAACAGTTCCTTCGATCGTTGTTTGAATAGTACTTTTGTTGATACAGGGCGGTTCTATAGTGCCGCCATTCATTTTGGCTTCATGGATATAGGTTTCTACACGATAAAATCCACCACCATTGTTGATGGTAGCAACCATGTATTCCAGCGGATAATAACATTTCAAAAACAAACTTTGATAAGACTCTACTGCGTAGGATGCCGAGTGCCCTTTCGCGAAAGCGTAACCCGCAAAACTCTCAACCTGTCGCCAAACCTCGGCAACAACTTCCATAGGCTCACCGCGAGAGATACAGTTGGAAAAGAACTTATCCTTTACCGCTTGAAATTCTTCTCGAGAGCGATATTTTCCACTCATACCACGTCGTAAAACATCGGCCTCTCCAAGGTCGAGGCCGGCATAATGGTGAGCTACCTTAATCACATCTTCTTGATATACCATAACGCCATAGGTGTCTGGCATGATGTCCCAAAGGACGGGATGTGCCTGTTTACGGCGCTCGGGATCTTTGTGTCGTAAAATATACTCTCGCATCATCCCACTTTTGGCAACCCCAGGACGAATGATCGAACTGGCGGCTACCAAGGTTAAATAATCACTCACGCCTAGCTTTTTAAGCAACATCCGCATGGCAGGCGATTCTACATAAAAACAGCCAATACACTCTGCGCGCGCTATCATCGCATTGATTTTTGGATCCTTGAAAAAGGGTCTTGCATTGTGTATATCTGGTAAGACTACATCGGGTCGATTCTCCTTAATAATTCCTATGGCATCCTTTATTTTTCCGAGTCCGCGCTGGCCTAGGATATCAAATTTGTGTAGGCCAACATCCTCGGCGATATGCATATCAAACTGTACCGTAGGAAAGCCTTTGGGAGGAAAATTAGTTGCTGAAAAATAATGAATGGGTTTCTCTGAAATCAAGATACCAGCCGAATGAATGCTGATATAATTGGGGCGTCCATCTAAGATAGCGGCATACTTAAGAACGAGTTTTGACAAGTCGTCGATTTTGTTGATGTCATACTGGCCATGACTTAGTTTATCAATTTCATGCTTGGGTAAGCCGAAAACCTTGCTCAGTTCGCGCACGGCACCACTATGCTTAAATCGCACATAGGCACCAAGCAATGCGGCCTGGCCGTTTTGGCCAAATTCTCTAAAAATAAAATCAGTTACATCCTCCCGATCCCAGGTAGAAAAATCAATGTCAAAATCGGGCGGATTGGCGCGATATAAATTCATAAAACGCTCAAAATAAAGGTCCAGTTCGATAGGGTCTACATCGGTGATACCTAGGAGATATGCCACTATACTATTGGCACCACTACCACGTCCTATATGAAAATATCCTTTGGAGCGAGCATAGTCTACAATACGCCAGTTGATCAAAAAAAAGGCTACATATTGCTGTTGTTGGATGAGCTTGAGTTCTTTGGCGAGGCGCTGACGGATTTTTGGAGTAATTGTCTCATAGCGTTTAGGTAGACCTATATCGCATAAGGCTAGAAGTTTTTTATAATCTTTGGCGGCAGAACCTTCAACCGTAACAAGATTTTGAGAAGGCTTATCCTTTGAAAAATCGAAGAAAATTGAGCAGTCATCTAGTATGCGCTGTGTATTTTCGATGATATGCGGAAAGTCTACGTAGGCTTGTTGTAATGCCGTAATATCAACCATTTTTTCATCAGGACTTCCTTGTTCGCTCTCGGGTAATTTACTCAGTAAGGTATTGGTATCGATAGCTCTTAGAAGCCTGTGGGTATTAAAATCTCGAGTGTCGCGAAAACTTACTGGATGTAGAATAAGGAGTTTGTCTTTGTATTCGCTAAGGCGTGAAAAGCGCAATTTACCAAGATCTTTAATTCGCACTCCAATATACTCCTGTTCTGAAAACTCCGTCTTGTCGAGTTCTAAGACTCTTTCAAAGGAATAGATACTTATCGCATCTTCAAAGTAGGGTGCTAGATCTGGAAAAGAGGTTTTGCTATGCAGGTGTTTAGATAAAAAATTATTGAGCTGTAGAAAACCGTTGTTGTTTCGCGCAAGCGTAATATAACAGGCTTGAGCACCATTTCTAAAATCAATTCCCAGTATAGGTTTGATGCCGTATTCGGTACTTTTACGCACAAAATTCAAACAGCCAGAGGTATTATTAATATCTGTGAGTGCCAAACTAGTACAGCCAGCTTTTTGGGCAAGGATAAGGAGCTCTTCTTCGGCAATAGTGCCGTAGCGCAAACTGTAATAGGAATGATTATTTAAATACATGATTTATATGTGTGCAACTACTATTGATGGCGATGGGCTAATAAAATTGGAGGCTCTCCATTGAAGGAGTTTCCTTGGTTTCCTATGGTGCGTGCGCCTTCTCCCATGGTAACAGCGCGCATGATACTGCGATCTCCATAACGAATCCGAATATGATCCATGGCTTTGTATAAATTGACGGTGCGCTTGGTATCCTCAAACAGTCCAATTTGATAAAAACCTTCGGTGAGACTGCTATAGCGTACGCCGACCAAGCGGATTAATAATCGCCTATTGTATAGAGCGTCAAAGAGCTCCATGACTTTGGGAATTAAGGTGTGATCTGCGGCGGTGTATGGAATTTTGAGTTGCTTGGAATAGGTTTGAAAATCAGAATAGCGCACTTTGACCGTAATACAGGAAGTGAGTTTATGTCCGCGACGGAGCTGGAATGCCAAGTTTTCTGCCATGGCATGAATGGTTGTTTTTAGTTTCTGAATATCTGTGGTGTCCTGGCCGTAAGTACGTTCACTAGAAATTGATTTTCGCTCGTGATATTCAATGATGGGACTGGTGTCAATCCCATTGGCGCGTTGCCAAATAGTACGACCATTTTTTCCGAAAACGGAAGTCATCATTTCTACGGGCATTTGCTGTACGATACCTACCTTTTTAACCCCTAGATTACAGAAGGTGCGAAAGGTTTTTTCGCCTACCATGGGTATTTTTTTGATCGATAGCGGCGCCAAAAATACCTTTTCATAATTGGTATCGACTTTTATTTGTCCGTTGGGTTTTGCTTCGCCGGTAGCTACTTTGGAAACCGTTTTATTGCCAGAAAGTCCAAAGGAAATAGGTAAGCCAGTCTCTTTAATAATACGAGTGCGGAGTTCTTTGGAAAATTTATAGCAACCAAAAAATCGATCCATGCCCGTGAGATCTCCGTAAAATTCATCGACGCTGGCCTTTTCTAGTACGGGAATCTCTTCCTTGAGAATTTCGGTAACCATCTTAGAATACTTCATATAAGTACCTGCATTACCTCGTATAATAATGGCTTGTGGGCAGAGTAGTTTGGCCATTTTCATAGGCATGCCAGAGTGAACACCAAAAAGGCGCGTCTCATAGCTTGCGGCACTCACAACCCCACGGTCTCCAGTACCGCCCACTATGACAGGTCTATTGTTGAGCCGACTATCGATAAGTCGTTCACAAGACACGAAAAAGGTGTCTAAATCGAAATGAATAATGGTACGTTTCATGTGTAAAATAAGGATATAATACAAAATTATGGAATTATTCCTATAATTGAATCAAATGGGTTCAAAATACTTATGAACAGCCGTTTTAAAAAGTCAAAAGTCAAAAGTCAAAAGTGGGAGTGGGTAGTGGAGTAGAGCGTATTTAATTTATTTTCATACTTTGGGGCCGCCGCCGGCAGAGCTTATAGTGTCGGAAAAAGGGGAGAAGAAAATGAATTGAAGTCTAAAAATTTGTTAGCCTTAAACACCAAAAAAGTTGAGGAGTCGATGTGTTGAGGGGTTTAGAACTATAAAATATAAAGTTCCAAGTTCCAAGTTCCAAGTTCCAAGTTCCAAGTTCCAAGCTCCAAATTCCAAATTCCAAGTTCCAAATCTCAAATCTCAAATCTCAAATTCCAACAACCAACAACCAACAACTCACCACTACCAACTCAACACCATTAACATATATTAACAGTAGTCACTTTCTATTTTGGCTATCTTGGACTTAGTAAAACCTAAAGACCAATTATGAAACTCATACAACAAATACTGTTTTTTACAGCGGTTACTATTTCCATTATTTCCTGTAAGAATGAAGGCGATACCGCTTTAGTACAAGAGGAAACCGCCACTTTCAACGTCGATTTTGAAAAATTTACTTTAGACAATGGTCTCACCGTGATTTTACACAGAGATACATCAGATCCAGTAGTAGCTGTTGCCTTGACTGCGCATGTGGGTTCGGCAAGAGAGATAGAAGGGCGAACAGGTTTTGCGCATTTATTTGAACACCTCTTATTCTTAGAATCTGAGAATTTAGGAAAGGGCGGACTAGATGCTATGAGTGCACGAATTGGAGGTTCAGGAGCTAATGGTTCTACCAGTCGAGATCGCACCAATTATTTTCAAACGGTTCCTAAAGATGCTCTTGAAAAAATGATCTGGGCAGAAGCAGATAAGCTAGGGTACTTTATCAATACAGTAACCGATCCAGTGCTTGCCAAAGAGAAACAAGTAGTAAAAAATGAAAAGCGCCAGGCAGTAGATAATCGTCCGTATGGGCATAGTCGGTATGTGGTAGGAAAGGCATTGTATCCAGAAAACCATCCATATAATTGGCAAGTGATAGGTTCTTTAGAAGACCTTCAAAATGCCACGCTACAGGATGTGAAGGATTTTTATAATCGTTGGTATACTCCTAATAATACAACCTTGACTATTGCAGGCGATTTTGACCCTGCACAAGCCAAAGGATGGGTACATAAATATTTTGACGAAATCAAAAGGGGCGAAGAAATACCAGCCGTAGAGAAACGCCCAGTCACCATCGCCGAAACGAAGAAGTTATATTATGAAGATAATTTCGCCCGTCTTCCGCAGTTGGGCATGACCTGGACAACAGTGCCTAATTACGACCCAGACTCCTATGCCTTAGATGTCTTGTCAACCTACCTTTCTCAAGGAAAAGAAGCGCCTTTTAATACAGTGCTGGTAGACGAAATGCAGCTCACTAACAATGTGAGTATGTATAATTTTGGTTCTGAGCTGTCAGGAGAGTACGGCCTTATCATTAATGCGTATGCTGGAAAGGACTTGGATGAAGTAGCAAAAGGAGTGGATGCCGCTTTCGCGAAATTTGAATCGGAAGGGATATCACAGGCCGACCTAGATAGAATCAAAGCAGGACAAGAAACGCAATTTTATAGAGGATTATCAAGCGTACTAAGTAAGGGGTTCCAATTAGCACAATATGAAATATTCGCTGGTGATGCAGCCTTTATCAATCAGGACGTACAAAATATTCTAGCCGTAACCACCGAAGATGTAATGCGTGTGTACAACAACTATATCAAGGGTAAAAATTACATTGCGACAAGTTTTGTGCCTCTTGGGCAAACAGATTTGGCATTAGAAAATTCAACCCTCGCAGAAGTTGTTGAGGAAAAAATAGTAGAAGGTGCCGAAGAATCATTTGATGCCTCAATTGCAGCCGAATATGAAAGGTCACCATCGTCTTTTGATCGCACTGTGGAACCTCCTTATGGTGATAGTCCAGATGTTGTGGTTCCAACTGTTTGGGAAGAGACATTATCATCAGGAATCAAAGTATACGGTATTCAAAATGACGAAGTACCCCTGGTTCAATTTCAAATGAATATACAAGGTGGTTTGCTTTTAGAAAATATCGATAAGGTAGGGGTGTCTAACTTACTTGCCCAACTTCTTATGCGTGGCACAGCCACCAAAAGTCCCGCTGAACTTGAAAACGCCATCGAAAGTCTTGGGGCACGTTTAAATGTGTATTCAGGAAATGAAGAAATTACAATTTCCGGAACTACCCTAGCCAAGAACTACGATCAGACGATGGCTCTTGTGCAAGAAATCCTCTTGGAACCACGTTGGGATGCCACTGAATTCGAACTTCTAAAGCAAAGTACGGCGAGTGATCTGCAACAGCAACTTGCTAATCCGCGAGCAATTGCGGCCAATGAGTATGCCAAATTAGTATATGGGAAAAATAACATCCTATCTCATAATAATTTAGGGTCTACTGTTTCGGTTGAGGCCATTACTATGGACGATTTGAAAGCCTATTATACTCAATATATTTCACCATCTATTACTAAAATGCAGGTGGTAGGCGACATATCAAAAGAGAAGGCAACAGCTTCTTTGGAGGGATTAAACGAGAATTGGACCCCAAAAGCTGTAGTAATTCCAGTAGTAGAAGTACCCAAAGCACCCGCACGTTCTAACGTCTATTTTTATGATGTCCCCGATGCTAAACAATCTATGTTATCTATCGGTTATCCAGCTGTGGCAGCAACCGATAAAGATTTCTATCCTTTACAAGTGATGAACTACCGACTAGGAGGCGGTGGCTTTGCGTCTCAGTTGACACAAGAACTACGCGAAGGAAAGGGATATACTTACGGAATCGGATCTAGTTTTAGAGGAACCACCTTGCCAGGGGCCTTTACGATTTCTAGCGGAGTGCGTTCTAATGTAACGTATGAGTCAACTGCTTTGGTGAAAGATATCTTACAGAAGTATGGCGAAGGCTTCAATGAAAAAGATTTGGAAGTGACCAAGAGCTTTATGATTAAGAGCAATGCGCGAGCCTTTGAAACCATGGGAGCAAAACTTAATATGCTTGGTAATATTAGCAAGCTCGGGATGCCTGTTGATTACGCCAAACAGCGAGAAGCAATTGTAAAAAACATGACAGTTGCTGAAGTAAAAGCATTGGCCGCCCAATACCTCGACCCAGATAAAATGATTTACCTGGTAGTAGGAGACGAGAAAACCCAGATGAAGAAATTAGAGAAGCTAGGATATGGAGCTCCTGTATTATTAAATCCCAAGAAGAAGAATATTAAAGACTAGTCATTGCCGTATGAGCCACAAATTTTTATTTCCAAAGAATGTATTAGCGTTACTATTTTTAATTTATGGCGTTAGTATTAGCTGCAAAAAAGATACTCCACCCTCAGAAGTGAATGTTGATTATTTTGAGTTAGTATCCCCAGAATTCAGCGGAGATGTCGCTATGGAAGCCACCGCTTTTGTGGAGCAATATTGGCGTGTTGCTGGAAATACTGGTTTTAATGCAACGGTATATCGCATTCAGGAAAAGTTAGAAGCTGCAGGATACATCCTTGAAGAAAAAGCTAGTCCAGAAGATCGATTGACTTATCGTATTGAGAAACGCGCCATGAAACGCCCCACTTGGGAGCCTGTGGATGCACGTTTGAGTATTGTAGGTATGGATACTCCCTTATTGGAGTACGCTACTAATAGGAATATGATCTATCAAAATGCGGCCTCAACTCCAGAAGGTGGGGTGACTGCAGAAGTGGTGTATATCAAAGACCCCAAAGAGCTCATTGCTAAAAATATCAAAGGTAAAATTGTCTTTGCAGAGATGAGTCCGTATCGTTTGTTTACCCCAGCGATTGAAAAAGGAGGAGCTTTAGGGTTACTTACTTATAATAACCCAGATTATTTACAACCGGAAAAAAATACAACATCTATTCAGTTTCGAGGAATCCCAATGAGCGAAGAACCAAAGGCGTGGGGGATGGCACTTTCCTATGCTGCCAAAGAGAAATTAATAACCGCATTATCCAAGGGAAAAGTGCAGGTGAGCGCTGTGGTAGAAACCAAAATCTATCCTTCAGAAGAATTGACGGTAGTTGCCAATGTGAGGGGTTCTGAATTACCCAAGGAGAGCTTAGTGCTCAGCGCACATATTCAAGAACCTGGCGCCAATGACAATGCAACGGGTGTTGGAACCCAATTGGAAATGGCGATGCTCACCGCAGATTTGCTGAATAAAGGATCACTCAATGCAAAACGAACCTTGACTTTTTTATGGGGAGATGAGATTATATCTACTCGACGTTATATCCAGGAAAAGGAGAAACGCACGGCTGAAATCAACTGGGGAATAAGCTTGGATATGGTAGGAGAAAATACGGCGGTCACTGGCGGGTCCTTTTTAATAGAAAAAATGCCAGATCCAAGTGCGATCTGGACACGTGGTAAAGACAAGCATTCAGAGTGGGGAGGTGAAGTGATGAAAATTGAAGATATGAAACCTCATTACCTGAACGACTTTATCATTGATATTTTTGAGCAACAGGGAGCACGTGCTAATTGGGAAGTGAATACAAATCCTTTTGAAGGAGGTAGTGATCACACCCCATTTTTAGATGCAAATATTCCAGGATTATTGTTGTGGCACTTTACAGATCAGTTTTATCACACTGATAATGACCGGATAGATAAGGTATCTCAAGAAACTATGAAGAATGTTGGAACAGCAGCTTTAGTCAGTGCTTATACACTGATTAATGCAGATGTTGAAACAGGGAGCCAACTTATACAAAACACATTAAATGCTGCCACTGAGCGGCTGAACGCAGAATATAGTATAAGTAAAGTAGATGTATTCAATGGAGAAAATCCAGAAAAAGAGATTGAGATTCTAAAAACGTGGAGTGATTGGTATCTTAAAAGTCTACAAAGCATTTCAGATGTAGCTCCTAATGACGAGAACTTGAAACAGCAAATTTCAGAAGCCGAATTGGTGCTTAAGGATCTAACAATTTCCTTGGTGGAGCAGTTGTAGTTTGGTTCGCAATTTCGCGAAAGCGCAATTAAGATCAATCTTTTCTTTTCACCCAGACATTCAATAACATGCCTGCCACTACTAAGGTCATTCCCACAAGTGGAACCCACGCATAGGTCTCTCCAAAAAGGAAAAATCCAAAAAGTAATGCATACACCAATTCCATATATTTTATAGGGGCGACTGTACTGGTGTCTGCTAGTTGGAAGGCTCGGGTAAAAAAGATCTGACCTATCATACCTAAAACACCAATGCTACAAACCCACCACCATTCAAAGCCCACTGGCCACCGCCAATGATTCACAAAGAATAGACTTCCTATTATAGAAAAAACCATAAAGTAATTGATGATGGTTAGGAAATGTTCGCGCGATCCTAAATAGCGAACAATAGTAAAAACGCCACCTACAAGTAAGGAGGAGCCTATGATTAGAGCAAAACTCAAGCTGTCAATTCTAAAATCGACGCCTTTCATCATGAATGCACCAACAAGGGAAATACATATGCTAACCCATTGCCAGGTTTTTACCCTTTCCTTTAAGAAGAAATAGGCTAAAATCACGCTAAAAATAGGAGCAGTATATCGCAAGGCTACAGCAGAACCAAGGGGAATGCGTTGGATTACAAGAAAGAATAAGGAGAGTGAAACAAAGCTTAAAACGCCTCTAAAACTCAACCAGAATACATTGGTGCCAATGACAGGGATCTTCTTATATAACATATAAGGAAAGATAAAAACAAAGGTGCCTATGGCTCTAAAAAAAACTACTTGTAACGGATGGAAGTCGGCGAGATATTTTGCCAGAAGATTCATCCACGCAAAGGCGAATGCGGCAATAAGCATGTAAACAATTCCTTTTCCCAAGTATTTGCATTAAAGTTACACTTGTAAAAATACGATAATAAAAAAAGCGCAGGCTTAGCTGCGCTTTTTAAAAATCATTCTGCCTACATTTTTACGATCGTAATAATGAGGATTTCTTATATTGATTATCCTTTAATCAAGCTTCTTGAAATTACGATTTTCTGAATTTCAGAAGTTCCTTCGTAAATCTGAGTGATTTTAGCATCACGCATTAAGCGCTCTACATGGTAATCTTTTACAAAGCCGTTTCCACCGTGAATTTGAACAGCTTCAACAGTATGTTCCATTGCTACTTTTGAGGCATATAATTTTGCCATAGCACTAGATTGATCGTAATTATTGCCTTGGTCTTTATCCCAAGCCGATTTCATTACTAAATGACGAGCAGCAGTAACGTCTGTATACATATCGGCCAATTTGAAAGCGATGGCTTGGTGGTTGCAAATCTCAGTTCCAAACGCTTTGCGTTCTTTCGAATATTTTAGAGCAAGTTCGTATGCTCCAGAAGCAATTCCTAATGCCTGAGCTGCAATACCTATACGACCACCAGAAAGTGTTTTCATGGCAAATTTGAATCCGAAGCCGTCTTCTCCTATGCGATTTTCCTTAGGTACTTTTACGTCATTAAATTGTAGGGTATGGGTATCACTTCCGCGAATCCCTAATTTGTCTTCTTTAGGACCTATTTCAAAACCTTCCATTCCTTTTTCAACGATAAAGGCATTGATGCCACGGTGTCCTTTTGAACGATCTGTTTGGGCAATTACTAAATAAACATCTGAACGACCACCATTGGTAATCCAGTTTTTAGTTCCATTTATTACATAGTGATCTCCTTTATCTATCGCAGTAGTCGCTTGCGAAGTCGCATCAGAACCAGCTTCTGGCTCACTTAAACAAAAAGCACCAACAAATTCTCCAGTGGCCAGTTTGGTTAAGTATTTCTGTTTTTGTGCTTCTGAACCATATGCTTCAAGACCGTAACATACTAATGAATTGTTTACAGAAACAATTACAGAAGCTGAAGCATCAATCTTTGAAAGTTCCTCCATGATCAAAACATAAGAAATAGCATCCATGCCACTTCCTCCGTATTTTGGATCCACCATAATACCTAGAAATCCTAGTTCGCCCATTTTTTTAACGAGTGAGTCAGGGAATTGCTGGATATTATCACGTTCAATAACGCCAGGAAGTAATTCGGTGCGGGCAAAATCGCGTGCCGCATCGCGTATCATTATATGTTCTTCGGTAAGAGAAAAATCCATTGCGATTGTGTGTTGAAGTTTATGTAAAAATAGTGTGCAAAGATACTGGATTGGTTGCCTTTCTTCAATAAAACTTTATTATTTTTAACAATATGGCAAAGAAATCCTACAATCTAATTGGTGTAATGAGTGGTACTTCCCTTGATGGAGTGGATCTTGCCTTTGTAAAAATTAGCACTAAGCCACAGTATACTGCTGATATAGTGACTGCGATTACGGTGCCTTACACAAGAGCATGGGAGCAGAAACTCAAGGTAGCGATTGACCAATCTCCTGAAGAATTGGCTCTGCTTAATGAAGAGTATACAGACTATCTCGGTCAATGTATCTCACAGTTTATTGACGATAATAACATCAAAAATCTCGATGCTGTTTGTTCGCATGGGCATACCATACTTCATCAGCCGGAGGCGGGATTTACCTTGCAAATTGGCAATCTCCCTAAACTCGCTACAGTCATAAACCAAAGGGTTGTCTGCGATTTTAGGGTACAGGACGTAGCTTTGGGTGGTCAAGGCGCACCATTGGTTCCTATAGGTGATCAATTGCTTTTTAGTCAATATGATTACTGTCTCAATTTGGGTGGATTTGCAAATGTTTCTTCTCAAAAGGATGGAAATCGGCTTGCCTATGACATTTGCCCTGTCAATGTGGTGTTGAATATCTATGCACAAGTTTTAGGAGAGCCTTATGATAATGGTGGCGCTTTCGCGAAAGCGGGAAGGATCAACTCAAATTTATTAGCACAACTTAATGCTCTTCCTTACTATAAAGATTCGGCTCCCAAATCTTTGGGAATGGAATGGGTGCATTCTCATATATTGCCTTTATTAGAAGAGGCTCATTCTGATCCAATGAACATCCTTGCAACCTTTACAGAGCATGTGGCGATGCAGTTGGCAGCTCAATTTACGGTAGGGAGTAAGGTATTCGTAACAGGAGGCGGTGCTTTTAATAGCTATTTATTAGAACGTCTAGCTTTTCACAAAGCCGTAAACATTGTCTTACCAGAATCAAAATTAATAGAGTTTAAGGAGGCTTTGATTTTTGGTTTATTAGGCCTGCTTAAATTAGAAGGTGCAATTAACTGTCTTTCAAGTGTAACGGGAGCTAGAAAGGATCATTCTTCGGGGATTGTTTATCATCCAAATCAGGGATAATAATTTTAAGTAGATTCTCATAGGCAGATTTTTAAGTTTCCTATATTTGTAGGGTTATTAACTAACGAATATACATGAGAGACTTACTCCAGCGCTACGAAGATAAATCCCCAGAAATAGTTTTCCATTGGAACGACCCACAAACCGAAGCAGAAGGTTGGGTAGTAATAAATTCTCTCAGAGGTGGTGCTGCTGGTGGAGGCACTAGAATGCGAAAGGGCCTAGATATGAATGAGGTACTTTCTTTGGCTAAAACCATGGAAGTGAAATTCACAGTGTCAGGACCTGCCATTGGAGGAGCAAAATCCGGAATCAACTTTGATCCTAAGGACCCTCGTAAAAAAGGAGTATTAGAACGCTGGTATAAGGTAGTAGCGCCTTTGCTTAAGAGATATTACGGAACTGGTGGAGATTTAAATGTGGATGAGATTCATGAAGTAATTCCAATCACTGAAGAAAGCGGAGTATGGCATCCCCAAGAAGGAGTTTTTAATGGACACTTTCAGCCTTCGGAAGCCGATAAAATTAATCGTATTGGCCAGTTGCGTCAAGGCGTGATTAAGGTCATTGAAAATACCCATTACTCACCAGATGTAACTCGTAAATATACAGTGGCCGATATGATCACTGGCTATGGAGTTGCCGAAGCTGTACATCATTTTTATGATATTTATGGCGGTGATATTAAAGGAAAACGTGCCGTTATTCAAGGATTTGGTAATGTAGGAGCCGCTGCGGCTTATTATCTCGCTCAAATGGGTGCCAAGATTGTGGGGATTATTGATATCGTGGGCGGACTCATAAATGAAGATGGGTTTAGCTTTGAGGAGATACGAGAAATGTATTTGGAGAAAGATGGAAACACTTTAGGTAAAAAAGGTTTGATTCCTTTTGAAGAAATGAATGAGCGTATTTGGAACCTAAAAACTGAGATCTTTGCACCTTGTGCAGCTTCAAGGTTGATTACCCAAGATCAAATTGATCGTATGATTGATACGGGTCTAGAAGTAATTTCTTGTGGTGCTAACGTACCCTTTGCCGATAAAGAAATTTTCTTTGGACCTATCATGGAACATACTGATGCTAGAGTTAGCCTAATTCCAGATTTTATATCTAATTGCGGAATGGCGCGAGTATTTGCTTATTTCATGGAGCGAAAGGTTCAAATGACAGACGATGCTATTTTTAACGATACCTCATCTACTATACGAGCTGCTATTCAGCAGACCTATAACAGTAATAGCACTAAAAAAAATATAAGTAAAACCGCTTTTGAAATCGCGTTAAAAGAATTACTTTAAAACTTCTTAAAAACCAACTTTTATGGAATCAGTAATTATACTCATTTTTGTGATAGGTTATTTGTCTATAACCTTAGAACACCCTTTACGACTAGATAAAACCGTTCCTGCACTCATAATGGCCTCGCTTATGTGGGCATTTTTGGCTGTTGGCTTTACCCAAGGCTGGTTTAATGTTGTAGATGGTCATGATCATGTTTATAATTTCCTGGGGGGTGATGCCCACGATATGCAAGAAGGATTTAATAGTACTTTATTGCACCATTTAGGAAAGACTGCTGAGATTTTAGTATTCCTAATAGGGGCGATGACTATCGTTGAGATTATTGATTTGCACAGAGGTTTCGATGTGCTTAAAACGGCTGTAAATACTCGCAGTAAGAAAAGATTACTGTGGATTATTGGAATCTTAGCCTTTATCCTATCTGCAATTATTGATAACCTTACGGCAACTATTGTTTTGATTACGCTTCTGCGAAAATTAATTCCAAACAAAAACGAACGTTTATGGTTTGCAGGTATGGTAGTTATTGCGGCTAACGCAGGTGGAGCTTGGTCTCCAATTGGTGATGTAACAACCACCATGTTATGGATTGCAAATAAAGTTTCTGTAGGCGGACTTATAACCACCTTGGTGATACCTTCTATTTTATGTTTTGCGGTACCTTTTGTAATTGCAATGTATTTACCGGCATTCAAGGGAAATATTGAAATCGTCAAAGAAGAGGAAGATGAAGAAGCAGGGCGTTTACTGAGTAGTAAGACCATGTTATTCCTTGGATTAGGAATGATAGTATCGGTGCCTATTTTTAAAACCTTAACGCATTTGCCTCCTTATATGGGGATGATGCTTGCTTTAGGAGTTGTTTGGTTAGTTTCTGAGTATATCCACCCAGAAGAAGATTTTTCTAAAGAACAACGTCATTTATATTCTGCACATAAAGCCTTATCTCGTATAGAGATCTCTAGTATCTTATTTTTCTTGGGAATTCTAATGGCCGTTGGCGCATTAGAAACCTTAGTATATGGAACTATCGGTGGACAAGAAGTTGGAACACTTCGCTACCTTGCTGAGGTATTACAAGCTGCAATACCTAATCAGGATATTGTAGTGGCCCTTCTCGGGGTTTTCTCTGCAATTATTGATAATGTACCCCTTGTAGCAGCTTCGATTGGAATGTATGGAGGTGTCGAATTGGATGCCAACTTATGGCATGCGATTGCCTTTTCTGCTGGAACAGGAGGAAGTATGTTAATTATTGGATCTGCGGCTGGTGTTGCTGCTATGGGTATGGAAAAGATCGATTTTATCTGGTACTTAAAGAAGATATCGTGGTTGGCTGCCCTAGGATTTATTGTCGGCTATGTCTACCTAGTGATTATGTTCTCTATGTAAGACATACTTATTCTTTATTATAGCCGTTATCAAACTAACTAAATTAGAATTATGTTGAATACCTTTTTACAAGATGGTGCGCAAGATGCAGCAGATGCGCTTGGCGCTGACGAGCCTGTTGAAAAGACACTATCTATTATCGATTTGCTTGTTACAGGCGGAACAGCTGGAATGATCATTATTGGTGTCCTCTTCGTATTGCTCTTTGTAGCCGTTTACATCTATTTTGAACGTTTATTTGCTATTAAAGCAGCGTCTAAGATCGACGGAAACTTTATGAATCAAATTCGCGATAATGTATCAAGTGGTAATATAGAAGCTGCAAAAATATTGTGTGCTCAAACAAAATCACCTGTTGCAAGACTAACCGCTAAAGGGATCTCTCGTATTGGGAGTCCGCTTGAAGATATCAATACAGCAATCGAAAATAGTGGAAAACTAGAAGTATATCGCTTAGAGAAGAACGTAAGTGTTTTGGCTACCATAGCTGGAGCCGCACCAATGATTGGGTTCCTTGGAACTGTAATCGGAATGGTACTCGCTTTTCACACCTTAGCAACCAGTTCTGGACAAGCTGAAATGGGAACCCTAGCCGAAGGTATTTATACGGCGATGACAACCACAGTAGCAGGATTGATTGTAGGTATTATTGCATATATGGGCTACAATCATTTAGTTGTACGTACAGATAAAGTAGTACACTCTATGGAAGCAAACGCAGTAGATTTCTTGGACCTTCTAAACGAGCCTATCTAATATGAATCTGCGCGGAAGAAATAAAGTTAGCCCAGAATTCAGCATGAGTTCCATGACAGATATTGTATTCCTGTTATTGGTATTCTTCTTGCTGACATCTCCGGCTATTACGCCAGATGCATTGGATCTCATTTTGCCAAAAGCAAAAGGAAAGACGAGTAACAAACAAAACCTGTCGGTGAGTATCACTAAGGATTTGGATTACTATGTCAATAAAGAAAGAGTAAATGAACGCCGAATTGAAGCCTTCATCACTAATGAATTAAGAGGCGTAGAAGAGCCTACCATTATCTTACGCGCTGAAGAAGGCGTGCCCATTGAAAATGCGGTGAAGATTATGGATATAGCCAACCGTAATAAATACAAGATTGTATTGGCAGTTAGGCCTAATTAATTTTTTAAAAAGTTGTTGGATTTCGCTTTCGCGAACCTACCTGTACGGCAGGCAGGATTGCAACGAAACAATTAGGCATCGTTTTTGTAATTCATAGATCAAATACCCAATACCACATATATTTTGGCATATTTAGATACGGTACATAAAAGAAAATCATTCACCATCACGACTATTCTGATGGCGATTATTCTTATCCTCTTGTTTTTTGTAGGGATGACCTATATGGATCCGCCTATAGAAGGAGGGATTGCCGTTAATTTTGGAACCTCTGATGTGGGTTCAGGAAATGTACAGCCTACAAAACCTGTTGCTTCTGCACCTAAAAATACCGCTCCAGAACCGGTGCCAACACCTCCAGAACCTGAAATTAAGGATGAGGTAATTACTCAGGATACTGAAGATGCACCAGTAATTGAAGAAAAACCAAAAGAAGTGCCTAAGCCTAAGGTTGAAAAGCCTAAGGTAAAACCAAAAGAAGAACCAAAGGTTGAAGCAGTACCAGATCCAACACCTGATGCGTCAACTACCAATGCTTTAGATGCCTTGATTAATGGTCCTAAAAGCGACGGTGTCGCTCAAGAAGGACAAGGTGAAGGCGGAGGTCCTGGTGACCAAGGTGACCCTAATGGTGATCCTAATGCGTCTAGCTATTATGGAACAGGTACTGGCCTCGATGGAGACGGAAACTACCAATTAGGAGGCCGTAAAGCTCTAGGGAAACCTAAGCGTGTTCAAGACTGTAATGAAGCCGGAACGGTGGTAGTGAGTATTGAAGTAGATAGAAACGGGACAGTGGTCAAAGCAACTGCGGGAGTACGTGGTACGACCAATAATTCTCGCTGTCTTTTGGAACCAGCCAAAGCCGCTGCCCTTGCCACTAGATTCAACTCAGATTCCAAAGCACCTACCAAGCAAATAGGGAAGATTGTTTACCGATTTAGTCTTTCTGATTAAGTCATTTACTCATTTAGTTTTATTGTAGGGTGTCTATTTTGCAATATTCACAAATTTCCATTCTTCTTTCACTTTCTGTTCGCAGATTTAGAAAGCGACTATTCTTAACTAATTTATTGAAAGTGTTATCTTTAGGAAGTAATTCTAAACTACCATCATGAAAAAGAAAATCCTACTTTCAATTGCTGTTATTCTTGTCATTGTCGCCAATGTTCTTACAAGGCATCAACAAAAAGATACTTTCAAACAGGCAGAAACACCAGTTGAAGGCCAAGCTACAGCATCTCCAGATAAATTACCTGTCGACTACCTTTTTATGCAACGTGCATATCCTACTGGAGAAATCAAACCGGGAGCCTATCGTGAAGCGGCCATTTGGAAAAAGGAAGAACTTCAAAAGCAAAAAAATCAAGCCAATATCTGGGAATTTACAGGCCCCTTAAATACTGGAGGACGCATCACCGATATTGAAGTCAGCGATCTCACAGGGAATCCTATCTATGTAGGTGCAGCTTCTGGTGGCATCTTCCAGTCTAATGATGGTGGTAGCAGTTGGCAACCCATTTTTGATGACCAACCGATGTTATCTATTGGTGATATTGCCTTGGCGCCAAGTGATAATGAAATTATGTATGTGGGAACAGGAGAGGTAAATGCTGGTGGAGGATCCTTAGCCTATGATGGTGATGGGGTATATCGCTCGGATGATGCAGGATTGACCTGGACTTCTCGCGGACTAGAAAATGTGGGGAGTATAGGAAAGGTTTTAGTAGATCCTACAGATGTAAATACGGTCTATGTTGGTGCGATGGGACCTTTGTTTAGAAATGATACAAATCGAGGAGTCTATAAAAGTGTAGATGGTGGTGCAAGCTGGGATCAGATACTTTTTATCTCCAATAAAACAGGGATCATTGATATGTCAATGCATCCTACAGATCCGCTTACGATTTATGCAGTTGCTTGGGAGCGAGAGCGTACACCTGAAAATAGAACCTATGGCGGGCCAACCTCCGGAATCTATAAATCAACAGACGGTGGGGCTTCTTGGGACGAACTGACAACAGGCTTACCAACCGACGGAAATTTGAAAGGGCGAATCAGTATCGATATCGCTACCTCAAATCCTGATGTCTTGTATGCTTCCTATGCAGATGCGACAGGAAATATTCAAGGTATTTATAGAACAGCCGATGCAGGCGCCAATTGGACAACAGTAAATTCTAATCAGTTGACAAATGTTGGCTTTCACTGGTGGTTCGGAGGGTTATTTATCAATCCTGTTAATGAAAATGAAGTTTATCATGTAGGTTTCGATATGGCTAAAACTGTTGATGGTGGAGCGAGTTGGCAAGTCACTTTTCCAAATGTTCATGTCGATCAGCATGCCTTAGCTTTTAACCCTGCAGATCCTACGGAAGTGTACTTAGGTAATGACGGCGGACTCTATGTGAGTGGTAATAGCGGAGGTTCATCGGTGAAAGATTTAGGTCTTCCTATCACTCAGTTCTATCGCTTTTATGTAGACCCTTCAGATGCCAATAGTGTTTTTGGTGGCTCTCAGGATAATAACACCATCCGCACAAATACAGGAGGCTTGTCTGATTGGGTGCCTATTTTTGGCGGAGATGGTTTTCAGCCATTGGTAAACAAGGATAATGGTAATATCATTTATGCTTTGTCGCAACGTGGAAATCTTGGAAAATCAATAAATGGAGGCGGAAGTTTCTCAGGAGCTTTAAACGGTATTGCAGGGGGAGATCGTAACAATTGGGATACCCCAATCGCTTTCGATCCGCAGGATAATGACATCATGTACTATGGTACTAATAGATTGTATCGCTCATCTAATGGAGCCGATTCATGGACGGCGATTAGCCCGGATTTAACTAACGGTCCAAGTACGGGAAATTTGACCTTTGGAACGCTGACAACTATAGATGTATCACCGTTGGATAGTGATCTTATTTATATAGGAACAGACGATGGTAATGTTTGGTCTTCTCTTGATGGAGGCTCCAATTACACAAATATTAGCGCAGGTTTACCTGATCGCTGGGTTACGCGAGTTCAGGCATCACCCACAACACCTAATGAGGTCTATGTGACCTTTTCTGGCTATCGCTTCGGAGAAGATGACGGGCATGTATTTATGAGTACCGATAATGGTTCCTCTTGGGATGATTTGTCTAATAATATTCCGGATATCCCTGTGAGTGATATCGAGATTGATGGCTTTGATAATTTGTATTTGGCAACAGATGTAGGCGTTTTGGCTTCTTCAGACCAAGGAGTGACTTGGGCGCCCTTTGGTGATAATATGCCTTCAGTAGTCGTTACAGATCTGCATTTGGATGAGAATTCAGGCTTTTTGTTTGCGGGGACTTATGGACGATCGAGTTATAAAATTGATGTGAGTAGCGATCCACTGTCTGTTGCAGATGTTGGGATGAGCGCCAAAGATATTCAAATGTACCCTAACCCTGCGAGAGATCAAGTAACGGTCTCTTCTCAGCAATTTAGAGGAAAGGTAAGAGTGGTTATATATAACCAATTGGGACAACTTCAGAAGCAATTGACCTTTGAAGGCGCGGAAAAGAGGATTTCTCTTGATGGTCTTCCTAGCGGACTGTATATTGTGCAGGTGGAAGTTGGCGGACAAACGCTTTCGCGAAAGCTTCTAAAAAAATAAAGACTATCACCTACCAAGAAACCATCGACTGGCTTTTTACACAACTCCCGATCTACCAGCGTCAGGGAGCAGCAGCTTATAAAATAGATTTGGACAAAATTGAGTTGCTTGTCGAGCATTTAGGAAATCCGCATACTCAGTTTAAGAGTATTCATGTGGCTGGAACCAATGGCAAAGGATCTACGAGTCATATGCTGGCCTCGGTGTTGCAAGAAGCTGGATATTCGGTTGGATTGTACACATCACCACATTTAAAAGACTTTAGAGAGCGCATTCGCTTGAATGGGGAAGTAGCGAGTAAGCAATTTGTGATGGGATTTGTAAAGAAGCACAAAGACTTTTTCGAAACCAATAAATTGTCCTTTTTTGAAATGACGGTTGGGATGTCCTTTGCCTTCTTTGCTCAGAAAAAGGTCGATATCGCGATTATTGAGGTAGGGCTAGGTGGACGATTAGATGCAACAAATGTGATTACCCCAGCACTATCTGTGATTACTAATATTGGGATAGACCATACTCAGTTTTTAGGAAATACCTTGGCAGAGATAGCTCAAGAAAAAGGAGGAATCATCAAAGAAGGAGTTCCTGTGGTCATTGGCGAATATCACAAGGAGACTGAAGCCGTATTTTCTGCGCTTTCGCGAAAGCTAAACGCGCCACTTCATAAGGCGTACGACTTTAAGGTGATGCCTATGGTTTCTGATCTGCAGGGTAATTATCAAAAAAATAATAAGCGGACAGTGCAGGTTGCGGTTTCCATACTGCAAGACCTTGGCTTTGCTTTAGGTATCCAACACATTGCCAAAGGTCTTAAAAACGTAGTTGGGAATACTGGATTACAGGGAAGATGGCAAGTATTACAAGAGAAGCCAAAGGTGATTTGTGATACTGGACATAATAAAGAAGGGCTTGGTTTGGTCTTGGATCAATTGGCTCGAGAAGATTTTAAGGCATTACACATCGTACTTGGGGTCGTTTCAGATAAAGATTTGGAATCGATTTTGCCTTTATTTCCTACCTATGCCACTTATTACTTTTGCAAACCTGATGTTCCAAGGGGAATGCCGGTAGAAGATTTATGTGCAGCGGCAGTTAAATTTCATTTAATTGGAGAAAAATATGAGTCCGTTTCTGAGGCTCTAAAGGCTGCAAAGGAAGCTGCAAATCAGGAGGATATGATTTTTGTTGGAGGCAGTACATTTGTGGTTGCAGAAATAATTTAATTTTTTCTTTAAAAGAATTTTGCAGAGTATAGAAATGTGCTATATTTGCACCCGCGAACACAGAGAACAGCTGTTCTTAAGTTAGGGCGCATAGCTCAGTTGGTTCAGAGCACTTGGTTTACACCCAAGGGGTCGGGGGTTCGAATCCCTCTGCGCCCACATCAATCAGAATCCCGATAAACGTACGTTTATCGGGATTTTTTCATTCTCAAAAATGCCGAGTTCACTCGAGCATTTTTGAGAATGAAAAAATTCCAGCTAGGCGGAGCCGAGCGCGGGATTCTATTTGCAGCAGCGGTCTCGCACTAGGGATCAACGCAGTTAATCCCCCAAGAACGAAACTGAAATCGAAA
>CAXBCS010000058.1:0-20941 GCA_963974305.1 uncultured bacterium
TCGTGGCCGAGTGGCTAGGCAGTGGTCTGCAACACCATCTACAGCGGTTCGAATCCGCTCGATACCTCAAAAGGAACTTCTATATGGAGTTCCTTTTTTTTATACAACATATTCAGCGGTTCCCCCGAAGTGTCGGGACGATCGATACCTCAAAAGGAATTGCAAAATAAAGTTAATCCTAATGGGGAACTACAAACTATCCTGAATAGGAGGTGTAGCTTTCATAGTAGCTTCTTCACTTCCATCTCTAAAATTCTCCAAGCCTTCTTTGATATTCATTTTATCCTTTGGTAGAAAGCCTTTGGTGGTTAGTACGAGTCCGCAAATAATAAGGATAAAACCTAGCAGTTTTTTGACCTTAAAAATTCGTCGAGGTGTTAAGAATCTCTTGAGTTGTTTGGCGAGTACAATTTTTCCAATGTCGACAACAAAATAGGTGCCTAGCATAGTTCCTAGAAAAACAAAGAGTCTTGTGGGATCATTATCTACAGAGGGACCTACAACTATAATCACGCCTAACCAGATAACTAGTACGCCAATATTGATAAAATTGAGTAAAAATCCTTTGATATACAATTGGAGATACCCATGCTTTCCTGCCTTTGCCCGATTGGGATCAAGATTTGCACGAGTAGGTTTTTTAAGGTACATCATCAAGCCATACACCATTAAAATAACCCCACCGAAAACAAAGAGTCCAGGCGCATTGCTCAAATTATCTAGTAATTGATAGCTACTTAAATACGCTAAACCAATAAAGAAAATATCGGCGGTAAACACACCTAGATCAAAAGTTACTGCTGCTCTAAAACCTTTAGTCGCTGCTGTTTCAAGGAGTACAAAAAATACAGGACCTATCATAAACGCCAGCAATAAGCCAGAGGTAAACGCCGCAGGAAGATCTTGAAACATAAATTTGAAGTGGTTTTACACAAAGTTAGTCAAAAGGACCATGGAGTACAAGGTAGATTTTGGCTAAGTAAAAGAACAAAAAAAGGGAGCTGTTTGCTAACAACTCCCTTCCCTACTCCTACAAAATAGAAGCATTTATTTTATCTATTGGAACTACATTATTTTAATACGCCCTCCAAAAGTTCGTCTGCGTTTTACCTCAGGTGGATTCCCATAAACATAGACATCCCCACCAGCACGAATGGTAATATCAATGCTCTTTGCAGTATAAATTTCTACGTTTCCACCGGCTTGTACAAATACTTCCCCATGATCTGTTTCTAGATCTCTTCCTTCATAAACGCCACCTGTATTTACAGTAACATCTTGCCGTTCTGCTTGACCGCTAGCCATTATTATTCCGCCAGTTACAGCTCTGAGAGTAGCCTCTTTTACTAAAAGGCCCACTTTTGCTCTTGCTCCTTCTTGAACCTTTATTTCTATTTTATCTTGTTCTATCAGTTCGTTGGAAGTAATCACCGCTCCTTCATTACCATCTATTAGTTTAAGGTCTGTATAATGCACATGTACAAAAGTTTTATTGCCATCAAAAATAAGATCCAATTCCATCTTAATTTTCAGTACGCCATCTTTATTGAGGACATTAACTTGACTTGCGTCTGCCCCAGAAATGATCACTTTGTTTTCAACTGATTTTACAAGATTAACGACAATACGATCATAGACTTTTACCGTATTAAAATCACCCATGTCTTTTACGATGGGATTTTGCGCAACGATTAGCGTTGTAAAAAACAAGCTAAGTATAGTATATAGGGTTTTCATAAGTTCAAGGTTTCTTTTTATAAAGACAATGGGATTATCAGACTGTTACAGTAAATCATTTTAAAGAAATCGTATTGAATTAAAAATTATTTTTCTGTTTCTTATAATAACTAAAAAAGACGGATAGCTATCCGTCTTTTTTATGATTTATGAGATGAAGCTTACAATTACTTCTTCGCCTTGATAAAGTGAAAATCAAGATGTTTCTTGACTAAATCGGCTTCTTTTACTTTTACGTAGATTTCATCTCCTAGTGTAATTTTCTTCCCTGTTCGCTGTCCAATTACCGAGTAACTCGCTTGATCGAATTCATAGTGATCTCCCTTGATATCTCGTAATCGTACCATTCCTTCACATTTATTGGAAATTATTTCTACATAAATTCCCCACTCAGTAACTCCAGAAATAACACCTAAGAATTCTTCGTCTTTATGATCTTGCATAAACTTAACCTGCATATACTTGATGCTGTCTCGTTCTGAACTTGTCGCAAGTTGCTCTCGCCCACTAGAATGTCTACATTTTTCTTCATATTCCTCTTCACTTACCGATTTTCCACCATCTAAATAATGCTGTAATAAACGGTGAACCATTACATCAGGGTAACGACGTATAGGAGAAGTAAAATGTGAGTAATAATCAAATGCTAGTCCGTAATGTCCAATATTATCAGTAGAATACACCGCTTTTGACATCGTACGAATGGCTAGTGTATCTACTAAATTCTGTTCTTTTTTTCCTTGAACATCCATAAGTAGCGTATTCAAAGAAGAGGTAATACTTTTGCGATCTGTTAGATTTAATTTATATCCAAATTTGCCAACTACCGTCTCCAAAGCAGCTAACTTTTCATCGTTAGGCTCATCGTGAATACGGTATACAAAGGTCTTTTTTGGAGATTGTTTACCTATAAATTCAGACACTTTTCTATTTGCTAAAAGCATAAACTCTTCGATTAGTTTATTGGCATCTTTAGACGTTTTAAAGAAAACACCTACTGGGTTTGCATCTTCATCCAAATCAAATTTTACTTCGACTTTATCAAAAGAAATAGCCCCATTTTTCATACGCTGTCTGCGCATAATTTTAGCCATTCTATCTAATTCTAAAGTAGCCTCCACTAATTCTGGAGTTGTCTTGTAACGTTTTCCACTGAGAGAAACGTCCGATGGAATTGTGGCAGTTTTAGATTCTATAATTGCCTGAGCTTCTTCATAAGCAAAACGAGCATCACTATAAGTCACGGTACGTCCAAACCATTGATTGGTTATTTTGGTAGTAGCAGGATCCATTTCAAAAACAGCAGAAAAGGTATATTTCTCTTCATGAGGTCTTAGTGAACAAGCTCCATTACTCAATATTTCTGGTAACATAGGTACTACCCTATCTACTAAATATACTGATGTTGCACGCTCATAAGCTTCATCATCCAATATCGTTCCTGGTACTAAATAATGACTTACATCTGCAATATGAATTCCAACTTCATAGTTTCCATTGTCTAATTTTTGAAAACTTAAAGCGTCATCAAAATCTTTAGCATCTTTTGGATCTATCGTAAAAGTCAATACATCACGCATATCTCTACGCTTTGCAATTTCATCGGCTTTTATCGAGGTATCAATCTTATTGGCATAAGCTTCAACTTCTTCTGTAAATTCATATGGCAGTCCGTACTGCGCAAGGATTGAATGAATCTCTGTATTGTGTTCACCAGGTTTTCCTAAAACCTTTGTTACTACACCAAAAGGAGAATCTGCTTTTTCTGGCCAATCTTCTAATCGTACAACAACCTTATCACCATTTTCTGCCTTGCCTATTTTGGCTAAAGGGACAAAAACATCGGTGTACATTTTATTACTTTCTGAAGTGTGTACAAAGGCAAATTTCTTTTGAATATCAATCACACCTACAAATTCGTCGGTTTTACGTTTGATAATTTTTACAATTTCTCCCTCGTGTTTCTTACTTCGACGTTGTCTGTATATATATACCTCTACTTCATCGCCATTCAACGCTTTGTTGAGATGGTGAGGAGGTACATAGATATCTTGTTCTAAATCTCCTACCATTACATAGCCGCCTCCTTTTCCAGAGACGTCTAATATTCCTGTGTGATAATTACGATTTGGAACGAGTTGATATTTGCCACGTTCAGGTTCGATTACCTGCTCTTGGGCTTTTAACTGTTGTAATTTTTTAACTACTTGATTACGGCTACTAGGATCATCTACATCCAGTTTGGCGCATATTTGTTTGTAATTAAAGCTTTTGTGATGATCCTCTTTAAGGATCTTTATAATTCTTTCGGTAAGGTTTGTAATCTTGGGCGAAGAACTTCTTCGTTTATTTCTATTCATGTATTTGTAATGATATTCCTTTTTTAAGAGAAAGGAACGTATTTAATATTTACTTAATGTTATTTCATTGCATTCGGGCGAACATAAATTCATTGAGAAGTCTACTTTAAGTAGTATGAATTCTTTTAAATCAATTCATTAAGATTAGTGCAAAGCTACGTTTTATATATTAAATCAAATAAATCTAAAAAAATACTTCCTAATGAAGGAACATTTGACTCTATCCTATACCTCTAAAAATAAACCGTTTAAGCTCTAAAACTATTGTTTTTTACCTTAAATCTTAAAATTATCTTAATATTTATGTAACGTTTTGATAATTAGTACGTCTTTAAAGGGATACAAGACATGAATACATCAAAAAAATTTAATATAACCACCTTGATTTTTATACTCATACTCATAGTAGGAGTCATTGGTTTTGCAGTTTATATTAATAATTCTTTTACTGACGATAATAATAAGCAGACCAATGTTGAATCTGTACCTTTCAGTTCCGTTGTGAGTTAATACTTCCCTTTTATCAATCTTCCCTTCATTTTATTTCTCAAATTTTAGTTGTTATCAACAAACAATATATTCATCATATGTTTTCTTTAAAATTTTAAAAAATAATGATGGTTATTATAGCATGTTAATAGCGGTATAACTTTATAAGGAAGAATTGTGATAACTGACTTTTGAAGACTTGTTCACGTGTTATTCACTAGTTGTTAGCTATACTGAGTATTGAAAACCTGTCTTTTATGAGGTTTCGTTAACAACTGTTGATAACCCTTATTATAGGATTTTTGGGAATAACTTTGGTGGCCAACTTATTAAAATCTACACTCAATTTGTCTGATAAAATTGAGTACAAAAAGAGACATTTAAATTTGCATATGTGAGTTGCTGTCACGTATTGGAATTTTAAAGTTAGTAATCAAGAATACTTATGATTATTCATAAGAAGTTATTGACAGGGTCTATTCACATGTTGTAAACAATACAAAGCTATTAGAATGAAGTGCTGATTTATGTTAGTATATAAGAGTACGCTTTCGCGAAAGCGCAACTTCCAAACCTCTCATTTGTTTTACCTTTGTAAAATCTAAACCTCTCATTATGAAAATTGCCATCGGAAACGATCACGCCGGAACAGATTATAAAAATACAATAGTAGCCTATTTAAAAGCCGAAGGTCACGAAGTAACTAATTATGGTACCGATGCTAATGATAGTGTTGATTATCCTGATTTTGTACATCCAGTTGCTACAGATGTTGAAAATAAAACCGTTGATTTTGGAATTATTATTTGCGGAAGTGGAAACGGAGTAGCAATGAGTGCAAACAAACATCAACAGGTGCGTGCTGCTCTTTGTTGGATCGAAGAAATTGCTGTTTTGGCGAGAGAACATAATGATGCCAATATCATTAGTATTCCTGCGCGTTATACATCAGAAAATCAAGCACTCAGTATGGTGAAAGCATTTCTTGCTACACCTTTTGAAGGTGGACGCCACCAAAGACGTGTTGATAAAATCGCTTTTTGCTAAAATCCCGCTTCGCGGATACTTTAATGAATAGCACAGCGCTTACATATGCTATAAAAACCTATCAGGAACTTTCCCGAGACGAACTGTATGCAGTTTTACAACTACGTGCTGAAGTTTTTGTGGTTGAGCAAGACTGTGTGTATCAAGATGTAGATGGGAAGGATGATAAGGCTTTACATGTTTTAGGATATAAAGAAAATCGCTTAGTTGCTTACACACGAATTTTTCCACCAGGGGCTTATTTTGAAGATGCGAGTATCGGAAGAGTAATCGTGCGTGAGGAAGAACGAAAACACAAATATGGCTATGAACTTATGCAGGTTTCTAATGCAGCTGTAATAGAGCGTTTTCAAGTGTCGAAAATCAAGATTTCTGCACAGGTTTACTTAAAAAAATTCTACAATAATTTAGGATATACAGAAATAGGAGAGGGCTACCTTGAAGATGGAATTCCACATATTGGAATGATATTTACACAAAAGGAATCTAAGTAAAACCAGGTAAATCAGTCATCTCAACTCCTAGCCATCTTTCTTTTTATAACGCACTTTTTTATTAAAGGGTAATCCAAGTTGATATTTCATATCATCTCCACGTTCATTATCTACTATATCTAGGCCGTAGATAATATCGTCTGGATTTTCATAAAGATAGGTTCCAAAAATTCGATCCCAAATAGAAAATACATTCCCATAATTAGTATCGGTCCATGGCATTTTGTGATGATGATGAAACTTATGCATGGTTGGCGTAACAATTAGATAACTCAACCCCTTATCCAGTTTTCTTGGAAGTTTAATATCTGCATGGGTCCAGTAGGTAAAAAATATTGTAAGGATGCGGTAAAAAAAGTAAAAAGCGATAGGCATTCCCATAATCACCACAGCAAGAAGCGCAAATAGCTCTCGTATGATAAAGTCCAATGGATGATGACGTGTTCCAGAGGTGGCATCTATATGCGTATCACTATGATGCACAAGGTGTAATCTCCACATCCACTGTACCTGATGAAGTAGATAGTGCACCCCAAACTGAGCGATAAAATCTAAAACTAATATCGCCATTAAAAGCTCTATCCAAATGGGCAGCTCAAAGAGGTTTAAGATTCCAAACTGACTTTCTTGAAGCCAGATAAAAACACTAGCTGTAGCAATTCCAAAAGCGGTATTGATAATCATAACAAAGGCCAATAATCCAAAATTGGTTTTAGCGTGTGTCCATTTGTTATATCGCGCTTTCGCGAAAGCGTAATAACCCTCAAGCACCCAAAAAAATGTAAGTACCGAGATTATCCAAATCAGCTTTTGCCAGATAGGCATAAACTCAAAAAAATCAAGAAATGACTGCATATAGGATCATTTTGGTTGGACGGTAAAAAGATACAAAAAAGGAGGCGCGATGAATACATTAATGAGTGTAGATTGGGGGAGTGACTTAATAATGCAACTCTAAAAAGTGTATTTTAGAGCTCAGCAATAAACGAATATATGGACTATAAAACCTTCGATACAGAGCGATTGCATTTGCGTCCCGCAAACGTAGAAGATTCCGCTTTTATTTTAGAATTACTCAATACTCCAAAATGGCTTCAATATATTGGAGATCGCAATGTTAAATCCTTGGAGGCTGCCGAAAAGTACATTGCAGAACGTATGTTGCCCCAACTAGAACGGCTTGGGTTTGGTAATTATACGGTGATTAGAAAAGTAGATGGAGTCAAATTAGGCTGTTGCGGCATCTATGATCGAGAAGGTTTGGAAGGTGTAGATATTGGTTTTTCTTTCCTACCAGAGTTTGAGGGGAAAGGATATGCGTATGAATCGGCGGTTTGTGTAAAAGAAGCTGCGTTTTCAGTTTTCAATTTAAAAAAAATAGGCGCTATAACTTTAGAAGAGAATATGGCTTCTAGAAAGTTGTTGGAAAAAGTTGGCTTGCAATTTTCAAAAATGATTCAAGTGGGGGAGGACCCTGAAGAGTTGTGCTATTATGAATTGATAAACCCTACTTACGAGGTTTAGGCTTTCTTTTCTTGATGTAGGTCACCAGAATTTCAACCCTCTTATCTAGATTGGTCTCGCCACCAATAGGATAGCGACTACCGAATCCCTCATATCGCATTCGTTTTTTTGCAACCCCATTGTTTGATAAATAATCATAGACAAATTTTGCCCTAGCCACAGAGAGATTTCGTTTTCCCGTTTTTAAATCAACGGCATCACGCCCTTTACTCGTACAACATACATGGCCTTGAATTTTGAAAATGATATTGTCATTTTCTTTGAGATACTTTGCTAGCGAGCGTAGGTGTTTGTGGGATTTCCCCATCACATAGCTGTAATTGGTTTTGAAGAGGATATTTTCAAGTAGAATTCGATCTCCTTTTTCAATGGTGTCTGTTAAGGTTTTGTATTTCTTTTCGGCGACAGCTTCCAGTTCTTTTTCAGACTCTTCTTCTTCTGCGCTTACAACTCTAGGCACTTTAATAGCGACAAGAATTTCTACTTTTCTATTGAGTTTGCGTTGTACTGCACTCCCAGCGTCATCCAGTCTTGTAAGGAGGAGCTCACCTTTGCCATCTGCATTGGTGATTATAGAGTCTGAGACTCCATTTGCCACAAAAATATTACGTATTGCATCAGCTCTTCGTTGTGATAAGGCCTGATTATATTCATCTGTTCCTCGATCGTCACAGTAGCCATAAATTGATATATCTTCAATTTTTTCAATAGGCAAGCTATTGATAAACCTTTGAAGTTTGGCCGCTTCTATTTTAATAAGATTATGCTTGTCGGTATCAAAAAAAGTTTCGTGTCCGCGATCTACTTGCGCAAATAGCGGGAGACTCAAAAAGCACAAAAATAAAAGGAATATATAATGTTTGATAATGACTAGTTTAGGATATTCTGGTAACGTTTAGCATCTCGTAAAACGAGTAAAGATTCCGCAATTTCTGCGTTGTTTTCAATTTGATATTGGTACAGTCCGTCGCGGTAAAAGTAACGCTTTACAATTTCGTCGATGAGCAGACCTTGAATTTCATCACGACGGGTATCGAGCTCTTTATCTTTTGCTTTAGAAATTGTAGTAAGAAGCTGGTTATAGATGCTACTGACATCTTCTTTGAAAGCATCTTTATCTGCTTGTACGTACGCTTTCGCGAAAGCGGTCTCCGTCTCCGTTTCAAACTCAAAGCCCGTTTGTTTTAAGAAACGTTTAAAGTCGGTATAGTCGGTATCAGAAAAGCTAAACTCGCTGAGGTCACTAAATTGATGGTCGTAATAAAATTTAGTAGCATACTCAAAAATGGCATTGTCTTTTGCCAAAGCTTTGGTAATAGGACTCATTTTTGCCGAGGCAACCTCCACATCTGGAAAAACACCGCCACCATCAAATACTTTTCTACCGTTTTTAGTGGTAAAGGATTTGTAATCTTTTATATCGGTACGCACTGCATTTCCTTTTTCGTCACGATTCCAGTAGTCTAAGGCTTGAATACAACGACCAGAAGGCGTATAATACCTTGAAATCGTCACTTTAAGCGATGTTCCATAGGTCAGAGGCTTAGGACGTTGAACTAGACCTTTTCCGAAGCTACGTGCGCCTACAATAACCGCACGGTCATAATCTTGTAAACCACCAGATACAATTTCACTGGCAGAAGCAGAACGGCCATTGACCAATACCACCAACGGAATCTCAGTATCCACTGGCTCGTTTTTAGTCATATACGTTTTGTTATATTTTTTGACAACCGACTTAGTAGTGGTAATCACTTCTCCTTTGGGAAGAAATAGATTGCAAATAGCGATTGCTTCTCTTAGTAATCCACCACCATTACCTCGTAAATCTAAAATGATTTTTTGTGCCCCATCTGTTTTTAAGCTTATCAACGCTTCTTTGACTTGCGCTGAAGCCTTACTATTAAATTTTGTAAGGACAATATAGCCTACATCATCACCTATTAATTTATAGAAAGGAACAGCATCTACTTCCACACCAGATCTTTTAATATTGGCGGTTGCCTCCTTACCTTGACGTTCATAGGTCACAAGCACATCACTTCCTGGGGCTCCTTTTAATAAGTCACCGGCATCTCCCTCATAACCTTCAACAGTAATGTCACCAATTTTCACAAGTTTATCACCTGCTTTGAGGCCCGCTTTATCTGCTGGATAGCCTTTACGTGGTTCAATGATAATTAGGGTTCCTTTGCTGTTACGAACAGTAGCGCCAATACCTGAATAATTTCCTGAACGGTTAATTTTGGCATCTTCCACCTCCTGTTCTGTCCAGTATTTAGTGTAGGGATCTAGATCTTCTAGCATACCTTCTATGGCGCTATCCATGAGTTCTGCAGGATTTGTTTCATCCACATAGTTCATGTTGAGTTCTTTGAAAAGTTCGGTGAATATTTCGATTTGCTTTGCAATTTCAAAAAAGTCACTCTGAAAACTAACGGTCCCAAGCAAGGTTGCCAATGCTAAAATGGGAATAAGGATTTTCTTTTTCATATAAATGGATATGTGCATTAGAGAAACTGTCGTAAGGATAACAGCTAACTTAAGCCTATTTGTTTTTATTTCTTTTTTGGATCCAGCGGCGTATCACATACGCAAAGAGGGCTACTAAGATAAGAAAAGGCCAGACGCGTAGCAAACCTAGGAAAAATGAAGCAATTCCATTCCATCCACTCTTGAGTGCATTGCCCATTTTGGCTCCAAAAGAGGTGTTAGTTCTAGTGGCTATTTCTGTCTTGTAAAATTGAATATTTAAAGTGCTCAAAGACACCTTGTTGTTTAAGTATTTTAGACGGCCTTCTGCACGCTCAATATTTTCTCTGATTTGTGAAAGTTCGCGCTCTATGTCTAACATCTCTTTGACGTTTTTGGCTTTCGCCAAAAGTGCTAAATAGCGATCTTCCAATGCACGCTTTGCTTTAAGTCTTGCGTTAAGGTCTATAAATTCTTCGGTGACATCTTTCCTACTGATGGTTTTTTCGTCAAAATGTGCCACGCCTTGTGAAATAGCATCTATAGTTGATTGAAAGTTTTCTGTAGGAACACGAACGGTCAGGTTGTGATATAGCTGATTATAATTCTTGCCAGAATTATCGTTTTGAACATAACCATTTGCCTGATTAATAATACTTAGAATTTGCGCATGTGTTTGTGCTAGGTCTAAGCTTTCAAAACGAAGCGTACCCGTTTTTATAATTTTAAGATCGGATGTTTGAGATTCTGGTGGAGATGGGGCATTCATTTCTGAAGCTATAAGAATATCTTCAGAAACGGTTTTCATTGTAAAACCTTCATCACTTTCAGACATTTCAACTCCAATCCCTAAAAGGTCATTTGAATAGACTTCAGATTGAGCGTCTGTTGAGGTGTCACAGGAAAAAAACAAACTAAGACAGGCACTAAGAAGGAGTAATCGCATCATTAAATCGGTTTAAAAGTTTGACCATGGCCTTAGACACTTCTGCTTGAGAAAGTACATCGCGGCTCGTGTATAAAATGAGCAGTGCAAATGTCGTGCCTTTTGTGTCTATTCTCTTTTTTTCTAACCGATAGGACTCTCTCATCAATCGCTTGAGGTGGTTTCTTGTAACGGCCAACTTATGCGTACGTTTCGAAACAGACACGCCAGCTTGAACAGGAAAACCATCTTTCTCAAGGGGAGTAGCAACATAAACCATCCGCAGAGGAAAAGCCTTTACAGACCGACCCTCCTCAAAAAGATGATCAATCAACTTTTTAGATTTGAGCTTTTCAGACTTGGGATAGTTTTGATTCATTGAGGGCGTAAAGTTAGTGTTTTAAGAAAACAAAAAACCCAACTTTAATAGTTGGGTTTTTGATATTTTGTTTGCTAGGGCAAACTATTCTTTCTTCCACATATTATTTTCAGCATTCAAATCTGCCATCAATCTCGTAGGATCAATCATCATAGCGTTAATTTGATCTAAAGGCGTGTCAATTACAAAGGTATATGTTGGGTTTGTCCAAGGCCAATCTTCCAACTGCTTGCGCGGTATTGCTGGTGTTGGATTCTCCTTTTCAGCACGCATCATACGCAATGGGATATAATAAGACTCTTCTTTTCCTCCTTTAGAAGTAACGTAAAGATCTATAGGCATTGGCATAAGACCAATTCGTTCTAGAGTTACCTTAGTTTTGTTTCCATCGGCCTCAACGCTTTTGATAGCATAATCGATAGTATTGGTTGTTTGTGTCCAATCCTGTAAGTACCAATCCAATTGCATACCTGAAACTTTTTCGGCAGTACGTTTGATATCGTTAGGCGTAGGGTGTTTAAAGGCAAAATCCTCGAAATACTTCTTCAACGTCTTTTTCAAGGCGTCTTTTCCAATTACGTATTCCAATTGAGCCAAAAATATAGCTCCTTTACTATAGGCGGCGACACCGTAAGCAAAGTTGCGATTATAACGATCGGCATGTGTACTTTGAGGTTGTTCAAAACCACTATTTACTAATCGGAAGTAGCCGCTGTATGTTCCTGCAAAAGGAGATAGCTCTTGGCTACCCATAATTTCATTTTTTGCAAGGGTAGAGATGTAAGAAGTAAAGCCTTCATCCATCCACTCATGCTTAGCTTCATTAGAGGCTAATAAAAACTGAAACCAAGTGTGTGCCATTTCGTGAGCAGTCACACCAAACAAGCTATCAAAATTGCGTTCTCCAGTGATCAAAGTACACATGGCGTATTCCATACCTCCGTCACCACCTTGGATTACAGAGTATTGTTTATAAGGGTATTGGCCTACATTTTCATTAAAATAGCTAAGGAGCTCTGCTGTTTTTGGCTGGAGTTTTTTCCAGTTTTCAGAGATTTCTGGATTGCGCTTGTATAAAAAGTGCAACTTAACATCATTATCAGCAACCAACACATCATGAATATAATCAGGATCTGCTGCCCAAGTAAAGTCATGAACTTTAGGAGCTTTAAAATGCCACGTATACTTTCCGCGCTTTGATTTTCCAGGTTTTACACCTTCATCTTGATATCCATGACCAACTTCATTCCCGTTTTGAACATATCCTGTTCCTCCTAAGGTATAGTCGGCATCAATCGTAATTTTTACATCAAAATCTCCCCAAACACTGTGAAATTCACGAGCGATATAAGGATCTGCATGCCAACCTTCAAAGTCATATTCGGCCATTTTAGGATACCATTGCGTCATAGACAAGGCGACTCCTTCTTTGTTGTTACGTCCACTACGACGAATTTGTACAGGTACTTGTCCCTTAAAATCCATATCAAAAACGACACTAGCTCCGGGAGCAATAGGTTTTGCTAGCTGCACTTCTAAAACGGTTCCTGCAACTTGGTAATTAAGTTTAACACCATCTTGAGTGAGCTTTTCGACTTTGATAAAACCTATTTCATCAGGCCCTAATTTACTAATACGATCTCCTACTCGGCGATCTGGATCGGCAATGTTTAGAGAGCGAACATCCATTTCACTTCCCGGTTGAAAAGCGTTGAAATACAAGTGATAGAACACCTTATCCAACACATCTGGGGAGTTATTCGTATAGGTAAGTTTTTGCTTACCGTCGTATTGAAAGTTGTTGACATTCATGTCGATTTCCATTTGGTAATCAACATGTTGTTGCCAGTATGAGGTGTTTTGTGCGCCCGCTTTCGCGAAAGCAAACAGACAAAGAGCAACTCCTAATTTAAAAATTATTTGCATCTATATTTTATTTTTGAAGTTCAGCCAATTTAAAGGCGTTATACATATTAACCATCTCTCCAGATTTTGATAAATCGCTGAAGCTTGATTGCTTTTCCGGATCTCCGCCCACAATTACTTTGGTGCTGGTTTTCAATCCACTTTTCATAATAATTTGCTTTACCTGACTCGCCTTTAATTTAGGATAGTAACTACGAAGCATTGCAGCAACACCAGCAACATTGGGAGAAGCCATTGACGTTCCCTGTAAGAATTCGTATTTATTGTTAGGTGTAGTTGCATAAATTCTCACTCCAGGAGCAAAAATATCTACATTAGATTTTCCGTAATTTGAAAAATCAGCAACTAATTCGCCACCATATTTATAATTTAAAGCTCCAATAGTCAAAAAGGTATCAGACATTTCTGTTACATTATCTAATTGGTCATTAGGGTATACTGTATTTGCCGGGTCATCTAAGCTTAAGCCTTCATTTCCTGCAGCATTTACAATCAGTACATCCTTTTTGGCTGCGTATTGAATAGCGTCATATACCCATTCTGGGTTTTGAGCATAATACTTACCAAAAGAGGTGTTGATTATTTTAGCACCATTATCAACAGCATAACGAATCGCCAAGGCAATATCTTTATCGTACTCATCGCCATCTGGTACAGCACGAATAACCATTAATTTAATGTTGTCATTTGCAACACCGTCCATTCCAATACCATTGTTGCGTTGTGCAGCAATGATTCCACCTACGTGAGTTCCGTGTCTAGCTCCTTCTGGATCTGGACCCGTTACATTGTTATTTCCATATACCTTATCATTCCAATCGTAAGGGTTATCTCCTAAGATGCTTCTAAAATTTGCATCTATTTTTAAATTTGCGTCTAATTGTCCGTTGAAGTAATCCAAGCCACCATCAATGTTTTCCATAAATTCCGGAATGGTATCGGCATACTGCAGCATTTGCGTAAGAAAACCTATGTGGTTTGTCATCACCTCATCAGGGTTTGCAATTTTGGCAAGATCGGCAGCATTGTAATCTTCTTTTCCAAGTGCTTTTGAAACTGCGGCATGAGAAGTTTCAAGCTGAGTAGCAATTTGAGTGTAACGCTGTTTGTTGCTAGACATTTGTTCAAATTTCTCAGCGTGCTCTTTTTTTGCTTTTTCATACATTAAAAAGAGGTCTTTTTGATTCGCAGGGACTGTGTTTACAGTTTTTCCTTTAAACTGATCTTGGTAGCGAGCGATGATACGCACAAATTCCAACTGCTCTGCGCTGATGTCTCCAAGGAAGTTCCACCCATGAATATCGTCGATATAACCGTTGTTATCATCATCTTTTCCATTACCAGGAATTTCTCCAGGATTGGTCCAAATTACATTTTTAAGATCTTCGTGCTTAATGTCAATTCCACTATCGATTACAGCAACAATAGTTGTTGTTCCTGTTTTACCTGGAAGTAATTCGGCATATGTCTTTTCAACACTCATACCGGGAATGGTATCATTTTTAAGGTCTTTCCCGCTCCATGTTTTTTCTTGCGCATCTGTAAGGGCAGAGATTTTGAGGGGGTTTGTATCTACATTTTCAACAGGAACCGTAATTAACGGAGCTGGAGAGTCACATGCGGTAAAAAGGGCTACTGCTACAGCAGTTAGCATAAACGATTTTGCGGTTTGTAATTTCATATGTTTAATTAAATAGTTCATTAAAGGTAAAAGTATCTTTAAGTCGCACTCCTTTTTCGGTCTGTGCAACTGTGATTAGTTGATTATGAGCATCATGTTCCAGCCAAAGATAATAGTCATTGGCGGCAGCAGTTTCTAAAAATAAGGCTTTCTCATCAAGTGTAAGCAAAGGTCGTGTGTCATAACCCATTACAAAAGGAAGAGGTAAATGTCCAGCTGTAGGCAGGAGATCAGCCATAAAAACAATGGTTTTTCCTTTGTATTGAATATGAGGGATCATTTGTTTTTCAGTATGTCCATCGGCAAAAAATATGCCGAAATCCAACTCGCTTTCTGCTTGATACTGGCTTCCCTTGCGGGAAATCATACGAAGTTGACTACTCTCTTCCATAGGAAGAAGATTTTCTTTCAGAAAAGAAGCCTGCTCTCGGCGGTTGGGTTTAGTAGCCCATTCCCAGTGATTTTCATTGGTCCAAAAGTTTGCGTTTTTAAAAGCAGGTTCGTAGCCCGTGCGATCTTTATTCCATTGTACAGAACCTCCACAATGATCAAAATGCAAATGGGTCATAAATACATCTGTAATGTCATCTCTATGAAAGCCATGACTCGCTAAGGATCTATCCAAGGTATGATCTCCCCAAAGATAATAGTAGCTAAAAAACTTTTCAGATTGCTTGTCCCCCATACCCGTATCGATAAGCGTAAGCCTATCTCCATCTTCAATAAGCATACAACGCGCAGCAATATCAATCATGTTATTTTCATCGGCTGGATTGGTTCGATTCCAAAGGGTTTTAGGTACCACTCCAAACATGGCGCCACCGTCCAATTTAAAATGTCCAGCTTCAATAGGATAAATGGTCATAATTGATTTTGAGGTAAAGATTGTTTGGTATGAGATTTAGTTTTTTCGTCCTAGCCTTAGCTAAAGCCTTTGGTCTAAGACGAGCAATAAAGCTCACTCCCAATTAAATAATCCCTGCAAAATAAGGAAAAAGCTGTTTTTAGTTGGAATCTCACTACAGTTTTTAACAAAGAATTGTAACTTGATTTTAATGCGACCGTATTATCTTCGTCCTGGAACTACTTAACCCATCACCTATGTTAGAGCTTGCCGGAATCATAATTTTAGGAATTGTAGCCCAATGGGCGGCTTGGCGTCTTAAGCTTCCCGCTATTCTGCCGTTATTACTTATTGGTCTATTTGTAGGTCCAGTATCAACGCTTTTATCTGAAGATGGTACCAAATGGATTGAACCTATTTGGAACGGAGAAGAAGGTTTATTTCCCGGAGAAGGTCTTTACTACTTTGTCTCTTTAGCGATTTCCATCATTCTTTTTGAAGGAGGATTGACCTTGAAGCGTGATGAAATAAGAAATGTTGGACCCGTGATTACGAAGTTGATTTCCTTAGGTTCATTAGTTACCTTTTTTGGAGCTGGAATAGCAGCTTACTATACATTCGGACTTAGTTTACAGATGTCATTTTTGTTTTCAGGTTTGATAATTGTGACAGGGCCCACAGTGATTTCTCCTATTTTGAGAAATGTCCCAGTTAAAAAGGATATTTCAACGGTACTAAAATGGGAAGGGATTTTAATAGACCCTATTGGTGCGCTTGTAGCAGTATTGGTTTATGAATTTATTAGTGTAGGAGAAGGTGCAGCCTTTACTAAAACTGCCTTGGTAGAATTTGGTAAAATTGTTCTTTTTGGAAGTACCTTCGGATTTACATTTGCCCACGCCCTTGCTTTTATCATAAAGAAAAAATTAGTACCCCATTACTTAATGAATGTGTTCACCTTAGCGGCCGTTTTAGGCGTTTTCGTGATGTCAGATGCATTTGCCCACGAATCAGGATTACTAGCGGTGGTGGTTATGGGAATGGTACTAGGAAATATTAACCTTCCTAACATTAAAGAATTACTCTACTTCAAGGAATCGCTAAGTGTATTGTTGATTTCTGTCTTGTTTATACTACTCTCTGCCAATATGAACTTGGAAGATCTCGAACTTCTATATCGCTGGGAAACTCTGGCCTTATTTCTTATAGTAGTTTTTATTGTGCGACCCGTTGGTGTTTTCTTAAGTACCTATGGTTCCGATTTAAAACTAAACGCAAAACTCTTTATCAGTTGGGTGGGTCCTCGTGGTATTGTAGCAGCGGGAATAGCTTCCCTCTTTGGATCAAAACTTTTAATCAAAGGAGAACCAGGCGCCGAGTACATCACTCCGCTTGTATTTATGATTGTATTAGGTACGGTATTACTCAACGCCACAACAGCTAGAATGTTTGCAAAAATGGTGGGCGTATTTTTAACCAAGTCAGAAGGAATTATGATTGTAGGCGCCTCTGAATTGCCTCGATTGATTGCCACTTATCTTCAAAAAAACGGGAGACAAGTTGTTTTACTCGATAGCAATACAAATAATATCCGTGTGGCTAAAGCCTCAGGATTAAGCGCTAAAGAAGTAAATATATATGCCGACGAACTTTCAGAAGATATTGAACTTAATGACGTAGGATATCTTATGTCACTTACAGGAAATAGTGATATCAATACCTATGCAATTAATCGATTTAGAAATCAGTTCGGTGAAAATGGCGCATATCGTTTGATCTCAAAACAAGAAATGGATCACACTGAGAAAGTACCTCATGAAGGACTCTTTTCTGCAACCGATGATTATGTTAATTTAACCGAAGTGGTACGCAAATTTCCTAAGATTAATGAGGTAGCTATTGATTCGGAGGAGGATTATCACAACCTAGCTGGGATGATGGCAAATGATAGAAACATGGTACCTCTCTTTGTCAAAGAATTGGATGGAAGCATTCATATTATCTCTTCTTTTATGAAGGAAGTCGGTGCCGATTCTTTTGAAGGTAGCCATCTTGTATACCTAGGAAAACCAATGGATACAGAATCAATGACTACTGAAGAGACTAAAGAGATTGAATAGCAAGCTTGTAATATTTGGTGTAGTAGAAATACATAAGTGCGCTTGCGCGAAATAGCATCCAAACAATAAAAGCGAGCCAAATTCCAACTATGCCCCAGTCCATATACCGACTTAGATAGAGGGTGGGAACAAAGCCTACAAATGTGGCAAGGAGCAGCGTATTGCGTAAGTAACCCATTTCTCCCAGACCTTTAAAGATAGAGTCTAGTGTAAAAGCCATTGCATTTATGGGTTGCATGATGATGACCATAAAAAAGATGCTATAAAATATACTTAGGACATCTTCTTCATTGCTAAAGAGCGCACCCAAAGGTTCATAGAAAACAACACAGGCAATCATAAGGACGACACTTACAATACCGTTATAGCCCACTACCTTTTTTGTAAGCACCCAAAGATTAGGATAGTCTTTGGCCCCGAGTAATCTCCCACCTAGAGAGTTGCCTGCCGCGCCATAGCCATCTATAAAAAAGGCTGTAAAAAGCCAAATATTGGCCGCAATAGTGTGTGCTGCCACATAGGCGTCGCCTATTGCAGTAGCTTCTCGAACAGCGAGAATAAGAGCGACATTCAAGGCAAAGGAACGTACAAATAGATTGCCACTCATTACTACCAATCTATTGATTTCGGGATGCAGTGGAAAGCGTAAACGAAGGGACACA
This sequence comes from uncultured bacterium, assembly GCA_963974305.1. GTDB lineage: Bacteria > Bacteroidota > Bacteroidia > Flavobacteriales > Flavobacteriaceae > Dokdonia. Next base: position 18,661 of record CAXBCS010000058.1, read on the forward strand.
TTTGTTTTGGTGAGTACGAGAATCAATGCCATAATTGCCATGACCGTTTGTGCAATGAGACTCGCCCAGGCGGCACCTCTAACACCCATAGGCTCTAATATTCCATCAATTCCGTAAACGAGTACGATGTCTAACCCAATATTTAGCACCGCCCCAATAATGGCAACAACCATGGGCCAGAAGGTGTTCTGTAAACCTCTAAAAATGCCAAAAACAGCAAAGGTGAATAAAGTCAACGGAAAGCCCCAGACCCGAATATTATAATACTCGACGCTGAGGTCAAGCACTAGGCCTTTTGCATTCATAAGACTAAAAATAGGCACTACAAAAAAGTAGGTACCTCCAAGGACAACGAGGCTTAGTAGGATATTAAAAAAAATAGCCTGAGCCGGAAGGACTTTGATATCATCTAAATTTCCAGCCCCTAAGTTTTGAGAGATAATCGCCGAAATGGCGCTACGTGTTTGCCCTAATATCCATATAAGCATAGATAAAAATGAGCCAACGATTCCTACAGCGGCAAGAGATTCTGTACTGAACGCGTCCATATTTCCAACCACAGCAGCATCTGTACTGGATAGTATAGGCTCTGCTATTCCAGCAATAATAGCAGGAATGGCGAGTTGTTGGATGCGTTTAAAGGAGATATCTATTTTGGACACTAAGGCTAATTAATAAGGTTGGTGGAATGTATTTAAATGGAAAGATTCAAAGGTACAAACTAGAGCACCAACTCATAACAATAAAATGGGTGGGTGCTTTGCTTTGGGAAATAGATATTGCCTAGTTTTTGATAGCCTCTGGCTTCGTAGAATTTCTGATTTCTATGGTTTTGGCTAAAGGTATCAAGGCGCACGGATGTCATGTGTTGCAATTTCGCGTAAGCTTCTGCAAATTCCATAAGATCGCGGGCATGTCCTTGCTTTTGATGTGAAGGATGTACAGCCAGCCTATGTATATATAAATTGTCTTGATTAGGAGTTAACCACTCGATATCATCATATTCTTCATCCATAAAGGTTGAGCACACGAGGGTTCCAATAATCTTTGAATCGGCTTTTAAAACGTATAATTCATTGCGATCTATGTCTGTTTCAAAGGCTTGCGCCGAGGGGTAGTGTTCGTTCCATTGAAAGATATTTTGCGCGATCATGGCCTTTGCGCAAGCGCGGGTAAGATCAAGAATTTCAGGGATTTCTGATTTTTTTGCAGATACAATCACAGATAAGAAGTATTTTTGTCCGGTACAGCTAAAATACATTAATACCATGAAAAATATACTTGTTCCTATTGGCTCTAATAAAAGTGCGATAAGCACCTTGCAGTATGCGATTGATTTTGCAAATGAAATAGATGCTCATGTCTATGTCATTTCCATTTTTAAGGAATTTTCAAAAGTGGGAGGAATGGCAAAGGTGAATACGCTTCTTAAGGAGGAATCGCAAAACACGATTGATAAGGTAATGAATGGAACAGATCACAAGAATGTAACGGTAATCGCTCACCCTGTAAAAGGAGATCCCTTAGAAGGAGTGGCACGTTTATGTAAGCATATTGACATTGATTTGATGGTATTGGCACCTCGCAGTAATTCTGTGAAAGAGGAGGTTTATTTAGGGAAAATGACTGGAAAATTGGTGAAGCAAACAGATATTCCAGTAATGATTGTTCCTAATGATTATATTTTTTCTTGGCCTAATAAGGTTTTGGTTGCGTTTAAAGATGGGCGTTTCAAAAGAAAGCATGTTTTAGATCCTGTAGCATTTATTGTAAAGAAGGCTAAGGCAGAACTACATTTATTGCATGTACATACTCCAGACTCTACTGAGGAGTCTAAAGAATTGAATAACACATTCCCAGAACTGGTGACTTCATATACAACTACTGATAATGCTACGACCTATCAAGGCTTATTAGAACATTTCCAGACGGTTAACCCGGACATGATTTGTGTGGTGCGTAGAAAACGAGGTTTTTTCAAGAAACTTTGGGAAAAAAATGTAGTTTTGAAAAAGGAATTTTACACCACTAAGCCCTTATTAATACTAAGAGGGATATCGTAAATTTTTGAAGGGGATGTAGCTCAGTTGGCTACCCGCCCGAACGTACCTTTTCGGTACGGGCGGGGAGCGCAAGTATTTTGATAGGTTTTATATAGGTTTGTTGTCGGATATTGATGCACGACTAAAAAACCACAAAGGAAGACAGGTAAAGTCGACCAAAAATTTGGGGATGTAGCTCAGTTGGCTAGAGCGCTTGACTGGCAGTCAAGAGGTCGTGG
>CAXBCS010000059.1:0-19494 GCA_963974305.1 uncultured bacterium
AATTTGAATTCCTAGTTGTTTCCTAATATTAAAGGCAGTCCGTCTTTACTAGAACCTACGATTACTACTTTAGAATTAGGAGATTCTGCAAGCTTTAAGGTAGCATCGATGCCTTTGTCTTGAAGAATCTTATCAGTAAGCGATGCACTCAAAATCTTATTTGCATCTGCCTTTCCTTGTGCTTCTATACGAACCTTATCTGCTTCTTTTGCAGCGGTCACAAGTCTAAATTCATATTCTAATGATTCCTGCTCTTGCTTTAATTTACGCTCAATTGCTTCTTTTATAGTAGCAGGTAATGTTACATCACGCACTAGAACTTCATTTAGTTGAATGTATTGACCATCGACTATTTTCTTAGTCTCCTCAAATATTTCCTTTTGAATCGCATCTCTTTTACTAGAGTACAATTGCTCAGGAGTATATCTTCCTACAACGCTTCGTGCTGCAGAACGGATGGTAGGTAATAAAACACGTTGAACGTATTCAGTACCTTTTTCTTGATGTAGATTTCCTAAAAATTCACGTTTAGGCTCGAACCAAGCTGAGGCATCCAATTTAATTTCCAGTCCGTTTGATGAAAGCACTTGCATTTTTTCAAATACTTCTTGCTGGCGCACTTCATAAATCACCACCTTATTCCAAGGTGCGATAATATGAAATCCTTCCCCCAAGGCAGGCTCATCGGTAACAACTCCTCCTCCAAAAGTTTTAAATACTACGCCCGCTTCTCCGGATCCAATATTTACTGAGGATTTGGCTATAAAGATCGCCAGAATAATAATAACAATAATGATAGGCAATCCTATCTTTGGTAATTTTTCCATAATATAATTGTTCTTGATTTTAGTGTTTAATAATTAAGTAAGTCCGTTGTATTTGCGTATAAACCACTCTATAGCGAGTAAGGCAGCTAGTACTCCAAGCAACCACTTCCAGTCAACTAAAGGTACGGTATTTTGATTGCTTTTTTGGATAGGTCTGAATCGATTGTCCCCCACTAGACTTTCAATGAGTGCATCGGCTTGACCTATAGTGAATAAACCTCCCTTACTTCTAGTCGCAATTTCCCGTAAGGGTTGTATGGCAGCATTTAAAAACTGCTTTTCAACATCGAAAGGCACGATAGTAAAAGATCCGCTGCGTGCTAGACCTTGTCCGTCTACGGTAACCGTAAAGCGATATTCTCCAGGTATTAAATTGCTTAGATCTAATGAATATCCAGTTTTTTGAAGAAGAAATGGTGCTTCATAAACCTCATTAGTCTCTTTGTGTGTGGTCTTTATATTTATCGAAGCGCGGCTATCAAACACATAATTTTTATCAAAATATTGTGCGTATAATTTTACATTGCCATTACCATAGTAGAAGGAGTCGAAATCAACATTTAATCGACTCTTCTTTTTATCCGAAGCGGCATACTGTACTAGTTTGTCAATAAAATTATCGAAAGCTTCAAAACTACGACCCTCAATAAAACTTTGAGCCCTCCATCGCCAAAGCCCTTCTCCTAAAATATAAACACCTCTCCTACCGTTCTGGTCTGAAGTTAGTAATAAGGGATCTTCTGTTTCAACACTTCCTATACGCTGATATAACGCAATATCTGCTTCCCCTTTTAGTGTGATTTCACCAAAGGCAGTTGTCAAGGGTGGGAAATCTTCAAAACCAATATCTTCGATTAAGAAGGATGAGAAATTACGATTATAAATGGCTTGCACTTCGTCTCTTTGCCCCGTTAGTTCTCTTTTAATGACGGTTTGCGCCTCATTAAGGAACCGCCAATCTGTTTCTTTCCCGCTTATTGTAATACTGTTTTTACCTAAGAGGTCTAATTCTGTAAAAAGTGTTTCAAAATTTCGTGTGGGCTGGTAAAAAATTACCAATTGATAGCTATTGAGTTTACCAAATGCCTCTGAAGGTTTTAGAAAGGAAACCGTGCGCAGTCGATTACTTTCGATACTCTTTTTCAACATTCCTAAATCGGGATGAATCACATCTGATATAATCACGACCTTCGTTTTTTGATCGATAACCTCAATCGCAAAATTCCTACTGTTATTGGTGATGTTTTTTTCTCCAGAAACGGGAGCTAGTGTAATACTAAACTGCTGCACTCCTACAGACTCAGCTGGAAGCAGGATATTAAACACCTTAGAAGTATTGGAAGCAGAGAATTGAACTTTTTCTTGATGCAAGGTTTTTCCGCCTGACCTAATAAGTAATCTTGAGGTCACGGATGCATCACCGTTATAATTGGTAAAAATTTCCACAGGAAACTTATTGTTAATATAGGCGTACTTATTTACGTTAACCTGGCCAATTTTAAGATCATCATACTTCAATGTATCTCCTACTACTAAGGGAAAGATTGACTGCTTGTGGTTTTTTGCAGTATATACGTATCCTTCTCCTAAGGTTTGATTTCCATCAGTAATTAAGACCACTGGTGCGGTCTCATCTTTGTAAATGGTTTGTAAGGACCTTAATGTTGCCGAAATATTAGTTTGAGGCTCCGCAAAGCTTAGGGAATCCAAGGGAGATACAGTGGCTCCAAAATTGAAGTATTGGATATCAAAAGCAATGTTGAGGGGTTCGCTTTCGCGAAAGCGAGAAAGGACATCTTCCACCTGATCTTTACCACCTAAGTGTTCTATACTTATCGTATTGTCAATGGCTACAGCTAAAGATGGTTTTTCAGTGTAGTATGAAACCTGATTGTATTTTGGATTAATCAACAATAAAAGCAAGCCAAAGACCGTCAAAAAGCGGAACAAGGCATATACCTTATTCTTGTTGGTCTTGTATTTGGCTTTATAGAAATATTGAAAAGCCGCTATACCCAATGCGAGTATTGCGGCTCCAACAATTAGTAATAGTGTTGATGATTGCATAAAAATTTATCTGAGGTGCAGCTAGAAAATTTCTAGGTTAGCATTCCTCCATCTACATTCAATACTTGTCCGGTGATATAGGCGCTCATATCGCTTGCAAGAAATACACAGGCATTTGCAATATCTTCAGGAGAACCACCACGTTTTAATGGAATAGCATTACGCCATCCAGCGACAGTTTCATCGTCTAGTTTGGCTGTCATTTCTGTTTCAATAAAACCTGGGGCGATTACGTTAGTTCTGATATTACGAGAACCTAACTCCAATGCCATAGACTTAGAGAATCCAATCATGCCTGCTTTGGAAGCTGCATAGTTTGATTGTCCAGCATTTCCCTTAACCCCTACCACAGAGCTCATATTGATAATACTGCCTTTACGCTGTTTTAACATGGTACGCTGAACAGCTTTGGTCATATTAAAAATTGACTTGAGATTTACTTCGATCACTTTGTCAAAATCTTCCTCGGCCATACGCATCAACAAATTGTCTTTTGTAATTCCTGCATTATTAACGAGGATATCGATGCTTCCAAATTCTTCCAAAACATCTTTGGCAAGTTGTGCAGATTGTTCAAAATCGGCTGCGTTACTCTTATAACCTTTGGCTTTAATTCCTAGGGCGTTTAATTCATTTTCCAATTCGTTGGCAGCTGCCTCTGATGAGCTATAAGTAAAAGCTACGTTTGCGCCGTGTTGGGCAAATACTTGAGCGATTCCTTTTCCAATTCCGCGGCTTGCGCCAGTAATGATAGCTGTTTTTCCTTCGAGTAGTTTCATAAATAGTAGTTGTTTATCTTAAAACTTTGGTTTGGTAGTTGTTATTATTGTCTTTTCGCACTTAGACATGCTTGGCATAAACTGACAGTGCATTTAAGCAGCTTTGTTACCAACTCAAATATAAGAATTCCCAAAAGGCTAGGCACAAAAAAACCTCCCGAAAATTCGAGAGGTCAAGGTTTAATTGTATTGCGGTTAGTAAAGGACCTTATTTCATTACTTCGGCGATCTTCTTTCCAATTTCTGCTGGACTATCTACCACGTGAATTCCACATTCGCGCATAATTGCTTTTTTTGCTTGAGCTGTATCATCAGAACCTCCAACAATTGCTCCGGCATGACCCATTGTACGGCCTGCAGGTGCAGTTTCTCCAGCGATAAAACCAACAACAGGTTTTTTACTACCACTATTCTTATACCAATGTGCAGCATCTGCTTCTAATTGACCTCCAATTTCACCAATCATTACCACCGCTTCCGTTTCAGGATCGTTGATTAACAATTCTACAGCTTCTTTAGTTGTTGTTCCAATAATTGGATCACCTCCAATACCAATGGCTGTTGTAATTCCCAAACCTTGTTTTACAACTTGGTCTGCAGCTTCATAAGTTAAGGTTCCAGATTTTGAAACGATACCTACTTTCCCTTTTTTGAAAACAAAACCAGGCATGATACCAACTTTAGCTTCACCTGGAGTAATTACTCCTGGACAGTTAGGTCCTATTAGTCTACAATCTCTACCTTTTATATAGTCTGCAGCGATAATCATATCTGCAACAGGGATACCTTCTGTGATTGTAATAATAACTTTAATTCCTGCATCTGCCGCCTCCATAATAGCATCGGCAGCAAAAGCTGGCGGTACAAAGATTATGGTAGTATCTGCTCCTGCTTTTTCTACTGCTTCTTGCACAGTATTGAATACAGGTCTATCAAGATGTGTTTGCCCTCCTTTACCTGGAGTAACACCACCTACTACATTAGTACCATATTCGATCATCTGTCCTGCGTGGAAAGTTCCCTCGCTTCCAGTAAATCCTTGAACAATAATTTTTGAATCTTTATTGACTAAAACGCTCATTGGTTTGTTTTAAATTTTGCGTTACAAAAGTAACGGTTTGCAGGCGTTCTATGAAGTAAAATTTTAGAGAATTTTACATCCACGAAACAAGTGCTTTTTCATCATCTTCTGTAGGTAAGCTCATTTGATATCCTTTAAACAGTTTACCGTCTTTAACCTCCCAAATAGCAAAGAAATGTGCTATTGGAAACTCATCATCTGGAGCTTCTATAGTACTCACAAAAATAGTTAGACGGATAGTCACTGAATTGCCATCTTCTAGAAGATGAGTTATATGTGACCTTACTGAGTCAAATGATTTGCCAGCTTCCTGAGTTGTGGCAAGTACTTCAGCCTTATTCTGATGTAGATAACCCGTTCGCGCATTCCAGAACAGCTCCATGTCAGGATGTAAATATTTTTCTACATTCTCGCTGTTGTTGAAGAAATCAGAATTATAGAAATCTGCGACGATTTGTTTAGGACTTGTGCTCATTATTTCTGCTTTAATTTTTCTAATAATTCTTGAACTTGACGCAATGCTGCAAGTTCTTTATATTTAACTCTAAACTCTCCTGCTGGAGAACCAAAGTAGCTTTTATGACCAGGCAAGGATTTGCTCACTCCGCTTTGGGCTGAAATGATGGCTTTTTCTCCTATGGTTATACCGCTTGTAATTCCTACTTGTCCCCATAAAGTTACTTCATCTTCAATCACCACACAACCCGCTACTGTAGTTTGGGCAGCTATTAAGACCATTTTACCAATTACCGTATCATGACCAATGTGTACTTGGTTATCTAACTTCGAACCTAGCCCGATGGTAGTATCTCCCGTAACTCCTTTATCAATGGTAGTACCAGCGCCTATATCTACATGATCACAAATAACGACCCTACCGCCAGATTTTAGTTTATCAAAACCCTCTGGGCGTTTCTTATAGTAAAATGCATCTCCACCTAAAATAGCACCCGCATGAATAGTTACATAATCACCAATGATGGTATTATCATATATACTCACATTAGAATGAATCATACAATGCTTTCCTATAGATACATTGTTTCCTATAAAACTGTTGGGTTGAATTATTGTTCCCTCACCTACTTGCGCACTTTTTGCAACAGAATTAGTTGCGGCAACAAAAGGCATGAAGTGTTCTGTCAAGATATTGAAGTCACGAAATGGATCTTCTGAGATAAGCAGAGCTTTACCTTCTGGGCAGTCAACTTCCTTATTGATTAGAATGATTGTTGCGGCACTAGCCAAGGCTTTATCGTAGTATTTGGGATGATCAACGAATACAATATCCCCAGGAGTAACAACATGGATTTCATTCATACCTAAAACCGGAAAATCATCGGCTCCTACAAAAGGAGTATTAATGATTTGAGCAATTTCAACGAGGGTATGGGGTTTATTAAATTTCATTAGGACGAATATAAATAAAAAAATCCCGCTTTTTAGCGGGATTTTAAGTAGTTATTAAGAAGTATTTACTCCTTTACACGCTCTTTATAAGTTCCCTTATCGGTCTCAACTTTAATTTTATCACCTTCATTTATAAATAAAGGCACATTTACTGAAGCCCCAGTTTCTACAGTTGCTGGCTTGGTAGCGTTTGTTGCAGTGTTTCCTTTCACACCTGGTTCTGTGTGTGTCACTTCAAGAATGACGCTTGCTGGCATGTCTACAGACAATGGAGATTGATCTTCAGAGTTAATTAAAACCGTTACGACCTCTCCTTCCTTTAGAAGATTAGAAGCATCCAATGACTCCTCTTGCAAGGCTATTTGCGAATAATCTTCTGTATTCATAAAATGATACCCTTCCCCATCATTATAAAGAAATTGAAATTTGTGTGTTTCTACACGAACTTCCTCAATTTTATGTCCTGCAGAAAAGGTATTATCCAACACCTTACCGCTAGTAACACTTTTCATTTTGGTTCTTACAAATGCAGGACCTTTTCCTGGCTTTACGTGTAAAAACTCAATGATTTTATAAATATCGTTATTGTAGTGGATGCATAATCCATTACGGATGTCTGAAGTAGTTGCCATTTTTTGTATTTAATTAGTAGTGTATACATAAAAGCAAGTACACACTATTTAGATTTGATATTAAAGGAACTGGCCTTAAAACGGCCAATAGCTTATGAATTAAAATATCCTTTCATAATTCCTCGTTGAGAATTACGAATGAATTGTAATATTTCGTCGCGTTCAGAAGTTGCCTCCATCTCTGCTTCAATGATCCCAACTGCTTGGGTTGTATTATAATTCTTTTGGTACAAGATGCGGAAAATATTCTGAATTTCTCTAATTTTCTCTGTGGTAAATCCACGACGGCGTAAACCTATAGAGTTAATACCTACATAGCTCAAAGGCTCTCGTCCTGCTTTCACAAAAGGTGGGACATCCTTACGCACCAAAGATCCTCCAGTAACAAAAGCATGACTTCCTATAGTACAAAATTGTTGTACGGCAGCCATTCCTGCCAAGACTACATAATCACCTACAGTAATATGTCCCGCAAGGGTGCTGTTATTAGAAAAAATACAGTTATCACCAACGATACAGTCGTGTGCAATATGACAATAGGCCATGATCCAACAGTCTTTTCCAATCTGCGTTTTCATGCGATCTGTAGTTCCGCGATTTATGGTTACACATTCCCTAATGGTGGTGTTGTCTCCAATAATGGTAACAGTATCTTCATCATTAAATTTTTTATCCTGTGGAATAGCGGAAATAACCGCTCCGGGAAAAATACTAACATTTTTTCCTATACGAGCACCTTCCATAATCGTTACATTGGATCCAATCCAACTTCCCTCACCTATCACTACATTATTATGTATGGTGGTAAAAGGTTCAATTACGACATTTTTGGCAATTTTGGCTCCAGGATGTACGTATGCTAATGGCTGATTCATAGTTTACTTATTCTTTACTTTAACAATTTGAGCCATTATTTCGGCTTCGGAAACTAGCTTACCATTGGCATAAGCTCTTGCTTGCATTTGACAAATCCCTCTTCGTATAGGTGACATCAAATCCAATTTAAATATGAGTGTATCACCAGGAACAACTTGTTGCTTATAACGCACATTATCTATTTTTAGTAAATAGGTCAAATAATTTTCAGGATCAGGGACAGTGCTCAGCACAAGAATCCCCCCTGTTTGAGCCATAGCTTCAATTTGCAAAACTCCTGGCATCACTGGTGCTCCTGGGAAATGCCCAACAAAGAATGGTTCATTCATTGTGACATTTTTCATTCCAATTACATAGTCTTCAGTTAACTCTAAAATTTTATCTACTAATAGAAATGGAGGTCTATGAGGCAACATTTCCATTATTTGATTTACATCTTTCACTGGTGTAGCGTGTAAATCAACAACAGGAACATAGTTACGACGTTCTGCTTTTATGATTTTTTGAAGTTTTTTTGCAAATTGAGTATTTACAAAATGTCCAGGCTTATTGGCAATCACTTTTCCTCGTATCCTTGTTCCCACTAATGCCAAATCACCAATTACGTCAAGTAATTTATGACGAGCAGCTTCATTGGGATGATGTAGCGTAAGATTGTCTAAAATACCATTTGGTTTAACGGAAATATGATCCTTTTTGAATGCTACTCTTAATTTATCCATTGTGGCCGGTGATAATTCCTTATCCACATATACGATAGCATTATTTAAATCTCCACCTTTTATAAGTCCATGTTCTAGTAACATTTCAATTTCATGAAGAAAGCTAAATGTTCTACTATCAGAAATTTCTGATTTAAATTCTGAAAGATGCTGGATACTTGCATTTTGTGTTCCTAGAACCTTGGTTCCGAAATCGACCATGGTCGTAACCTTATACTCATCGGCGGGCATAAGAATGATTTCACTACCCGTTTCTTCATCTGTATAGGTAATAATATCCTTTACAATGTATTCTTCTCTGCAAGCTTCTTGCTCCTGAATTCCAGCTTTTTCCAAAGCCTCTACAAAAAACTTTGAAGAACCATCCATTATAGGAGGCTCTGATGCATTGAGTTCAATTAAAATATTGTCTATTTCTAAACCAACACATGCAGCGAGTACATGCTCTGTGGTTTGTATAGAAACGCCATTTTTTTCTAAGTTGGTACCACGCTGGGTATTGGTAACATAAGAAGCATCTGCAGCTATTATAGGTTGCCCTTCTAGGTCCACACGCTTAAATTGATATCCGTGATTCTCTGGGGCGGGTAAAAAGGTCATAGTTACCTCTGCTCCTGTATGAAGTCCAACACCTGTAAGTGTTACTTCTCTAGCAATAGTGCGTTGTTTAAATTTAGTTACGCTCATTACTTATCTTTTTTTTCAAGTTGGTTAACTGTATTGACAAGTTTTGGAAGGTTCTTAAAATGAACATAAGAACGGTTCCATTCGCCGTAATTAAAGGCTGGTGACCCTTGTAATACTTCGTCGTCTTTTATATTTCTTCCTATCCCCGATTGTGCTTGAACACGTACACGATCTCCGATAGTTATATGACCTGCAATTCCTACCTGTCCCCCAATAAGGCAATGTTTGCCAATTTTGGTTGATCCTGCAACACCTGTTTGAGCTGCAATAGCTGTATGCTCTCCAATTTCTACGTTATGAGCAATTTGAATTTGATTATCCAATTTAACACCTTTTCGAATAATAGTTGACCCTAAGGTCGCTCTATCAATCGTAGTGCCAGCTCCTATATCTACATGATCTTCAATGATCACGTTACCAGTTTGTGGCACCTTACTATACTCTCCTTTTTCGTTGGGAGTAAAACCAAAACCATCTGCACCTACAATAGCACCACTATGAATGTATACGGTATTTCCGATTACTGATTCTGAATAAATTTTAGCGCCGGCAAATACTACGCAATTATCTCCTACGGTTACATTATCACCAATGTAAACATTGGGAAATATCTTTACATTTTTTCCAATTACTACATTTTCACCTACATAGGAAAAGGCTCCTAAATATAGATTTTCACCATAGGTTGCTGTGTCTGAAATAAAACTAGGTTGTTCAATACCTGTTTTATTCAACTTTACCTGATTGTAATATTCTAGAAGTTTTGAAAATGATTTGTAAGCATCCTCCACTTTGATTAAGGTGGTTTCGATTTCTTCTTCAGGTTCAAAATCGTTATTAACGATAGTGATAGTAGCTTGAGTGCTATAAATGAAGGAAGTATACTTAGGATTGGCTAGAAAGGTGAGCGATCCTTTGATCCCTTCTTCTATTTTGGCAAGTTTAGAGACTTCGGCTTCTGGATTACCCACAACGGTTCCCTCTAAAATACCTGCGATTTGAGCGGCTGTAAATTTCATTGGTTGCAAAAATAGGAAAAATTTAGCCTTTGGGTTTTGGGAAGCAGATATAGTTTTTAACCACCGACTTCATCAGTGATTTCAAGCTCAGTTGATCGCTAGCCTTTACTACGTCTACAATTTTACCGTTTGGAAGCAATATATTTATCCCTCCTTGTGTATAATTATAGGCCTGATTAGAAATAGTTCCCGTGAATACAAAGTAAGAAGCTTCTGATTCTGTCAGGTTGTGATTGGACATTAAAGCTGCGATATGTTTATCTAATTTCGCTTTCGCGAAAGCTTTATTCCTAATCTTTACCTTTAATAGGTCCCTATTTATTATAGCCTTTGATAGTTCTGATAATACAAAGTCATCGTTATCACACCACTCCTTCATTGCCGAAATAATATCATAATCGTCTAACTTTGAAAAGGTATCTAAAACAGCATCTGTAAAGTTCTCAGCATCGATCTTATTATTTAAAAAATAACTCAAAGCCTTACTTGCAGGAAGCTTCACTCCCTGATGAGAGAGTTCTTTAGCCCGTTTTAATACACGAGTAATCAATTGCTCTGCAACAAGACTCGTTTTATGAAGATATACCTGCCAATACATCAATCGTCGGGCGACTAGAAATTTTTCGATAGTATACACGCCCTTTTCTTCCACTACCAATTCGTCATCCTTGACATTTAACATAGCAATAATACGATCTGTATTAATATTGCCCTCTGCCATTCCGGTGTAGAAACTATCTCTCTTTAAATAGTCCGTGCGATCCATATCCAATTGACCGGAAACAAGCTGATTTAAAAATTTACGCTCATAACTACCTTTAAAAATAGCAATGGCTAGCGTTAAACTTCCGTTAAACTCTTTATTCAAAGCCTTCATAAAAGCTTCAGAAATATGCTCGTGATGAATGCCTTCAACGATACTATGTTCCATTGCATGTGAGAATGGTCCATGTCCGATGTCGTGTAAAAGGATGGCAATTAGCGTAGCTTCTTCCTCTTCTTTAGAAATAACAACTCCCTTAGAACTTAGGGTTTCTAGTGCCTTTTGCATAATATGCAAACAACCCACAGCATGATGAAAACGCGTGTGATGCGCGCCAGGATAGACTAAGTAGGAAAGTCCCATCTGCGTAATTCTACGTAACCTCTGAAAATAAGGATGCTGAATTAGGTCGAATATTATGCCATTTGGGATGGTAATAAATCCGTAGATCGGATCATTGATTATTGTAGTTTTGTGTAGCTGCAAATTGTTGTTTTAAAAGGAAGGTAGTCTTTGGATACTCCAACTATGAATTTTAGAGTTAATAACCGACCTTCACCAACAAAGATAACATTTCGAAATCGATATAATAATAAGAGTTTTGAGCAGTTTAGATAAAGACACAGTTACATAAAACCATCGTTTCCTTTAAGTAGGATAATGATTTTGATAAAAACATAAAATAGCGCATGAGCAACATAAAAATACTTTGGGTAGACGACGAAATTGATTTACTAAAACCACATATCTTATTCTTGGAAAAGAAAGACTATGACGTTACTACTTGCAATAGTGGATCGGAAGCTATTGATATTATTGAAGAACAAAATTTTGACATTGTTTTTTTAGATGAAAACATGCCAGGGCTAACAGGCCTAGAAACCCTTAGTGAAATAAAGAATAGACGCGAGAGTGTCCCTGTGGTGATGATCACTAAGAGTGAAGAAGAATATATCATGGAAGAAGCGATTGGTTCTAAAATCGCCGATTACTTAATAAAACCAGTGAACCCTAATCAAATCTTACTGAGCCTAAAGAAGATTTTGGATAACAGTAGGTTGGTATCTCAAAAGACAACCTCTTCCTACCAGCAAGAATTTAGAAAAATCGCCATGGATATGTCGATGGTGAATTCCTATGAAGAATGGGCAGAGCTTTACCAAAAATTAATCTATTGGGAAATGGAGCTCGAAAATATTGAGGACCATAGCATGTTTGAGATTTTAGAGTCTCAGAAGTTGGAAGCCAACAATCAGTTTTGCAAGTTTATTGATAAAAATTATGCCGACTGGTTTGATGGTAGTGATGCGCCTACAATGTCTTATAATTTGTTTAGTGAACGTGTGGCGCCACATTTAGAGAAAGGAAAACCTACATTATTTGTGGTAGTAGATAACTTGCGCTATGATCAATGGAAGGCTTTTGAACCTCATATGAATGCTTATTACAAGAAAGTTGAAGAAAAGCCATATTTCAGTATTCTCCCAACAGCTACTCAGTATGCACGAAATGCGATTTTCTCAGGCCTAATGCCAAGTGAAATGAAGAAAAAGCATCCGGATCTTTGGCTGGATGACACAGACGAAGGTGGGAAAAATATGCATGAGGCAGCCTTTCTAGAAGCGCAATTAAAACGTATGCGATTGGATTTGAAGTGGGAATACCACAAGATTACAAATCTCAAAAATGGAAAGAAACTTGCCGAGAATTTTAAATCTCAAAAGGATAATGACCTAACAGTTGTGGTCTATAATTTTGTAGACATGATTTCTCATGCCAAAACGGAGATGGAAGTTATAAAAGAACTCGCTAGTGATGACAAAGCATACCGCTCTCTCACAGAGAGTTGGTTTAAGAATTCTCCTTTATTAGATATGATCCAACAAGCACAGCAAATGGGCTTTAAATTGATTATTACTACCGACCACGGAACGATTAACGTAAAGCACCCATCTAAGGTGATTGGTGATAAGAACACTAGTTTAAATTTACGCTACAAAACAGGCCGAAGTTTAACTTATGAAGATAAAGATGTACTCGCTGCTAAGGATCCAAGAACGATTCACTTGCCAACTATCAATATGAGCAGTTCATTTATTTTTGCAAAGAGTGATCTATTTTTCGCGTATCCAAATAACTATAATCACTATGTAAGTTACTTTAGAAATACCTATCAACACGGTGGAGTAAGTCTAGAGGAGATGATTATACCGTTTGCGGTTCTGGAGCCCCGTTAGCATTTAGGTCTTTTTGCAATTTTTTTAAGAAATATGAAGGGTTAATTCCAGTCACTCGTTTGAAGTGATTGGAAAATGACCTCGTATTAGAAAAGCCAGCCTCCTCTGCAATGGCATCTATGGTGTAAGACCTAATTTTCGAATTTACTTGAAGTACTTCTACAATCGCATGGATGCGTAGGGTATTGACATAACGCGAGAAATTAACCCCTTTGATTGCATTGATATACTTTGAAAGATAGGAAGAATTAGTGTCCATAGAGGTTGCTAAGGACTTTAAACTCAATCGGGTATTGATATAGCCCTTTTCCAACTCGAAACGTTCTAATCCCTTGGCTATGCGTTCAATTTGTTTGGCATCCAGGTCGAAGAGTTCTTGAGTTCCCTTATTTCTTTTCTTTTTGGAGGTAGGACTTTCACTTAATTCCAGTCTCTTTTTAATTCTATCAAATCTGCGTTTAAAAATGATGCGTTGAATAATAAAGTAACCAATCAGTCCGCTTGCGACCATTAGGAGAATATAATAGACAGTTTTTTTATTATTTATGTGTTCATTACTCAAATTAAGCGCTTCAATAACGCTTTCCTTTTCAGACAGCAGCTCTGGGATAGTATAGCTACGTGTAATTGCGGGGGCAATTTCGAGGTAGTTGGCTGTAATTTCTTCATCAAAAAGGAGCAACTTATTCAGGTACTCTAACTGCTTGTCTTTATCACCGAGTTCTTTATAGTAGGCAATTAAGGTTTTATACCCATCCCCTAGTTCTTCAAATTCATCTTGTGTTTGTTGGTACAAACTATCTGCCTTAGATAAAGAAACTATAGCTAACTCCTTATTTCCCATACCCCAAAGGGTCAGCCCTTTGATTACAGATGACCTGCTGATTCCGTAATCATCATTTTCAATACTGTTGTTTAGATATGCATTGGC
This sequence comes from uncultured bacterium, assembly GCA_963974305.1. Taxonomy (GTDB): domain Bacteria; phylum Bacteroidota; class Bacteroidia; order Flavobacteriales; family Flavobacteriaceae; genus Dokdonia. The sequence goes on from CAXBCS010000059.1 coordinate 14,032, forward strand.
ATAGCTTAAAGCTTCTTGGTACTCCCCTTGTTTATAAAGGATAGCCCCTTTAAGACCATTATAATTATCGATGGTTTCAGGGAAATTGTATTTAGTACCATATAGTTGAACAGAATCTAAGTAGAGATTTGCTGACGTAAAGTCGTTTAATCTATAAAAACCTTCTGCTATTGAATAATAATTTGATGATAAATACTCTTCTCTAATATCTACCCATGCCAAGAATTCTTGGGTTTTTTCAAAACTTGTAGACTTAATATAATCTTGCTGATCCCTTAAATCTTTAATCCCTTGATTTGTGTCTCCCCACGAAATATTCAAATGATTAAAATTTGATTTGAGACTAAAATCTGTTTCCGAATCAATAGAATGAGATTGTGCTAAGACTAAAGCATTATTAGCTTTCCTATATTCACCTTGATTGTAATAGTATGCAAATTTATGGATGTAAGGTAATGTTGGAAATTCAGAATTAATAGTTGATTTAGTATAAGCTATACTTTTTTCAATATAATCAATATTAATTGGATCCAATCGCCCTAACATTAAATACCCTCTACCAATATTAAATGAATCTTTTTCCTTTAATGCTCTTGTAATAAATGATTCTGCTAAGATTCGAGCATGAGCAATATTAATATTATCAGGTTTCGCATTATGAGGAGAAACCAATATATATTCATTTAATAATGCCTTAAAAGAAAGATGATGTAATGAATCTGAAAAAATATTACCCCTAAATTCCTGTTGCTGTGCAACACAAATCTGGATCCAAAAAAAAATTACTAAATATAATAAACATCTCACACGTCTAAACTAATCAAAAAATCAAAAAAGGTTATTAGAAAAGATTTGAATATTCATAAATATGACCAAATTCTCCACAGTATGGCAGATGAATATTTGTAAGAATTTTCAGTACTATCATTGAGATTAAATTCCATTATGCCACTAACAAAACCGACAGAGCACTCAATTGAATTTTGAATTTCCATTTCCTTTCATATATTAGCACTGCCCAAATGTTAAAATAATAATGAAATTAACCTACGAGCTATCAGAAATTGATAGTGTTGCTGCACAGATCCTTGAAGGTGCAAAAAGTAATGTCTTGCTTTTTTATGGAGAGATGGGTGTGGGAAAGACCACACTGATCAAAGCAATTACCCAGCAATTAGGTATAGAAGAAACGGCTGTAAGCCCTAGCTTTTCAATTGTCAACGAATATCGCAATAGCAGTGATATGGTTGTTTATCATTTTGATTGTTACCGATTGAAAAAGGAAGAAGAAATTTTAGATCTGGGTTTTGAAGACTATTTATATGAAGGAGATTGGATCTTTATTGAATGGCCTGAAAAGATAGATAGTTTTTTACCGCCACAACATACAAAAGTGTCTATTGTGGCGAAAAAGGACAAGAAACGCGAACTAACACTGAATGATAAGTGTTAATATTTTGTTAAAATTTAACCAAAATTAGCTCTCATTTATGTAAGAAAAATCGCACTACGGAGTGTGAAAATAGGATGAGTCGCAGTATATTTTTGCGTTCATCGGAAAAAAAGTTTTTAATAGATAAGTATTAATATAGTGTATGAAGAACTGTATTCGACTAGATTTTTTTTAAAAATCGGCGAATATACAAAAAAAAGGATTGATCCAAATTAGGTGAAGTTTTCTGATGTTTGATATAACAAATCATAACTCAAAATACTCACACAATGAAAATCAAAGCCCTTATTTTAGGTCTGCTCATCGCAGGCGCAACAGTTTTATCATACACTGCAATTGATAATGAAAATGATATTATTCAAGCAGTTGATAAAAGAAAAGTCAAAATACCAGCAAACGGCTAATAGCAAATTAGCAAAAGATGTTGGAGTTAAAGGAAAGGCACTTTTGGCTGGAACATTAATTGCCATATTTTTAATCTGTACGCCATATTTATTCACGTTATATGAACTCTTCCCAGATGGTCCCATCTGGGAAACTTCATTTGGGGTATACACCAGTAATTATTACGAAAGTGTTAATGTGGTAGCTTGGACCCTAATAGGTAAGATTATACCACTAATGTTTTTATTTATATGGTTTTTCACTTGTAAGCATTGGTGGTATCATGTCATAATTGTGCCAATCTGCATGTATTCCTTCCAAATTTTTGGAGTAATCAATGAGGATATTATTTTTACCGACGTTAAAGATATTTATATACTTGCTCCTCTCATTTTAATCATGGCAATCTTTTCGTATACCATCCGTACTCGTGTTTTTGATAAAATTCATGGTATTGATCTTTCTGAGTTGAATAGAGTCAACTGGAAAGGCGAACTTGCAAATAATCAAGAAGCAGTGAAAAAAGATACTTCATCTACTTCTGCTATTGAAGATCTTGCTGAAGATGCAAACGATTCTGTATTTATGGCAAATTAACATTCCCTGATACACTGTTTGATTCTGTATTCATATAATCCGTATTTTTGAGGAACACTCAACCTATGGATACAACAAATTCACCCTTTACAATGGCACAGCTACTTCCTCAAGAGGAAATGCTGGAGGTAAGCAAGAAAAAAGGCGAACTATTTATTGGTATTCCTAAGGAAACACACTTTCAAGAAAAGCGTGTTTGTTTAAATCCTGATGCTGTTGCTGCTCTTACTGCCAATGGTCACAGAGTCCTAGTAGAATCGAAGGCTGGGAAAGGCGCTCGTTATACCGACAAGGACTATAGCGAAGCTGGCGCAGAGATCACGAGGGACACCTCCAAGGTGTTTTCTTGCCCGATGATCCTTAAGGTAGAACCCCCATCCTTAGAAGAGCTTGAAATGATCAATCCACAGACCGTATTGATTTCTGCTCTTCAAATAAAAACACAAACCAAAGATTATTTTGAAGCCTTAGCTGCAAAACGTGTAACAGCGCTAGCTTTTGAATTCATTAGAGATGATGATGGCTCCTACCCTGCCGTTCGTACACTTTCTGAAATTGCCGGGACCGCCGCTGTTCAATTGGCTGCAGAACTAATGAGCCACTCTGAACATGGAACAGGCATGTTATTGGGTAATATCTCTGGGGTTCCGCCCGCTGAAGTTGTTATTATTGGCGCAGGAACAGTCGGAGAATTTGCCGCTCGATCGGCAATTGGACTCGGTGCTAATGTCAAAATATTTGATAATTCAATTACGAAACTCCGCTCTATACAAACAAACATAGGTCGTCAACTTTACACTTCTACTATTCAACCAAAGAATCTTATCAAAGCTCTAAAACGTTGTGACGTTGTTATAGGCGCGGTAAGAGGAAAAAATCGTGCTCCAGTGGTAGTTTCTGAAGCTATGGTCGAAAATATGAAAAAAGGGGCCGTTGCAATTGATGTTAGTATTGACATGGGAGGTTGCTTTGAAACCAGTGAAGTTACTACTCATGACCACCCTACTTTTACGAAACACGGAGTTACTCATTATTGTGTACCCAATATTCCTGCTCGTTTTGCACGAACAGCCTCAGTATCACTGAGTAATATATTTACTCCTTACTTACTTGAAATAGGAGAAGAAGGCGGTGTTGAAAATAGACTTCGTTTTGATCGCGGATTGAAAAATGGGTTGTATTTTTACCACGGTATTTTAACCAACAAATCGGTAGCCGATTGGTTCAATCTTTCCTACCGTGATATAAACTTGCTCATCTTTTAAAAGCATGAAACTTCTACAACGCATCGGGTATTATCTCGGTGGATTTTCTATTGGACTTGTACTATTAGCCTTCTTTTTAAGTGGAAAACGCGCTAGTTGCGCCTATTTCCCTGAAGACCGGGTTTTAAAAAATATTGGGATCAAAGCTCATGAATATTCTGACGAGGCTAGAGAAACTATGGCCTTATTCAATCTGGATACAACAGCTGTGAATCGTTTGATATCAGATGGAGATGTTGATTTTGGCGAAAGCCAAACACGAAAGAAACCCTGTGGCATCTACGTTATCAATTCGGAAACCGAAGATGGAAAAGAATTACAATTTACCGTTGAGAATTGTGAAAAACTAGCCAAAATTACCACCCTTAAAGAGGTAGATTAGATGTTCCTGTAGCATTAGTCAAAAGTGGTTGAAATTAAGAGCAATTTCGCGTAGGCGTGCTACTTATGAACACACTTATCCCTCTACATTCTCATTGGGTTAAAGTCCAAAATCACTAAGAACTCTAATGGATTTTTCTGCGTTTTCGCTCAGCTTTGATAAGCTCTAATTCTCTATTTGTTTGACCAGCTACTGAAGTATTCTCTTCTGCACGACGAATTAAATAAGGCATTACATCTTTTACGGGGCCAAAGGGAATATACTTTGCAACATTATAGCCATCGGCGGCGAGGTTAAAGCTAATATGATCACTCATTCCGTACAATTGTCCAAACCAAACTCTATTGTCTGTTGGCGAGACCCCCTTCTCTTTCATGATTTCAACAGCGAGGGCAGAACTCTCTTCGTTATGTGTTCCTAGGAATAATGAAATGTCATCGAGGTTATCCATAATATATCGCAGCACTTCGTCAAAATTATCATCTGTAGCTTTTTTATTTGCACAAATGGGCGTAGGGTAGCCTTTCTCTTGGGCGCGATCATTTTCTTTTTCCATATAAGCACCTCTCACGATCTTATATCCCAATCGAATTCCTTTAGCTTTTGCCATGAGATGCTGTTTTTTAAGAAAATCCAGACGATCCCATCGGTAGCACTGTAAAGTATTGTATACAATGGGGTTGCCCTTATTGTATTTCACCATCATCTCGGTCACCAAATCATCTGCGGCGTCTTGGATCCAACTTTCTTCACCATCAATGAGCACTTCAACATCTGATTTTAGGGCAAGTTTACAGATAGTATCAAATCGGTTCACGATACGATTCCACTCTCCTTTTTCACTTTCTGACAAAGTGGTACCGGCAGTTACCTTCTCCCAAATCAAAAAACGACCCAATCCAGTAGGTTTAAAGACAATGATGGGCATTGCTTCTTTATGTTCGGCAAATTTTGTCAATTCAACGACCTTATTCATACAGGCATCAAACTGAGCCTCATCTTCCTTGCCTTCGACAGAATAATCTAGTACAGAACTCACTCCTACGGCATACAGTTTATCAACCACCGGAAGACAATCTTGTTCGCTGACACCTCCACAAAAATGATCAAAAACAGTAGATCGAATTAGTCCTTCAACTGGAAGGCTAAGATTAATAGCAAACTTGGTCATAGCGGTACCTATGCGAACTAAGGGCTCTTTGGATATCATTTTAAAGAGAAAATAAGCACGCTCTAATTCGCTATCACTTTTCAAGGAAAATGCGCGTTCGGTATTGTCGAAAGAAGTCTTTGGCATATTTGATACTTTGGTCTCACAAATATACTTTAAACTGTCTATGATTTTAACAAAAAGGTAGTAATTTGGCCTCTTAATTATGAAT
>CAXBCS010000060.1:0-19392 GCA_963974305.1 uncultured bacterium
CAAGGGTTATTTTTTTGACGGCTACCGTCCTAGCTCATATTTTTTTAAGACCTTTTCAAGACAGCGTCTCGACCGAGCATATAAAAATGCAGAGGTGGTCGGCTTTTCAGATACAGATAAGTTTATATTTTTCTCCGATTGTCATCGTGGCGACAATAGCTTTGCCGATGATTTTGCACTTAATGAAAACATCTATTACCATGCACTTAAACATTATTATAAGGAAGGGTTTATCTACTGTGAATTAGGAGATGGAGATGAGCTATGGGAAAACGCCTCCTTCGACTCTATTTTAAAGGCACACAAGAATGTCTATCACCTACTCCAGAAGTTTCATTTTGAAAAGCGCCTCCATTTAATTTGGGGAAATCACGATATGGTGTATCGTGATCCTGATTATGTACAAAAACATCTGACCACCTATTTTGACCCAAAAGATGGTCGTGAGGAGGTTCTCTTTAAAAATCTAGAATATCATGAAGCTATAATTTTAAAGCACTGTGATACCCAACAAGAGTTGTTTTTATGCCACGGACATCAAGCCGACTGGATGAACTATCACGGATGGCGATTTAATCGTTTTATGGTTCGCTTGATCTGGAAACCACTTCAAATATTTGGAATCTCAGATCCAACAAGCCCTGCGAAAAATTATAAAGAACTCATCAAAGTAGAGCGCCGACTAAAAAAATGGATTACTGATAATGGCAATTTACTAACTATTGCGGGGCATACACACCGACCTCGTTTTCCTGAGCCTGGTGATATAGCTTTCTTCAATGATGGGAGTTGCGTTCACCCTCGAAGTATAACCGGCCTTGAAATTGAAAATGGTGAAATAACGCTTATCAAATGGCAAATATCAACCAATGAAGAAGGTATTTTACGTGTGATTAGAGTGCGACTGGAAGGTCCCATCAAATTAACTGATTATCAAACATAAGGTTGGATCTTATATGGAGAATTAAGTAAGGACTAAGCTGAGTCTAATTATTGCTTAATTTTAGCATCTTGTGCCTTAGTCATAGTAAAGTTAGAGGTAGAGGAATTTTTTATGTAGGATCTCAGCATTAATCTCCTCCAGAAAAGAGTGTACTTTTACATTTCTTAGCCCGAATATTCAATATGGCACTACCTATGGATTACTCAAATAAGAAAGTCAATAATACGGGAATTAAGACTCTGGCGCCAATCTAACTTTGAGACCTTCAAGCTCGGGCTGCATATGGATTTGACACCCTAATCTGCTATTGTCTTCAACATTAAAAGCTTCAGCCAGCATTGCATCTTCATCATCTGATATTTCAGGAAGCGCATGGTCAGACTCCACATAACATTGACAAGAGGCACACATGGCCATTCCACCACAAACACCAATGGTTCCTTCGGGAGCCAATTCGTACGAACGAACAATCTCCATGAGATTCATATTCATATCTGTAGGAGCGATTACATCATGTTCTACGCCTTGTCGATCAATGATTTTTATATTGATGTCATCCATTACTGTATTGCTTTAACAACTGCTTTTGGCGCTTCTTTTTTCGTTCCGTCAAAACCAGTTACGCCACCCACGGTGGTATATTTCATAACATAACGTTTGTCTGGGAAAATACGTTGGTAGGCACTTTGACACATTAAAGTCGCTTCGTGAAAACCACAAAGAATAAGTTTTAACTTACCAGGATAAGTGTTTACATCACCTATCGCATAGATACCTGGAATATTGGTTTGATAATCCAAGCTATTATCAACCTTAATTGCATTTTTTTCAATTTCCAAACCCCAATCGGCGATGGGACCCAACTTAGGCGCTAAACCAAAGAGTGGCACAAAATGATCTGTCTCTAATTCAAAGTTGTTACCATCTTGTTTGATAGTTACTGCGTTTAAATGATCATTACCAGATACCCCAACAACTTCAGCAGGAGTAATAAGTTTTATTTTGCCTTCGTTTTTAAGCTCTTGCACCTTATCTACACTGTCTAAGGCACCTCTAAACTCATTTCGTCGGTGAATTAGTGTTACTTCACTAGCAACATCTGCCAAGAAAATACTCCAATCAAGAGCACTATCTCCACCTCCAGCAATCACCACTTTCTTGTTTCTATACAGTTCAGGATCGCGGATAATATACTCTACTCCCTTGTCTTCAAATTTGGCAATACCTTCAATAGGTGGTTTGCGAGGCTCAAAACTTCCCAAGCCACCAGCTATGGCAACAATAGGTGCATGATGCTGTGTGCCTTTATTAGTAGTAACAATAAAACTTCCGTCTTCTAGCTTATCGATTGTTTGTGCCCGCTCACCTAAGGTAAAACCAGGTTGAAAAGGTTCAATCTGTTTCATCAAATTATCCACCAAATCTCCTGCTAGCACTTCTGGAAAAGCAGGAATATCGTAAATTGGTTTCTTGGGATAAATCTCAGAACATTGACCGCCAGGTTGTGCCAATGCGTCAATAAGATGACATTTTAATTTAAGCAGTCCGGCTTCAAAAACCGTAAATAATCCCGTGGGACCTGCTCCTATAATAAGTATATCTGTTTTAATCATTTTTTGAGATTATGCTCCTGCCTGCCAGCGAGGCAGGTGCGCGAAAGCGAAATTAAATTACTTAACATTCAAGAGGAATGATAACGCTCATACTTAATGGGCTACATTAATGACACTTTCTATTTGCGGAGCGTGTTTCTTTATGGTCATTTCAACACCACTTTTTAAGGTCATCTGATTTACAGAACAACCTACACAGGCACCTTCTAATTGAACACGAACTACGGTCCCGTTTTCGATGCTCAATAATGAAATATCACCACCATCACTTTGCAAGAACGGACGAATTTCATCCAACGCATCTTCCACCTTTTTATGTAGTTCTTGATCTGTCATATTTTAATTTTTTACAGCAGAACAACCCGCCATAGTTGTTATTTTTATGGCCTCTGTCGCTGGTAGATCTTTATTTCTACGCACTGTTTCTTCTACAACATTTCGCGTTATCTCTTCAAAAGAAAGCGCTATAGGCGTACCGTCTTGCATAGCAGCAGGACGCCCCACATCACCAGCTTCACGAATACTTTGGACCAATGGCACTTCTCCAAGTAAACGCACCTTTAAATCTTCGGCGAGGTGTTTTGCCCCCTCTTTTCCAAAAATATAATACTTATTATTTGGCAGCTCTTCTGGCGTGAAATAGGCCATATTCTCAATAATTCCCAAAACAGGAACATTGATACTCTCTTGCTGAAACATTGCTACACCTTTTTTGGCATCGGCTAAAGCTACATTTTGTGGTGTACTTACAATCACCGCTCCTGTAATAGGTAGGGCTTGCATAATACTTAGGTGTATATCACCAGTTCCTGGAGGCAAATCAAGGAGTAAAAAGTCCAAATCTCCCCAAGCAGCATCAAAAATCATTTGATTTAAGGCTTTGGCGGCCATTGGCCCTCTCCATATTACAGCCTGATCAGGTTTTGTAAAGAATCCAATAGATAATACTTTAACACCATAATTCTCGACAGGTTTCATTTTTGATTTCCCATCAATCGTAACAGACAAAGGTCGTTCGTTTGCGACGTCAAACATTATAGGCACTGATGGCCCATAAATATCGGCGTCGAGAACCCCGACTTTAAACCCCATTTTTGACAAAGTAACCGCAAGATTTGAAGTCACCGTAGATTTCCCTACTCCTCCTTTCCCAGAAGCAATAGCAACGATGTTCTTTATTCCCGGAATAGCTTTTCCCTTGATTTCGTTCGAATTGGCAGCTTCCTTAGCAGGTGCTTGGACTTTTACATTCACTTTAACCTGTGCTTTTGCAAACACCTTATCGTGAATAGTTTTTAGGATATCACTTTCAGCTTTTTTACGGGCTTGAAGCGTAGGGTTTGTAATTGTGACATCAACCACTACCTCATCACCAAAAGTTAATATATTGGTTACAGCTCCGCTATCTACCATATTTTCTGCAGCACCTGGAGCAGTAATTGTCTTTAGCGCCTCTAGAATATCTTTCTTCTCTAATTTCATGGATCTTATTCAATACAATTTAATCTAGTTATCTAGACTTATTCTAAATGCAAAGATACGGTGTAAAGTCGGATATTTGAAACGGCCTAATAGCTTTTAATTCAAGAGAGAATATGCGGTTTGCATTGCCAGTATGATTGAAAAATGTTGAAATATTCGATTCTTATAGAGCTCCTGAAAAAAGAGCATTTTTCTATTCCAATTCACCCAATTCAGTAACGGGGTCCCAGTAGTATTTTTTAAAATGAACGATGGTATCATTTTCAACTTTTATTCCTTCTTCTCCGAGCATTTGTTCCATAGCAAAGGAACTTCCAAAGTGCATTTTACCTGTGAGTAATCCGCTTCTATTCACCACTCGATGCGCAGGAATATCTGGATATTTATGAGCTCCATTCATTGCCCAACCGACCATACGCGAACTTCTAGCCGCACCAAGATAGCGGGCAATAGCACCATAGCTGGTTACACGTCCCTCAGGGATCAAACGCACAACCTCGTATACCCTTTCAAAAAAGTTAACTGTTTCTGGAGCGTACTTCATTCGTAATACCAAATTCTTATGAAGGTAATGATCACCAAAACAAACATTAACCCGGCCATAAAGTAGTTAGAATATTTGGCAAAACTCTCTGATTTCTTATTCACTCTGCCGAAGAAAAATACATATCCATACAGTGCAGTAAAAGTACCAAGTGCAGCTGCGGCAATAAAAACACTGATGGCAACAATATCATAAGAAACTTTCCCGCTCACGTTGAGTGCTGCGCCTAAGGCGCAGAAGTAAGGAATTGGTAACACATTTAATGCAGACATCATCATGCCTTTCCCGAGGCTTCTCAAACCTGCATGCTTAGGAACCTTAACTTGTTGTGCTCGAGCTTTTTTGGCCTTGATAAAAAAGAAAACTGCCATAATCAAAAAGACCACCAATCCTGTACGCAAAAGCATATTAGTCACATAAGGATTACCAAAAATATACTTGGCTAACATTATGGCGATTAACGCCTGCAGCAATACAACCACTGAAGCACCAACGGCCACTAATATACCGTTGTTACGTCCGTGTTGGACACAGGTCTTGGCCACAGACATATTGATGAGTCCAGGAGGAAGCACGCCCGCAAGGGCTGCAAAAAAAGTAATTAGGAAGAGTTTAGTTATCTCCAATACTGGGTCGTTAGTTGACCCTAAATTTAATATAAGTTATGGGTTTTCCTTGCGCAAGATATTGTTTTTCATAAAAAGTTTGAATTTCCACCACCTCCTTGGGCGAATAATCATTTTTATAAACATTGTGATTTGCGTGCAAGATTTCATGTCCTTCCCCATGTAAGAGTCCAAGGGTATAACCATGCATAAATTCAGAATCGGTTTTCAGGTTGATAACCCCTCCTGGTTTTAATATCTGTTTATATTTTTGCAGAAATTCAGAATTGGTCATTCTGTGTTTGGTGCGCTGAAATTTGATTTGCGGGTCGGGAAAGGTGATCCATATCTCATCGATTTCCGCTTTCGCGAAAGCGTAAGTAACCAATTCAATTTGGGTTCGCATAAAACCAACATTCGGCAAACCTTCTTCTAAGGCCGTTTTGGCTCCTCGCCAAAAACGCGCCCCTTTAATATCTATCCCAATAAAGTTTTTATCTGGAAAAGCCTGGGCTAAGCCTACAGAATACTCCCCTTTCCCACAACCTAGTTCTAAAACTATTGGGTTATTATTTTTGAAAAAATCTGCATTCCACTTACCTTTAAGGGCAAACTCGCCATTGGTAAGTTCTTCCCTTGTAGGTTGAATTACATTTTCAAAGGTTTCGTTTTCACGAAAACGTTTTAACTTATTTTTACTTCCCACTTTATTATATGATATTTTGGCAAAACTAAGGAAACTTTTAGAAGGTATAGCTATAAGGCTCCTTTACATATGAAGCAAACATCGACTATTTTGGTTGCCCCTCTTAATTGGGGACTCGGACATGCAACTCGTTGTATTCCTATAATACGTTCCTTAATAGCCAATGGCTTTAAGGTGGTAATTGGCAGTGACGGAGATTCCTTGGCTCTACTTTCTCGAGAATTTCCTAATCTTCAAACGGTTAAACTACCCTCCTATCACATTTCATACGCCAAAAAAAGATGGTGGTTTAAATTTCACTTTTTAATACGCTCACCAAAATTACTAAGGGCAATCAAAGCAGAGCATAATGCACTTGATACAATCATTGAGAACCATTCTATCAGTGGTGTCATTTCAGATAACCGCTTTGGATTGTACACTTCTAATGTGCCAACAGTCTTTATCACACATCAACTGCAAGTTCTCAGCGGAATAACAACTCCCTTAACCACTTTCCTTCAGAAAAGATACGTCAGACAATTTGATGAATGTTGGGTTCCAGATTATCAAGGGGACCCAAATCTAAGTGGTGCTTTGGGTCATCCAGAAAAAACGCTGTCCAATGTAAAATATATTGGACCTCTCAGTAGATTAAAAAAGGTTGAACTCCCTCAAAAGTGGGATGTTTTAGCATTACTTTCTGGCCCAGAACCTCAGCGTTCGTATTTAGAAGAAAAACTCCTCCTTAAATTACAAAATTACAATGGCAAGGTATTATTAGTACGCGGCATCATAGAAGAAGGAGAAACGAGACTCCACAAAAACATTAGTATTAAAAATTACTTGACATCTAAAGAACTTGAAGAAACAATAAATAAGAGTGATGTTGTTATTTCTCGATCAGGCTATACTACTCTTATGGATTTAATGACCTTAGAAAAAAAAGCGTTTTTCATCCCCACTCCTGGGCAGTCTGAACAAGAATATTTGGCAGGACGGCTTGAGTCATTACAGATAGCTCCTTTCAGTACTCAGGAAGCATTTACGATAAAGGATTTAGGAAGGTTAAATCAATTTAAAGGTTTTCAGAAAATGTCAAAAACGCCTGATTTAATTGAGCTCTTCGGCCTGTTCAAGGGTGAATGAAAATTCAGAACCAACTCCAAATTCGCTCTCCACATAAATACGTTCATCGTGAGCCTCAATAATGTGTTTCACAATTGAAAGACCTAAACCTGAGCCTCCAACCTTGCGATTTCCTGATTTATCTACACGATAAAAGCGCTCAAATAATCTCGTGAGATGTTCTTCTGCAATCCCTTCTCCATTATCTGTAACGCGAACAATAATTTTGTTTTGAATAAGGTGTTGTATACTAACTTCTGTAGTCCCATTTACCTTCCCATACTTGATAGAATTATCTAGCAGATTCGTAAGTAATTGTTGAATCCGTTCTTCATCGGCGTTGACTATTACGGGGGTATCAAAGTCTGTTTCTAAGGTAAGCGTGATATTTCTTTTGGCTGCTTTTAATTCCAACAAATCAAAAGTTGATTGCACCACCTTAACAATATCAAAATGACTATAATTAAGATTTAGATCTCCTACCTCCAGTTTTGTGATCATATCCAGATCATTTACCAAATATATTAGGCGTTCTACTCCGGCATCTGCTCTTTGTAAGTATTTTTTTCGCACCGATTTGTCCTTAATTGCGCCATCTAGTAAAGTCATTATATAACTTTGCACGGTGAACAAAGGGGTTTTGAGTTCGTGCGCAACATTTCCAATAAAGTCTTTTCGATATTCTTCTTGGATGCGAAGTGCCTCTATTTCCAACTTCTTACCCGTAGCATACTCTTGCACCTCCTTTTTGAGCATTTCCATATCTGTTGTCACTTTACCTGGGGTAAGACTTGCTTCTTCAAGAAGGGTAACCTCTTCATATATTTTTTTCACCCTTTGGTAGATAACTAACTGGATACGGGATTGGACAATAATGAAGATGAAAACAAAGCAAATAGAGGCAAAAAGCCATATGTAGGACCCTATTTGAAGTTCCGCAAAATAACCCATAACCCATAGAACCCCTGTGAGGAAAAGTGTAGAGTAGATTGCAGTTGCGAGCGCAAAACCATAGGACCTTTTAAAGTCTTTAGCCATTATACGACAAATTTATAGCCAACACCCTTAATTGTTTTAAAGGAATCATCGCCAATTTTCTCTCGCAATTTACGAATATGAACGTCAATAGTTCTTCCGCCTACAACAACTTCATTACCCCACACGCGATCAAGGATAACTTCACGCTTAAAAACTTTATTAGGCTTGGATGCCAATAGAGATAGTAATTCAAATTCTTTTCTCGGAAGAATGATTTCCGTTTTACCTTTTAATATTTTATACTCCCCACGGTCAATGACGATATTGCCCACTTTGACGATTTCTTGGGCGTCTTCTTCATTCTTAATACGCCTTAGTAATGCCTTTACACGACTGAGTAAGACTTTTGGTTTGATTGGTTTAGTAATATAATCATCGGCGCCGGCTTCAAAACCAGCCACTTGACTATAATCCTCCCCTCTTGCAGTTAAAAATGTGATGACGGTTTCTGAAAGTTCGGGATTCTTTCGGATTAGTTCACAAGCCTCAACACCATCCATTTCAGGCATCATTACATCTAAAATAACTAGATGTGGTTTGTGTTTTTTAGCCAGCTTAACAGCTTCGAGTCCATTTTCACCAGTGATTACTTGATACCCTGCATGGGTTAAATTATAACCTACAATTTCAAGGATATCTGGCTCATCATCGACGAGTAAAATTTTAATGTCTTTTTTCTTCATATCTCCGTGGCAAATCTACTTTAAAGATAACTATTTAAACCTAGTGTCCAACTATGCTTCGGCAAGGTAGTTTTTAAGCAGAGAGAGTATTACACATTCAATATTAAGAATACGTTAAATTAAGGTTTCTTAGAGTTTAGCTAATATTTGAACAGTGTGTCCATCAAAAATATTAGCCTATTTTTTTGTAATTTGCAGTATATAACTTACAACATAGAAATTATGAAAAAAATTACGTTACTCCTTGCCCTTATGGCGGCAAGTATCTCTTTTGGTCAAGTAAGTATCAATGAAATTGATTCAGATCAAACCGGAACTGATATGACAGAATTTGTTGAACTCCTTTCTGACAATCCAAGCCAATCTTTGGACGGTTATATTCTAGTATTTTTCAACGGAAATAATCCAGTAAATGGATCCTATAATGTAATAGATTTGAATGGATTTACAACTGACTCCAATGGATTTTTTCTTGTTGGTAACGACGGTTTTCCTGGAGCAGATATCGAAATAGGCCCTGATAATATAATCCAAAACGGAACAGATGCTGTTGCAATATACCAAGCTGCTGCCGCTAGTTTCCCAGCTGAAACTCCTCCTACAACATCAAATCTTATTGATGCTGTAGTCTATGAAACAAGTGACGGACCAGATTTAGATCTACAAACTGATTTAGGCTTAAGCGTTCAATACGATGAGAATGGTAACGGAATGAAAGACACTGAGTCCTTACAACGTCAATCTGACAATAGTTTTTGTCCTTCCCTTCCTACTCCTGATGCAGCAAATGCTACCTGTGTAAACTGTCCATTAAGTTTAGGTACAATTACAACTACTTGTGATGCTGAAACTACAGGTATCGATACAGTAACTGCAACCATCGACTTTACTGGAGGAGGATCTGAAACCTATACTCTAACATTAGATGCTGCTGGAACAGTTGGTGGAGATGATCCTTCAACTAATGCATCTGGAACTATTACAATTACAGGCATAGAAGAAGACACAACTATCGTGCTTTCTGTATCAAGTGCAAGTTGTGATTTTACTCAAAACATCAACGCTCAGGCATGTGCTCAAGAAGCTAGTGTTGCAAATATTGCTGCTCTTAGAGCAAGCGCTGAAGGATTAGATTACACACTTACAGGTGAGGCAGTTCTTACCTACCAACAAGATTTTAGAAAACAGAAATATATTGAAGATGCGACTGGTGC
The DNA here is from genome assembly GCA_963974305.1 of uncultured bacterium. GTDB lineage: Bacteria > Bacteroidota > Bacteroidia > Flavobacteriales > Flavobacteriaceae > Dokdonia. Next base: position 9,936 of record CAXBCS010000060.1, read on the forward strand.
CATCTTAATAGATGATAATGATGAAATCATTACTACAACTTACGCTGTAGGTGATGGAATTACAGGTTTAAGAGGAACATTGAGTTCTTTCAATGGAATGCTACAGTTTGTCCCTCTTGAAGATCCAGGGGCTGCTTCCTCAACAGGCAACGCTATTGTAGCTCAAGATGTAACTGCCGATGCACTAAACGCAAATCCTAATGATTATGAATCTGAGTATGTACGTATTTTAAATACTGCTATAGACAACTCAATTCTTAGTACTTGGGAAAATGGAGAAACATATGATATGACAACTGCAAGTGGAAATTATGTTTTCAGAACATCTTTCTTCGATGTAGATTATATAGGTACTGATGTTCCTACAAGTGACGTTCATGTTTCTGGAATAATTACAGAGAGAAATAATGGAGATTACTTCATTACTGCTCGTAATATGGCAGACATAGACGAAAATTTATCTGTAGAAAGCAACACCATCAACGGACTGAATATTTATCCTAATCCAGCAAATGATTTTGTGACAATAAGCACAGAGATCAATACTGAAAAGTCTGTAGTGATTTTTGACATTACTGGAAAAACAGTAATCAACGTAATTACAATGGATACGGTTAATGTTGGAACACTCGCTGCGGGTGTTTACATCATGCAAATCACAGAAAATGATGCTGTAGCGACAACAAAGCTTATCATCAAATAAAGACCATTTTAATTTAGTTAAAAAAGCACCTCTTGATCGAGGTGCTTTTCTTTTTTTGGTAATTCCCAATTTAGATACCTTTGCACCTCCATGCACAAAGAACTTCGAAACCGCATATTTAATATTAGTAATGCCTCTCAATTTCAAGAGCTAGCATTAGAGGTTTTTCAATTTCAATTTGAGCATAATCCAACCTATCGCTCTTTTTGTGATCTTCTATATATTCATCCTAGTGATGTAAAACGGGTAGAAGATATTCCGTTCTTACCCATTGAGTTTTTTAAAACGAGAGACATTCGATCTACAGATGCCCCTATTCAAACTACCTTTACAAGTAGCGGCACAACAGGAAGCATTACTAGTAAGCATCATGTGTCTGATCTAAATCTTTATGAGAAGAGCTTTAAGACCGCTTTTAACATGCAATATGGAGCGATTGAAGATTATGTAGTCTTAGCCTTGTTACCTTCCTATTTGGAGCGAACAGGCTCTTCACTTGTTTATATGGTAGACGCTCTTATTAAGCAAAGCAATCATATTGATAGTGGGTTTTATCTCAAGGATCATTTCGCTTTAAGCGAAAAATTGCAAGCTTTAAATGAGGCAGGCACAAAGGTGTTACTCATTGGTGTTTCTTTTGCTTTATTGGATCTTATTGAAAACAATTCCTTTTCCCTCAAAAATACCATTGTAATGGAAACAGGAGGCATGAAAGGAAGGCGCAAAGAAATTATCAGAGAAGAGCTTCACGACCTACTCCGCCAAGGCTTTGGAATCACTCATATTCACAGTGAGTATGGCATGACCGAATTACTTTCTCAAGCCTACTCCAAAGGTGATGGCTTATTTCATTGTCCGCCTTGGATGAAAGTATTCTCTCGTGATACAGAAGATGCGCTGAGTTTACATTTAGACTCAAGAACGGGTGGTCTCAATATTATTGACCTTGCCAATTTAGATTCCTGTGCCTTTATTGCAACTCAAGACTTGGGCAAAGTCTATCCTAATGGAACCTTTACCGTTGCTGGACGGTTTGATCATTCAGACATTCGTGGCTGTAATTTAATGGCTTTGTAAAAAAAGTATCAGAAAATTGTAATGCCTACTATTTTTTGCGACCTAAGGCTTATAAAATGATAGTTCATGAAAACCATTGTAAGCTTCCTTATACTATTTATAAGTTTTAGTGCACTTGCCCAACACACCGATTATAATCTTAAAAAAGGCTATGCAGCAGAAGGTTATGATGTAACCACATATTTTGAAAATCAAGCCATTGAAGGCGACAAACAATATACCACAACCTATGACGGGGTAAAATGGAAATTTGCCTCACAAGCCAACTTAGATAAATTCAAAGCGAATTCTGAGAAATACATACCACAATATGGTGGTTATTGTGCATATGCCGTTGCTGTAAAAGCAGAGAAAATTGGTGTCGATCCAAAAACTTTTGAGATTCGTGATGGGAAACTTTACCTCTTTTATAATTCATGGGGCGTAAATACTCTTGAAAAATGGAATGAAGAAGGAGCACCTACCTTAAAAGGACAGGCAGACGCTGCTTGGAATAAAATAAAAGATAAGTCGTAAAACCGACTTACAAACAAAAAGACTGATTGGTTAGTTAGTTGGAAAACCCCAGTAATACATTCTTGTATTCTGGGGTTTTCTTGTCTATTATACCGCTCGAATTACAAAGTAGTTCTTCTTACCACGTTGTAAGAGCACAAATTTATTATTGATCAGTTCAGAAGTATTAATAACGAAGTCATCACCTACTTTTTCTTTGTTTACAGAGATAGAATTCTCTTTTAACGCACGTCTCGCCTCTCCATTTGACTTTAGAAATCCTGTTTTTTCAGCCAAGGCTGCAACAATATCTAGACCTTCTACAATTTCAGTCATAGCAACCTCAGCCTGAGGTACTCCTTCAAAAATATCTAAAAAAGTAGCCTCATCAAGGGTTTTTAAATCATCGCCAGTAGATTTTCCAAACAAAATACTAGAAGCTTTCACAGCATTCTCTAGAGCTTCTTCTCCATGAACCGTAACCGTCACTTCCTCGGCAAGGCGTTTTTGAAGACTACGCATATGAGGTGCTTCACTATGTTGAGCAACAAGTGTATCAATTTCTTCTTTATCTAAAAAAGTGAAAATTTTGATATACTTTGCGGCATCTTCATCACTTGTATTTAACCAATACTGGTAGAATTTGTAAGGGGATGTTCGCTTAGCATCTAACCAGACATTTCCACCTTCACTTTTACCAAATTTACTTCCATCTGATTTTGTTATGAGCGGACAGGTAAGAGCATAGCCCTTTCCTCCTGCAACTCGGCGAATGAGTTCAGTACCTGTGGTAATGTTCCCCCATTGATCACTACCTCCCATTTGGAGCGTACAATCATTTTCTCTGTATAGATGTAAAAAATCATAGCCCTGTACCATTTGATAGGTAAACTCAGTAAAAGACATTCCATCTGCATCTTCTCCCGTAAGTCGATTCTTAACAGAATCTTTGGCCATCATATAATTGACAGTAATATGTTTTCCAATATCTCTTATAAAATCAAGGAATGAAAATTCTTTCATCCAGTCATAGTTGTTCACCATAACCGCTTGATTTTCTTTACCAGAAGAAAAGTCTAAGAAATGAGATAATTGCTGGCGCACACATTCTTGATTGTGACGCAACGTTTTTTCGTCCAAAAGGTTACGCTCTGAAGATTTTCCTGAAGGATCCCCTATCATTCCTGTTGCTCCACCTACCAGCGCAAAGGGTTTGTGCCCCGCTCTTTGAAAATGTGCTAGCAACATAATAGGCACTAAATTTCCAATATGTAAGGAGTCAGCGGTAGGATCAAAACCTACATATGCACTGCGCATTTTTTCCATCAAGTGCTCACTAGCTCCAGGCATGGTGTCGTGTACCATTCCTCTCCATTGTAATTCTTCTACAAAATTCTTAGTCATGTCATTCTTTTTAACGATCGCAAAGATAAAAATATGAACGAGAGCAGCAGCCGCTCTGACCACTTGTTTCTATCAAAAATTTTTTGAGGTCGACCATTAAAACATCTTTCCAACGTATCTTTAACCCATGATTTTAGTTACAGGAGGTACGGGGCTCGTAGGAAGCCATCTTTTATTGGCACTTACCAAAGAAGGATCTGCGGTAGTTGCCATATTTAGATCTCAGGAAAAAGTGGCAAAAGTTGAACGTTTTTTCGCTTTCGCGAAAGCGAAATCACAATTTTCCTCCATCCAATGGATTCAAGCCGACATAACAGATATCCCTGCTCTCCAACTCGCCTTTGAAGGAATTACAAAAGTGTACCACTGTGCAGCGATGATTTCTTTTGACCCCTATGACTTTAATCAATTAAAAAAAACCAATATTGAAGGTACTGCCAATGTGGTCAATTTGTGTTTGAGTAATCATATCGAGAAAATAGTCTACCTAAGCTCGATTGCTACTCTAGCAAAAACGCACAACACACCCGTAGATGAAGAAAATCATTGGGATCCTAATGTGTCCAATTCTGTGTATTCCATTACCAAATACGGTGGAGAAACCGAAGTGTGGCGAAGTACACAAGAAGGTTTAGATGTTGTTATTTTTAACCCAGGAATCATCTTAGGAGAAGGTGGTTACAGCAGCGGAAGTGGCGCTCTTTTTGGTCGAGTGGCCAAAGGACTTAAATATTATACAAAAGGCGGCTCAGGAGTTATTGATGTAAAAGATGTTGTAGACATGATGATTCTAGGCATGGAAAGCGACATTGTAAACGAGCGGTTTATACTCGTCGCGCAAAATTGGACCTATAAAACCCTCTTAGCCGAAATAGCCACAGCCTTAAAAAAGAAGGAACCCAAACAAGCCCTTTCCACTGGAACATTAGATGTATTCTGTTTTTTAGATGCCATTATGGGGATCTTTTCGCGAAAGCGAAAACTCACAAAAGCAGCTGTAATATCAGCACAGGAGGTATCCAAATACTCCAGTTCTAAGGCTATTGAATCTTTAGAATACTCTCCTAGAGATCTTACCCATTGCATTGAGCGAGTTGCAACTCACTTTAGATCTGAGAGGAGCTAGATAAGGAAGGACGCTGTCTTGGACCCTTTGGGACGTTAAGAGTGTCACCCTTGGCTTTTTTTATACTATCAAGTTTGCGTCGTACTTTGACTTCTGCCGTTCGAATGGAGTCCTTTTGCTTTTGAAATACTTTTTCTTCTTCTTTTAATACCTCATAGAGAGTATCTATACGCTTTTGCACATTTTGATACATTATTTTATAATCTTCAGAGTCGGAGGCATAGAACACAGTACTCTTAGCGTATTGCAGGCTATCGATATTGTGTTTGTCAAAAACGTAGCGCTCGGGAGACACATTGTTACGTTTAAGTTTTTGAACATTAAATCCGCGAGCGGCGTTCATAAGTGCAATGTCATAAATAATGTCTTCCATTTTCTCCCTTTCAATAAGGTTTTCAGGAGGGGTCACCTCAACAATATCCTGACAACTGAGGAGTAGAAATACTAAAACACAATAAAAGACACCGTTTTTCATTATCGATCAAAGCTGAGACGTTCGCCACGCACATTATCATAAACCTTAAAGTTTTTGTATGCCAGACGGCCATTGACAAAGGTATGAGTGACTCGAGACTTAAAGGTTGTTCCTTCAAAAGGAGACCAACCACATTTGTAAAGAATATTATCTTTCTGGACGGTCCAAGGATTGTTTAGATCTACTAAAACTAAATCGGCTTTATATCCTTTTCTTATATACCCTCGCTTTTCAATCTCAAAGAGAATCGCAGGGTTATGACACATCTTTTCTACTATTTTTTCAAGACTGATCTTACCTTGATGGTAAAACTCCAACATTGCAGGGAGTGCATGTTGCACTAAAGGTCCTCCACTAGGTGCCTTAGTATAAACATTTTCTTTTTCTTCAATGGTGTGTGGGGCGTGATCTGTGGCGATTACATCCAAACGATCATCTAGTAAAGCTTGAAAGAGCGCTTCCCTATCAGACGCTTTTTTTACTGCGGGATTCCATTTGATCAAACTGCCTTTTTCTTCATAATCTTCATCTGAAAACCAGAGGTGATGAATACATACTTCGGCAGTAATCTTTTTATCTTTTAGGGGTAATTTATTATCAAAAAGTTCAGTTTCTTTTCCTGTAGATACATGAAACACATGCAAACGGGCTCCTGTTTTCTTTGCTAGAGCAATAGCTCTTGACGAAGAGATATAACAAGCTTCTTCACTTCTAATTATTGGGTGAAATTGCATAGGGATGTCATCTCCATAACGCTCCTTATAAACTTCAAAATTTGCACGAATCGTTCCTTCATCTTCACAATGAGCAGAGATCAACAAATCAGTAGATGAAAATATCTTTTCCAAGATAGTTTCATCATCCACGAGCATATTTCCAGTAGAGCTTCCCAAAAATAATTTGAGACCAGCGACCGTTTTTTTATCTACTTTGAGGATTTCATCCAAGTTGTCATTTGTTCCACCAAACATAAAAGAATAGTTGGCTGCGCTGTCTTTTGCAGCGGTTTCAAACTTGGCCTCTAATTTTTCAATGGTGGTACTTTGAGGATTGGTATTAGGCATTTCAATAAAGGAGGTAATTCCTCCAGCAACGGCAGCAAGCGATTCTGTAGCAATAGTTGCCTTGTGGGTTAGACCTGGTTCTCTAAAATGTACTTGGTCATCAATAACCCCCGGTAATAGGTGCTTCCCTTCGGCGTAATAGATAGAGACATCAGCCGACTTGGCACTTATATTATCACCTACCTCTATAATGAATCCGTTTTCAATTAACACGTCTCCGTAAAAAACAGATCCCTCGTTTACTATGTGGGCATCTTTAATCAATATTTGCTCCATGTCCTATCTCTTCTTAAATAAATGTTGCAGTCGCATTTTTATAACTCCAAAAACAGCTTCAGAAATAATACCTGTACTCATCTTACTTTGACCTTTGGTTCGATCTGTAAATACAACCGGTACTTCTTTAATTTTAAAGTTACAAAGATAGGCCTTGTATTTCATTTCTATCTGAAAGGCATAGCCTACAAATTTTATTTTTTTTAGATCAATAACTTCCAAAACCTTTCTTCGGTAGCATACAAATCCTGCAGTGGTATCGTGAATATTCATGCCCGTTATTATACGAACGTACCTCGAGGCTAACCATGACAGCAGTACTCTTCCCATGGGCCAGTTGACTACATTTACCCCAGTAATATAGCGGGAACCAATGGACATATCATAACCATCTTTCGCGCAAGCGTTGTACAAACGGATAAGATCATTGGGATTATGTGAAAAATCGGCATCCATTTCAAAAATAAAATCATAATCTCTTTCAAGAGCCCATTGAAAACCTTTTATATATGCTGTACCTAATCCTTGTTTCCCTGACCGTTCAATCAAATGAAGTCTTCCTTCATATTCTTCTTGCATTTGTTTCACCATTGCACCAGTGCCGTCTGGCGACCCATCATCTACAACCAGAATATCAAAAGGTCGTTGAAGGGCAAAAACATTGCGTAAAATACGTTCAATGTTTTCGATCTCATCATATGTAGGAATGATCACTACGGATTTAGTCATGCAAAGTGCTTTAGACAAATGTAACTATTTTAGCTAGGGTTCTTAAAATGTAAAGGCTCTGTTCCTACGTTTTTATCGTATTTTTAACGCAATATTCAAACCTCATTGGAAAGCACCGTTCGCAATTTATTAAATCAAGACTGGATCACAGGGCTTATCACGCTTTGTCTGTGTTTATTAGCCTTGTCTAAGATTCTCTATGGATCAAGATTTGTAGATCTCATCCGCGTTTTCCAATCGGAGTCTTATTTTTTAAGCGGGAGTCGGGAGACTACCTTCTGGCATCCGTTCAATATGATTATTAGCGGAATTCAATTTATTAGTATTCCGCTTTTTCTATTTCTAGCTTATAGTATTTATTCAGAATGGGCTCCAGCGGCACATCCCTTTGATTTTATTCAAATTTTAGCGGGCTATATCCTTTTTATGATAACAAAGAATGTCCTGGAGAATGTCGCATCATGGACATTAGGTATTCAGCCCTATTTCAAAGGGTATTTTTTTAAGAAAATGAGCTATAGAAACGTTCTTAGCCTTCTTCTGCTCCTTCTCTGTTGCTTCCTTTTGTATAGTCAGCTCGACAAGCAGATCCTTCTTTATGTTAGTCTTGGTCTTGTAGCCCTAGTTTTGTTGATTTCTATCGTCAATTTTGGCAGTAAATACAGAAGTGAAATTATTGCTCATCCGTTCTATTTTATTTTGTATTTTTGCGCACTCGAATTAGCGCCCTATTATATAGTGTACAAATTGATTGTTACTTAGTATAAGGGAGTTATAAAAGCGAAGCTTATGAAAGTGAAAACTATTTTAGTATCGCAGCCTAAGCCGAAAGTGGAAAATTCTCCATATTTCGAATTGGAACAGCGTCAAAAAGTAAAGATAGATTTCATTCCCTTCATTCATGTTGAAGGAGAATCTAGTAAAGAAGTTCGCCTTCAAAAGGTCGATCTTAACGAGTATACTGCAATCATTCTCACGAGTAGAAACGCAGTAGATCACTTTTTTAGGATTGCAGAAGAAATGCGCTTTAAAGTGCCCGATTCTTTAAAGTATTTTTGCCAAAGTGAGGCGGTTGCCTATTACTTACAAAAATATGTAGTGTATCGTAAACGCAAAATCTATGTTGGGAAACGTACATTTTCTGAAATGGCGCCAACAATCAAGAAGTATAAGAATGAGAAGTTCTTATTACCTTCATCAGATAAACTCAAACCTGAAGTTCCTGAAACATTGGATAAGCTTGGGGTTAATTGGAAACAAGCTATTTTTTACAAAACAGTAATCAGTGATTTATCTACACTTGAGAATGTCTTTTATGACATCTTAGTGTTTTTTAGCCCATCTGGTATTGATTCCTTATACAAGAACTTTCCAAATTTCAAGCAAAATGATACGCGTATAGCTGTTTTTGGTGCGACTACAATTAAGGCTGCTAAAGAGGCTGGACTAGAAATTAATATCCATGCTCCTACACCTGAAACACCGTCAATGACTATGGCACTTGAGAAATATATCAAGGCGAGTAATAAAAAGTAAGCTACTCTTACTATATATATTTAAGCCTGAAGTTTTATACTTCGGGCTTTTTTTTGCGCTTCCGCGAAATTGCTCTTGAAATTACTTCCATCATTGAACACGATTTGATAAATTCAATCTATTGTAGATAATTCATACTAACAGTTTAAAAATTTCTTTAAAAAACATAACTACACCTATTAATTCCATAATGTACACCATAACAAAAGTATTTGTAAAAAAAGACTTCTGTATATATTGATCCTTCCTTAATTTTTTATAGCGGTCATTTTCAAAAACAAACAACATTATTCCCACTACAACAAGAAGAATTCCAATAAATAGATTCGATATGTCAAACATATAATTTTGATTTTGCACTTCTTTTACCTTGTTAAGTATTACATCTTCGGCTTAGTTTTCGATTTCAAAGGAGAGACTCACTTCGACAGGCTCAGTATAAACTTCTTATCTCTCCTTTGAAATGTCATCAAAAAAAAAGAGCCAACTCGTTAAAGTCAGCTCTTTTAGTAAGTACGGGCGGAGAGACTCGAACTCTCACACCTTGCGGCACTAGATCCTAAGTCTAGCGT
>CAXBCS010000061.1:0-18153 GCA_963974305.1 uncultured bacterium
TATTCTTAGAGATGATGAAAAAATGAGTTTTCAATTAATTAAAAAAGACCTGTTATTTTCTGAATAAAGCATAAGTCCTCACCCGTTCTTTCTGTTTTGTATGCTTTGACCTCCTTATTATATTGAGCTACAATTTCACATGATTAATTTTTTGATGGTTGTTGAAGCTTTACTCAATAACTACTGTTTTTGTTTTACTGCTTACGCGAAATTGCTTAGTTGATAGGCAGGAGCGCACGGTGCCTAAATACTACATATCCAAAAGTCTAAATGATTCTTTGTGACTGTGATAGAATCTAAATTCATGGGCTTCTATCCACAAATCGCATAAGGATGGCATTCTTTTGTTGTTTGCCCTCTTTATGGTAGCAAATCGAGTTACTTTATAAAAAATTCACACTTCTTAGACATAATTTGACATTTGACAATTCCAAAAGAACATCTTTCGTCTTAAGTTTGAAAAAAAGAACAAATGAAAAAATCCAATATATATTCAAGAATCTGTTTATCATTTTTCATTATAACTTCTTGTGGAGGGCAATCGCACTCAAACAAGGAAAATGATACTGTTATAAATAAGCCTATTGCGAAAGTAGATACACAAATTGGAGAATATGTGATAGAAACATTTCAAGACTCTAAGGGTGACATTTGGTTTGGAACTTTAGAAAAAGGAGTTGCGAAATTTGATGGTAACAATCTGAATTATTTGACAACAAAAGACGGTTTACCAAGTAATAGAATAACAACTGTTATTGGAGATAATTTAGGAAACTTATGGTTTGGAACAGGTGCCGGAATATCGAAATTTGACGGAACAACCTTTACAAATTATTCAGAAAAAGATGGACTTTGCAGCGATATGGTAAGCAACCTTTTAATTGACAGCAAAGGAAATTTTTGGATTGGAACTTGGGGCGGAGTTTGCAAGTTTGACGGCGATCGATTTGAAAAATTTCCTATTCCTTATCCAAAAATAGAAACTATAATAAACCCTGACACAAAAGATTGGATAACCACAATTACAGAAGATAAAAAGGGTAATATTTGGTTCGGTAGAGACGGTTATGGAGCGAGTAAATTTAATGGCAAATCATTTGTTCATTTCACGACAAAAGAAGGTTTGAACTCCAATAATGTGCAATCAATTGTGGAAGACAAAAAAGGTAATATTTGGATTGGAACGAGAGTGGCAGAGAAAGACAAAATTGATGAAGACAAACGATTTGGCAAAGGCGGATTGAACAAGTATGATGGCCAAAAATTCATTTACTTCCCAGGAATGAAAGGACTATACGAAAGTGATGTTTACTCAATCTACAAAGACAGCTCAAATGATTTATGGATTAGTACAACAAGCAACGGAGTATACTCATACACAGACCAAGGATTTGTAAATTATAAAGTACCAACTTCCACTATGGCTTTTTTAAAAGACATTAAAGGAAATGTTTGGTTAGGGTGTGCTGGTGGTTTATACAGAATTGATATAAATGGAGAAACAATTAATGTGAAGACAAGTGGACCGTGGAATTAAAATAATGAAAGGCTAATTAGGTGCATAATTAATACGATAAAAAACCTACATTAAATAAACCTATTCTTATCATTGTATTTTAGTGATAAAAATTAACAAAGGAAAAAGAGCAAGGAGTACCATTAATCTGAAGGATTAGTGACTTAAATTTCCCTCCTATCTTACCCAAACCATTAGTATAGCATCAATGAAGAAATTTAAAAAAAGAAGCCGAAAACTATTTGTTAGGGTCTTCGCTAGAAAAATATTTCAAGCTTTTTTCAAAAAACTCCACTGGATCTCATTAAGAGGAATGAATTATGGAGGAGGTCATAGTCCGCATGATTCTGGAGAAATATTTCTTTTAAATCATATTAAGAACAACACTAAGGGGCAGACAACAATTTTTGACGTTGGTGCAAACATTGGCCAATATGCTAATTTGGCCAACAAAGTATTTGAATCGAACTGCCTCATATATTCTTTCGAACCTGTTGAATCTACTTTTTCTGCCTTAAAAAAGAATACCAAAAATCACGAAAATATTATAGCTGTTAATAAGGGAATGGCTGAAGAAGTAGGCCAATCTAAGATCTATTATAATGGTCCAGGTAGCGTTCAATCTTCATTGATAGAAGATGAGTTTTCGCCATATTCAGAAACAATAGAATTAACAACCATTGACGGATTTTGTATTTCCAATCAAATAAATAAGATCCATCTTTTAAAACTAGATGTTGAAGGATATGAATACAATGCCCTACTTGGAGCAAAAAATAGCCTTAACAATATTGATTACATCCAGTTTGAATTTGGCAACAAACAAGTGGACAGTCGAAATTTCTTAATTGATTTTATTAAGATCTTGGATGATTTTAAAATTTATAGACTGATACAAAATGGCTTTGTTGAAGTAGATGCAAATCCAATTAATGAAATTTTTCAAACCTCTAATTATATCGCAATAAATAAGAAGATTGGCTCATAACGCAGCTCAAAATTAAAGCCAATAGGATACCTGCATGAACTATAACAATAAAAAATTCAGGACTATTGTAAATTCCGAAAATGGGGAAACTTCTCATGATACCATTTTTGAGTACAAACAAATTGGTAATATTCTGACATCCGAATATAAAGGTGGTCAAATATTATATGGACATTTAATAGGACTGGTAGATGAAAATGGAAATATTGAAATGCGCTATCACCAAGTCAATTTAAAAGGAGAATTAATGACCGGGATATGTCATTCGGTACCTGAATTAACAGCCGAAGGAAAAATTAGACTTAATGAAAATTGGAAATGGACTTCTGGTGATATGTTGAGTGGAAAATCCGTCATAGAAGAGATTTAGTTTAGGTTACACTATATAAGATAATATACTAGCAACTGATTTTGCAAGCTGTAAAATCGCCTTTTGTTAGTATATTAATTTTGGTACATACGATTATTCAAAATATATCGAGTTTCTAGGAATTTCGAGGCTCAAACTATATACGGTTGAATAACATTTACTAGTTTCCATAGGCTTTATTATATCGGATTTATGACTATCCTACATCAACATAAACTAAGAATTAAGCGCTGAAAGGATGGCCAAAAAAAGGAGACTAAGGAGCAATTAATAAAACGAATAATAGATGAAAATTGACATACAAACACCTATAAAAATTGATGTAGTATCTGATGTAGCTTGCCCTTGGTGCTATGTTGGCAAACGCCGTTTAGAAAAAGCGCTTGAACAGTGGGATGGCACCCCTATTGAGGTAGAATGGCATCCTTACCAACTAGACCCAAGTATGCCCGCAAAAGGACAAACTAGGGACGAATACTTAGGAAAGAAATTTGGTGACCTAGAAAAAGTAAAAGGAATGACAGATCACTTGACAAATGTTGGAAAAGAAGTAGGTATCGATTTTGACTTTGGCGAAAACTGGTTGGCTGTAAATACCTTGCCACTTCACCAATTACTGGTGATCGCAGGAAAAGAAGGCTTTAAAGATGCTTTAAAAGAGCGCTTTCTAAAAGCCTATTTTGTAGAAACCCTACACTTAAATGATGTCAAAGTATTAGAAAGCATCATGGCCGAATTTGGTTGGGACGCAAACAAAGTTCATGAGGTTATCAATAATAAACAGTTGGGCGAAGATGTTCAAAAGGAAATAGCACATTATCAAGAAATGGGAGTTTCTGGAGTGCCTTTCTTTGTAATTAACAACAAATATGGTATAAGCGGAGCACAACCTTCAGAAGTGTTCTTAGATGCTTTTAAACAGCTCTCTACTCTTGAGGAAACTCCAGGAGTAGAACAATGTGATATTGAAAGTGGTACTTGCTAAATCCACGACTAAAACTTCAACATAGATTCCATTAATACCATTTCGTCTTGAATTGGTTTTTTTTACGCTTTCGCACTTCGACAGGCTCAGTAAAAACTTCAGTGAACTGAAAGCATAACACTAACAAACCTTGGTAAGAGATAACTCAAATTCCAAATCATGTGACAATTGCAAAGGGTTATTCTAAAATAATCGGCTAATTAACAGACTTTTAGTATCTTAGAACTACATTTTTAATACTTAAAGATATGGCCATTATCCGCAAAGAAGATATAGCACAGGAAGTCTTCGATCTCTACGATGATTATGCTCACAACAAAATCAATAGGCGTGTATTTATTGATCGGTTATCGGTTTTTGCCGTTGGGAGTATTACCGTCCCAGCGCTGCTTAGTTTTGTAAGTCCAGATTATATAAATACCCAGATAATACCATCCCAAGACAACCGCTTGGATAGTGACTATATTACCTACGACTCTCCTAAAGGTGGAGGGAAAATAAAAGGGCTTCTATCTATGCCCGCTGACTCAACAACCAAACTCCCTGGTATTATTGTAGTACATGAAAATCGTGGCTTGAATCCATATATTGAAGATGTAGGGCGACGTGCAGCTTTAGAAGGATTTGTGAGTCTTGCACCAGATGCATTAACTCCCTTAGGTGGATATCCTGGAAATGATGATGATGGAAGAGCTATGCAACGCAAAAGGGATAGACTCGAAATGTTAGAAGATTTTATCGCAGCCTATGAATATCTCAAAGCACACGAAAATTGTAATGGTAGCGTCGGAGTTGTTGGTTTCTGCTTTGGCGGTTGGATCTCTAATATGATGGCTGTACAACTGCCAGATCTTGGGGCTGCAGTTCCTTTTTATGGTAGGCAACCCTCAGATGAACAAGCAGCTGAAATCAAAGCACCACTCTTATTGCAATATGCTGGTTTGGATCAAAGAGTGAATGAAGGATGGCCTGCCTATGAGAAGGTTTTAAAGGCTAATAACATCGAGTATACAGCGCATTTCTATGAGGATGTGAATCACGGTTTTCATAATAATTCAACGCCTCGATTTGATAAACCTTCAGCAGATCTAGCATGGGAACGAACGATTGCTTTCTTTAAAAAGCATTTATAAAAAAGAAATTAAAGTATCTCTTAGTGGAAGGTTTCTATTTCCGCAACCATGTATCTGGATCCAGATGAAACATTTTTCGGTTGCCTTGAACAGCTTCTGAATCTCGTAACCACCAGTATGGAAATGGAGTAGTGATTGCATAATGTAAATGTGGTGGTTTGCCTTTGGCATTTCCAGTATCACCAACAGTACCTAAAACTTTTTCAGGCCACATGGGTTCCAAAGGAAAAGTTGATATCTCGTTTAGATGTGCATAATAATGAAACCGCCACTTTGGACCTAAAACCATGACGCTCTTACCTCCTTTTCCGCCCTCATAAGTATACACGACAAAACCGTAGGTAGCAGATACAACATCAGTGCCTTTCGCGGCAAAAATATCAATTCCCTTATGTGTTATGGAAGAACCCCAAGGATAGGCCCAAAAGGAATTATCATCCCAACTAGACGTCGTAGCACCTGCGACTGGAATAACCATTTTTTGAGGTAAAAGAAATCCAATACCAATTACCAATAATGGGATCAATGCAAATCTTCGGCTGCGTTTATCCCTATAAAGTAAGGCCATAGTTGAGAACAACCCTATTAGAAAACGTTTGGTCGTTGTGGTGATCATGCTTGGAAGGCACAAAAAAACGCCACGAGTGATCGTGGCGTTCGCTTAGCTTCAATTAATTAATCACTCTAGAACCAGACACCGATCCCAAAGTTCAAACGATCGGCGACATTGTCACCAGAAAGCTTGTTATCTCTAAACTGATAATCTCCTTTCACAACAACACCAGGAGCAATATGGTATGAAAGCCCTGTTGTGATATCTGTTCTATTATATGCGTCATTTCGCGAAAGCGAACCGTCAACAGCTGCATGTGTATCGTAGTTTTCATAACGTGCAAAAGCAAATAATCGTTGCTTCTTACTTTGTGGAAATAAATTATACCCTGCTTCTACATACCAACCCTGTAAGGCGCTTCCTAGATCTTTATCGGCTGCGATATTATAAGCTTCGGTATCAGATAAAGAAGCGTATATAAATTGTCCTCTAGCTGTAAAACGTTGGTAAGCATATCTAAAATCCAGACCTCCCATAGCAATGCCAATATTGGCACCATCCAATTTTTCTACATCATCATCGGCCTGGGTTTTTCCAAAATATCCAGCAAGTCCTAAACGAAGTCCCGGAATTCCGTAATATTCCCATTTTGTAGAAAATGTCGGACTATCAACAGTTGATTGTATTCCTTTTTGACGTCCTCCACGAAGTCCGTTAGACCCTTTTAAAAGTCCGTTTACACCACCTTCTCCGTCCAAAGAAGCAGAACGAAAACCATTAAATATATAGGCCTGATATCCTAATGACAAATCATTAAAACGCCCCGTCACCCCTACTCCTAGTTCGCGCCAAGTAGTAGGCACAATCACATTATCTACAGAAGGTCGTTCGGTACCATTAAAAGTGGTTGGTTCATGATATTCGTTCACAATTCCCATAGGAACTAACATCAAACCTCCACGTACACTGATGTTATCACCAATACTGTGATTTACGAAAGCCTGTTCTACAAAAACTTCATTTACGTGTTCTAATTCTACCTCTGTTACAAACTGTGTCTTATCATTAAAACGGTAACCAAACAATAATACTAATCGTTGCACGTCTAGTTCTCCGTTATCAGCTTCTGGCTGATTATAGGTCATTTCTCCATAGGCACTCACAGTTACGGCACTCGCATAATTCCCTGAAAGAAGACGCTGAGCTGTATTTAATTGTTGCTGCGGATTAAAGGTGATTGAATCTTGTTTTGTTTGTGCGTTTAATTGTCCATTGAAAATATTAGAAATAGTGACAGCGCAGAAAAGAAGGATAAGAGTTTTAATTCTCATTAGATATTTTATTTAGATTGATTATAAATAGATAAGTAAATTCAGCTGCAAAAATAAGATGGTTTCACCTTTCTGACAAGCTTATTTGTATTTATTCTAAATAAAAATAGTGTTTTTACCAATCGGTAATATGAGGTACATTTATACCATTAGTTTTAGAGCCTATGTCCGCATACAGAGCCTTACTAGTTATCAGTCAGTTAATCCTCCTAGCCTATCTTAGCCTAAGTGGATTACTGAGTCATTCTATCTTTTTGTTAGGATTACAGATATTGGGTGTAGGTATAGCTTTATGGGGAATTGTCGCGATGAGACTTGGCCAATTTAACATTCAGCCAGAGGTGAAATCGAGCCAACTTATAGAAAGAGGTCCCTATAGATGGATTCGAAATCCGATGTATCTAGGAATCCTATTAGTGTTGATTCCAAGTGTAGTGGATCACTTTAATTATTGGCGATTAAGTGCACTTATTCTCCTTGTAATAATATTGATGTTGAAAGTGCAACGAGAGGAAAAATTGCTTCATATCCATTTTGAAGAAGCCTATGCTGCTTATAAAAGGAGGACAAAACGATTTTTACCTTTTATTTTTTGAGTTGAGTTCTATAGTACAGATTGAGTCCGCCCGAATTTGCAACTACAATGTCGGGAATATCATCGCCATTAATATCACCAATAGAAATAGCGTAAGTATCCATGGCTGCAGGTCCAAGAACTACTTTTTTAAAATCGGTCATTTTCGAATTCCCCACATACATATAATTTTCAGCTTCTGAGATACCCATCACAACATCAGGTATACCATCCTGATTAAAATCGGCAGCTGCTATTGCTGTGGTGTCTAAAGATTCTGGAAAGCTATATGCCTTAAAGAAGCTAGCCCCCTTTTTAAGGTAGATTTCATTAGGAGCTCCTAGATTGCCTAGCACTATATCTAGTTTTCCATCCATGTTAAAATCGGCGACAGCGATACTCCGTGTATTGTCGCTCCCTGTTCCAAAAGTCGTTGCATCGATATAATTACCCTCCTTGTCTCCAAAGTAAATCCGGTTTGCTTGCCCTCTATTTGCCGCAAGAATATCTAATCTTCCGTCTTGATCCATATCGGCGGCAACTAATTGGGTAGTTTGATCAGTTTCTTCTCCAAATTTCTGACAACTAAAGGTTCCATCACCATTGCCCATACACAATTCATTCTGAGCATTACGGTTGGAAAGCAGAATATCAACATTGCCATCGTTATTCATATCGGCAACCGTCAAATTTCTTGTTGGCGCTTCCTCGTCCCCAAAAGCGGGACCAGATGAAAAACTTCCATCGCTATTTCCATAAAAGAAACTATTGGTTGTTCTGTCATTACCAACAACTAAATCAACATAACCATCATTGTCAAAGTCGGCTGCTTGTATGGCATAACTAGCATTGAGTTCGATTCCTAAGGGAATTGCCTTCTTAAAGGAGCCGTTTACATTATAAAAGACATAATTCTGTTCTGCCCAGTGTCTGCCATTGGCAACCAAGGCATCAAGGTCCCCATCTCCATCTACATCGGCTAGGTTAACAGATGCAGTTCGATTTTCCATGGTACCCACAGAGAGAAAACCATCATGATTGACAAAGGATATTTCTTGAGCAAAGCCAATAAAGGAGGTTGCAATGAATAACATACAAATGAGATTTTGGCTTTTCATGCTAACTACTGTTGAGGGTTAATGGTATTTCTGAAAAATTTTCAAAGCTTCATTATAACTGCTTTCAAAACTCATTGCATTCACATTATCATTGGCTTTTACGCTGGCAAAATAAGAGATTAGCTTTTCTGTGGGCATATTACCCGTCAATTCATCCTTTGCCATAGGACAACCTCCAAAACCTTGGATAGCGCCATCAAAACGCAAGCAACCGGCTTTATAAGCGGCGTCTACCTTTTCGTGCCAACTAGTGGGCGTGGTATGCAAATGAGCTCCAAATTCAATATCAGGATAGGCAGGAATTAAATTAGAGAATAAATACTTTATGTTTTCGGGGTTAGATGTTCCTACGGTATCTGATAAAGACAAAATTTTCACACCTAAGTCGCTCAATTTTTGTGTCCACTCCCCGACAATATCTACATTCCATGGGTCACCATAAGGATTACCAAATCCCATTGATATATATACAACCACCTCTTTGTTATTAGTTCCAGCCAAATCAAGAATTTCTTTTAGAATCTCTACAGATTGGGCAATGGTTTTATGGGTGTTCCGCATTTGGAAGTTTTCAGAAATCGAAAAAGGATACCCTAGATAGTCTACCATTTCATGCTCCACAGCATCTGAGGCACCTCTTGTATTGGCAACAATAGTCAATAACTTACTTTCTGTCTTTGATAAATCTAAGGCATGTAATACCTCGGCACTGTCGACCATTTGAGGTATGGCTTTCGGAGACACAAAACTTCCCACATCTATAGTATCAAAACCACAGCGTAGTAGGGATTGAATGTATTGTATTTTCTCTTCCGTTGGAATCCAGTCCTTGATACCTTGCATGGCATCTCTGGGACATTCGATAATTTTTACGCGTTTATTCACTAGGTAAAAATAGGAAATACAAACGGAGTACGATTGACTTCTTTTGGTTAAAGTATCTTAAGGGTTAAGCCAACTTACGGAAGTAAAATAAAAATAGCAATTCCGACGAAAACAATAATTTGTAACCACTTTAAAATGAGTCCTGCATTGGCATGTTTCTTTAGATAACTAGAGATACTGCCTGCCAACCATGCAAAAGAGCCAAAAATTAAAAAGGACAACAACATAAAAAGTATACCTAACACATAAAATTGATACACTGTATTTCCTTCAGGTTCCCATATAAAGGCAGGAAAAAAGGCAAGAAAAAATATCGTAACCTTGGGATTGAGAATATTCATAATCACCCCTTGTTTGAATAATTCACCGTAACTTTTCTTTGGCGCACCTTCACCAAACGCAATACTGGCGTCACTTTTGAAGATTTTATAAGCTAAAAAAAGTAAATAGGCAGCACCAAAAATTTTGATCACCCAAAAGATTTTTGGAGAAGCTGCTATCAAAGCGGAAACCCCAAAGGCTATTAATGTCGTATGTACTATACAACCTGATATTAAACCTGCAGTTGTTGCCAGTCCAGCTTTGCGTCCATTGGCAATACTTTGGGTAAGTACATAGATATTATCAGGCCCTGGAGAAATTGCAAGCACTGCAGTGGCTCCCAAGAAAGCAAGTATAGATTCAAGCATAGATCAAAACTCCTTAAAATCGATTACTTTTACAAGTGTACTGAATAAAAATAAAAAGACTATGAAAACAATCCTACAATATATCCCTGCGCTCCTTCTCTTGTCGAGTCTTTCGATGATGAGCCAAAGCGAAGCAACCTATGAAGTTATTTTTGAAAGTAATTGGAGTCAGGCTACCCATCCACATGGAAGCGGAAGTCTCCCTTCTCAAGCCCATTGGTCTCCCTTTGCAGTTGCTGTGCATAGTGATCAAGTAGATTTTTTAAGCATGGGCGACCTTGCAAGTCAAGGCATTGAAAATATTGCTGAAACTGGAAATACTACTGTATTTCTTCAAGAAGTAAACGCTGCTGTAACCGCAGGAACTGCCAAAGAAGGATTTCAAGCGGGAGACATTGATGATACATTAGGCAGTGTATTAATTGATGTTGTACTCACTGAAGATTTTCCCTTATTAACCGTTCTTTCTATGATCGCTCCTAGTCCGGATTGGTTTGTAGCAACTGACGGATTGTTGTTATTTGATGGCAACGATTGGAATCCAGAAGTTATTATTGATGTGTATGCTTATGATGCAGGTACCGATGATGGTGTTGATTACACATCGGCAAATAGTGATTCTAATCCAGCACAGCCTATTAGTTCGCTCCAAGGGGTAAATCCTTTCTCTTCCGAGAAAATAGGAACCTTTACAATCACTTTAAGCACCGTTTTGGGTCTTGGAGAAGCAACATTAGATTCCGTGATACAGCTATACCCTAATCCATCTACGGGGGTATTTCACCTTCAAAATGGCAGCAGTGAATCGGTTCGTCTAAGCGTATTTAACGCAATTGGGCAAAAAATTTATAGTATGAACAATATAGGAAGTACAGCCACGATTTCTTTAGAAAGCTATCCTTCTGGCATTTATTTCTTGAATTTACTAAGCTCTTCCGGAACTTTATTAACAAAGAAACTCGTCAAAGAATAGACCTACCATTGACGTTCTTTCCACATCAGGTACAAGCCTAATAATAGTAAAGCACCTGCAATACCTACCTTTACGATTTGAGGAATGAAGGCAGCTAAATCGGGCTTCAAGGCTGCTAACATAATCATAAGAGCAGCGATGATTAATTTGTGAGAATTACGCATATTAGGGCATCTGTCGATTAACTATAGAGAACTTTACACCCAAACCAAAAAACGGCAAACATTTTCATGCTCGCCGTTTTTGTATTTGAATCAATTCTTATTTTTTCTTTTGTTGTGCTTTTTGTTGCTCTGCCTGCTCCATCATTTCAGACATCTTCTTTTGGAATCTACCCTGCTTCTTTCTAGGCTGAGCTTTCTTCACTTCTATCTTAGCACGTACCTTATCTTCATCGATAATGTAGGTTTTTATCACCAATATAATTCCAATGGTAATTAGGTTAGATATAAAGTAATATAAACTCAATCCACTTGCGTAGTTGTTAAAGAAAATTAACATTAATAATGGGGAGAAATACATCATATATTTCATCATTTTCCCCATATCAGGCATCCCTTCTTGTGTAGGCTGTTGCATCGCTTGATTTCCTGTAGTCAAACGCATCGAGAAGAAAATCGTCACGGCTGCTAAAATTGGAAACAAACTAATGTGATCCCCGTAAAAAGGAATACTGAAGTCCCCTGGAAATTCATAAATCGCATCATAACTTGATAAATCTTCTGCCCATAAAAAACTCTTTCCTCTTAAATCAAAAGCAGATGGAAAGAATGTAAACAAGGCGTAAAAGACAGGAATCTGTAATAGTGCGGGCAAACAACCTGCAGCAGGACTCGCCCCTGCCTTACTATACAGCGCCATAGTCTCTTTTTGCTTCTTCATTGCATTGTCTTTGTACTTCACACCCAAAGCTGCAATTTCAGGTTTTAAGACCTTCATTTTAGCTTGAGATAGGTACTGTTTGTACTGAACAGGAGACAGAATTAACTTTATCAAAATGGTCATTACAATAATCGCAATTCCTGCAGGTAAGAACCCACTTAAGAATCCAAAGAATGGGATTACTAAATACTTGTTCAAGAATCCAAAGATTCCCCAACCAAGAGGCATCGCCTCTCCTAAATTTTTATCATAAGACTTAAAGATTTTATAATCTGTAGGTCCGTAATACATTTGCATTGCATAGTTCAACTCTCCGTTAGATGGAGCTAAGAGGACATCTGCTTTGTATTCTTTGGTGAAATTGGTTTCCTTCTCGTCAATATCTTCTGCCTTCTTTACTAAATCAATCGACGATAACTTTGCTTCCGCGAAAGGGGTATCTGTCAATAACATCGAACTAAAGAAATGCTGACGGTAATTCATCCAACTCACATCTTTTTCGATCTCATCATCATCGCCCATAGCACCTAGCTTATCGGTCTTGTCTCCTTCATACTCATAGGTCAAACGCGTATAACGGTTTTCATAATCAATACTTCGTGCATGACGCATCCCCTTAAAATCCCATTGCATACGCATAGGAGCGCTGCTGTTGAAGATATTTGATAATCCTTGAGACTTAATCCCAAAATCAAGCATATACTCACCAGGTTTCAACTCGTATCGATATTCCAGATAAGACGTAGGCGAAACTTTTAAACGCATACTCAAGACTTGGTTTTCACCATTGGTGCTGAGTGTAGGTTCAAAAAACTGACCTTTAGTATTTAAGTTGCGATTATCAGTAGTACTGAATGACACATTCATCATACTATTCCCATCCTTTATGAGATATACAGGTATAGAATCGAAGGTTTTCTCTTTAAGTAATTTAGCTTGAACGATATATCCACCTTTATTACTTACTACAAGCTCCAACACATCGTTTGAGATAGTTGTAGTAGCTCCTTCTACTGCCGACGGCAAAGTGCCAGCATATGCAAAGGCTCCTACTCTATTACGCAATTGTGCAAGTCCGGTAGAATCTCCGGCTGTTGCTGGAATATCTTCTATCTGTGCTACTGGAGTGGTATCTACAATAGGAGTTTCTGCGGCTACTTCTGTTTCTGTTGCCTTTTGTGCATCAATTTCCTCTTGAGTAGGCTTATTAATAAAAAACATATAAATCAAGATCCCTGCAATAAGCAGCATTCCTGTTAGTGATGTTTTGTCAAATTTCTGTTGTGCCATGTGAATGTATATCTATGCTTATTGTCTGCTTAAATTATTGCAGACCATTTTTCTTTGATTGTGATTGCAATTCTATCACCAAATTGCCGTGCTGTGCCACTATGGCATATTATTTTGCAGCTTTTTTAACTGCAGCAGCTACAAATGCCACAAATAATGGATGCGGATTTGCTACTGTACTCTTATACTCAGGATGATATTGTACTCCTACAAACCACGGGTGGTTAGGAAGTTCAATAATTTCTACAAGTCCTGTTTCTGGATTTGTCCCTGTAATTTTCATTCCTGCATCTTCCAACTGCTTTCTATAGCTATCGTTAAATTCATAGCGGTGACGGTGACGTTCCATAATCGTATCCGATTTGTATAAATCGCGTACAATAGAACCTTCTGCCAAAGCACATTCCCAAGCCCCTAGACGCATAGTACCTCCCATATTGGTGATACTCTTTTGCTCTTCCATGAGGTCAATAACTGGATGTGGTGTGTTTGGATCCATTTCTGTGGAGTTCGCTTTCGCGAAAGCGCACACATTTCTACCATATTCTATAACTGCCATTTGCATTCCGAGACAAATCCCTAAAAAAGGAATATTGTTTTCTCGAGCATACTGCACAGCCTTTATTTTTCCTTCAATTCCGCGTTCTCCAAAACCAGGAGCTACAAGGACACCATCTAACTTGGCTATAGTATTTTTAATAACGTCATCGGTAATATGCTCGCTATGGATACTTTCGATATTTACTCTAACTTCATTCTCTGCTCCTGCGTGAATAAATGATTCAAGTATGGATTTGTAAGAATCTTGAAGTTCGACGTATTTTCCAATAAGACCAATAGTTACCTCTGACTTCGGATTCTTATGCTTTGCTAAAAATTCGTTCCATCGCAATAATTTAGGAGTACCGGGATCTTCTAAATGTAGTTTATTCAAGGCGATACGATCCAAACCTTCTTCTAGCATGAGGTTAGGCACATCATAAATAGTTGATGCATCTATAGATTCGATAACAGCTTCTTGTTCGACATTACAGAAACGTGCTAGTTTCCCGCGCAGTTCATCATTGAGAGAATGCTCTGTACGACAAACAAGAATATCTGCTTGGATTCCGCTTTCCATCAATGTTTTCACACTGTGTTGGGTAGGCTTTGTCTTTAATTCTCCTGCAGCTGATAAATATGGGATCAGCGTCAAATGAATAACTAAAGAGTTTTCTTTCCCTAGTTCCCATTTTAATTGGCGGATACTTTCTATATAAGGTAATGACTCAATATCACCCACAGTACCACCTATTTCAGTAATAACGATATCATAATCACCGCTATTACCTAAAATCTGGATACGTTCTTTAATCTCGTTGGTAATATGAGGAATCACTTGAACCGTTTTTCCTAAAAACTCACCACGACGCTCCTTATCAATCACCGATTGGTAAATACGCCCTGTAGTTACATTATTGGCTTGAGAAGTTGGCACATTGAGGAAACGCTCATAATGACCAAGGTCAAGATCGGTTTCTGCACCGTCATCAGTTACATAACATTCTCCATGTTCGTATGGATTCAAGGTTCCTGGATCAATATTAATATAGGGATCGAGTTTTTGGATAGTCACACGATATCCGCGTGCTTGTAGGAGTTTTGCTAGAGAAGCGGCAATGATGCCTTTTCCTAATGAAGATGAAACTCCGCCCGTTACGAAGATGTATTTAGTGGTTGCCATGAGGGACCTTTATTATTGTTCGTGTACGGGATGCAAAAGTAATAATTTTAGAGCATGTTCTTTGATAAAAGCGACCTTTTTTTGAAGTTGTTGATCGTACTAAGACCTTCAGCTTCGTCCCACTTAACGAGCTCCTTATATATACTGCATCACCCTACGGTTGGATTTACATATCTCTTTCAGTACAGATTTGATTGATACGCAGGCGTAATTTGCGTTCATAATCTTCCTGTAACCAGTCTCTATAGTTCTGAGTATTGTTCATGATACTGTAAGAGTATAAACGCACGCGATAGGCGATATCATCACGTAACTTTCGAGCGAGTATACGAGCATCAAAAACATCTTCACTGTTGTCTACAACCATTTCGGCATGTTGTTCTACGGCATTATCTAAGGCAGTTTTTGCCTTTAATCCTTTGCCAACAACCTTTTTGTATTCTGCTTTAATATCAAAAAATACTTTTTTTGTGTTGGAAAATTCTTTGCGTAGATCTGGAGGCATCACGTATGCAAAATTACGTTCGATCTCCTCATCGGCGATAAGGTTTTCTAGGTAGAAATCTGGGAAAGCAAAAATCTCTTTCCAGTCAATAGGTGCTTCCCATAGTCCAAAACGAGCTGCATTATTACCAAGATCTAATACTTTAAAATTAGCCTTGTCTGGCAATACCCTTGAACCACGTCCAATCATTTGGAAATACAAGGTCAATGATTTTGTTGCTCGGTTTAAAATGATGGTATCGACAGTAGGTTCATCAAAACCGGTAGTTAAGATACTTACTGAAGTTAAGATTGCATCTGGTGTATGTTTAAACCAATCTAAGATTTCTTTACGCTCCTTAGCGCTATTGGTATTATCAAGGTGCCGAATGTCATACCCCGCTTCGATGAAGTTTTCATGCACATAACGCGAGGTATTAATACCATTATTAAATATTAATGTCTTCTTTCCTTTCGATTCAGTCTCGTAGGCCTCCAAGAGCTTTTCTTGCATGGAGGTATCAGTATATAATATGTCTGACGACTTTACTGTATAATCACCATTAATACCGAGTTTTAATGAAGAAAGTCCCACATTATAACTAATGGTATTGGCTTTTGCTAAAAAGCCTTTATTGATCAAAGCAGAAATACTCTCTCCAATTAAAAGTTCTTGATAGTTGTCCTTCATAGGCAACTTGATATTCGAACTTAAAGGGGTAGCTGTTACTCCAAGTATAAAGGAGTTATTGAAATAG
This sequence comes from uncultured bacterium, assembly GCA_963974305.1. GTDB lineage: Bacteria > Bacteroidota > Bacteroidia > Flavobacteriales > Flavobacteriaceae > Dokdonia. Next base: position 16,252 of record CAXBCS010000061.1, read on the forward strand.
CTAAATAATTTTCTAAAGGAATTGTAGTGTGCCTCATCAATAATTACCAAACCAACGTCGTCAAAACTCATTTGCTCTTCCTGCAAACGGTTTGTTAAGGTTTCTACCATGGCAACGTAGCACATATAGTCATCACCTTCTTCTAGTGTTTTAACGTCACTAGAGATAATCATATTGGGTACATTAAAGCCAGTCAGCATGTTTGATGTCTGGGCCGAAAGTTCAATACGGTGGGTTAAGATGATTACTTTTTTGTTGTGCTTGGCAATAAATCGGCGTACGATTTCAGAAAAAATTACAGTCTTCCCTCCTCCTGTTGGTAATTGATACAGGAGGTTGTAATCATTGTTCTGTTTGTCCATACAAGAAAAGATCGCTTGTAGATCTTTTTCTTGATAGTCGTATAGTTCTTTTTCTGTAGATGTAGTAGCTTCGATGATTTGGCTCAAATAAGTGGTTTTTGGAAGTGAGAAATTGAATCTTGCAAAACTAAGGGATTTTTACGCTTTCGCGAAAGCGTACTCCAAAAAACTTCGGCAGTTAATAAACAATTAATCAACAATATCGTTTGCGAGCTCATCAAAAAGGTCGGCATTGGTCCATTTTTGTGCTTCAGTTCGCTCTACGATCTTCTCAATACGCTCAGAATAAGTTTCCAATAATGAGTGATAGCTCACCCATTGCAGGGCCTCTTTAAAGGAGTTGAGCATACTTTTGTAAAAAGCTTCTGGTGTGTTATAGACACTCTCGTTAAAAGTTTGGGCTACTTCTATATTGTACAGCATTAGATCGGCAAGCACATATGGGTCCATCCCTAAGCTTTTAAAGAGCTTAATATATTTTTGAGCAACAGAAGGGCGTTTGCGAGGTCTTTTACGCCTTGTAGGAAAATATTCATTACTAATCTTGACCTTGGCTTCCTCCACCAATTTATCTTCTTTAGGATTAAAGACAAAATCATAAAACACCTTCACCTGCGGAATACGCTCGTATAAATCAAGTAATTGTGTTTCAAGGGCTTCCTTGTCTAAATCGGCAAGATATTTTTTTAAGGCGCGTTTACTCATAAGAAAAGCTAGTTGATAACGAATTTATAACAAAATTTGTTGGTGTAACGTGAGACAAAAACTTAAATTTGCAAACCTTTAAAGCAAACATTCCGCCAAAACTATGAACACACTTCAAGATTCTAGAGCCGTAAAACTCATAACAAAACTAATTGCTGATGTAGAGCAAAACGGTATTATCACAAACACTGTGGTAGAAGATCTAATGGCATTACGTCCATATACAATAACTGAAGAGCTACCATTATTGGCAAAAGCCACCCGATTAGCAGCAGAGCACATCCAAGAAAATGAAACCTTCGCTATCGGTATGCCGGAAGAAGAATCATTGGAAGAAGAAGAAGTAACAATCGCAGTTGAAGGAGAACCAAAAGAAAGCTTTCTTTACTTTTTGTGTTTAATACGCGATATTGACAAAGCAGTCAATGAAGAAGAATTAAGAGAATACGTAAAAGGACTTCAGGAGTACTAGAAGTCAATTATTCAATATACAAAAGCCGAAATTCCCATAGAATTTCGGCTTTTTTGTTTCCAATTTGCCCTTCGGGCTTTAGGCATTAGGCATTAGGCATTAGGCATTAGGCAAAAAATAAAATCCAAGTTCCAAATCTCAACCAAAATTTGATTTTTTTTTCGTTCAAAAATCAACAATCCACAATCGTTAATCTCCAATCGTTGGTCTCCTATCAAAAACATCCCTCTGCCTCCCCCTCTGCCCTAAGGGCACCTCCCCCGAGGGGGGAGAAAAAGTCATCCTAAAGTGTAATGGTTTATTAATTCATGAACTTCCCTGATTAGAGTTGACCGTTTTAATTAATCATTTCATTGTTAAAAA
>CAXBCS010000062.1:0-17375 GCA_963974305.1 uncultured bacterium
AAGATTTCGCAGAACAATTAGTTAACCTTACTGTTAAAGAAGTAAATGAGTTAGCAACTATTTTAAAAGACGAGTATGGTATCGAGCCTGCTGCTGCTGCTGTTGCAGTTGCTGCTGGAGGTGCTGCTGGTGGAGACGCTGCTGAGGAGCAAACAGAATTTGATGTTATCCTTACTGCTGCAGGTGGTTCTAAACTAGCTGTTGTAAAACTAGTTAAAGAATTAACTGGTGCTGGTCTTAAAGACGCAAAAGAGCTTGTAGATAACGCTCCTTCTCCAATTAAAGAAGGTGTATCTAAAGACGAAGCTGAAGCACTTAAAGCACAATTAGAAGAAGCTGGTGCTGAAGTTGAGCTTAAGTAAGCTCACTACATAAAGCTGATAAAGGTTTAGGTCAATGCACTTTGTAATAAGTGCAATTTGACCTAAACCATTTGTCGTATATAACGGTCACGGTTTTTCAGTGACAAGACTCTTTATTGATTTGAGGTCTATAACCAGAAATCAAGTATCGACTTACAGCAACTGTGAGTCAAGTTTCTAATCAAATTTCGTTCGTTGATGATGCAAGATGCAAAACAAGCTGAAAGAATTAGTTTCTCATCGGTAAAGAACAGACCTGACTATCCAGACTTTTTGGATATCCAGGTAAAATCCTTCCAAGACTTCTTCCAACTGGAAACAAAACCAGATGAAAGAGGTGATGAGGGTCTTTACAACACTTTCCTAGAGAACTTTCCAATTACTGACACTCGTAATAACTTTGTCTTAGAGTTTTTAGATTATTTCGTAGATCCACCAAGATATTCTATTCAAGAATGTATTGAACGCGGACTTACCTATAGTGTGCCTTTAAAGGCACGTCTAAAACTATACTGTACAGACGAAGAACATGAAGACTTTGAAACCATCGTACAAGATGTATATTTAGGTACTATACCTTATATGACACCTAGTGGTACGTTTGTGATCAATGGCGCAGAGCGTGTTGTAGTTTCACAATTACACCGTTCACCAGGGGTTTTCTTTGGACAGTCCTTCCACGCAAATGGAACAAAATTATATTCTGCCCGTGTAATCCCTTTCAAAGGATCATGGATTGAATTTGCTACAGACATTAATAGTGTGATGTATGCATATATTGATCGTAAAAAGAAGTTGCCAGTAACAACTCTCTTTAGAGCGATTGGTTTTGAAAGAGATAAAGATATCCTTGAGATTTTTGACCTTGCAGAAGAGGTGAAAGTTTCAAAATCTGGACTCAAAAAATATATGGGACGTAAACTTGCGGCTCGTGTTTTAAATACTTGGCATGAAGACTTCGTAGACGAAGATACAGGCGAAGTAGTATCTATTGAGCGTAATGAAATTGTGCTTGACCGTGATACTGTTCTTGAAAAAGAGCATATTGAAGAAATCCTAGAAGCAGGTGCAAAGACTATTCTTCTTCACAAAGAAGATAATCAGCAGGCTGATTATGCGATTATTCATAATACCTTACAAAAGGATCCAACAAACTCTGAAAAAGAGGCTGTTGAACATATATATCGTCAACTACGTAATGCTGAGCCGCCAGATGAAGAAACTGCGCGTGGTATTATTGACAAATTATTCTTCTCAGACCAACGTTACAACTTAGGTGAAGTAGGTCGTTACAGAATGAATAAAAAATTAGGTCTTGATATTGAAATGGATAAGCAAGTGCTTACAAAGTTGGATATCATTACTATCATTAAATACCTTATTGAGTTAATTAACTCTAAAGCAGAGATTGATGATATTGATCACCTATCAAACCGTCGTGTACGTACGGTAGGAGAACAATTATCTTCTCAGTTTGGAGTTGGTCTTGCTCGTATGGCTCGTACTATTCGTGAACGTATGAATGTACGTGACAACGAGGTATTTACACCTATTGATTTGATTAATGCAAAGACATTGTCTTCTGTAATTAATTCTTTCTTTGGAACCAACCAACTTTCGCAGTTTATGGATCAAACCAATCCACTTGCTGAGATTACGCACAAGCGTCGTCTTTCTGCACTTGGACCTGGAGGTCTTTCACGTGAACGTGCTGGTTTTGAGGTGCGTGATGTACACTACACTCACTACGGTCGTTTGTGTCCAATTGAAACTCCTGAGGGACCAAACATTGGTTTGATTTCGTCACTTTCGGTATATGCCAAAGTAAATGGAATGGGATTCATCGAAACACCATATCGTAAAGTAGTCGATGGTAAAATTGATTTAGTAACAGAACCTCAATACCTAAGTGCCGAAGAGGAAGAAGGAATGTTGATTGCGCAAGCAAACAACCCTATGAAAGATGACGGTACTATTGAGATCGATAAAGTAATTGCACGTCAGGAAGGTGACTTCCCAGTGGTGGATTCCACTTCTGTGCATTATGCCGATGTATCTCCTAATCAAATTGCATCTATTTCTGCATCTTTAATTCCATTCTTGGAACATGATGATGCAAACCGTGCATTGATGGGATCAAACATGATGCGTCAGGCAGTTCCATTATTGAGAGCTGATGCTCCAATTGTAGGAACAGGTCTGGAACGTCAAGTTGCTACCGATTCTAGAGTACTTATCAACGCCGAAGGCGATGGTACTGTTGAATATGTAGATGCAAGAGAAATCCATATCAAATATGATCGTTCGGATGATGAGCGTTTGGTAAGTTTTGATGATGATATAAAATCATATAACCTTATTAAATTCCGTAAAACTAACCAGAGTACAAGTATCAACCTTAAACCGATCGTTCGTCAAGGAGATCGTGTTAAGAGAGGTCAAGTACTTTGTCAAGGGTATGCAACCGAAAATGGTGAACTTGCTCTTGGACGAAATATGAAAGTAGCCTTTATGCCTTGGAAAGGGTATAACTTTGAGGATGCAATCGTAATTTCTGAAAAGGTTGTTCGTGATGATATTTTTACTTCTATCCATATCGATGAATATTCATTAGACGTTCGTGATACCAAATTAGGTAACGAAGAGCTTACAAATGATATTCCTAACGTTTCTGAAGAGGCTACTAAAGACCTTGATGAATACGGTATGATCCGCGTTGGAGCAGAGGTGAAGCCAGGAGATATTCTTATTGGTAAGATTACACCTAAAGGAGAATCAGATCCTACACCAGAAGAAAAATTATTACGTGCGATTTTTGGAGACAAAGCTGGAGACGTAAAGGATGCTTCATTAAAAGCATCACCTTCTTTACATGGTGTTGTAATTAACAAGAAGTTATTTGCAAGAGCAATAAAGGATAAGCGCAAGCGTGTAAAAGATAAAGAAGATATCGCATTGCTTGAAGATCAATACGATCTGAAGTTTGACGAATTACAAGCTGTTTTAATTGAAAAATTATTCAAACTCGTAAACGGAAAAACTGCACAGGGTGTTATGAATGACCTTGGGGAAGAAGTGCTTCCTAAAGGAAAGAAGTATACTTTAAAGATGTTGAACTCTGTAGAAGACTATACACACCTTACACAGGGAGTATGGACTACAGATGCAGATACGAATCGTTTGGTTGCAGATCTATTGCACAACTATAAGATTAAAGAAAACGACCTTCAAGGGAATCTCCGTCGTGAGAAGTTTACCATCTCTGTTGGTGATGAACTTCCAGCGGGTATTATCAAACTTGCTAAAGTTTACATCGCTAAGAAACGTAAGCTAAAAGTAGGAGATAAGATGGCAGGACGTCACGGTAACAAGGGTATTGTAGCCCGTATCGTTCGTCAAGAAGATATGCCTTTCCTAGAAGATGGAACACCAGTAGATATCGTATTGAATCCACTTGGAGTACCTTCTCGTATGAATATTGGTCAGATTTATGAAACTGTTCTTGGATGGGCTGGTCAGAAATTAGGACGCACATATGCGACGCCTATTTTTGATGGAGCAACACTTGATGAGATCAATACATTGACTGACGAAGCTGGAATTCCACGTTTTGGACATACCTACCTTTTTGATGGTGGTACGGGAGATCGTTTTGATCAACCTGCAACTGTTGGGGTAATTTATATGTTGAAACTTGGACACATGGTAGACGATAAAATGCACGCGCGTTCTATCGGACCTTACTCATTGATCACGCAACAACCTCTTGGAGGTAAGGCGCAATTTGGAGGTCAACGTTTTGGAGAGATGGAAGTATGGGCTTTAGAGGCTTATGGTGCATCTGCAACATTACGTGAAATCCTTACCGTGAAGTCTGATGACGTGATTGGACGTGCTAAGACGTATGAAAGTATAGTAAAAGGAGAGCCTATGCCAGAGCCAGGTTTACCGGAATCTTTCAACGTATTGATGCATGAACTTAAGGGACTAGGACTAGACATTCGTCTGGAGGAGTAGTTTGATTGCAATTTCGCGGAAGCTATGTCTAAGATGTACGCTTTCGCGAAAGCGTAATACCAAACAACACAATTTTAATGAATTTCGACACATTGAATTATGGCAAGAAATAATGACAAGCAAGTAACACCAAGCTTCAGTAAGATCTCTATTGGTCTAGCTTCTCCGGAATCTATCCTAGGAGCTTCAAGAGGTGAAGTACTTAAGCCAGAGACTATTAATTACCGTACGCACAAGCCAGAGCGTGACGGATTATTCTGTGAGCGTATCTTCGGTCCTGTAAAGGATTATGAGTGTGCTTGTGGAAAATATAAAAGAATTCGCTACAAAGGAATCGTATGTGACCGTTGTGGTGTTGAAGTAACAGAGAAGAAAGTTCGTCGTGATCGCGTAGGGCATATTAGCCTTGTCGTGCCTGTGGCGCATATCTGGTACTTTAGAAGTTTACCTAACAAAATAGGATACTTATTAGGTCTTCCGTCTAAGAAATTAGACATGATTATTTATTACGAGCGTTACGTGGTGATTCAACCAGGTATTGCAAAGAATGAAGATGGGGAAGAATTAAACAAGATGGATTTCCTTACTGAAGAAGAGTATCTAAACATCTTAGATAGTGTTCCTCAAGAGAATCTTTATCTTGATGATAATGATCCTAACAAGTTCATCGCAAAGATGGGTGCAGAATGTCTTATCGAATTATTAAGACGCATCGACCTTAATGAACTTTCGTATGAATTACGTCACAAAGCAAACAACGAAACGTCTAAACAACGTAAAACAGAAGCTTTAAAGCGTCTTCAAGTTGTTGAAGCTTTACGTGATGCAAATAAGAATCGTGAAAACCTTCCAGAATGGATGATCATGAAAGTTGTTCCGGTGATTCCACCAGAATTGCGTCCATTGGTACCATTAGATGGAGGTCGTTTTGCGACTTCAGATTTAAATGATTTATACCGTCGTGTAATTATACGTAACAACCGTCTGAAGAGATTGATGGAAATCAAAGCTCCAGAAGTAATTTTACGTAATGAAAAGCGTATGCTACAGGAGTCTGTAGATTCACTTTTTGATAACACACGTAAGTCATCTGCTGTTAAAACAGATAGCAACAGACCGTTAAAATCACTTTCTGATTCCTTAAAAGGTAAGCAAGGGCGTTTCCGTCAAAACTTACTTGGTAAGCGTGTAGATTACTCGGCACGTTCGGTAATCGTCGTTGGACCAGAATTAAGATTGTTTGAATGTGGTATCCCTAAGGGGATGGCCGCAGAACTTTACAAGCCATTTGTAATACGTAAGTTGATCGAAAGAGGAATTGTAAAGACGGTTAAATCTGCAAAGAAAATTATAGACAAAAAAGAGCCTGTTGTTTGGGATATTTTGGAAAACGTTCTTAAAGGACATCCAATTCTCTTAAACCGTGCTCCTACGCTTCACCGTTTGGGTATCCAAGCCTTCCAACCTAAGTTGATTGAAGGTAAGGCGATCCAATTACACCCATTGGTGTGTACAGCATTTAATGCCGATTTTGATGGAGATCAAATGGCAGTACACTTACCATTAGGCCCTGAGGCAATTCTTGAGGCGCAGTTATTAATGCTCGCATCTCACAATATCTTAAACCCTGCAAATGGGGCACCGGTAACGGTACCATCTCAGGATATGGTATTGGGTCTTTACTATATGACTAAGGCCAGAAAATCAACTAAGGAATTCCACGTAAAAGGAGAAGGAATTACTTTCTACTCTGCAGACGAGGTTACTATAGCATACAACGAGAAAATTGTAGACATTAATGCAATCATTAAAGTACGTGCTTTAGATTTTGATGAAGCTGGGGACTTAGTTCCACAGATCATTGAAACTACTGTAGGTCGTGTATTGTTTAATGAAGCTGTGCCGCAGGAAGCTGGTTATATTAATGAGGTATTGACTAAGAAATCACTTCGTGATATTATTGGACATATCTTAAAAGTAACAAGCGTGCCAAGAACGGCAGATTTTCTTGATGAAATTAAGACAATGGGATACGGTTACGCATTCCGTGGAGGTCTTTCTTTCTCTCTTGGAGATATCATTATTCCAGCTGAGAAGCAAGGAATGATTGATGATGCAAATGCACAGGTAGATGTGATTTCAGGTTCTTATAATATGGGACTTATTACAAATACAGAGCGTTATAACCAAGTAATTGATGTGTGGACTTCAACAAACGCAACATTGACAGAATTGTCTATGAAGCGTATCCGTGAAGATCAACAAGGATTTAACTCGGTATATATGATGCTTGATTCTGGAGCACGTGGATCTAAAGAGCAGATTCGTCAGCTTACAGGTATGCGTGGTCTGATGGCAAAACCTAAGAAATCGAACGATGGAGGTGGAGCTATTATTGAAAATCCAATTCTATCTAACTTTAAGGAAGGTCTTTCCATTCTTGAATACTTTATTTCTACGCACGGTGCGCGTAAAGGACTTGCAGATACCGCTTTAAAAACGGCAGATGCAGGATACTTAACGCGTCGATTAGTAGATGTATCTCAAGATGTAATTATCAACAGTACAGACTGTGGTACCTTAAGAGGAGTTGAAGTATTTGCACTTAAGAAAAACGAAGAAATCGTTGAGGCGCTTCCTGAGCGTATCATTGGACGTACTTCATTAAATGATGTTATCAATCCTTTAACAACTGAGATTCTTGTTGAAGCTGGTGAAGAAATTACAGATGAAATTGGAGCAGCCATTGGTGCAGCCCCTATTGAAAGTGTAGATGTTCGTTCAGCACTTACTTGTGAAGCTAAAAAAGGTATTTGTGTTAAATGTTACGGTCGTAACCTTGCAACTGGTAAGACAGTTCAGATGGGTGAGGCAGTAGGAGTTGTAGCCGCGCAATCTATTGGAGAGCCAGGTACACAGCTTACACTTCGTACTTTCCACGTAGGTGGGGTAGCAGGGGGTGTTTCTGAAGACAGTAATGTAACGGCTAAGTTTGCTGGAGCTCTTGAGATAGAAGATCTTAAAACGGTAACTGGAGAAGATGCTGATGGAAATAAAGCCGTCATTGTAATTTCTAGAACATCAGAAGCTAAGGTGACAGATCCTAAAACAGGAATTACTTTAAGCACAAATGCAATCCCTTACGGATCTCAATTGTTTGCCAAGTCAGGTGATAAGGTAAAAGAAGGAGAGGTAATCTGTAAGTGGGATCCATTTAACGGTGTAGTTATTTCTGAGTTTGGTGGAAAAATCAGATTCGAAAGTATTGACCTAGGTGTTACTTACCGCGTTGAAACTGATGAGCAAACTGGATTCCAAGAGAAAGTAATTTCTGAATCTAGAGATAAGAAGAAGATTCCAACATTGATTATTGAAGATAGCAAAGGAAACGTATTACGTTCTTACAACTTACCTGTTGGCGCTCACTTAATGATTGATGACGGTGAAAAAGTAAAAGAAGGTAAAATTCTTGTGAAGATTCCACGTCGTTCTGCAAAAGCAGGCGATATTACGGGAGGTCTTCCACGTGTAACCGAACTTTTCGAAGCGCGTAACCCATCGAATCCGGCAGTTGTGTCTGAGATTGACGGTGTTGTTTCTTTCGGAAAAATCAAACGTGGTAACCGTGAGATTATCGTAGAATCTAAGCTTGGTGAGATTAAGAAATACTTAGTAAAGTTATCTAATCAGATCCTAGTACAAGAAAACGATTATGTGCGTGCAGGTATGCCACTTTCAGATGGTTCTGTAACACCTAATGATATTTTAAACATAAAAGGCCCAGCTGCAGTTCAGCAGTACCTAGTAAACGAAGTACAAGAAGTATATCGTCTACAAGGGGTGAAGATTAATGATAAGCACTTTGAAGTTGTGGTGCGTCAAATGATGCGTAAAGTACGTATTCAGGATCCTGGAGATACTATCTTCTTAGAGAACCAATTGATACACAAGTCTGACTTTATTGAAGAAAACGATGTGATCTTCGGAATGAAGGTTGTTGAGGATGCTGGTGAATCAGAAAATCTGAAAGCAGGTCAAATCGTATCGCCACGTGAGCTAAGAGATGAGAATTCAATCTTAAGACGTGAGGATAAGAATTTAGTTACGGCAAGAGAGGTGACCCCTGCAACGGCTTCTCCGATACTTCAAGGTATTACGAGAGCGTCGCTACAGACTAAGTCATTCATCTCGGCTGCATCTTTCCAAGAGACAACAAAAGTATTGAACGAAGCTGCTGTAAGTGGTAAGATTGATACCTTAGAAGGTCTTAAGGAGAATGTAATTGTAGGACATAGAATTCCAGCAGGTACTGGTATGCGTCGTTACGATAATATTATCGTAGGAAGTAAAGAGGACCTAGAGAATATGATGGCCGAAAAGCCTGAAGTGAACTATAATTAATCGTCAATAAAACTGACGGCTAATAGAAGTCTATATAATAATCCCGTCTTACTTAAGTAAGGCGGGATTTTATTTTTTAGAATAGGTACTATTACGCTTTCGCGAAAGCGCACGAATACTTACCTTCATTCTTTACAAAGTATGGGTTAGAGGTGATCCTATGGCTTCTATGAAGGTATCGGAAGGATACAATATAAACCTTAGTGACGGGCTGGATGATATTTCGGATTTCGAGATTCAATTAGCTTTCGCGCCCTTGTGACGCCGAAGCTTTAACAAAGGAGCAAGGTGGAAGATTTTAAGAAATTAATACTAATTGCGATGGGTTGGATGAGATTTCTGCCTTCGCGGTTCAATTTACCTCCGTGTATGCGGAATATTTTAAGAAATTAATACTAATTGCGATGGGTTGGATGAGATTTCCGCCTTCGCGGAAATGTACTGGATATGGCAAACGACTCAAAAAAAACAGAAAATAAGAAAGGACAAATCAATATTGAATTGGATGAAGCAATCGCCCAGGGTACCTATTCCAACTTGGCAATTATCAATCATTCGGTATCTGAATTTGTAGTGGACTTTGTAAATATTATGCCGGGAACTCCTAAAAGTAAGGTGAAGTCGCGTATCATATTAACGCCTCAACACGCAAAGCGTTTGGCAAAGGCTTTACAAGAAAATGTACGACGCTTTGAACAAGCACATGGGGAAATTAAGGACTACGAAAAGTCTCCGATGCCATTGAATTTTGGACCTACTGGACAGGCATAGCATTCAAGAGTAATTCTCACGCCCTTTTGCTGTCGAAGCTTTAGAGAAGGAGCATGGTGGTAGATTTTAAATGAAATAATAATTGCGATTGGTTGGATGAGATTTCAGCCTTCGCGGAAATGTAATACTTATTGCAAACGACTCTAAAAAAGTAGTAAATAAAAAAACGTAAATTAATTTTGTACACTTTCAAATTCGCTCACAAAGTGCATTTTTACAGTAGGGAATTTTTGTTGTGTCATTTGAAGCGTAAAAGGTGAGTCGGCTAAAAACACTAATTGCCCTCTCTTATCCTTACACATAAAGCGTTGCTTCACTCTCAAAAATTCTTTGAATTCTGCACTTTTTGGATCTTCAGGATCAACCCAACACGCCTTGTGAACGCTCAAAGGCTCATAAGTACACTTGGCGCCATATTCATGTTCAAGTCGGTATTGAATTACTTCATATTGAAGTGCCCCAACAGTTCCTATTACTTGACGTCCATTTAGTTCTAATGTGAAGAGCTGTGCCACACCTTCGTCCATAAGTTGGTCAATCCCTTTTGTAAGTTGTTTAGACTTCATAGGGTCTGCATTGTTGATATACCTAAAATGTTCAGGAGAGAAAGCAGGAATTCCTTTGTAGTGAATTTCTTCACCTTCTGTAAGCGTATCACCTATTTTAAAGTGTCCAGTGTCGTGTAGTCCTACGATATCGCCTGGGTAGGAGATATCTACAATTTCTTTTCGCTCAGCAAAAAAAGCATTGGGACTTGAGAATTTTAGTTTCTTTTTACTTCGTACGTGTAAATAAGGCTTGTTCCGCTCGAAAACGCCGGAGACAATTTTTACAAACGCTAGTCGGTCACGGTGTTTGGGATCCATATTTGCGTGGATTTTAAACACAAAACCTGTAAAATTCTTTTCACTCGGTTTTACCAAACGTTCTTCGCTATGTTTTGGTCTTGGTGCAGGAGCAATAGATACAAAACAATCTAGGAGTTCGCGAACTCCAAAATTATTTAAGGCCGAACCAAAGAATACTGGTTGTTGTTTTCCTTCCAAATAGGCTTGCTGGTCAAAGGGAGGATATACCCCCTCAATTAATTCTAAATCTTCACGAAGAGAATTGGCGGCTTTTTCACCAACGAGGGTGTCGAGTTTTGGATCACTTACATCTGCAATATTAATAGTCTCCTCAATATTCTTTCGACTATCTCCACTAAAAAGATTGACGTTTTTCTCCCACATATTGTAGATACCCTTGAAGTCATAACCCATTCCAATGGGCACACTTAAAGGTGCTACAGATAAATGTAGTTTTTGTTCTATTTCATCGAGCAAGTCAAAAGCATCTTTTCCCTCTCGATCTAACTTATTAATAAAAACTATGATTGGGATGTTTCGCATGCGACATACTTCCACAAGTTTTTCTGTTTGTTCCTCGACTCCCTTTGCAACATCAATAACAACAATAACGCTATCAACAGCTGTTAAGGTTCTAAAGGTGTCTTCGGCAAAATCTTTGTGACCAGGCGTATCAAGAATATTAATTTTTATGCCTTTATATTCAAATGCAAGTACAGATGTGGCAACAGAGATTCCACGTTGGCGCTCTATTTCCATAAAATCACTCGTAGCTCCTTTTTTGATTTTGTTGGATTTTACTGCGCCAGCTTCTTGAATAGCTCCACCAAAAAGGAGCAGTTTTTCTGTCAGCGTCGTCTTTCCGGCATCCGGGTGAGAAACAATACCAAAGGTTCTACGTCTTGCGATTTCTTTTGCTACACTCATTGTCTTAAATATAAGGCTGCAAATATACCCAAAACACAACGTTTGAACTAGTTGATTTGATAGTGTATTACCATATTGTTAATGATCAAGAATGGCTGCAGCTTTCGCGCCCGCGTGCCGCCGAAGCTTTAGCGGAGGAGCAAAGCGAACAACAGAATAATCTCTCAATCCTATATGAAATAGCGAGTATTTGAGTCCTTCATCGGTTTTTTGATGACATTCATCTAAAAGATGACATACTGGTTATTAATTGTTTAATTATGATATATCTTTACTATCCCAACTTAATATTTCGAATTCGTATTTAATCGCCACAGGGCGAGTAATTTATAATTAGTTTATTATGGGGGTAATACTACTTTTTTGATCTAGCAGTTCCTGCTTTGCGCCAACACCCAAATAATTTTTAAAATAAAATTGCCTGTTCACAAACAGTTGTGATGCTTTGTCATCTACTATTGTGAGCACCTAAAAGAATATAACTATGTCTAAATTTTTACATTTTAACGACTCTAAATTTGTTATAACGAGTCTTTTTCTATGCATATTTTCTTCTTTAAGTATATATGCGCAAGGTTGTGATGTCAACTTAGAGGTTGAAAAACAACGCTCGTCCAAATCAGCATTCAGTAGCGGCGCTCTATTTTCTCTAAAGCTCAGTAATGATGGTAGGTCACCGAAGACATTTGATCTTATTGTTGAAAGCTCAGATGTAAAGTGTGATACAAAACGAATGTCCCAAAAGGCAAATAATGTCTTTGTAGATACTGAAATACTTAGTCATAATGGAAAATCGACTATTAGTAATAGCGTGATTGTACAAGCTGGAGAAGTATATAAGTTTAGCGTGAGAGCGACTCCAAAATCGGGGACCTTGTATGATACATGGAGCTGTGTATCTGTGAAAGCCATTTCGAGCGATTGCACTACCGACTTAGAGACTACTTTGAAAGTATTTATTCCAAATCCCTCAGAGCATTAAAAGATTGATACATATTGACAATATTTAGATAGTATATAAACTATTGATTTATGAAAAACCTATTACTTAACTCCATCCATTCACAACATAAAGTAGCAAAATATCTTTGTCTGCTTTTCTTTGTTTTTACTTCAAGCCTTGTTTTTGGACAAGCTGAAGTAGTTATTAGTAAGACAATTGTAGAAAATGCAACCGTTTGTAATCAATTTGATGTAACCCTACAGGTTATAGGAAATCCACCTCCAAAACCTCAAGAGGTAGTTCTAATTATCGATAGATCTGGAAGTATGGGTTTTGCTCCTACTGATGGTAGTTCGACCCTGCCTATTGAGTACGCTCAAGATGCGGCCGAAGATTTCGTAAATAATTTTTTCCTCCCATTAAATAACCCAACAGGGAATAATAAAGTTGCTGTCGTAAGTTTTGGAACAGATGTAACCACCGAGATAGGTCTCGTTGGTAGTGCTAGTCAAAGTGCAGTTATTAATGCAATAAATAATATAGTTGTAGGAGGGTGGACGAACACCGAAGGTGCTATAATTACCGCAGACAACATCATAAAAAATCAAGGATCTTTTAATTGTGCAACTAGCCGAAATATCATCTTACTTACCGATGGTGTGCCTACTTGGGAGCAAGGGGCTACTAATAATTGTTCTGTCAGTTCTACCAGTTCTTGTACTCTAAGCGCTATTACCGCTGGAGTAAATGCTCAAACCCATGTAGTCAGTGGAGAAACATACGATACTAAAATATTCTCAATAGGGCTCGTTGGTTCTCTTGATTCAGGCGACACACAAATTGCTACCGATTTCCTTAATGCTGTTCAAACCAATGGCTCATATTTAACCACAAATAATGCAGATTTAACAGGGATTTATTCTCAAATTCTTGGACAACTCATAGCAGTCGCAAAACAATTGCCAGGCCAGCCTTTAGTTTCTGGTACCGTGATTAGTGGTTTTGATATTGTTCCAGGGACTTTAATACCGAGTAAAGGAACAGCCGATTTTACAAATCAAATGATTTCATGGTTTGTTGATGAAATAGGTAATGAGACAATCACTTTGGAATACTCTATTGTTGCGGTAACCACAGGAGTCTGTGGAATTCAACAACCAGATAGTACAGTGATGAATTATGAGGATTCTTCATGCCAAGTGGTTTCGGCGGTTTTTGATAGTCCAGAAATTTGTACTCCATGTCCAGAGGCAGTGCCTAGTATTTCTAGAATTGCATGTACCAGTTCTGTTGACTACACGGCGGTCGTTGACCAAGGTGGCTGTAACTCACTTTCTGATTCTTTTGGTTGGGAATTCACATTAAACGGAAACGTTGTTGGGACATCAAGTACGCTATCTGGGACTTTTAATTATACTGGAGCAGCTCCTTTTGAAGGAGATTTTTCAGCAGAACTTGTATATAATGGAACTTATGGAACGGGTTGCGTTTTACCAACCATTACAGCCAGTGATAGCATAGATATCCCTGAAGCACCTGAAGGAACAGTTGTAGTAACAGATATTTTGTGTAATGGTGATAGCACTGGAGCAATTGATTTGACTATAATTAATGGTTTGCCACCATACACATACCTATGGAGTAATGGAGCAACCACTCAAGATATAACTGGGGTCTCTGCAGGGGTATACAATGTAACAGTTACGGATGCAACAGGTTGTAATGTTGTTTTTACTGGCGGAATTACTGTTAACGAACCAGACGCAATCGCAATTAATATTACAAGAAACGATGCAACCACTTCTCAAGGTTGTTCAGATGGATCTGCAACTGCAACCCCGTCGGGAGGGGTAGGGCCATATACCTATCTATGGAGTGCTAGTGCAGGTAGTCAAACTACTCAAACGGCTACAAATTTAGATGATAGTCAGCCACATACAGTGACAGTTACAGACCATAATGGTTGTTTTGTAACACAAAGTGTAGTAATTAATTGTACTAATACATGTGATGCTGCAATAAGTATTGATGCTATTACAAATGTCCTTTGTACTGGAAATAATACCGGAGCAACTACCGTAAGTGCTAGTTCAAACGCAGACCCTTCTGCGCTCTTTACATTTACATGGAATTCTGGTCAGGTTGATAGTGGAGTTGCTTCTAGCACATTATCTGACCTTACTGCAGGAGTTTATACAGTAAGTGTAACCATAGATGGTACTGTATGCTTGGCAGTAGATCAAAGTGTTACAATAATAGAGCCAACGAGTGCACTCAACCTAAGTGCGTCTGCTACAGATGAAACGGGCCCCGGGCTAAGCAATGGTACAGCAACAGCAAATGCTACGGGAGGAACTCCTGGGGTGAATCCTGCTCCTGACTATACCTATCTATGGAGTACTGGCGCAACAACGGAAACTATAAGTGGATTGAGCCCAGGCTCGTACTCGGTAACGGTTACAGATGCTAATGGATGTACAGCCTTTAATAGTGTAACGGTTAATCCGGGAAGCTGCCTTAACTTGGCGATAAACACTGCAGCTACAGACGTATCTTGTAATAGTTTTTCTGATGGCATAGTTACCTCTGTGGTTACTGGTGGAGTAGGACCATTCACATATAGTTGGAGCAATGGCGCAATTACACAAAATATTTTAGAGGTTTCAGCGGGGACATATACGGTGACTGTTACAGATACCTATACAGCATGTAAAGCTCAATCTACCATTATTGTTAACGAACCTAGTGTTTTAAGTGCGGGAATAGCTGTAAATAATGTGCTTTGCTTTTCAGCCAATACAGGTTCCTTAAACCTTACGGTAAGTGGTGGAACGTTTCCATATTTATTTGCGTGGAGTAATGGGGCAATTACAGAAGATATTATTGACTTGACTGCTGGGGATTATTCAGTAACTATTACAGATGCTAACGGGTGCACAACCTCTACTTCTGCGACAATTACACAACCAGCCACAGCAATAACTGCGACTATATCATCTACAAATGAAAATGGCATTACTGCCAATGATGGTACGGCGACTGTTGTTCCAACAGGAGGAACACCTCCATATAGTTATTTATGGAGTAACGGAGAGACTACATTTGAGATAATAAATCTTGATAGTGGTACTTATTCAGTAACAATTACAGATGCCAACGGGTGTGAAATAATAAAGACTACAACAGTTAGTTCATCTAACCAGCTTCCATTGCCAGTTGACGATATTGTGAGTACTTTAGAAGATATTCCGGTTAATGTTCCTGTAATTATTAATGATAGTTTTGGTAGTGATGGTCCTTCATTAAGTTCCATTGTTATTATTGCTAATCCAGCTAATGGAATTTCAACGGTAAATGACAACAATACTCCTACTATTCCTTTAGACGATACTATTGATTATATCCCTGGACCTAACTTTAATGGTACAGATACTTTAGATTACCAAATTGAAGATAGTAATGGAGATACCGCTTTCGCGAAAGTGACCATCACCGTAATTCCAGTTGTTGACGCATTTGACGATGTAGCAATTACAGATGAAGATGAAGCTGTTAATATTGACATCTTAGATAATGATACTTTTATTGGAATCTATGGTTCAGATTATTCAGTAACATCTGTTACTAATCCTATGAATGGAACTGTCACTATTATAGCCGATGGCACGGTAACTTATACTCCAAACGCTAATTATAATGGCACCGATACTTTTGATTATACGGTAACAGTTATACACGCAGATGGTTCAACTAATACGGAAACAGCTACTGTCATAGTGACAATAATTCCTAAAGCAGATATTGTGGATGATTCAGCCACAACACCAGAGGATACTACAGCTGCTAACATAGATGTATTAGACAATGATGGCCTTAGTGGAAGCTATGGAACTGACTATGAAGTAACATCAGTAACAGATCCAGCCAACGGAACGGTAACGATCAATGCTGATGGAACTGTGGATTATATCCCTGGCTTTAACTTTAACGGTACAGATACCTTTGATTATACAGTAACAGTTACCAATGCCGATGGCTCAACGGAGACAGAAACTGCAACGGTAGTAGTAGTGGTCACCCCAGTGGTGGATGCCTTTGATGATACTGCAAGTACATTGGAAGATACCCCAGTGGATGTATCAGTGTTAGACACTGATACCTTCTCAGGAACTTATGGTACTGATTATGAAGTAACATCGGTTACAGATCCAGCAAACGGTACTGTAACGATCAATGCCGATGGCAGTGTGACCTACACTCCGAATGATAACTTTAATGGTACAGATACTTTTGATTATACAGTATTAGTCACCTATCCTGATGGGAATACAGAATTAGAGACTGCTACGGTTACTATTTATGTAATTCCTGATAACCCATCTATTGAACTGTTGAAAGATGGAGCGTATGATGATTTTAATGGAGATGGAATTACTAATGTTGGAGATCGCATATTGTACTCCTTTACGGTAACCAATACTGGAGATGTTGTACTATCCGAAATTGTTATTACGGATCCTTTACCTGGAATAACAATTCAAGGAGGACCAATAATTCTACAACCAGGAGAAAGTGATTCAACTACATTTACAGCTTTCTACTTCTTAACACAACCGGATATTGATGCGGGTGCTGTTTATAATTTAGCGATCGTTCGTGCAGAAGAGCCTGGAAATAATCCTAATGATGCTGGAGACGACATCACAGATGAGTCTGAAGATCCAACTCCTGTAGATCCTGCTGATGTTGATCCAAATTGTCCTGAATGTACAGTTACTATTTTAGAGCAAACACCTTCTATTACGGTTACAAAGGATGGTATATATGACGATATGAATGGTGATGGAATTGTCAATGAAGGTGACGTAGTAAACTATGGTTTTGTAGTGACTAATACAGGTAACGTTACGATAACTAATATTATAATAACTGATCCATTACCTGGAATAGTTGTTACAGGTGGGCCAATCGATCTTGCTCCTGGAGCCTTTGTTGATATGACCTTCACTGCGACCTATTCGATTACACAAGATGATATCGATGCTGGTGGAGTGTACAACTTAGCAACAGCAACAGGACAAGATACTAATGGGGATGATGTGACGG
>CAXBCS010000063.1:0-17359 GCA_963974305.1 uncultured bacterium
TGGCTTTTGGCTTTTGGCTTTTGGCTTTTGGCTTTTGGCTTTTGGCTTTTGGCTAAAAAATTAAATAAATTTTAAACCCTACCCTAAATCCTGTAAAGAAGCACAATGGCTAATCTCCATACATAACATCCTATTGCCTGTTAGGAATCTTCTTTTCACGGCTGTAAACTGAATGCTCGTCGTTTCTTTTTCCGTAAGGTATTTTCAAACCTTGAAAGCCAAACTAATTGATGAAAGAAAATACAATGTATAATCACACATCTTCTTGCCTACGGCTTATAGCCTATAGCTTATAGCTTTTTATTTCTTCGGGATATCTTTTAGAATCTCTAAAACAAAATTCCAATACTTCTTTGCCGATTGGATATTAGCACGTTCATCTGGTGAGTGAGCTCCTTTAATGGTTGGCCCAAAGGAAATCATATCCATCTCTGGATAATTTTGTCCAAGAATCCCACATTCTAATCCTGCATGACATGCTGCAACTAATGGCTTTTCACCATTGATTTTTTCGTATTTGTCTGCTAGTACAGCTAGTATTGGACTTTGCATATTAGGTGCCCATCCTGGATAATCCCCAGAAAGCTCAACCTCACATCCAATCATTTCAAAAGTAGCTATCAAGGCATTTGAAAGGTCAATCTTAGTACTCTCTACAGAAGAACGTGTCAAGCAGCCTATTTTGATCTTTCCATCACTTACGATTACTCTTGCTACATTGTTTGACGTTTCAACGAGGTCGGCGATATCTGGACTCATGCGATAAACACCGTTGTGAGCAGCATATAATGCTTTTGTCAAGCCTTCTTGAACTCCTAACTCCATAACTCTGGCCGGTACGTCAATTGCTTCTAAAACTATTTCTAAATCTTTTTCAAGTGTAGCAAATTCCTTTTTGATAGTATCTGCCAAGGCCTTGAACTCAAATTCGAATGCTTCTTGCTGTACTTTGTCTACCGCTACAATTGCAAAACTTTCTCTAGGTATGGCATTGCGTAAACTTCCTCCATCGATGCTTGCTATGCGCATACCATAATTTGAAAATCCGTCAAAAAGCATGCGATTCATCAGCTTATTGGCGTTGCCAAATCCTTTGTGAATATCCATTCCTGAATGTCCGCCTTGTAAACCTTTTACTGTAATTTGATAGCCAACTTTACCTTCTTCAATTGCTTCTTCCTTATAGGCACGTGTTGCTGTTACATCAATTCCTCCTGCACAACCCACACCAATTTCATCATCTTCTTCGGTATCTAGGTTTAAGAGAATATCTCCTTTAAGGACGCCTCCTTTTAAGCCCATGGCTCCCGTCATTCCTGTTTCTTCATCAATGGTAAATAAGGCTTCAATTGCTGGGTGAGCTATTGTATCGCTTTCCAAAACTGCCATAATTGTCGCTACACCTAAACCGTTATCGGCACCTAGGGTTGTTCCTTTTGCGCGTACCCAGTCTCCATCAACATACATCTCAATACCTTGGGTATCGAAATCAAAATCAGTATCAGAATTTTTTTGATGCACCATATCCAAGTGGGATTGCATCACTACCATTTTACGGTCTTCTAAACCAGCAGTCGCCGGTTTTCTAATAATCACATTCCCTACCTCATCTTCAATCGTTTCCAAGCCTAAATTGGTTCCAAAATCTTTCATGAATTGAATAACACGCTCTTCTTTTTTAGAAGGACGTGGCACTGCATTTAGATCGGCAAATTTATTCCAAAGGGCTTTAGGCTCTAGGTTTCTTACTTCAGGATTTGTCATGAGATAGTATATTTTTTGCAAAGGTAATTGCTATGCAGGGAATGTTATAATGAATGGTTGATAAAATAGAATCAATATCACTCGGAAGCTGAAAATTATTAGGCTTAGGCTAATTTAGTTTAATACCTTCTTATTTTTTTCAGGAAATAATAACGAGAGTAAGACATAAAGCAAGATAATAACAGGCATTGCAACAAAATGTAAAGTAAAAATGAGGATTACACTTACAAGAACAAAGAGGTAAATCATTCCATTCTCCTTAATCCCCCAAGATTTCATTTTCAGAGAGAAAAGAGGTAACTCTGCATTGAGCAGAAAGCAACTTAAAGCGGTAATACCTAGGAGGACATAGACGTTTTCTAAGGCCGCTTTCGCGAAAGCGAGATCTCCAAACTTCAAAATAAGCGGTAAGCTGAGAATAAATAAGGTATTGGCAGGAGTGGGTAATCCAATAAAGGATCCTGTTTGACGATCGTCTACATTGAACTTTGCCAAACGATAGGCAGAGGCCAAAGTAATTGCAAAACCAAGGTAAGCAAGCATAGAACCTTGCGCTTGAAAATCACCGCCCCATGGCAAGCCATCTGCATGCAAAATTAACTTATACATTACGATACCAGGAACAAGGCCACTCGTGACCATATCTGCCAAAGAATCGAGTTGGAGGCCAACTTCGCTCTGTACATTAAAAAGTCGCGCAAAAAAACCATCGAAAAAATCAAATACTATTCCGAGCACCACAAAGGCAGCGGCATATTCCATACGATCATTCACTGCAAAAAGTACTGCCATACATCCACTAAAAAGATTACCCATCGTAATGGCATTTGGAATGTATTTGTATATGGACATAGATTTGGTTTTGTGTAAAAATAGGAAAGAAAATCATTTTGCCTTTACTACAGACAATATCTCCCTAAAAATAAAGTTTTATTTGTGAAATTAAATCGGATATTTGTCCGACACAATAACTACTTGAGAAAGACATTTACGATACTAATCCTACTTTTTACTCTTACGGCCTCCTCCCAGGCAGTGCGTAAATATTCCAACGAATTCCTGAATATCGGTGTCGATGCGGCGGCCTTGGGTCAAGCCAATGCAGTAGTAGCAAGTACAGATGATGTAAATTCGGGCTATTGGAATCCTGCTGGACTGGTAAACTTAGAGGACAATGAGGTTTCTTTTATGCATGCGGCCTATTTTGCCAATATTGCCAATTATGATTATCTCGCTTTCGCGAAACCGCTAGATGACAGAAGCGCTATTGGTATTTCTGTGATTCGTTTTGGCGTTGACGATATATTAAATACAACTCAACTGATCGATGATCAAGGGAATATTGATTACAACCGTATCAGCCTATTCTCTACTGCCGATTATGCCTTGACATTTTCATATGCTCGCCGACTTCCTTTGGACGGACTAAATATTGGTGCCAATGCAAAAGTGGTACGTCGTGTAATTGGTGACTTTGCAAATAGCTGGGGATTTGGACTAGATGTTGGTCTACAGTGGAAAAAAGGAAAATGGGATATCGGTTTGATGGCTCGTGATATTACTACTACCGTCAATGCATGGAGTATAGACGAAGAACAATTTGCCACTATTAGTGATGCTGTAGAAGGGCAAAACCAAGAACTACCTGAAAGCACAGAAATTACTATTCCTAAGGTTCAATTTGGAATTGGCAGGTCATGGGAATTTCATCATGATTATGCCTTAAAAGCAGAGATTGATTTTAACTTTCGATTTGCACAAACAAATGATATTGTCTCCTCATCTTCTGTAAGCATGACACCCGCGATGGGCTTTGAGTTTGGCTACGCCGAAGTGGTATACCTCCGAGGTGGCGTTGGTAATTTTCAAGACATTACTCAATTAGACAATAGTTCGACAGTTGGATTTCAGCCTAATATTGGGGTTGGATTCAAATTTAAAGGTATCCATGTAGACTATGCGCTCACAGATATTGGTGATCAAAGTGCGGCAGTATATTCCAATGTATTCTCAATTAAACTGGACTGGTCTGTTTTTGGAGGAAGAGGACGTTAATGTTTATATTGGAGATTAACGATTGTTGATTGTCGATTGTTGCATTTTATCGCAGCTTTTAGTTTGCGTTAAGGTTTGCAATAACAGCATTTAAAACTTGGAGTCTATGAAAAATAAACAACGCTTTCCTCTTTTTGGCATTGGAGCAATTTTCTTGACTCAAATAGCATATCTGATTGATTCAGATCAGCCCTACGATGATATTAAACTGACTATTATGGAGTTTTCAATAATTTCGCTCTTCTTTTTTGGTCTTTTTTAGGCGGTATATTTTATAGCCAAATTTGCTAAAAGAATCATTAGCAATAGTTTTAAATAAGGGGTGTTTGATTAACGATTGTTGGAATTTGATAATTATGTCTTGTTCTTCGTCATGACTCTTGATTCCCTTGAATCCTGTTTCAATTTGAAAAATTGAATTTCTCCATTCTTGTCGTAAATACCAACTTACCTCTTTTTATTTATACAAAACGCACTATAGCTTTAGCCACCGCATCCTCCTTATTGGTATATGGGCTTACGTAATTGGCAATTGATTTTAAATTGTCGGTGGCATTTGCTACTGCAACACCCCAGCCAACTCTTTTTAGAAGTTCATCGTCATTGTGATTATCTCCAAAAGCGATGACCTGTTCTAATCCAAAATCATATTCGGCTTCTAAGAGGACTTTCAAGGCTTTTGCTTTGTCAATATTCTTTGGTGTAATCTCAAGATAAGTATCCTTAGACCTGTACAAATGCACAGTCTCACCAAAAGCTATGGTAAGATGTGCGACTATACTATCTATTTCTTCGGCGGCGCCCATACACATGAGTTTATGAATCCCCAAAGCATTGGCATTTAAAAAATCTAGGCTTTCGGTGGCTGGCTGATAGACTGGAGTAACGCGGGTGTTATTAATTTCGCGTAAGCTCCAAAAATCTTCTGTATCAGTAAACCAATGATCATGGCTGTAGATACTTAAATTATATGTATTTGCTTTATGATGAGGCAGCAAGGCCTTTAAAACAGCTGTCTCAAAACTATTGCTCTCGAGAAGGCTTCCGTTTTGCCCAAGTATAAGTCCGCCGTTATATGCAATCAAGGGAGCCCCTAACCTATTTAAGCCTTTTTGCAAATAGCGCATAGCATTGGGCATTCTGGAAGATGCGAAAATTAGGGGTATGTTCGCCCCTGCCTGTCTGGTAGGCAGTTTCGCGAAAGCGGCAACCGTTGCCACACTCAGATAGCGATCTGCATTTAAGAAAGTGCCGTCAATATCGGTGCAAATGAGTTTATACATAGAAATGGTATGGACACAAAAATAAAAAACGGCATACATCTGCACGCCGTTTTTTAAATTTTTATCAAAATGATCTAATCAGAGGGGTTAATTTTCCTTTGACGGATTCAGATTGACGACTTATTATTTATTCACAAGCACCCATTCTCCTTTTTGGATTAATGGAATGGCTTGTTTATACTTGATCGATTTACTTTCTCCGCTCATGACATGTTTGATAGTCACGATATCGTTACGGCCAATTTTGGGTTGGTCACGCACGATGGTTTCTGTCACCTGTCGTTGTTGTCCTTGGGTATTCCCAGCAGCACGACTTTGGGCAGAGCGTTCATCTAAATTAGGAATCTCTTCTTTTTGAGTTTCTAATTTCTCTTGCGTTCTGCGCACTCTTGCAGCATCGGCAACTTGGTTAGAATCTCCTTGAGGAATTTCACCTTTGAACAGGAAAGAAATCACTTCCTTATTCACCTTTTCAATCATTCCTTTGAATAATTCAAAAGCCTCAAACTTATAGATTAACAACGGATCTTTTTGCTCATGCACCGCAAGCTGCACACTTTGCTTTAACTCATCCATCTTACGAAGGTGGGTTTTCCAAGCATCATCAATAATAGCAAGGGTAATATTCTTTTCAAAATCATTAACCAACTGCTTTCCTTGAGAGTTGTATGCTTCTTCCAAATTAGTTACTACTCGCAATTCCTTAGTTCCGTCGGTAAAAGGCACTACAATGCGCTCAAACTTGCTCTCTGGATCCTCATACACACGTTTGATGATAGGGAAGGCAAGATCTGCATTGCGATTCATTTTATCTTTGTAATGATCAAAGGCAGCGTGATAGATTTTATCTGTCAAGTCCTTTGCACTCATGCTACCAAATTCTGCTTCAGAAACTGGGCTTGGCATTGAGAAATAGCGAATCAATTCGAATTCAAAGTTTTTGAAATCCATCGCCGACTTATTACCTTCTGTAATTACTTCAGAAGTATCGTAGATCATATTTGCGAGATCGACACGAAGACGTTCTCCAAACAAGGCATGACGACGACGTTTGTAAACTACTTCACGTTGTGCATTCATCACATCATCATACTCCAAGAGACGCTTACGAATTCCGAAGTTATTCTCCTCTACTTTCTTTTGAGCTCGTTCGATAGATTTTGAAATCATACTGTGTTGGATCACTTCTCCTTCTTTCAATCCAAGACGGTCCATCATTTTAGCGATACGCTCACTACCAAATAGACGCATCAAGTTATCTTCTAGAGACACATAAAACTGCGAACTACCTGGATCTCCTTGACGACCTGCACGACCACGTAACTGTCTATCGACACGACGTGAGTCATGACGTTCTGTACCTACAATAGCCAAACCACCAGCGGCTTTCACTTCATCAGACAACTTAATATCCGTTCCACGACCTGCCATGTTGGTTGCGATTGTTACAATACCCGCATTACCTGCTTCGGCAACGATATCTGCTTCTTTTTTATGCAATTTCGCGTTAAGCGTATTATGCGGAACTTTTCGAATGGTTAACATTCTACTTAGTAATTCTGAAATCTCAACAGAAGTTGTACCGATCAATACCGGACGTCCTTGCTGCGAAAGTTTAGTTACCTCATCAATTACTGCATTGTATTTTTCACGTTTGGTTTTATACACCAAATCATCTCTATCATCACGTGCGATAGGACGGTTAGTTGGTATTTCAACCACGTCTAATTTATAGATCTCCCAAAGTTCGCCCGCCTCTGTAATCGCTGTACCTGTCATACCAGATAACTTGCGGTACATACGGAAGTAATTTTGCAGGGTTACTGTTGCAAAAGTTTGGGTTGCATCTTCAATCTTAACATTTTCCTTGGCCTCAATCGCTTGGTGTAGTCCGTCACTATAACGACGTCCATCCATAATACGACCGGTTTGCTCATCGACGATCATTACCTTGTTTTCCATCACTACATACTCCGTATCTTTTTCAAATAAGGTATATGCTTTTAGCAATTGGTTCATGGTATGAATACGCTCAGACTTGATACTGAAATCATTGAAAAGCGCTTCTTTTTCGGCTGCTTCTTCTTCAGGAGACAAACCTTTGTCTTCGATTTTCCCAATCTCCAAACCAATTTCTGGCATAACGAAGAAGTTAGGATCATCTTTTCCTGAAAGGAATTCAATTCCGCGATCTGATAATTCGATTTGATTGTTCTTCTCATCAATAGTGAAGTACAATTCTGCATCGATAACTGGCATCTCACGGTTATTGTCTTGCATATAGAAGTTCTCCGTTTTTTGCAATAGCATACGGATTCCTTCTTCACTCAAATATTTAAT
The DNA here is from genome assembly GCA_963974305.1 of uncultured bacterium. Lineage (GTDB taxonomy): Bacteria > Bacteroidota > Bacteroidia > Flavobacteriales > Flavobacteriaceae > Dokdonia. The sequence goes on from CAXBCS010000063.1 coordinate 7,443, forward strand.
GAGGGCTTTATTTTTTGGTAAACCACGGAAGACGCGTAATAATTGAACACCACCTTCTTTGGTATCACCAGCTGCGATAAGTTTTTTGGCTTCCGCCAAAGTGCTCACCAACTGCTTGCGCTGTAATTCAACTAGCTTTTCGATGTTTGGTTTAAGGGCATCAAATTCATGTACGTCTCCTTTTGGTACAGGACCAGAAATAATAAGCGGAGTACGAGCATCATCAACAAGAACAGAATCGACCTCATCTACAATTGCGTAGTTATGTGGACGCTGTACTAGATCACCTGGTGCGTGAGACATATTATCACGTAGGTAATCAAAACCAAATTCATTATTTGTACCATAGGTAATGTCTGCATTATAAGCAGCACGACGTTCTGGACTATTAGGGCGGTGGTAATCGATACAATCGATTGTAAAACCGTGGAATTGGAATATTGGGGCCATCCATGCGCTATCACGTTTGGCTAAGTAATCATTAACGGTTACAAGGTGTACTCCATTTCCCGCAAGGGCATTTAAATAAACAGGCAAGGTCGCAACTAAGGTTTTACCTTCCCCAGTTTGCATTTCAGCAATTTTTCCTTGGTGCATGGCGATACCACCAATAAGTTGGACATCATAATGAACCATATCCCAGGTTACTTGCTTTCCAGCAGCATCCCAACTATTTGCCCAAATGGCTTTATCACCTTCTAGAGTTACATAGTCTTTTTCACCACTTAATAAACGGTCATATTCAGAGGCCGTTACTTCAAGGCTCGTATTGTTTACAAAACGTTTTGCCGTTTCTTTAACAACAGCATAGGCTTCGGGTAGAATTTCATTTAAGGTAGCTTCAGAAATTCCATAGGCTTCATCTTTCAGCTTATCAATATCTGCATAGATATCTTCACGTCGATCAATGTCTTCAGTTTGCTCTGCTTCTGCTTCTAAAGTGGCTTTTTTCTCGTTGATTTCTTCGAGAGCATCTGCAAGACGCTCTTTGAACTCAATAGTTTTTCCTCTTAGTTCGTCTAAGGTCAAAGCCTCCATCCGGCTTTCAAAAGCCTTAATTTCTTCGACTATAGGAGTGATTACGCCAACATCTTGTTTTGACTTATCTCCTACAAAAATCTTTAATACATTATCTAAAAATCCCATATTTTATGGTGTTTGTGTCATTATCTTGAAACGTCAAATTTACTCAAAAAAAAAGCCTCTGAGCGAGACTTTTTTGTGTTTAACGTAGTGTTTTAATATTCATCTTCGTTCCAGAGGTAATCCTCATCAGAAGGATAGTCTGGCCAAATCTCTTCGATAGAATCGTAAGAGTCGCCTTCATCTTCAATGGCTTGAAGATTTTCAACAACTTCAAGGGGCGCTCCTGTTCTAATCGCATAATCAATCAATTCATCTTTTGTTGCCGGCCAAGGCGCATCGCTTAAATAAGAAGCTAGTTCTAAAGTCCAGTACATGCAATAGTGTATTTTAATTTTGTGCAAAAATAATTTTTCTGGGCACAAAACCAAGTGAATTGACGATTATTTAAAAATAAATTTAAGAACGTGTAAATCAGGCGGGTAAAGATCTTTGCTCTTTCATGCTCAAAAAACCTTTGAAAAAGGGTCTTTAAAACAATAACAAATAGGCATTACATCATTGATTGCTATTCCATTTTCTTAGGAATCCACTTAATTTCTTCTGCTTGCAGGTCTAAGGACAACTTCCGTGCCAGCACAAAAAGGTAGTCAGATAGTCGGTTCAAGTATTTTAAAGTATACTCATCAAAGGGTTCCAATTCGTAAAGTGCTGTTGCCAAACGCTCTGCACGTCTACAAACACAACGAGCGATGTGACAATATGACACCGTTGTATGTCCGCCTGGTAACACAAAGTGAGTCATTGGAGGTAATTTTTCATCCATTACATCCATTTCTGTTTCTAAAAGGGCCACATCTTCTTCATCTATCCTTGGAATATTTAAACGGTCCTTTCCGCTTTTCAAGGTCATTTTCTCTGGGTCTGTTGCCAAAACGGCTCCCACAGTAAACAGACGGTCCTGAATGTGCATTAATATTTCCTTAGAGCGAACATCGATTTCCTGATCGCGAATCAACCCTATGTGGGAATTCAATTCATCAACCGTTCCGTAACTATCGATACGAATATGATGTTTCGGGACTCGGGTACCTCCAAAAAGTGCCGTTGTGCCCTTATCTCCTGTTTTTGTATAAACTTTCATTGTAGTGTAGCAAATTTGGAACCTATGTCCCGCTATTAATATTGTCGTTATGATGTTCTTGCCTGTCTTTCTTAGCTTTCCTAATTTCTAGGAGGTTTAAAACAAACCCGATAAGCAAAGCTGCCAGAATCCAGCGCCAACTCATTCCTTCTCTTTTTTCTTATTGTAGAAATTTTCCTTAAAATTCCGCCCACGCCTGTTATAGCGTTTCTCTTTGTTTTTTTTATTGTTGAAAAACACCAATAAAAAAAGGATCATCAAGATGAAAAAAATAAGACCGATCTGTGTGGTTTCGGAAAGAGAATCAAAAAAATCCATGTGCGATTATTCTAGATATTAAAGATACCGCCATCTGTGGGGATATGCAAATGGAGTTGGCTGTTAGTTGTTAATTGTTGGTCTTTAGTTGTTGGGTTTAAGAACATCCCTCTGCCCTATGGGCATCTCCCTTCAAAAGGGAGAATAATTTAAAGAGAATCTAAAATGTGATTTCATTTATAATTACATACCAACATTCCAGCCTACCAAAATACCATCGTACTACTTCTCACCCTTTGGGGGAGATGTCCGAAGGACAGAGGGGGAACCCTTTGGGGGAGATGTCCGAAGGACAGAGGGGGAATTATCTATTTCTCACGTCACTTTCAATCACCCCATCTCTTAGACGGATCACGCGATGTGCGTGTTCGGCGATTTCTTCTTCGTGAGTTACTAGGATAACTGTATTGCCAGCAGCGTGAATTTCATCAAACAAAGCCATTATCTCTACAGATGTTTTAGAATCTAGATTTCCTGTTGGCTCATCTGCCAAAATAATTGAAGGTTTATTTACCAAAGCACGACCTACAGCCACACGTTGTCGTTGACCTCCAGAAAGCTGATTGGGTTTGTGATCCATACGATCTGCCAAGCCCACATCTGTCAGCACTTCTTTAGCGCGTTCATGTCTAACCGATTTAGACTTGCCTGCATATACCATAGGTAAAGCTACATTGTCTAAAGCTGTTGTGCGTGGTAATAAGTTAAAGGTTTGAAAAACGAAACCAATTTCGGTGTTACGCACATCCGCGAGTTCGTCGTCAGACATCTTACTCACATCACTTCCATTTAGAATATAAGTACCAGATGTTGGTGTATCTAAACACCCTAAAAGGTTCATTAAGGTTGACTTTCCAGAACCAGAGGGTCCCATGAATGCCAAATATTCACCTTTATCAATATCGAGGTCTATCCCTTTTAAAACATATACTATTTCATTCCCAAGCGGGAAATCACGGTGTATATTTCGCATTTTAATCAAATTACCCATAAGCAAATATCAGTTGTGAAGATACTAGAATTTCTTTGCGTATAAGAAGAATAAAACCGCAGGATGTTACAGAAAAAGCCAATTATTTCTCAGAAATGTGTTTTGAAGGTGTTCACAGGGCATGTATTAGTCACTAGTTGTTGGTTGTTGGTCTTTGGTTGTTAGAGTTTGGGGCTTGGATTCAATGTTAAAGGTTAAAGGTTAAAGGTTAAAGGTTAAAGGTTAAAGGTTAATAACACAAAATATTCATTTTTACTTGAATACCAACATACCAACATACCAACATACCAAAATACCTCTTCTCACCCTTTGGGGGAGATGTCCGGAGGACAGAGGGGGAATTAATTCATTCTCCCATTAATTCATTGTTTCCCTGAAAACCTATATTTGCAACTTTAACACCATCTATGTTTCAAACCTTATCTATAGTCATACCTGCGTATAATGAAGAAGCTACCATTGTAGAGATACTGGGCGTTTTAGAAAAACTCGTTTTACCAGCCGGGATTTCCAAAGAACTCGTGATTGTAAATGATTGCTCTACCGATGACACTCAAGGGCGTATCGCTGGATTTATCAAAGCCCATCCGGCTTTAAATATTCAGTATTATGATCAACCTAAAAACATGGGGAAAGGTGCCGCTTTACATAGAGGCATTAAGGAAGCCAAAGGGGAGTATATCATCATTCAAGATGCCGATTTAGAGTACGATCCTACTGAGTATGCAACGCTATTAAAACCTGTTCTTAACGGGAATGCAGATGTTGTTTATGGGAGCCGATTTATGGGCGGGAATCCGCATAGGATATTGTTTTTCTGGCATACAATTGGAAATAAGTTTTTGACTTTTTTGAGTAATATGTTTACCAATCTCAACTTGACAGATATGGAGACTTGCTATAAACTCTTCAATGCCGAAATGATCAAGAGTCTCGATCTCAAAGAAAAACGCTTTGGTTTTGAACCTGAAGTAACCGCCAAAATTAGTCGGATTCCAAAAGTTCGCATCTATGAAGTGGGTATTTCGTATTACGGTCGCACCTATGAAGAGGGCAAGAAAATCAATTGGAAAGATGGCGTTCGCGCACTTTGGTGCATACTTAAATACAACACCTTTTCACGCAAATAGATGCTGAGATTTAGAGTCTAATTTTAAAATGTTCTTTGGCCTGCTCTTTTCTAAAAAACACAAACCCCAACCAGAAACAGTCGATAGTTACAGTAACTGACTCCATGGCTTTTATTTCTTCCCAAGCTTCTGTCATTTCTGGTGACCAGTGAATATCGTCAAAGATCCAAACGGTATCATTATGCACTGTGGGCATTAATAATTCCACATATTCAAGAGTTGCTTTCTTAGAATGATTGCCGTCAAAATAAACCATGTCATAGCTAGCGGGAAGTAGATTTATTGCGCTTTCGCGAAAGCGCCCTACAACCACATCTACGTTTGAATAACCAAATTCTCTTAGTTGTTTTCTAGCTAATGCAGCAGTCGCCGGACAGCCCTCAAGACTTGTCACTTTTACCGTTGTCACCGAAGCCAAAGCTGCCGTCCCCAAACCTACCGATGTCCCTAATTCAAGTACCGAGCGAGGATTAAAATAGCGAATACATCGCGCTAGTAATTTTGTTCGTTTTGATGTTGCCCCGGCATGTTTTGCGATGTCAGATACCTTCCGTTCATTACTCTTAAAAACCCGAGATCCAGCACCATAGTCGGTTACTGAAATAATAGTATTATTTGATTGTAATGCCTTACGGTACTCCTTTAGCTTTTCATATGCATCTAACTTTTTTCGATCATAAAAACACTTTGTCACAAGTGTATACACAAAGGGAGAATGCACCCCATGTTGGTTGGTGGCGCTTTTTAGAAATTTCAGGTAGGATAATATAATATACTTCATGCTTTTAAACGATGGACCGAAGGTCGAAAATTAAGTGGAGAAATTCTATAAGGTGAGGAATTATCTAAAAATTAATGCTTCATAAAATGATCGAAAGCGGTATAGTATATAAGCCCATTTAATATGCTTTATGAAGAAATAAAGTTGAATTCTAGTAGGAGGCGGTTAATATTTTGAATGTTGTTAGACGTTAATATTCAACACATTATCGAAAGGCTCGTAGATTTTGGGGTTTACACCCCATAATAGCCTGCTATTTTAACACTTTTTTCACAATTATTTTATACTTTCCGAAGCTCAAACCCTCTCTACATGAAATTTCTGTATAAAATCCTACTTCTAGGTGCCTTTTTGTTGACAAGTGTACTCAGCTTTGGGCAAGAGAAACTAAACGACTCAAAACAACCCATTTCTATAGTCAATACCTCCATTGCTGCATCTGCAGTTCTCGAATTTAATTTTTCATCGCCAACTGATATTGAATTAAAAGTTTTCGATAAGCAAGAGGTAATCGTGCAAACGAATTCTTGGATAAATGTGGAGTCTACATTTATGAAATCGGATTTTTCCTTACTCAAAAAGGGTACGTACATAGCAAGGTTTTATGACCAAGGGAAATTGATTTATGAGAAAGAGCTAACAAAAATTTAAAGTATAACCACATGAAATTAAGTAGAATAATAATATTGGTTATATGTATTGCGAGTTCTTCCCTAAGTTTTGGTCAGGTTTGTAATATACTCGAACCTATATGTACCAGTCAGGATGGCTTAAATAATACTGCATCAAACCCTTCACCTATACCTATCGTTGGTACCTGTGTAACTCTCACAGGAGCTAGGGTGGCTTGGTATTCTATACTTATTGATCAACCATCAGTTTTTACCTTTCAAATTGAACCTACCACTCCAAATGATTATGATTTTGCTGTTTGGTTAAATGCCGATTGTAATGCAATGGGTACACCTATACGAACCAACTGGTCGGGTGCTGTGGGAGATACAGGACTGAGTGTAGGTGCAGGTAACACCTGTCAGGGTGCTGGCGGAAGTAATCAGTCGGACCCGATTAATGTGGTGCCGGGAGATGAGATCATTATTGCCGTAGATAGATTTTCTGCTTCTTTCAATATGTTTGATCTCACCTTTGGAGATCCTGACGCCTTAGATTGTTCTATCATTGGATCATCCCTATGTGTAGGAGATACAGAAACTCTTGATGCTACTGATCCCCTTGCTACGAATTATGAATGGACGTATGATGATGGTTTAGGAGGAGGTCCAGTAATTATTTTTACAGGCCCAGGTTTTAATACGATCGATGTAACAGCTACAGGATTTTACGAAGTGACTGTTGCTTTTCCTTCTGGATCAGTTAATACACAGCAATTTGATGTCGTATTTAACCCATATCCCGTGATCACAAATCCGGGAAATCAGATAGCTTGTGATACTTATACCTTACCTCTTGTAGGGTCGCTAGTTACAGATGCCTATGCTCCAGAATATAGAACAGCCAGTCAAGGAGCTGGTGGAGGAACCCTTATTCCAGATGGCAGTGCTATTACAACCACGCAGACCATTTGGATTTTTGACACATCAGGAATGCCGTCAGATTGTTCTGATGAAGAAATGTTTACTGTTACTATTATCCAAAGTCCCGTGCTTACCAATCCCGGAAATCAATTCGCCTGTGACACGTTTAGCTTACCCGCCATTGCAGGAACCAATTTAACTGGGAATCAGAATTATTACGATGCAGACCCAACCGCAGGACCCGCAACGGTACTCCCTATTGCAACTCCAATTACAACAGATACTACTGTTTGGATTTTTGACGAAACGCTCACAACACCTAATTGTCAGGCGACTCCCATTACTTTCAATGTTGATATTGAACTTTCCCCTAGTATTACAAATCCTGGTCCTCAAACAGCTTGTGATACTTTCACATTACCCGTTATTACAGGAAGCATTTTAACTGGTGGAGAACAATATTTTAACAACTCTCAAGTGGCTGGAGGAACGCCTATAACAGGCCCCATTACCACCACGCAGACTGTTTGGATCTATGATTCCGCTGGAACAGCACCAAACGTTTGCGATGATGAAGTCAGCTTCGTGGTAACGATCTTCGATACCCCAGTGGTGAATAATCCTGGCAACCAATCGGTTTGTGATACGTTTACGCTTCCGGCCATAACGGGAACGAACTTAACAGGCAATCAAGCCTATTACGATGCAGACCCCACAGCAGGACCTGCCACAGCCTTGCCTATTGCCACACCCTTAACAACATCACAGACTGTTTGGATTTTTGACGAAACCCTGACAACACCTAATTGTACGGCTACACCAGTACAATTCAATGTCAATATTATCCAAAGTCCAGACATTACAGATCCAGGAGATTTTAGCGCCTGTGATACCGTTATGCTGCCCGCGATTACAGGAACGAACCTTACAGCTGGCGTAGCGTATTATGATGCAGATCCTACGCTAGGACCAGCCACTGCCTTAAACATAGCTACTCCAATTACAGTGACAACCACTGTGTTTATTTACGACACCACGGGGCTGCCTGAAGATTGTAATGACGTAGAGAATGTAGTCATCACAATAAACAATACACCACAAATTACAGATCCAGGAACTATAGTAGAGTGTGATCAATTTACGCTGCCTGCTCTCGGGGCTATCGTTGGTGTTAATCTAACTGCCAATATCAACTACTTTGATGGGCCTCAAGGAACTACTCCCCCCCCAAATATAATTACAGCCTTGACGCTTACCGCTGCCAGCACAACGGTATACATCTTTGATGAAACCCAAACCACTCCAAATTGTAGCGACGAAATTTCATTTGTAGTGAACATTATTAGCTCTCCTGACATTACGAATCCAGGAACATTGGCAGCTTGTGACACCTTTTTACTACCCGCCATCACTGGAAGTAATTTGACTGGCGCTGAAGCATATTATGACGGGCCACAAGGCAGTGCGCCACCTCCCAATGTTATTGACCCCTTAATTCCTATTACTTCAACTCAAGACATTTGGATATACGATTCAACGCCTTCAAACTGTGATGATGAGGAAACGTTTCAAGTCATTATAGTTCCTACTCCCATCCATGATATCATTTTGGATCAAGAAGTCTGTGACAACTTTACGTTCCCTCTTATTACCGAATTGGGAATGCCTCGACCAACAGCGAACTACTCGACGATGCCTGGTGGCATGGGAACTACTTACACACAAGGACAAACAGTAAGCTTTTTTGACTTTTTCCCTGGTTCATATCCTGTGACTTTGTACACCTACGAAAATACTGGTGCTCCAGGTAACTGCCAAAACCCAGACAACCCTTTTACGTTAACGATTTTCAGATCGCCCGATGCTACTGCACCTGCAGACTACCCTTTGTGTGATGAAGGCAATGATGATACAGAAGATTATGATCTATCAACTCGTAGAGCAGAAATTTTAGGAACGCTCGATCCATTAGATCATACGGTTGTATTTTATGAAACACAGGCAGACGCAGATGCTGGAGGTGTGAGTACTATTACAAATGACACGGCCTATCCATTTGTCCCAGACTTTCCTCTCACGACACCACCTTCTCAAGTGGTCTTTGCGAGAGTTACGGAGCAAACAACAGGCATTTTCTGCTATGATGTTGTCCCTCTAACACTTATTTTACATCCGGATCCTGTTGCTTCAGATGATATCTATCTTGTTTGTGATGATAGTACTCCAGACGGCATCGTACTCACAGATCTTAGTGTTAATGATGAAGATATCGCTGGTGTAAATAATATGGGTTTAACAGTAACCTACCACACCACACCCATGGATGCCTTAGATGGAGTGGGCGCTGTTGACAAATTTAATTACACCACCTTACCTCCTCCTTATCCATATATACTGTACACTAGAGTTACAGACGATATAACGGGTTGTCATGATGAAGGCGAACTGGCAATTACAGTACTACAAGCCCCTGCAGTTGTTTCTCCTGCTCCTTATGAAATCTGTGATGAAGACAATGATGGTTTTGCCGTCTTTGAATTAGGCACTTTAAACGATGAGATTTTTGCTGGTGACCCAACCTTGACTATCGAATACTACTACACTCAATCGGATGCTGAAACAGCCCCTGATGATATTAGTCTGCGCTTAGATCAAGTCGCCTATACTAATATCATAGGGTATAATGATTCAGTATGGGCTCGAGTAGAAAATGCTGGAGGTTGCCCAACCATTATCGAAGTATTCTTGGTTGTTTTTAATTCCCCTACACCGAATACAAACCCAGATCCGTATGTTCTGTGTGATACCAATAATGACGGAGTAGAGATTTTTGATCTTACTTCGCGGGAAACAGAAATCCTTGACGGACTCGATCCTACTATCTATGATATTGTTTGGTATAGTGATGAAATAACAGCAAATGATATTTCGGGAA
>CAXBCS010000064.1:0-16709 GCA_963974305.1 uncultured bacterium
TCATCGTCGTCGTCCTCGTCGTCGTCGTCGTCATCATCGTCGTCGTCGTCGTCGTCGTCATCATCATCGTCTCCATCACCACATTCGAATCTCAAGCGATCACCATCGAGTCTTAAATCGACTTTTAGTTCACCATCTTCATCTTCTATTTCGTGTAGCATCCAGGCATTCTCAAAATCAGGAAGGTCTGGCAGGCTTATGTTTACGATAATGGTACCACCATCCATAGTCACATCCCAGCTACCGTCGAAAGTGTCTGTGGAATTCTCCACAAATAAGCTACCATCTGAGCTGAATACAAAATGGTATCCATCATATAGGTCATGTTGAGGAGTACCATCTAATTTCAGTTTATCAACTGACCAGAAGTCACAATTAATAAGGGTGTTTTGAGTACCATCAACCGTACAATTTTCGCAATCATCATCATCGTGATCGTTATCATCGTCTTCATCACAGTCATCTGCGGCGTTTTCAATGGCTTCTTCAAAAGCAGCAAGATCATTGACAACCACTGTTGATCCATCAGACAAAATCAAGGCTAGCGGAAAATTAATACTCACTATTGTATCCCCATCGAGGCTAGCTACAAAGGTGAATAGTTCTAAATCACTATTTACAGTAACAGTATCGATAAGATCGTTGGATTGGTTAAAAATAGAGAAGGAAATAGGATACTGAAAATCGATACATTCGATATCAGAATCATCTTCATTTTCGCCTTCACATTGGTCTTGATAGTCGCTTAATTCATCTTCATTATTGATTACGACCTCCGTAAAGTCACTTAAAATAATGGTGATAGGATATTGAAAGTCGAGTTCATCGATATCATCATCATCTTCATCAAAAAGATCTTCGATGGTATCAAAATCGCTTGGGTCGTCAACTATGATTTCAAGGCCTTCTACAAATACCGTAACTGGTAGTTGAATGGTAAAGCAGTTGGCATGATCTAGGATATTATCCACAGACCCATCATTCATAGATGTAAATAGAAATAAATTGGCTGCTTTGGAATTGGCAAGAAGTGCTTCTTGTTGGGGAGTATTAATGATTTCTACATCTTCCGTCCTACAAGAGGTCAGACTCAAGAGTGCAAAAAGAAATAAAACGCTAAAATGTTTAAGATAGGATTTCATAATTTTCATTTTGTTTGTTGGAGGCGTGCGCTTTCGCGAAAGCGGGATACCTAAAATTTTTTTGGCCGAAATAAATAATTCAATCGAGACTTCTCAATTATAGAACAACTTGTGTTTTAGAAGTCCTGAAAATTTAATAATTATTTTTACTTTATCTTTAAAGTACCTTAAACTTAATAAGCTTGTCCAAGGACTTACACAAAAACATTTGCAATAAAAGTGTCTTCGCCAAAATCTATGAGACCTATGCAGAAAGCCTTCAGCGTTTTCTGTATTATAAGTTTGGTCCTGAACTTCAACCGGGTGATAAGGCGCAAGATGCCTTTATTAAGCTCTGGGAGCGATGTGGGGATATAGCGCCCTCTAAGGCAAAGTCATTTTTATACACAACGGCTAATAATATGATGCTTAATGCCGCCAAACATCGAAAGGTGGTTTTGCGGTATCAAAAAGTGAAACCCAAGGATTATACAAATGAGACTCCAGAGTTTATCCTTAGAAAGGAAGAGTTTTTAGAACGATACCAACAAGCATTATCTCAATTAAGTGAAGAGCAAAGAACGGCCTTTCTCTTAAGCAAGGTAGAGGGGAAGAAGCAACAAGAAATTGCCGATATGCTAGGGGTTACAAAAAAGGTGGTTGAATACAGAATTTACAGTGCCTTTAAAGTGCTCAAAGAAATTTTGGTGGAAATAAAACATATCTGATTCAGGATAAATAATAGTAAGGGTGTTATATATATGTAGCAGTTATATATGGAAGAAAACTACTTAATAGAAAAATGGCTCAATAATGCGCTTACGGCTGAAGAAAAATTAGCCTTTGACCGCATGGAAAATGCCCAAGCATATAGAGAAATTATTGATGAAGCCCAACGTTTTGAGGCTTCTAGACAGTTGCCCCCACTGTCATTTGATTCTATTGCAACGAGAATGGCCGCGAAAGCGGTTCCAGAACGCCTGTCGTTCAAACGCTATTATCAAGGTATTGCGGCTGCGGCTATTCTCGCAATAGGGTTTTTGGTCTTTTGGATGCAATCACCTATTGAATCTTATAATAGTGCGGCTGGAGAACAATTAACTATCAATCTCCCTGATGCCTCTGTAGTAACCCTTAACGCCAAGTCCCAATTAACCTATAACAAAGATAAGTGGTCGGAAGACCGCAGACTAGACCTTGAAGGGGAAGCCTTTTTTGATGTTGCCAAAGGGGCTACTTTTTCGGTGCATACTGCTCAGGGTGTGGTTAAAGTTTTGGGGACAGAATTCAATGTTAAGGAACGATTAGGATGGTTTGAAGTGAGCTGTTATGAAGGAGTCGTTCAAGTAGAGACAGCCACAACAACAAAGAAAATTTACCCAGGAGAAGCCTTTCGATGGGTGGAAGGAGAATCCTCAATAACTAAGAGCGTCACCACCGCCCCTACATGGACCAAAAACATAAGCTCCTTTAATGAAGTGCCCATAGCTGAAGTCTTCAATGATATGGAACGTCAGTTTGGCATCCAGATAGACTTGAAAATTTCAAACCCAAATACATTATTTTCTGGTGCCTTTGAGCATAGAAATTTAGAAAATGCCCTGCAAGAAATCACAAAGCCCTTGAATTTGACCTACATTGTACTAACAAAAGATACGGTCAGTATACATGACAAAACAGAATAAAGCGATTACTTTTTGTCTAGCTTTTCTTCTTCTATTGCCTACAATAGGGTACTCGCAGGGGGAAGAGAAACAATCTCTTGTTGCTTTATTTAAAGCTTTAGAGGATCAATTTGAAGTGCAATTTAATTACGCCGTTTCAGATGTAAGTACTATTCAAATTACTCCAGCTCCAAAATTTTCTTCTGTTGACGAATCCTTAAACTATCTTGATAAGAATACTGTATTTACCTACGCTCTCATTGGTGAGAGCATCATCACCGTAGAACGTGTACCATCACAAGTTTGCGGCTATTTGATAGATGTAAAAACAAAATCTCCTCTTCAAGGAGTAGTTGTGCGTTCTGGAATCAATGGCGTTGTTACTAATTCCAATGGATTTTTTAAATTAACTGCTCTAGAAAAAACTGTTGAGGTCAAACATCTAGGGTATCAAACCCTACTACTTAATGTTGAACAATTTACCTCATTAAATTGCCCTAGCTTTTTACTAGAATCTCAAGTGTACGCCCTAGGGGAAGTATTGCTTTCTAGTTATATAGTTCGCGGTATTGATAAATTAGATGATGGTAATTTTGAAATTGACTTTGCAAATTTTAATATCCTTCCAGGGCTTGTTGAAAATGATGTACTTCAATCGGCACAAAGCCTACCGGGCATTCAAAGTATCAATGAAACCGTGTCAAATATCAATATAAGAGGTGGTTCTAATGATCAGAACCTCATACTTTGGGACGACATTAAGATGTATCAATCTGGCCATTTTTTTGGTTTGATTTCTGCCTTCAACCCACAGATAACCGCCAGTGTAAAGGTTATTAAAAGTGGAACAGATGCCCAGTATACCGATGGGGTATCAGGCTCGATTTTAATGACCACCGACACAGAACATCCTGATAAACTTATGGCAAATGTGGGTGTAAACTTTGTAAGCGCTGATGGATTTGTTGATATTCCAATAAGCAGTAGATCCTCTATTCAAGTAGCTGCTCGAAAGTCTATAAGCGATTTGGGAGAGACACCGACCTATGAACGGTATTTTGATCGGATATCTCAAACCACAGAGGTAGACAACAATGCAGAAGACATTTTTAATTCTGACAAACAGTTCGATTTTTACGATGCGTCCTTTCGGTGGTTGTACAATTTTAGTGATAATGATGCATTGAGGGTAAACTTTATTAATGTTGGCAACAACCTTGTTTTTAACGAGAATGCGATTATTAATGGAGAGCCAACATCGAGGCGCAGTAGTTTGGCTCAAAATAGTATTGCCGGAGGAATATTCTACAGTCATGAGTGGGAAGATGAAAGCAATACTAGTGTACAGATCTATGAGACAGATTATACATTGCGTGCTATTAATGCTAATATTCCTGCAGCCCAACGATTTTTACAGGAGAATATCGTCTCAGAAACAGGGATTCGGTTACAGCATCAGTTGAAGGTTGGGAAACAATGGAAATGGCAAATCGGCTATCATGGTGTTGAAACAGAAATAACAAATCTTGACGACGTTGATAATCCTCTTTTTAGAGAACGAATTTCTAATGTAGTGCGCACACATTCGCTTTTCTCTCAAATGAATTACCAGAGCACTTCTAGGAAAACCCACCTCAAACTAGGCATGCGTGCCAGTTATATTGACAAGTTTAAAAAGACACTTATAGAGCCTAGAGTTAGTTTGTCTCAAAAATTATCTACACATTTTAACACTTTATTTTCAGCTGAGCTTAAGCATCAAAATACGTCTCAAATCATCAATTTTCAAAATGACTTTCTTGGCATTGAAAAACGGAGATGGCAGTTGGCTAATGATGAAGACATCCCTATCCTTCAGAGCAAACAATTTACCGGAGGCTTCAATTATGAAAGGGAGGGTTGGCTTTTGGATGTAGAGGGATATTATAAAGAAGTCGATGGGATTACCATGCGTAGTCAGGGTTTCCAAACCAAATATCAATTTACCAAGGGTATTGGAAGCTATCAAGTGCTTGGAGTAGATTTCTTGGCGCGAAAGCAATGGGATGAATGGTCTCTTTGGCTGAGCTATTCTACCATGGATAATTCCTATTCGTTTCCTGAAACCGAAGAAAGGACTTTTAGAAGTAATTTTGATATCCGGCAAACAATTAAAGCAGGAATTGCTTATCGTATTAGAAACCTAAAGGTCGCTGCTGGTGTCAACTGGCACACAGGAAAACCCACCACAGCATTGTTGAATGGGCAAGAAGTTGTAGATGGTAACTTGGCATTTGGCCGCGCAAATGATGCCGAATTTAAGGATTATATCAGAGTCGACTTATCTGCATTATATCAATTAAGTTCAAAGAAGGGATGGCGAGCAGACCTTGGTGTTTCAGTATGGAATATTGTCAATCAGGAAAATGTGATCGATAATTTTTACAGAATAAATGAGCAACAAGAAGCGCAAGAATTTGTACAAAGAGCATTAGGCATTACCACTAATGCTGTTATTAGAGTGTATTTGTAATTTATGCTTTTAGATCTCGTTCCTCAAAACTTATTTCAGGATTAAAAATCTCACTTATTAATTGGCTTAAAATAGTTTCATAGGAATGTAATGTCTCTTCTGTTATTTCTGTCTCCTTGTCAAAGGTAAAAGGAAGAAACCCGCCCTTTAAATTTTTAAATGACACAATCCCTGCTTTTACAGGAAATGTAAGCCCTTGTTGTTTATACATCATATAAGCGTAGGTCAAAACTTGAAATCCCTTTTCAAAAGACCCATTAGGGTTGAGTAAATCTTCCCATGTAGATGGACGTAGATTTTTTTGCTCTGCCTTTCCCGTTTTATAATCTACAATATGGAGCATGCCATTGCGCTCTTCTACAAGATCAACCGTACCTCTGAGCTTGGAGTTATGAAAAGGGAGTGACACCTTTAATGGTGTTTCTAGGCCTTTAATAAACGCAGTATCCCCTTTCTTTAATCGGCTCTTTTCAAAGTTTAAGTAGTTTTCAATATATCTACAAACGACCCTATTTATAATTAGGTTTTTACCATACGCAATTTGACTGAGGCCATAACTCTCTTTAAATTGGCGCGCCACCTCAGCTTCAATAAGAGGAAACAGGCCATCAATCATGGGTATTTCTATTTTTTGATTGAGGAATGGCTTATAAAGGGCTTCTAAGGCGTTGTGTACAATAGTACCCATCGTATTGGCAGCTACCGTTTCTTCAACATTATCAGAATCGTTGATTCGAAGGACATAGCGATAGTAAAAATCTAATGGATTTCTAATATAGGTTGTGAGGGAGGAGGGAGAAAAACCACTTTTTGCAATCTCTTGTAATCGCTCAATTATTTCGGGTGTCTTGTGTATTTTCTTCTGAGTCTTTGGAACAATTTCAAAGCTTGGTGCTGCGACTGTTGATTGAATTTGATGCGGACCTTCGACTTCCATTTGAAGGATAAATCTACTTTTCTCATTGCTTCCTAAGCCATCAGAATTTGTAGTGTAGAGTAGATGCACCTTTTTAGCACGGTGAAGAAGGCGATAAAAGTGGTAGGTATACACCGCATCTTTTTCCTTATAGGTAGGAAGATGAAAGCTTGTTTTAACGTCATAAGGAATAAATGAATTTGTACTCTTGCCGGCGGGTAAGATACCTTCGTTGACCGAGGTCAATATTACATTTTCAAAATCTAGAACACGGGACTCTAACATCCCCATTATTTGTAAGCCCTTATGTGGATCACCTCTAAGATCGAGCGTTTCTGAGCCAAGAACATCCAAATAAAAGCGCCACAAGGTAGGAACATCTGCAATGAAGGCGTAGGTGTCGTTTAAGGTTTTAAGTTTATTAAACGCCCTGTTAAAGCCAAATAGATATTCAAAAGCAAGGATGTGATCTTTAGGTTCCTTTTGAAATGAATTTTTAATTTGATCTATGCATTTCAAGGTCTGGTTAACAGCTGTAGTAGGATCATTATTCCAAGTCTGGAATAAGCTTTCCATTTGACTATCTGGGCAATGGGTAATTAGAAGTTGCTTTAGTAATTCATGGCTCAAATAGATATGGTTTTCTCGAGCTATTGCTTCGAGAATCTGTTGGGCGCCTTTACCTAGAATTGGATATAATACCTGATGCTGAAGTAAGCTAATGACATGTTTATAATAAAAGCCTCTTGCTGTTTCCTTTTTGTGTAGTAGAAAGAGAGCATTGAAGAATGAGGCCAACGGAGTTTGACCAAGTGGAACTCCCATAGTTATGTTTACGGCAGTAATGTTTTTTGGTAGAGCATTGAGAATAGGAAGTAGCACCGTTTCATCGCTCAAAACAACAGCGGTATTGTTGAGTTCGCTTTCAGAAAGGTTTGCCAAAAGATTACCTACATATTTGGCTTGAGCTACGGGCTGACTAACAGCGGTAACCTGAATGTCTTTGGGTTGTGAATACTGTTTTCCAATCCACTCAAATGGATTGGTTTTATAATAGGGCCATTGGTCGCGATAGCTTCTCATAAACATTCCAGCCTCATGTTTTGGGTTTTCTAAGAACCATTCATCTATATCCCAATATGCTTTTGTATTTCCTGTGGCTAGTAAGGCTTGAATAATCTGTTGTTCAGAAGTATTGAGTGCATTAAATCCCAAAAACACATGTTGTTGTTTAGGATTGTTTTGAATATAAAACTCAATATCTTCGGCGGCTTTGCGATACACTAGTCCTTGATGGCCTTTATGCTGAGATTGCAAACGTTGAGAGAAAGCTTCGTAATATGAAGGGAGACTCTTCCAAAAAGCGAGGTAGGTATCAATAAGCTCAGTGCCTTTTCCTTCTTTAGACCAGTGATTCAAGTCTTGAATGGCACTTAGATAATTAAAACATTGACGGTGATCAACAAGGAATCGATCTATTTCGTTAAAGTCATGGAGAACGGTTTGGGCCCAACCGTAGAAAACGGCAAAAGATTCTCGTTGTGCTTCTGGAGTAGAAGAGCGATAGACATCATAGAGTGTAAATAATTGTTCAGTTTGGTCTATAGCTTTGAGGCCAGAGATATGCTCAATGTATTCTTCAATACTATAAATGGAAGGTGCAAAAATTGTTTTATTTAGCTTTCGCGAAAGCGTATTTCTAAATACGCCACCTGCGCGTCTACTGGGAACAATGATCATTATATCAGAAAGATTCTGATCATCTGAAATAAGGGCATCAACAACTTCCGAAATAAAGGTTTGCATATGCCTAAAAATAAAAAACGCCCCGATGAATCGAGGCGTTTTCCGTATTTATTTTAAGGTATCTTCTATTGATCTAAAAGAGATAACTGTACACGTCTGTTTTCTTGACGTCCAGCAGCAGTCTTGTTAGAGGCAATTGGCATCGTTTCACCGAAACCTTTAGACTCTAAACGACCCATTTTAATTCCTTTACCAGTAAGGTAGTTCATTACAGATGCAGCTCTTCTGTTAGAAAGTTCTAAGTTATATGCATCACGACCTCTACTATCTGTGTGACCTTCAATAAGGAAACGTGCAGTAGGATATTCGTTCATAATACTTGCAACATTATCAAGAGTTGAGTAAGACTCAGAACGTAAAGTCGCTTTGTCATAATCAAACAATACTGACTTAAATTCTAGGTTAAGAGCATTGATAACTTCAACAGAAACTTCAGGACAGCCGTTGTTTGCAACAGTACCTACTACATCTGGACATTCGTCATCTTTGTCTAAAACACCGTCACCATCTCTGTCTGGGTAAGGACATCCGTTGTTTGCACGTGGACCAGCCTCGTTTGGACAAGCATCGTCGCTATCTTTAATTCCGTCACCATCAGCATCTGGACAACCTCCAAGAGAAGCAAGACCAGCTACAGTAGGACAAGCATCTTGAGGATCAGGGATTCCATCACCGTCAGTATCAGGACAACCGTCAAACTCAGCTAAACCAGCTACAGTAGGACAAGCGTCTTTAGAATCTTGGATTCCGTCACCGTCAGTATCAGGACATCCGTTAAACTCAGGAAGACCTGGAGTTTCTGGACATTCATCGTCTTTGTCATAGATTCCGTCACCATCAGTGTCTTTTCCACCGAATACGAAACCTATAGAAGCAGTATGTTGAAAGTGTGTAGTACCATCATCCTCAAAAGCATGCTTGTAGTTAGAGTTCAATCCTAAGTTGAATTGCTCACCTAACCAAAAACGAATACCTGCTTGAGTGTTTGCTGTACCAAAACCAATGTTTCCACCAGTAGTTGCGCTTTCTACCCAAGTATAACCAGCACCAACCCCTAAATAAGGATCAAACCATCCACCTTCTCCGAAAAGAACGTCTCTAAGGCTATAAGTAACAGCAGCATCAGCGCCAAAATATTGTAATGCGTTTGATGGACGAGTATCACCAAGTTTATCAATTTGATTGATTGACCCAGTTACTCCTACTACAAATCCATCACCTACATATCTAGATACAGATATTGTAGAAACAGAAGGTAAAATACTGTAATGGTCATTAAGGTTAAAGTATTCATCGAATACGTCACCACGAAGTCCTGGTACTGCGTCTCCAACTGGATATGTATCTACGGCATTAATACCAAAGCTTACCGCCCATTTGTTGTTCTCGTCTTGCGCGTTCACAGAGCTAAGTCCGAAAACTAGAAGCGAAGCGACTAAAAATCTGCTAAGATGTTTCATTGTTTATTGCTTATTTTAAGTGTTAATTAGCTACAAAAGTAAGTTGTTAAATTTTATCAACAAAGATAAATGTACTAAATTTTTCTGAATCAACAAGCGTGAGAATCACTAGCGACAACTAAATAACCCCTAGTGCTTTGCCTACCTTGATAAAGGCTTCTATCGCCTTATCTAAATGTTCAATTTCATGTGCAGCACTCAATTGTACGCGAATTCTTGCTTTATCCTTCGGAACTACTGGAAAGAAAAACCCAATTACATAGATTCCTTCCTCCAATAAAGCATCTGCCATACGCTGACTTAACTTAGCGTCATAGAGCATTACAGGTACTATTGCAGAGTCGCCATCAATGATATCAAAACCAGCTGCTTTCATTCCTTTTTTGAAATAGTTGGTATTCATTTCCAACTTATCCCTTAAAGTGGTATCCGTCGCAAGCATTTCAAATACCTTAATCGATGCTCCTACGATTGCAGGGGCTAAGGAGTTTGAAAACAAATAAGGTCGTGAACGTTGACGAAGCAACTCAATAATCTCCTTTTTTCCTGTTGTATAACCGCCCATGGCTCCACCTAAGGCCTTGCCAAGAGTACCTGTGATTATATCAATTCGGTCCATTACTCCTTTTTCTTCGAGAGTACCACGCCCTGTTTCTCCAATAAATCCTGTTGCATGACATTCGTCAATCATTACCATCGCATCATAAGCATCTGCCAAATCACAGATTTTATCTAAAGGAGCTAAAAGCCCATCCATTGAAAACACCCCATCGGTCACAATGATTTTAAAGCGGGCCCCATCTTCATTGGCTTGCTTTAATTGGCGTTCTAAGTCGGCCATATCATTGTTCTGATATCTATAACGTCCTGCTTTACACAAACGCACTCCATCAATAATAGAGGCGTGATTTAATGAATCCGAGATTATGGCATCTTCTTTTCCTAATAAGGGTTCAAAAACCCCTCCATTGGCATCAAAGGCCGCAGCGTATAATATTGTGTCTTCAGTACCGTAGAATTCGGCTATTTTTTGTTCAAGTGTTTTATGAATGTCTTGAGTTCCGCATATAAATCGCACCGAACTCATACCAAAACCATGGGAATCCATAGCATCCTTGGCTGCTTGAATAACCTCAGGGTTTGATGATAGACCTAAATAGTTGTTGGCACAAAAATTAATCACTTCCTCTCCTGTTGAAATCGTAATAACTGCATCTTGAGGAGATGTAATAATGCGCTCTTTTTTATATAAACCTGCCTCTTTAATATCGACAAGTTCTTTTTGTAAATGTTGTTGTATGGCTCCGTACATAATATTAGTGTTTGTGCAAAGGTATCTTTTTTAGACGTTCAGTACTGTAATTTCAGAGTTTACGTATACTAATTTTCGGATCGGATTCGTATAACCCATGGCGCTCAGCACTTTTGTATACCTGTCTAATTGAAATTCGTGATTCTCTTGTGGTATTCCAGTTTTGTAATCAATAATTGTCATCACTCCCGACGGAGTGATTTCTACACGATCTGGTATGTGGGTATCCCCATCGGCCGAAATGATTGGGCGTTCATTGTAGATAGTGTTTTCCGTAAGGTAAAGGTCTTTCAAATCTGAATGATTCATAATTTGATCTAGTATAGTCGTAACAGCCGCAGCACTTTCCTTTGTGATGAGCCCCTCCTGAATCGCCTGATCAACCACTTGTTCGCGTTGATCCCTATATTGAATTCTTCCCATAAGTTCATGTATCAAATTTCCATAAGAAATGGCTTCTTGGCGTTTTTCATCCCATAAAAATGAAGCTTTGGTGATCACATCGATTTCATGATCTTCCTTAGCTGAGCTTATAAATGGGATCTCTTCCACAATAGTTGGAATAGGTTTAGGTGTATCATAACCATTAGGATTGCCCCATATATAGGTTTCATTTTCATCTACCCAAAGA
The DNA here is from genome assembly GCA_963974305.1 of uncultured bacterium. GTDB lineage: Bacteria > Bacteroidota > Bacteroidia > Flavobacteriales > Flavobacteriaceae > Dokdonia. Next base: position 11,423 of record CAXBCS010000064.1, read on the forward strand.
TTATTTTGTCTGAGGTAAACCATAAACAGTTGGCCGTAGTAGTTGGGTTTATTTGCGCTTTCGCGAAAGCGGGATATTATATATAATCGCTCTACAGCTCTAGTGAGCGCTACATATAATACATTGATGGCATCAAACTGCTGTTGTCCGTGTCGTTCATCAAACAACTGCTCTCCTTGTTCGCCCAAGTCCGAAAGCCCCTGTTTGTGTGGAAACATAAGCTGTTCAAACCCACCAAACTCCAATGGGTCTGTAGGCAACCAATGATGACCGTCGTTCGTTTGATTTATCTGTGAATCGGCATAGGGAAAAATAACAATAGGAAATTCAAGGCCCTTAGATTTGTGTATACTCATTATTTGCACGGCGTCTTGCCTTGCAGTAGCCTTGATGCTTAAGGAATCTTGCTTTTCTTCAAAGTAATCTACAAAACCAAAAAGACCAGAGCTGTTTTTTTGAGTAAATTCAAATACAGCGTCTAGGTATCCCATTAGAAATGCATCCCCATCTTTGTCTAATTGCAAGGCTCGAACTAGATATTCTATTCCTTCATACAAGGGTAACTCATTAAAGGCATGTATCGAAAAATCAAGACCATGTTTGCTTGCCAACATTTCAAACACGGTATCTGTGGACTCATGTACCCATTTTGCAATAAAATGATGTGGATCTTGTAATTGAAATCTCTTGGCGAGATATTCCAATACCAAAACCATATTCTCTGGACGATTAGGAAGTACAATTCCCATCAAAAAGGAATGAATAAAGTGAACTACGGGATCGCTCATGAGAAGCAGACTTTCTGCAGAGACTACTTTGATTTTTTGTTCTGCAAGAAATTGTGCAATCGCCGCCCCATCACTGTTTTTTCGAGTCAGAATACAAATAGAACCCAAAGGAATATCTTGCTGAATGACCTCCGTAATAATGTTTAGGATCTTGGCTAGATATAATGGTTCAACCTCTTCATTAGTCTTACCGCTAATAAAGCTAAGGGACACTAAACCTCCTTTTCGGAAATTGGTTTTCTGGCTATTATCAGCGGCATAGATATCCTTGTAATTATCAATAGAAAATTCTTGGGACAAAAATGAAAAGAAGCTGTTATTAAATTCGATAATCTCTTCATGACTGCGCCAATTTGTGTCTAAATCTCTTACATCTACTTCCGGAATTGAAAAGGGGGTGATTTTATGACTTAATGCAATAAACTGTTCTGCTTCTCCACCTCTCCATCTATAAATGGCTTGTTTTGGATCACCCACAAGTAAGAGACTATTTATTACTGTGTCTTGAGTATGGCTTTCAATAGCATTTGCAATAAGCGGAATCAAATTCTCCCATTGCATGATGGAGGTGTCTTGAAACTCATCAATAAAATAATTTGAATATCGCTCGCCTAATCGCTCATAGATAAAGGCCGCTGGTTGCTCTTTTAAGTAAGTGTAAATATGTTTATTGAAGTCGGAAATAAGCAAAAGATTCTCTTCCTCTTTGATGAGTTCTAGTTCGCGATGTATCAGGTGAAGGACAGATAATGGTGTGAGTCTTTTATAAAAGTCGGCAAGTTTAGAGTAGGTGAGCCATGCATTTTTTGTAGTAATAAATGCCGATATTAAAACAGGTTTAAGCATGTCAATACTCTCTTTGACATTTTCTTTAGCCGACTTCGTATAAAAGGAATATCCTTCGATATCTTTTTTCCAACCAGCATTAAAATTTATGTTGATAGGATCTTTTGCCAGCTTTTCTAAATGACCATAGAAATAGCCTCGGTTGAAGCTCATTTTCTCCAGGCTTTCTTCATGAATTTTTTCTAAAACGAGAGACGCCGTTTCTTTCATCTCCTTTTTTATCAGGCTCATTCTTTTTTTAAGCAGCGCTTTTAAGGCTTGAAAATCGGCTAGGGATTTAGTGCTTAATTCAGCGATGGCTTCTCTGTCTTGTTCTTTGGTGAGGAGGGAAGCTATTTTGTTTAGGTCTAAGGAGATATCCCAACTTTTATCATCATCTGCTTTTTCTAAGGCAAAATCGACTAAGGTGTTTGTTATGTCTTCGTCGGTTCCTGCTTTTTCAATTAAAGCATCTACCGCTTTTTCATAGGCCTCTTTTACTTGTAATGAAACTTCAAAATTTCCAGAAAGCCCAAGGTCCTTGGCAAAGGTGCGGAGAATCCGATGTGTTAGGGTGTCAATAGTTACGATATCAAAGGCGGCGTAATTATGTAAAATATTTTTGAGGATTTCTTCAGACCGTTTTGCAATTTCCAAAGGTGTAGCCTGAAGATCTTTTGCAATATCCTCAAGCATGGTAGGCAAAACTTGGTTGGGGTCTTCAGCAAATTGAGCAAATGATTGAAGGGTGCTTAATACCCTTGTTTTCATTTCTGCAACCGCTTTGTTGGTGAAAGTTATGGCAAGTAATTGCCTGTATTTATGCCTATTTGAACTTTTAAGTAAAACGGATATATACGCCTTGACAAGTGTATAAGTTTTTCCAGAGCCCGCTGAGGCATTGTAGATTGTAAATGCAGAAAGTTGCCCCATAGTACTAAGATAAAAAAGCTACTCGAAACCGAATAGCTTTTTCAAACCTAAAACAAACTTAACCTATAAATAACTACATCTTTTACCACAAAAGAAGTGCAGTTATTTAAAAGACGTTGATTTATAAAAAGGTTGCGTATTTTTTTAATTAAGAGGCGCGGCCATTACAGACCAAGGGAATTCTGCACAATTGTCATCTGGATCATTTCGTGTGGAATCCCCATAGGTTATATACATTTTATTGTTGAAAACCGTCATAGAGTGGATATAAGAGAAGGCGTCAGAATCATCTAGGTTATTCACTATTTCTGTCATTTGATTCGTTTCAGTATCATAAACACCGGTCCAGACGTTGATATCGTCTATGGTGCCATCGCCGTCATTATCAATTTGAACATCACCTACGACATAAATGAGGTTTTGGAATTTTGAAGCAAAACTATTATTTAATGCTACTGGTGTTTGAAAGCTTTGAAAGCTGTCATCCACTAAATTATAGATATATGAGACCGTACTTACCCCTGCATTTCCGAAGAACTCCTCTCTCCCACTAAAAATATAGAGATTGTCATTTATGATTTCTGATCCGGCGTGCACTTTTGGACTAGGGAGTGTTGCAACAACATCAAGATTACCTGTTGCTGAATTTATTTTTCTTAATTTATTAGCTACTCCATCTAGATCACCTCCGGTTACATACACATCATTATTGAGGTTTGCTGTGCTAAATCGTGATAGATTACCAGCATTGTGAGGAGCAATAGTAGGTGCGGTAGAAATATCTAAATCATAAGTGTAAATATTGATACCTCCTGTGAGAATCAATTGATTGTTTACAATATTGAGCCGTCTCGTAAAAAAGTCAGTAAAGCTATCGTCTCTTGACACGAAAGAATTATTGTCAATATCATATTTCATAACCCTACTTCTGTTGGTGTTACAATCGTTACGATATGCGATATACAAACTGTTATCGCTGTATGAACCTACAAGACCAGAATTACTTTGCCCAGCAAAGGATCTATATGCCATAAAGCTTGTTATTTCTGAAAAGTTTAGACCTGAAGCTGGTGGAGCCGCGTAATCTGAAATAAGTTTTGTGGTAAGGGTAAGATCAATAGTTTCTCCGGAGGAGCGATTCCCAAAAGTTAAGGTGCCATTGATTGTATTTTCATCAACCACCGTAAATGTAAATCGGCCGTCTAAACCTGTAAGCTCTGTGCTACTTTCTGTATTGAAAGTGAAGGAAGAAGTCTCAGGTCCTTTATAAAAATCTAATAAAGTTTCTTGACTATTTGTTCCCTCTACACCTATGTCATTACCCGGTCGCCATTCTAGAGTTCCGCTTGTACTAGTTCCTGAAAACAAGAACTCATCATCTACAACATTAAAGTTATTAGAAATGTCAAACGAGGCCGAACTGTTGTTTAAGGTCGCTTGCGAAATACGCCAAGTTTTTTTCGTGCCATTGGTTAGGGTAATTGTTGTTTCGTCTTGTGCTTCTGAGAGTGTTACATCAGTAGTCCCATCATCTGTCATACCTCCGTCATCGTCTGTCATTTCAACAGGATCTTCTGGTTTGTCGTCATCGCCGCAGCTCATTACTAGGAGTGAGGCTACAAATATTAAGCTAAGTAAGTGTTTCGTTTTCATGATCATAAAGGATGTTTGTTATTATATGTAAAGATGTGTTAGTTTTAGAGGAATTGAAATACCCATTATCGGGTATTTTGAGTGGAGAGCTTTCCATTTGAAACTATATGGCTATAAAGCCCTAAGTTTTTGCCTGTATTCCGTAACTTTGTTAGTAGTGAAGTATTAATTAAAATCTTAAATCTATGTCATTTGAATTACCAAAATTGGCTTATGCACACGATGCATTGGAGCCTAACATAGATGCTCGTACCATGGAAATCCACCACGGGAAGCATCACGCAGGATATACTGCAAAATTGAATGCAGCCATTGCTGGAACAGATCTCGAAGGAAAGACAATTGAGAATATCTTGATCAACTTAGATATGTCAAATAAAGGAGTTCGTAACAATGGCGGAGGCTTTTATAATCACAGATTGTACTGGGAAGTTATGTCTCCAGATGGAGGAGGAGAGCCTACAGGCGATCTTGCAGCGGCTATCAACAGTGCCTTTGGTTCATTTAATTCTTTCAAGGATGCTTTTTCTGCAGCAGCAGGAGGACAATTTGGTTCAGGATGGGCTTGGTTGTGTGTTCATGAAGGAGGAAAGGTAGAAGTGTGTTCAACACCAAATCAAGATAATCCTTTAATGCCGAAAGTAGGCTGTGGCGGAATGCCAATTTTAGGAATTGATGTCTGGGAGCATGCTTATTATTTGCACTATCAAAATAGACGTCCAGATTACATTAATGCATTTTTCAATGTAATTAATTGGGAAAAAGTAAGCTCTTTATACGCTCAGAATAAATAAATTGTCAATTCGCAATTTGTCAAAGACCACTCGAAAGAGTGGTTTTTTTTTGCTTTCGCGAAAGCAAAAGGCTCCAATTTATCTCCAATTTATCTCCAATTTCATTTCCACATCGATTTCAGTTTCGATTTCGATTTCGTTTTCAAAGCCACCCCTTGGATTTGGGGCATAAAAAAAGGCGGGAAGATCGTGAGAAGATGGGAAACGGTTCGCAGAACAAATAGTTAAAATAGGATCAATATTGCTGTGCTCACCACCCCTTAGATTTGGGGCATAAAAAAAGGCGGAAAGATC
>CAXBCS010000065.1:0-16684 GCA_963974305.1 uncultured bacterium
ATTCTAAAATTAATCTTTTTCAGCAGTGCTGTCCGCATCCTGATTATTAAGTGAAAGTCCGTTGTCAAATTGGATGGTTCTTATTGGGAATGGGATGTTTATGTCCGCTTTCGCGAAAGCGCTCTTAATACCAACAATGGCATTACTAGTAGCTTGTAACTTATCCATGCCTTTTCTGCCATCGATCCAAAAACGAGTAATAAAATTGATTGAACTACCTCCAAATTCTGTGTAGTAAAACTCAACTTCTTTTTCCATTTTCTTTTGATCATATTTGCTATTTACAGCCTCCTTTGTAATACGCTCAACTTCTACCAAGTCAGATTCATAACCAACACCGCATTCAAGTGTTATGCGCATCATTGGTGTCAATGAAAAGTTTTTGAAAGGATTCTCTAAAATTTCTTTATTTGGAATGACAACAGTGTTGTTATCGGCTGATTTAATTACAAAGTAATTGAGATTTATATCAATTACTTCACCAGCAAAACCATTGGTCTCTATCCAATCTCCTAAACGAATATTTTTACGAAAGGAAAGAACAATACCTGAAATAGTGTTTGAAAGGGTTCCCTGCAATGCTAAACCAATGACAAGACCTGATATTCCCGCTCCTGTGAGAAGCCCTGTTAACGCTTGTCCGAGGTCTAAAGCACCAAGTGCTAAAAATAGACCGAGCATAACGACAATGATAGATGCCGCCCGAGCCACTAATTTTGCTACCGAAATCTGAGACATTCTCTTTTTCGATACTCGCAAAGTGATTCTGAAAATAAAACCTGAAAGGAAGTAGGCTGCCAACAGTACAACCAGTGCAACCGCGATATTGGGTAAGTTTTCTATAAATCCTTGAAGCCATGAATCCAACTTCCCTTTTATTTGCGTGATTGGTTTACTAATATTGTCTTGCATTATGATGGTCTTTAACATTGTAGTATAGGTATATTAGGCTGACTTTGTATTTGTCCAGGATTCAAGCATCCAAGTGTTCTTTTCTAGTTCTCTTATGTAAGCTCCCAGCATATCGATAGTCCCTTCATCCCCTGCTTCACTTGCCAACTCGACCGTCTTCCGCATTTGTTTCAAAAGTAAATCATTATCCTTAATTAGCGCTCCCATCATTGCCTCATCTTTCAAGTTGGATTTTGATTCCTTAAGACTAGCATTATCGAGATAATCACTATAGTTACTCAGAGGTTGAAATCTCAATGTGAGAATTCGCTCTGCAATTTCATCAATTTTTATCTTTGAATCATTGTACATTTCTTCAAACTGAACGTGCAGTTGAAAAAAATGATGCCCCTTAACATTCCAATGGAAGTTTCGAAGCTTTTGATAGTATAAATGGTAATCGGCTAATAGTATATTAAGTTCTTCAACTACGGGCTTGAGATCGGTCTTTTTCATGTTGTTGTTTTTAAATCTTTGTGTCTTACAAAAGTAAATAAATGGCCCTTTTTTATATTACAGAATTATAAACCAACCTTATATAATTTGAGACCAAAAGTCGATTAAACCACTAATATATAACATAATATAAAAATTATGTAACAGCTGGCGATACCGGTCATAGTATCTTTAAAAGATAAATACTCTTATTATGAAAACTCAACCCATGTTAATTTGCATACCTGATATTAGTGGCTTTACAGCTTTTATGGCTGAGACAGATATTGAATTGAGTTCGGTGGTAATACCTTCATTACTCAATAAAATAATTTATGCTAACGACATAGGATTGAAAGTTTCAGAAATAGAAGGTGACGCCGTATTATTTTATAAGTCGGGTGAATTACCTTCCTTTAAAGAGTTAGTAGATCAGTGTAAAAAATTCTACGATACCTTTTATGATCAAATTTTTAAGTTGAAGAGGAAGTATGACAATCATGAAGATGCTACTAAAATTCCAGAAACCTTAGGATTAAAAATAATCTTACATTATGGTGACTCAATAGGGTCTGCGCAGATAGGCAAGAATATTAAGCTTATGGGTGAAGATGTAATTGTCGCCCACAGATTGCTTAAAAATAATATTCAAACTGATGAATACTTATTGTTCTCTAAAAGTTTGATGTACAATTATAGAAATGATGTTATAGATAGAAATTTTGGATGGGGAACGCTTCAAGATGGAGATGAAACCTATGAGCATTTAGGTGGCATCAATTATAGTTATATACATCTTAAGCCTACGATAATTCCATAGCAAATACAAGCAGTTTAAACGTAATAAGATCTATTCACACCAAAAGACCTAAAGCATTATGAACAAAGAAAAACGTTTTGCAAACCTAAAAGCGCTGTATATCAATTGTACCTTAAAGGAATCATCTAAAAAAGATCCATACTGAAGGCTTGATGAATGTTTCTACCAACATTATGAAAACAGAAGGTGTTGACGTTGAGTATCTAAGACTAGTAGACTACACCATTGCACCTGGCGTTTTACCTGACATGACAGAAGAAGGAGCTGAAAAAGATGATTGGCCAGAAATCTACGCTAAAGTAATGGAGGCTGATATTTTAATCATTGGAACCCCTATTTGGTTAGGAGAAAAATCATCAGTAGCCACGCGACTTATTGAACGATTATATGGTATGAGTGGAAAAACTAATGACAAAGGGCAATACATATTTTATGGAAAAGTAGGCGGCTGTGTGATTACTGGAAATGAAGATGGAGTCAAGCATTGCGCAATGGGCATCCTGTATGCTCTACAACATATAGGGTATAGTATTCCACCCCAAGCCGATTGTGGCTGGCTAGGAGAAGTTGGCCCTGGACCTAGTTACCTCGATGAAGAAGCCGATGCTATAAACAATGAATTTACAAACAGAAATACCACTTTTATGACTTATAATCTTTTGCACCTAGCTTCCATTCTGAAAACAGCAAAAGGATATCCTTCTTACGGAAATTCAAGAGAAGCTTGGGATGATGGTACACGTTGGAATTTTGAAAATCCAGAATACCGCTAAATCGTAAATTAACTGTCATTTACCAATTAAAATACTGCGAGGCTTTACGGTTTTTCAATCGTAAAAGTAAAAATACTTCCTAGGTCAACTTTGCTTTGAACGGTAATTTCACCACCTAGATTATGCACTGTCTTTTGGACGGTGGCTAATCCTATCCCAGTTCCATTTTGACCATCCCTATCTAGTTGACCAGTAGTTTTAAATAGATCAAAAACTGAGTCTAACTGTGATTCTTCTATGCCTACCCCATTATCTTTAATGTAAAATTGATAATGATTTTCGAGTTCTTGAAAACCAATATTAATTTTTACAATTTTCTTGTCATTATATTTTATCGCATTATTAATTAGGTTGACAAATATTTGAAATAAGGCATGCTTATTCGTAATCAAGGATCCTTCATTATCAAGGTGGATGATTGGTTGTACCTTATCACCAACGGCTATTGACTCTACCTCCCCTATAAAATTCTTAAGTTCAAAACCTTCCACCTCATGCGATAAAAGTTCATCGCTTTTGTAGAATTTCAACATACCATCAATATACTTGCCTATAGAATGGGAGGAACTCTTTAAATATTTAAGGTATTCTATAGAATCAGGAGTTAAAATATTATCCGATTCATTTTGTAATAATTCAGTCAATGAAAAAATATTAGCCAAGGGAGATTTCAAATCATGTGAAATTATTCCAGCAAAATTTTTCAGATTCTCATTCCGCTTTTCAAGTTGCTTTTTTACAGCTAACAATTCTATATTTAGCTTACGTTGTTCAAGAAGATTAACAACTTGCTTGGATAATTTAATTAAGGTTTGGATCTGCTCCTTAGTAAGTGTTCTCGGTTGATTGTCATATACACATAGTGTCCCAAGTTTGAACCCTTCCGGATTGACCAAAGGAACGCCTGCATAAAAGATAGCTTGGAGATTAACAACCAAAGGATTATCATGAAAACGAGGATCCAGACGTGCATCTTCAACAATCATAATCTCTTCTTCAGCATTTATAGCATGGCCGCAGAATGATAATCTCCTTGGAGATTCTGACATCTCTATTCCCAAATGAGCTTTTAAAAAGTTTCTATCCCTATCTAACAAAGTGATTAGAGAAATTGGGGTTTGAGTTATATAGGATGCAATAAAGGTTATAGAGTCATAATCTTCCTCCTCTAAGGTGTCAAGAAGTTTATATTGCTCAACAGAACGTTGACGAAGTCTTTCATTATCTGGGATTTTAGGGGAAATCATAGATTTAGTATATATTCAAAAATAAGCTAAACAAACTAGTCCAATCTTAATTTTTTAGTAAATAAAAGGTCATTTTTTTAGTTTAGCCGCGGATTTAAAGGAGTTGCAAAAGTGGGAATAATAAACAGAAATGATTTGTTTAAACCCCATTAATTTTATTCTAAGAGGAATCACATAATGCTTCAATAAAAGGGTTTTAATCTTATCATTTTATTAGGCTTTTATTACAAGGAATAGAAAAAAACAAGATTATCTTTGCAAGCCATAAAAAAGACCTACTAGCTTATAAATAAAGTAACTAATATTACAATAGAACACTGATAAATAACACACAATGAAAGACATTCTAACTCAAGAATATTTTATGAATACCGCAACACAATGGCTCATTGCCCTAGCTTATATAGCTGGTGGCATTATCGTAGCTAAGATTGTGTATTACATTTTTAGAAAAAGCTTTAAAATGCTGACTAGTAAAACAGAATCTAGATTAGATGATGTGCTAGTTGATACCCTAGAAAAACCCGTAGTTTTTGGGTTGGCTGTTCTTGGTTTTTATTTAGGAACACAGCAACTCAATATGACAGAAGATGTGGACCTCTTAATAAACAACACCTATAAGATTTTGCTTGCCCTGTGTATAACTTGGTTTGTAGTTAGACTCGTAAATACGATGGTCACAGAATATATGCGTCCAGCAATTATGAAGTCTGAAAGCAACTTTGATAACCAACTTCTACCTGTTATTACTAAACTTATAGCTATTTCAATTTGGATCATTGGGGTTATTATTGGTTTTAATTCTATTGGGTACAACTTGGCTGGACTTATTGCAGGTCTGGGTATTGGTGGTTTGGCATTTGCTCTAGCGGCCAAAGATTACCTACAGAACATCTTTGGAGGTATCTCAGTATTTACCGATAAACCTTTTACAATCAACGACCGAGTAAGAATTGATGGTTTTGACGGGAAGGTAGAAGAGATTGGGATTCGTAGTTCTAGAATTAGAACCTTAAGCGGTTCTTTAGTAACCATTCCAAACTCAAAGTTTATCAGTAATAGTGTAGAAAACGTTGCCTTAGAGCCTACGCGAAAAATCATACGGAAATTAGGGCTTACCTATGACACCAAGTCTGATAAAATCGAGGAAGCTATAGGCATTCTCAAGGCTATTGTAAGTGATAACCAAGAGATTGTTACGGAAGAACCTGTAGTGTTCTTTGAGAGTTTTGCCGACTTCTCCTTGGTCTTAACTTTTGTATACTACATAAGGAAGGAAGCTGATATACCTACAACGCAAAGTGTCATTAATTTGAGCATTTTAAAGCGTTTTGAGGCTGCAAATCTTGACTTTGCTTTCCCTACACAAACCATTCACCATAGTCCAATAAATCCTGCTCCTGAAAAAGCAGAATAATGTGAATTATTGTTGCCATTTAAGTGACTTCAAAACTTATTTGGTGTCTTAATATCAATGAGGTAAATAACACTACCTACATTATAAGAGAACGTCACTTTATGAGACGTTTTTGATTGATTGATTTATTGGTTGAAGAAACAATTCCATTGTGGTTAGTGAGAATTGTATGGAGCCAGAGCGAAAGTTCTGGCTTCTTTTTTTTAATACTATGAAATAGAAAAGGCGCTTGTTAAATATACAAGCGCCTTTTTTGGGAAATAGAATAGTGGTGTTATAACTGTTTTAAAGAAATAATTGTTTTCATGTTGGTAAGCATATCCATATCATCAGGATCGGCTACGTTTTCAGATGAAAAGGTAATTTCAAATTTCTTGCCAATTGCGTTTTTTGCTTTTAGGTCAACCATTTTCATTGCTTCCACTGACATTTTATCAAAACTTATGACGTCTTTCTCTTTATCTTCATTGATGTATGAAAAATTGAAAGTTCCATCTTCCATGCCTAAATAAACTCCTTGAATAATTTCAATAGTAGCTTCTTCTACAATTTCCATTTCTTCCATAATTTCATCCTCGTCCTCTTCTTCTTGTGCAACAGCCGTATAATTACAAAACAAAAATGCAACTAGGAAAAGAGGTATTAATTTTAATGCTTTCATGATGTATAGGTATTAATGATTAATTTACTGTAATTCCCAAACTCATTTGGTCGAATCTACTCTTGAGACACCAAATTATGTATTGGGTCACTTATAATTTAATTTATATTACAGTTCAATAGACTAGCTAACGTATTTGTAAAAGCTGTCAAAAAATTTAATCCTCCCCGATGGTAGTTGGATCTTGAACAGCTTCTGGATCATCATCCTCAAAATCTTCATAATCATCTTCATCATAATTCTCCATAGTAATAACAAGTTTTGAACTCACCTTAACAAGATACTTTGTATCATCAGTATCTACCTGAACGGCTTCTACCCCAACGCCTTGCGCGTTTTTAAATTTAATAATATGATGATCACTATATCCATCAGGATATTTAGCCACCAAAAGCGCAAGTACTTCTGGTGTTAACTTCTTAAAATCGACAATTATTCGTTTTCTGTTTTCCATGTTTACATATTTAATAGGTAAGCAAAAATTAAAGGAGCAACGATGGTTGCATCAGATTCAATAATAAATTTAGGGGTGTCTATATCCAACTTCCCCCAAGTAATTTTCTCGTTAGGTACTGCCCCACTATAGGATCCATAACTTGTGGTCGAATCACTAATCTGGCAGAAATAGCTCCAAAAAGGAGTTTCTGGTCGCTCCATATCTTGATACAACATAGGCACCACACAAATTGGAAAATCTCCTGCAATACCTCCTCCAATTTGGAAGAATCCGATACCATTGTCAGAATTTGCTGTATACCAATCAGCGAGGAAAGTCATATACTCAATCCCAGATTTTACAGTACTCGCTTTTAGTTCGCCTTTCATCACATAACTCGCAAAGATGTTCCCCATAGTACTATCCTCCCATCCAGGAACGATTATAGGAAGGTTAGCCTTAGCCGCTGCATACATCCACGAATCCTTTATATCAATTTCATAATACTGCTCCAGCACTCCTGAAAGCAATAATTTGTACATATACTCATGTGGTAAATATCGCTCTCCTTTGGCTTCAGCCTCTTTCCAAATCTTAACAATATGCTTTTGTAATCTTCTAAAAGCTTCCTCCTCTGGAATACAAGTATCTGTAACGCGGTTCAAGCCTTTTTCTAATAAATCCCATTCATCTTGTGGAGTTAGATCACGATAATTAGGTACGCGCTTATAATGAGAATGTGCCACCAGATTCATAATATCTTCTTCGAGATTTGCACCCGTACAAGAGATGATTTGAACCTTATCTTGACGTATCATTTCGGCAAAACTTTTACCTAATTCTGCAGTACTCATAGCTCCAGCAAGAGAAACGAGCATTTTTGCTCCTGAGTTTAATTGCGCCTCATACCCTTTGGCAGCATCTACAAGAGCTGCCGCATTAAAATGCAGGTAATGTGTTTCAATAAATTGAGAAATAGGGCCTTTAGTAGTCATCTTCTTCGTTAAATTTTGTAGCGTTATTCTTTTTAGAAATCGTTTGTTCGTCAGTGTCAAAATCTTCATTAATAGCATCTCCCTGAAACTTATAACTCAGCATTTTGTAATATAATTTAGCAGCTAAGAAATCAGAGGATTTGTCATTGGCATTTGGGCAAAGTTCAACAATGTCAAAACCTACCACATTCTTCTCTTGAAATACCTGTTTCAAATACTCTAGCGTTTCGTACCATAATAGTCCGCCAGGTTCAGGTGTGCCTGTGCTTGACAGAATAGATGGATCAAATGCATCCAGATCTATAGTGATAAATACATTTTCAGTCATTTGATCTATTGAAGACTCCATCCAAGAATCATCATTGACCATTTCATGGGCAAAATATGTTTTCTCTTGATCCAAAACCGTAGTTTCTGAAATATCCATAGAACGTATTCCCACTTGGATTAAGTTAGTAGTCTGACTGGCCTCATACACCGCACAGGCGTGATTGCAACTAGACCCTTCATATTCCTTTCTCAAATCTGCATGAGCATCGAGTTGAAGTACGGTAAGATTATCAAAACACTCATTAAAGGCGCGAATAGTCCCTATTGAAATAGAGTGTTCACCTCCAAAAATGGTTACAAATTTGTTCTTTTTAATATAGCGTTTAGTGGCAGCGTGAACAGCCTCTACCATAGCTTCAGGCGAACTAGCTTCAGTTACAGCCTCAGTGAGGTGAATGCCTCGCTTGTAAACTTCTGTTTCCGTTTCGATATCGTATAACTCCATATTGGCCGAGGCATTTAAAAATGCTTCAGGACCTTTATCGGCTCCTTTTTGCCAAGTACTTGTTCCATCATAAGGAACAGGTATTAAAACAATTTTTGCAGTTTCTAGTTTCCCGTATTCTTGAGGAATCCCAGCATATGTTTTTTGAGTATTCATGGTACTATTTGTTGTTGTTTATTTAATAGGAAGCTTTGATTGCTTCTGTAACTTCATTTGTTTCTGTTTCCGCTTTCGCGAAAGCGCTATTAATCCCATAATCATAACCTAGAATTGATAGTAATTGCTCAGAGGTTTGCTGTTCTACAAAGACTGATGTACTCAACTCTCCATTGCTATCACGGTTAATAAGGATATGCTTGGGTGTCGGTATCAGGCAATGTTGTAAGCCTCCAAAACCTCCAATGGTCTCTTGATAAGCTCCTGTATTAAAAAAGCCAATATAAAGAGGTCTACGCTCACTGAATTTTGGAAGGTAAATCGCATTCATATGCTGCTCGCTATTGTAATAATCATCACTGTCGCATGTTAGTCCGCCCAATAAAACCCTCTCATATTCCTTGTCCCAACTTGAAATTGGCAACATGATAAAGCGCTTATTTATCGCCCAAGTGTCTGGCATTGTAGTGATGAAAGATGAGTTAATCATATTCCACTTTTCGCGATCATTCTGTTGCTTTTGATAAAGTACTTTATAAATAGCGCCTCCACTTTCACCAACAGTAAAACTTCCAAACTCTGTGAAGATATTAGGAACAGCTACCCCAGCATCGTCGCAAGTTTGTTTAATCTGGCGAATGATTTCACTTACCATATATGCATAGTCATAGTCAAATGCTAGCGAGTTTTTTATTGGAAAACCACCGCCTATATTTAGACTATCAAGGCTAGGACATTCTTTTTTAAGATTGACATAGACCTTCATACACTTTTGCAATTCATTCCAATAATAGGCCGTATCTCGGATCCCAGTATTGATAAAAAAGTGCAGCATTTTAAGGGTTACTTTCGGATTTTCTTTAATCTCACGATTATAAAAAGGCACTATATTCTTGTAGCCTATTCCTAATCGAGAAGTGTAAAACTCAAACTTTGGCTCTTCTTCAGAGGCAATACGAATTCCAATATTAAAAGGCCCCTCAATAGATTCACTTAGCAAATTGATCTCTTCATAATTATCAATTACTGTGATGCAATTTTTATGGCCATTATTTATTAAGCGAGCAATATTTTGGACATATTGATCACGTTTAAAACCATTACTCACTATATAGGTGTTGTCATCAATCTTACCCTGAGCTTTCAAGTTTTCAACGATGTCGATATCAAAGGCCGAAGATGTTTCAATATGAATATCGTTCTTAAGAGCCTCATCGAGTACATGTTTGAAATGCGAACTTTTAGTACAATAGCAATAATTATAATTACCAGCGTAGTTATGTTCTTTTATCGCTGCAGCAAACCAACCCTTAGCACGGTTAATATTGTCAGAGATTTTAGGTAAATAAGTAAATTTTAATGGCGACCCATATTCTTCGATAAGTGCCATTAAGTCAATTCCGTGAAAGCTTAACTCGTTATTGTTGAGGGAAAATTCTTCCTGCGGAAAATCAAAAGTTTGATCTATGAGATCAACGTATTTAGTCTTCATTATAAAGTATTTGAAAATAAAAAAACAGAATGTATAGTGTGCGAGTATTCGTATTGATTAGCTCAAATACGTATAACAGTACAAGTAGTTGGCACGAATAAGATTCGTCCCGAGATGAGAAAAGAGGTAGTATTTTCAGAAGTCAGCCTGAGAATTCGGTTCCCTATCCCTAGGGCAGCTTTTGGAGTAGACTTCTTTATCCTCCTAAGCCCGAATATGAAAAAAGGTTTCATTTTATATATGGCATTGCGTTCTTTTGATGAACTCAATATGAAACAAACATACTAAAAAATTGAATTGATAAAATGATTTGAAAATAATTTTAAAAAAATAAGCTACACATCTCTGGTTATTTACATATCCTGAGATGTGTAGCTTAATTTCATACTATTAAGACACTACATTTGTTAGAAGGTCACTTCTTTATAAAAAATAATTATTGAAGCTCTGCAGTTGCTTCGAAAGTTTCAATGTATTTTAATTCTTCAAACCAATAAAGAGAAGATATAACATCAAATATAAGCCAGTTATCCTCTGTCGCGCTCTTTTTATATTGCCAAATAATATCTTTTGCTTCGGGAAAATCAGCTCCTTGTAATTCTTCTGGATACAAACGATTAATCTTAGAATTTGCAGGCATCCCCTGGGCGAATAGACACACAAGTGCTTCTTCTACTTCGGTATCGAAAAGATTGAGTTCAAAGGCTTTCTTGGCACTTACTTTAAATTGAAAGTAAACCGCTTCTGGATGAGGAAACTTTCCGTTATACGCATGATATAATAGCCGACCCACATTAAAAAAAGACTCATGTAAGGAGATATCTGCATACTCTTCCCACATTTTCTCTTCCTGCATTTCATGTGAGAGGTTATTAATTTGTCCTTCGTTTAATTGTTCTCCTAACACATAGTTCAGTACTAAGGAACAAGCCTCTTCAGGCTCATAATCAGTTAGGGACATTAAACATAGATCTTTTGCATCTTCAAGTTCCAAACCACTTGTATCACCATATTCCATGATGTCAAGAAGCTCTTTATAGTTTTGTAATGACCATGCATTATCCAAAACCTGGATGGTTTTAGACTTTAGACGTTCCATTGTAAATACTGTTTTCATTGAATACTATTGAATATGGATGTTACTGTGTTCTATATTAATTTTAAGGCAATACTCAAACGAACATTTTGTTTTACTTTTTTTTAAGCTCATACAAATCTGTTCTTCTGTCTCGTAAATTTTTTACCGCTCCAAATTGATTGAGTTCGCGCAGTAAATGAATATCAACGTCTGCAATAAGTATCATTTCTGTATTAGGTGTTGCTTCTGCCTTGATTCCGTTTGTTGGAAATGAAAAGTCACAAGGAGTAAATACCATGGACTGTGCAAATTGGATATCCATATTCTCAACATTAGGTAAATTGCCTACACTACCTGCGATGGCTACATAACATTCATTTTCTATAGCTCTTGCTTGTGAACAGTGTCTCACTCGAGAATAGCCGTTTTGAGTATCTGTAAGAAAGGGAACAAAGAGAATATCCATGCCCTCATCTGCCAGTAGTCGGCTGAGTTCTGGAAATTCAGAATCATAACAAATTAGAACCCCTATTTTTCCGCAATCTGTATCAAAAGCTTTTATCTGGCTTCCACCTTGCATTCCCCATACTTTGGCTTCATCTGGCGTCACATGTAGTTTTTCATAGCGTTCTATAGTCCCATCACGGCGACATAAGTAGCCTACATTGTATAAGCGACCATCTTTCATCTCTGGCATACTGCCTGAGATAATATTAATATTATAGGAAATTGAAAATTCAGAAAATTTCTCCACAATTGCCTTGGTATGTTTTGCTAACTGTCTTATGGCATCTGGAGTTTTTAGATGATTATAATCTGCCATCAATGGGGCATTAAAAAACTCAGGAAATAAGGCAAAATCAGATCGATAACCTGCAACAGCGTCAATAAAGAATTCTGCCTGTTTCAATAAGGCATCTAAATCTTTATAAGGACGCATTTGCCATTGAATCAAGCCCAAGCGAACGATTCTTTTTTGAGTCGCTGCCTTTTTGCTTGGTTTTTCATAATAAATATTGTCCCATTCCATAAGAACAGCATACTCATTGGAAGCGGCATCTCCTTCTAAATAGCCTTTCATGACCTTAGAAGGGTGGAAATCATTGGAAATTTGAAAGTTTAAAACGGGATCATTTATCTCCTTACGCTTTACCTTTTCGATATATTCTTTTGGAGACATTTGTTCAGAAAACTGATGATAGTTAGGCATTCTACCTCCAAAGGCAATCCCTTTTAAATTTAAGTTTTCTGCGACCTCTTTTCGGTAATCGTAAAGTCTTCTTCCAAGACGCAATCCTCTAAAAGTTGGTTTTATAAAGACATCAATCCCATAGAGTACATCCCCATCACTACTATGTGTACTGAATGAATAATCCCCTGTAATATCCTTATAAGTATGCACCTCTTCAAAACTGTCATAATCCACAATAATAGACAGGGCACAGCCCGCAAGCTCTCCGTTGATTTTTATAACCACCTGACCTTCGGGAAATTTATTTATTAAAGATTCAATATGGTGTTCCTTCCAATAAGAATCTGGCATGTTTGTATATGCCGAAATCATGGCAGTTTTAAGCTCTTTATAGTCCTTTAATTCCAAGTACTTAAGCTCAATATTTTCGATATCTTTTGTTTTCATATGATAACTATAGGGATTGCATTATTTGATATTGCATCCATTTTTAGACACAGGAGTTTGTTAAAAGTCACAAATAAAATTACTCTTTTATGTCAATAGATTTCTTGAGATAATTAGAGGTACTTATTTACAAAAAAAAACTAATGCCTCGCTTTAGAAGAAACTATAAACCTTAAAGAGAAATCTTCAATTTTTAGAATTATCAGCTATCTCATCACTTGTGTGGTAAAAGGCTGTGACCATTTTGAAATACGACTAATTGCAGGTGCTGCAGTCGCAAAAATTTCAAGTTTACGTGTATGATATGCTCCTCGTTGATTAAATTTCCCAAGCTTTAAGGCCATAGGCTTAGTAATTGTCATTTCTTTTTGACTTGTATTTATATATATGGAAGCCTTGCCTAAAAAATCTTCTGGTCTATCTAAAGATGTTTTGATAGCTAATACCCTACACTCATCCCAGTTAGACAGAATTAAAGGAGGATCTACATCACCATGAACATCGTATACAAAAAGATGCAAGTAATAATCCATCTGCATTTGAATATCAATGTCGTGAAATTCAATTTTGGTAACTACTGTAATATCGGTGTCATTGTCGCCAACATGAATTGCATCTGGTACCGAGAGTAAGTCAACTTTTATTATCTTGGCCATGTCGTTATTTTTTATGTGTAGCAAATGGATTTCTCATAAAAGCAAGGAGCCCAACCAAAATACCAATCCCAAAACTACCAAGAATGATGAGCACTCGTGACATTGATATTTCCCAAAACAACACATTAACAGTAGTGGTTTCAGAATTCTGGATAGAAAAAATAACAATGAGAATTGCAAAGAAAAAAGCTGCTACAGTTTTGAGACTCATAATTGGTTGATTGTGTTTAATAAGTATTTATATGTGTATACCATTAAGACACCTAACTCGGTAAAGGGTCACTCCAGCAGGTTTAGGTATGCAATGACCTTTACAAAGGGCCATTATTATTATCACTCACTTTTATCTTTGGATATATGAATAATAGCATCACCTTTATTGACAATTGGGGTATGATTTATACAGAAAATATAGCCGGTATTAGGAGCCTTAATCTCCCTTTCAAAATATCCAAATGGATCTGAAATACTCCCTATAATATCTCCTTTTTCATAGAGCTTCCCTAGGACAGCTTTTGTTCGAAACATGCCTGAATGTCTAGCTCTAATCCATCTAGACTTTTCAATAACTATTGGAACTTCTTTTATTTTAGAACTAATTTTTAGCTCCTCCTTAAAATCTCTGATTCCTAAATGTTGCATAACTCTTAGTGCTCCCTTGACACCACTCTGAGTTATTGAGTCATTTATATCTAAAGACTTTCCTCCTTCATAGAGTAGTACTTTTTTACCTAACTTAATAGCAGATTCCCGATACGACTTTTCACGTTGCACCGATTGGATGATAAAAGGCGCGCCAAATGTATTGGCCAACTCCAAACTTTCGGCATCCCCTTCGTCAATTCGTATTTGGGCCGCATTAAACCGATTTGCCCCACCCGTGTGAAAGTCTAAACAGTAATCGGCTAAGGGCACAATTTCTTTCATCAAATGGTAGGCAAATATACTCGCTAGCGAACCGCCTTTGGAGCCTGGAAATACACGATTCAAGTCTCTACCATCAGGAAATTCTCGACGCAGACTAAGGAACCCAAAAACATTGACTACAGGTATACAAATAACCATACCTTTTTGTGGTTTGTTATAGCCTTTTAATAAAACTTTACTGAGTAAATGCCCTGTTTTTTTTATATCATTGATAGTAATTAATTAGGCAATTAGGTAAACTAATCACAAAATTGCAAATTCATTTTAAGGGAAATATTTACTATATGAAACACTTTATTAAGTGACTAAAGATTAAATTTATCATAAAATTGTATTAATCATTGGTAAATATTAGAAAACGAAAAATTGTTTAAGTAAATTTGCACTAGAATAATCAAATAATAGTATGGAATTAATTAATGAAGCATTAGACTTTGAAAAAGCCAAAATGAGCCACATGTCAACAAGTGACAGAGTGGAAGCATCAAGAGAGGCTAAACGTCTAATCCTAGCTTTAAACGAACTTTACAAGAGTTCTAAGGACGCAACAATAATGGATTTAATGAAGCGTTTGACGGTAAAGAAAAAGAAAATAGAAGTACGTTTAAAAGGCAGACCGGATCCTGCTTTTTAAGGAACGTTAAAAACGTATAATGATCTTAATATGACCCTGTTGCACTAAAGATGTGACAGGGTTTTTTTATTGAAACGGAGAAAAATACATACTTCAGCCAATTATTCATTTAGGAATTCAATGATTGGAAGTCCGAATATTAGCACTCTGCCTCCTCTAAATAGATTAGCCTAACTTGGCTTCATAAATAAAAGAATATCCTTTGAAAACACTACACATCATTTTAGTACTTTTTTCAGCTATCTCATTTTTAATATATGGATTTAGCTGCTTAATTTCTGAAAAGATGAAATTGGAATTTAATCGTTTTAAGCTCAACGAACTACAACGCAAAATCACGGGCCTATCGCAAATTCTTGGAGGGTGTTTACTTCTACTAGGCTTCGCAAGTCCTTTATTAGGAGTGATTGCCGCAGGCGGACTCACTATTTTGATGCTTTTAGGCTTTATTGTTCGAATTAGGATAAAGGATTCTATACGGTTGTCACTTCCCTCATTATGCTTTATGATTCTTAATGGATATCTCTTTTTTTATTTTTTATATGACCTTCATTAACCTAGGGTACTAATGCCACAATTAAGGATAGTGTCAAAAAAATGATGGCAGGTAAAGACTTCTTAATCGGGTCACCAATTTTCATATGCATTCCAATGGCGCCTAGCATTAAAATTGCTAAACCAAAGGCGGCGATTTCCTCCAACTGCGTATAATAGATAGACGCCAAAAGAGCCAAAGACAAGGAAACTTTTAATATTCCAATTACATACATCATCCATTCAGGCAATCCATATGCTTCAAACTCCTGCTTCATATTCCCAGCACTAGCCCCTCTCCACATAGTAGATTTATTAAATCGAAATAACCAAACATTCAAAATACTAGCGGCTATAATAATTTTAATGATAATGATTACATATTCCATTCTATTAACTTTTTAATTTCCAATATCTAAAGCTAGGTAATTTCTCAATGCTTTGGTATGTTATGCTAATTAAAATTTTAAACATAAGATTCAACATCCACTGGCATAGACTACTATTGTTTCCCCTAACCAAATCCCTAATAAAACCTAAAAGATTTCTGAATTACAAGGAAGGATTTAGGATGGATGTTTTTAAAGGATTAACGAAGCAGTCCAATTCAGAATCAAAATAAAAATCTTGTGACGACCTAAAGAAGTCCGTCCTTTGAAGGAAGGATTTAGGATGGATGCTTTTAAAGGTTTAACGAAGCAGTCCAATTCAAAATCTAATTAAAATCTAGTAACGACCTAAAGAAGTCCTTCCTTTGAAGGAAGGATTTAGGATGGATGTTTTTTTAGTGGGATTATCTCCGCTGATCCCAAAGTGGGGATCCAATACATCATTCAAAGCTCCAGGCTACGCCTTGGATCTTTTTTCATTCTACTTCGACTTTGAAAGCGTTGCTTTCAGTCTTTGTAAAGTAATAATATATAAATGGGAGTAGCTACGCTGATCCCATGTAGGGATCCAATACATCAAATCTGCTCCAGGCTACGCCTTGGATCTTTTTTCGTTCTACTTCGACTTTGAAAGCGTTGCTTTCAGTCTTTGTAAAGTAATAATATATA
>CAXBCS010000066.1:0-16119 GCA_963974305.1 uncultured bacterium
AAACAGCTAAATTAAGAAATATTCCTATAATTAGGAATTTATACGGACATTCAAACCAATAATATAGATTTTTATGAAAAAAATTACTCTTATGGTCATTTGCTTGCTTTTCTCAGCGATGGCTTTTGCACAACCGCCTAATGATGATTGTGCTAATGCCATTACCATTATGGATGGTGACACATTAACAGCAAATAATACTTCAGCTACTGTTGATGGGGCGGGATGTTTTACTTCATCAAATGCTCAAGGTGTTTGGTATGTTTATAATGATGGAGGGACTCCATCTGATGTGACTGTCTCTTTGTGTGCTTCTGACTTTGATACTGAAGTTTCTGTTTTTACAGGTTCATGTGGAGCCTTGGTATGTCTAGGAAATAATGACGATGATTTCACCAATTGTGGAAACAGTAGAAGTTATTTTACATTTACTTCTGACGGAGTTTCCGATTACTACATATTAGCTACAGGATTTAGTAGTAATACTGGAAATCTAAGCGTGGAACTTACGTCTGTTGCAGTAGTAACTCCAATCACCTTATGTGACCCAGCTTCAGATACAGGAGCTCCTGTTGTTACTTGTCCAGATGATCTTGGTGTTGGACCAGCTTGTAGCGATCCAGTAGTTGTTCAATATGATTTCCCTATGATCTCTGACGATTGTGGAGCACGTCTCTCTCAGAATACAGATGAAACTGTAAATGACGCCTTGGATTGTCCTGGGCAGGTAACTGGACATGTAAGAGAATTTGATCTTGCAGCTATGGGGATTGTTAATTCATTTGTTCTTTCAGAAGTAGAAGTTGGCGTAGGGTCTGCTACTAATGCTCCTGTAGGGACAATCAATATATATGACCAAGCAGACATTCCTGGAGGAATTGTTGCCTATACACCACCTATGTCTGATGCTTTAACGCCACTTGCTACTGTAGACTTTACAGTGCCTAATGGAGCTCTAACATCAGTAATTGTACCTATTAATGCAATTCTTGATCCGGGTACAACGATGGTTATTGAAGTGCTTTCGCCTAATAATGCAAATTTTTTAATAGGATACAATAATTCAGGTAGTAGTACTGCAAACGAAACTGCTCCAGGATACGTAGGATGCCAAGATGCTGGTATTGCGTATGAAACACCTGGAAACCTAGGAGCTCAATTTTCTGGATTTTCTGCAATCATCGTTCCTTCTGGAGCTGATTTAACGATTGTTCAAACTGCTGGTCTTGCGTCAGGCGATACTTTCCCAGCTGGAGATACTATCAATACCTTTGATGTAACAGATATCGCAGGAAATACAACTTCTTGTTCTTTTACAGTAACGGTTGGAGATTTTACAGCGCCAGAGGTAACTGGACCTATTGATATCTTTACAGGTACTGGTGGACCAGGTGGTCTTTGTTCAGCAATTGTAAATTATGACCCAGTTGCAGCTACTGATAACTGTACAGATGACGTTGATATTACAATTACATTGACAGAAGGTTTAGCAAGTGGATCTGCATTTCCTGTAGGTACAACTACAGTGACATATTCAGTGATGGATGCTGCGGGTAATGAGACCTTGCATACTTTTAATGTTACAATCACTGATACTTCTGCACCTTCGATTGATTGTCCAGATGATTTTGCAGTGTCACCAGATGCAACAGGAAACTATACGCTTCCAGATTGGACGACCTTAGCTTCTGATGCTTGTTCTTCTGGAGCCGACCTAGTTACTACTCAGGATCCTGCTGCTGGAACAGTGGTTGCCGATGGTAGTACAACTGAGGTTACCATTACAGCAACAGATGCAGCTGGAAATGTTACAGAATGTGTATTTAATGTAACGGTTGATGGCACCTTAGGTGTAAATGATCTTGCTTTAAGTAATGCATTGTCTATCTATCCAAATCCAACCGCCAATGTATTTACATTGACCAATGGTTCTGGTGCTTCATTAGAAACTATGACCATCTTAGACGTGAATGGTCGTATTATCGATACGATTTCACTAACAGATATGGATTCCGCTAAAGAAATTTCAATTGCACATTTTGCAACGGGAATATATTTTGCACGTATTTCTACAGAGAGTGCTTCTACGGTAAAACGTATTGTAAAGCGTTAATGATGTAAAAACATCACTTTTTTATAATGAACCCCGCAGTGAATAACTGCGGGGTTTTTATTTGCCATATTTTCCTCAAGACTTTCGTATTTTTGAGGGAAACACCTAAGACCTATGGACATTACATTTTTTGGGCAAAATAGCTTTCAAATTGGCTTAGATGGTACCACGATCATAGTGGATCCATTTATCACTGGGAATCCTTTGTCAAAGGATCTTGTAAACATCAATAACCTAAAAGCCGACTATATTTTACTTACGCATGCTCATCAGGATCATGTTTTAGATGCAGAGGCTATTGCGATACAAACAGGAGCTACCATTGTGAGTAATTATGAGATTGCGATGCATTATGAGGCTAAAGGGCTTAAAGTGCACCCTATGAATCACGGAGGGAAGTGGAATTTTGATTTTGGCGAACTGAAATTTGTAAATGCTATACATACCAGTTCCTTTGCCGATGGATCCAATGGCGGACAACCAGGAGGGTTTGTATTAAGCGCAAATGGCAAATGTATTTATATTGCTGGCGATACGGCCTTGACTATGGATATGCAGTTGATTCCTATGACCTATACATTGGATTTAGCAATTCTACCAATTGGTGATAATTTTACCATGGGTATAGATGATGCTGTAATCGCAGCTGAATTTGTACAATGCGATCAAATATTAGGATGTCACTATGATACTTTTGGTTTTATCACCATTGATCACGAGTTGGCTAAAAAGACCTTTTCAGCTAGAAAAAAACAGTTGATCTTACTAGACATTAACGATACCCTTACAATATAATTTTGCAGCTATTTGCATGAATCGCAATTTCGCGTAAGCGCTACCTCCATGAAAGCTGTCTATAAGCAATATATACTCGAATTTAAACGTCCTAGCGGCACTTCCCGTGGAATTTTACAGACTAAGGAAACTTGGTTTATTATCATATCTCAAGGGGAACGCAAAGGAATAGGAGAGTGTGGAATTTTACGCGGCTTGAGCTATGATGACCGCCCCGACTATGAACAAATGTTACAATGGACCTGTGACCATATAGACATGGGGCCAGATGCATTATGGGAATCTTTGAAAGAGTATCCAAGCATTCAATTTGGTGTTGAAATGGCTTTTAAATCCCTTTCTAGTCAGGATCCTTATGAATTATTTCCATCCTCATTTACAAAATCCAAGGCTGAAATCCCAATCAATGGTCTTATTTGGATGGGGGATCAAGGGTTTATGAGAGATCAGATTGATGAGAAGCTCGAGCAAGGTTTCGATTGTATTAAAATGAAAATTGGGGCGATAGACATAAAAAAGGAGCTTAGCCTATTGCGTTTTATTCGTAGTCACTACAATAAAGACATCATGACCTTACGCGTAGATGCCAATGGAGCCTTTACTTCACAAACAGCCCCGGCAATCTTAAGTGTATTGGCAAGTTTAGATATACATTCTATCGAGCAACCTATTAAAGCGGGTCAGCTATCAGAGATGGAAGCCTTATGTGCTGCTACACCTATCCCAATTGCGTTGGATGAGGAACTCATAGGAGTCATCGATCTTGAAAAAAAACGCAGACTTTTAGAGACGGTGCGTCCGCAATTCATTATATTAAAACCCAGTTTTGTAGGAGGATTTAAGGGCAGTAAACAATGGATTACGCTCGCAAATGAACTCGGTATTGGTTGGTGGATTACCTCGGCCTTAGAAAGTAATATAGGATTAAGTGCCATTGCCCAATGGACCTATTCATTAAATGCAAAGGGACATCAAGGTTTGGGAACGGGAAGTCTGTTTACCAATAATATGGAATCTCCTCTAGAAGTACGAAAAGGACAACTTTTATATAACCCCCTAAAAAAATGGGATTTTAAACTATAACACATATGTACATAGAACAGGCTTATAAATCACTTCATGCCGGCTGGCGTTACCTACTCGGTTTTTTAGCCGTTTTTATTATTGGTTGGCAGATAATAGGCGTCATACCTATTATCACATCAGCATTTATGCGTTCTGAAAATCTTACAGAATTTATGGAATCTGGGGCAAATAATTTTCTCGACCTCTATGAAGGGGAGAGTAATTTTTACTTGGTGCTAATGCTTTTTACATTCATTGGCGGACTATTAGTGTTATGGCTTGTTGTAAAATTTCTTCACAAGCAAAATTGGACCCAACTTACCACCTCGAGACCTAAGATAGATTGGGGGCGTATATTTTTTGCATTTATGATCTGGGGATTATTCTCAATTATCACAACCGGTATTGCTTATTTTGCGGTGCCAGAGATGTTTGAAGTCAACTTTAAGCTCCTGCCATTTTTGGGCTTATTTGCAATTACATTATTGCTTTTGCCATTGCAAACAAGTTTTGAGGAATACTTTTTTAGAGGTTATATCATGCAAGGTTTAGGAGTAGTTGCAGGTAATAGATGGGTGCCGTTAGTAGTAACCTCCTTGGCTTTTGGATTAATGCATATTGTGAATCCGGAAATTGAAAAAATCGGTTATAGTATTATTTCAGTATATATTGGTTTAGGATTCTTCTTGGGGATCATTACTTTGATGGATGAAGGTCTCGAACTTGCTTTAGGTTTTCATGCTGCAAACAATATGATTATTGCTTTATTAGTTACTGCCGATTGGACGGCGCTTCAAACAAATTCGATATTAATAGATAGGTCTGAGCCTACGGCAATAGGTCAAATTGTTCCTATCTTTATCATACTGCCGCTTCTCACCTTTGTCTTTGCCAAAAAATACAAATGGACAAACTGGAAAGAAAAACTTACAGGGAAAGTGACGCCGCCGGTAGCTATTAATGAGGAGATTGTTTAATTGACATTTGATTTATATAGAGATAACCTTAACTTCACATTCCTCCTTTACTTTTAGGCCTTATGAAGCTAGTTTCTGAAAGATATAATATGTTGCATCCTAAATTCAAATTGAATGGAAGGTCGTATACCATAGAAAGTCTCAAAGAACAGGCCTACGAATGTATCAAAGAAGGGGAGCCTTATGAGGAGGCTATTGGTAGTTTTTTACTCGACTGGTTAAATGACTCAAAATATGTCACTGTAAATACATCTGGCTCTACCGGCTCTCCGAAGTCTATAAGAATTAAAAAAGAGCATATGGTTCACAGTGCTAAAGCCACTGGGAATCATTTTAAACTTCCCGAAAAGACTACGGCTTTGTTGTGCTTACCTGCATATTTTATATCGGGCAAAATGATGATTGTACGGGCGATGATACTGGGCTGGCATCTCGATATGGCCTTGCCTAATTCCAATCCCTTAGATTATGTATTTCGGCGTTATGACTTTTGTGCCATGACTCCATTTCAGTTAGATAACTCTCTAGGTCGGATGCATCTTATTAAGAAACTTATTGTAGGCGGAGGGACTATACCACCTGCATTACTAAATCGTTTGTATGAGGTAGATACAAAAATCTATGAAACCTATGGGATGACAGAAACGGTTACACATATAGCCGCAAGACGTGTTAATTCTAAAAAAGAAAGAGGAGAACATATTCCTTTTAAAACCTTGTCACATGTTACTGTTTCTATAGATGATCGCTCTTGTTTAGTGATAAAAGCACCTGACGTAAGTACGGACCCAGTGATCACTAATGATATTGTCCGACTACTCACACACAAGAAATTTGAGTGGCTTGGTCGCATTGATAATGTCATTAATAGTGGCGGAATCAAATTACATCCGGAGCAAATTGAAGCTAAATTGGCACCCCTTATCGATAGTCCTTTTTTTGTGGGTGGCATCGCCGATGATCAGTTAGGAGAAAAGCTCGCTTTGTTTGTCGAGCAGGATGAGGTATTCGCTTTCGCGAAATTGCCAACTGTCGAGCAAGGTGAGGAGGAATCCAATTCTCAATTACTCCGTTACGAATTCCCTAAAGTAATCATTACCATGCCTCAGTTTGTACGCACCGAGAATGGAAAGTTACAACGTGGACAAACGATCCGAAAAGCACTATTATCGGATAAAACCTAAAATCTACTTCCCTCATTAATAAGAGGTGTTGGCTCATTGGCTATTGTTCGGCAATAGAGATGCGTGTAGTTTTACTTTAAACTAAAACAAGACGTTATGAAACTAGCCAAAATCACATTCATCTTATTCTTAAGCTTTCAGTTAGGATTTGCACAAGAAACCGATCAGGAAGTAGAAACCACTATGCTTACTATTGAAGCATTGATTACCCACGCAGCAGATAGATTTCCTGCCGAAGAACCACAGCAATTGTATATACTCGTTGAAACAAGGGAAGAGGGTATCTCTTCTGACTCACGTTTTTTTATAGAACATGGAATGCGCTTACTTTTAAAGCGATTAACAGCTAGAGATCGTATTGCAGTGGGTACTTATGGGGCCGATAATCAAACAATTCTTGACTTTACTGCAGTTTCTAACGAAGAGGACATTCTAGATGCTATGACGCAGTTATACTTCATGGAAACTATGGATGATGAAAGCGACGGTATTGATGTGGCATATCAATATGCCATTGAAAATTATGAAGTAGATTCTGAAAATAGGGTTTTGATATTGAGAGATAATAGCACGGCTTCCTCAAGGAAAATTGCCAATAGAAAAAAAGTGAAGCAAGAAGGAACAACATCTAAGGAGGCAGCTACCATTACACCTAAAACCAAGTTGGGAGGAGCTATTGCTCTTACAGCTTTAAGTATACTACCAGAAATCTTGGATATTATTAAGAATTAAGATTTTCGGCATCCTATTTGATTAGTATGTGCCAGTAAAAATGATGATATTTGCAAAAATTATGAGCATGAAAGCCCTCCAAAAATCCGTATGTATATTGGTTCTTCTAGGAACATTTACGACGAGTATAGCACAAAATTTAGGATCCGTTCAACGTGGTCAACGTGGATATACACCGCCTCCAAGAGCTTTGGAAGCTGGTGAGCCAGAAAAGCCAGATGTCATTGTGATGGCGCAAGCAAGCGCGACTCGCTATGCTCAGGAACTAAAAATTGACGCCTTTAAGAAAGAAGTTCTCAAAAGCTATCTCAAAGATTTTTATAGAGAGAAAGTAGATATTGCTTATAATCCTGAATTAAAATTTGACGAGAAGCAGCCCATGATTATTGAAGCAAATGCTAGGTTCGAAAAAAAATTGGTTGAGATATTAAACGCTGAACAAATTGGAACTTTAATGTCCTATGAGCAATTGGGTGTGAAGCCTAATGACGATAAGAAGGATACTAAAAAGAAGAAACGAAAGAAGCGAAAAAAGAATAAGAACTAATTATAGTTTAATAGAAAAGAGTATCCCACGGATACTCTTTTTTATTTTATGCGTATTTTTAGGTACACCCTAAACACGGTACAATGCACAGATTAATTTTTTTACTTTTTTTATCCATTTCAAGCTTTGCTACAAGCCAAATCCTCTCAGAACGTGATCGTGCTGAAGTTATGGATGAAATCCTAGCAGATCGCTTCAATAATCTCTTACCATCATTAATGGAGAGGGCAGAGATCGATATGTGGGTTTTAATTTCTCGAGAATACAATGAGGACCCCGTTCTAAAAACTATGTTGCCCGCTACTTGGCTCAATGCCCGTAGAAGAACCATTCTTGTCTTTTATAGAAATCCAATTACTAAAGCCTTTGAAAAGAAGGCCATTGCACGCTATAATGTGGGTGCCAATATTGACTCTGCCTGGGATAAAGAAAAGGAGCCCGATCAATGGAAGGCTTTGGTAGATATGATCGCCAAGCGTGATCCACAAAAAATCGCACTCAATTACTCAGATCATTTTGGACTGGCAGACGGGATTGTAAAAACCGACTATGATGCCTTTATGAAGGTATTGCCTGATACCTATAAAAAACGAATAGTATCGGCAGAGCCTTTAGCGATTTCGTGGATTGAAACCCGCACGGCTCTAGAGATGAAGTTTTTCAGACAATTGGTAGCCGTTACCCATGATATTATCAAAGACGCCTTTAGCAGCAAGGTGATTAGGGCTGGTGAAACAACAACAGATGATGTGGTGTGGTACTTGCGTCAACGAGTGACCGATATGGGACTGGAAACTTGGTTTCATCCTACTGTCGATATTCAACGATCTGAAGAAAAACTAGAAAGTCATATTGTTTCATTTTCAAACCGCCCTGCCGGAAAAATCATTCAAAAAGGCGATTTATTGCATTGTGATTTTGGGATTACTTATTTAAGACTCAATACCGATTGCCAGCAACATGCCTATGTTTTAAAGGATGGAGAACAAGATGCACCCGAGTTTTTACATAGCGCTTTTCAAGCTGGAAATAGGATTCAAGATATACTTACGACCAATTTTCAAACGGGTAAGTCGGGGAATGAAATTTTGGCAGCAGCCTTAAAACAAGGAAAAGACGAACGGTATTTACCTTCAATTTACACACATCCCTTAGGTTTGTATGGCCATTCGGCTGGACCAACTATTGGTATGTGGGATTCCCAAGGCGGAGTTCCAGGAACGGGTGACTACACTTTGTTTGAAAATACGGTCTATGCCATTGAACTGAATACTACGGTTACCCTCAAAGAATGGCAAAAAGATATTCGGGTTATGCTTGAAGAAGCAGGATTTTGGGGGACCAATGGTTTTGAATACGTCAATGAACGACAAGAAAAACTATTGCTTATCGACTAAAATCAAAGAGTTATGCAACGTGGACTTCTTTATATATTACTTTCAGTTTTTGCTTTCGTCTCTACTGGCTTTAGTTCGGACTTGAAAACGCAAGCAGATCCCGTTGAAATAGTACTTTATTTCGACGCTTCTTTAAGTATGGAAGGAAGAAATTTAACGGCTGAAATGGATTATTTGGAGACCTTTTTTCAAGATCATCCCGAGGCTCAAGTTCAAGTAGTAGCTTTTTCTAATTCGCTCTTGTATCAAGAAAGCTATGTAGTAGAGAAGGGAGATTGGTCTCAAATTGCAGCCCGCCTTGTTACAACGACCTATGACGGAGCCACCGCTTTTGATTTATTAGATCTTTCTAAGAAAGCAGCTTATTATTTAGTTCTCACAGACGGGGAAAGTGCCATTGATACTTTTCCAAAAACAGCAAACGCTCCTGTTATAATTCTTAATTCTATTCCAGTTAAAAAAGTGGTGCACTTGAAATTGCTAGCCGCACAAACCGCTGGGAGTTTTCATCAACTAGAAAGTGCCACGGCTATGAATGTGCCGCAGATTACAAGCTTTAGAGGTAGGGTAACAACCACTGAGGCGGGTGATACTATTCCCTTAGTAGGTGCTAAAGTGCAGGTCATTGGTGGTACTGAGGTTGTAGCGACAGATGATGATGGAAATTTTAGTATTTCGGCGAAAGCTGGAGATGTTATAGAGGTCACTTATGTGGGTAAAAAGCCTATGAAGAAACGTATTACAAGAGGTAGACCTTTAAATATCTTTTTACCTTTTGATGGTGACGCTCTTGATGAGGTAGTGCTTACAACCCAATTAGAACCCGAAGATGAACTCGTTTATATTGGGAATGAAAAAAAATCTAAAAAGCGAATTACTTATGCCGTGCAATCTATAAGTGAAGATGAAATCTCTCCTATTGATTTGGATGTAAAACAAGCCGTGAAAGGACAATTTTCCAATCTTGAAATTGCTAATGACGCAGCGACGACTCGCGTAGATTTAACACAGTTCTTGGGCCGTCATAAGAATATGACCATTTTAGGTGACCAATATGGACTTGTGGTTATAGATGGTGTAGCTACAGCAAAGGCTAGTTCTGCTTCTAGTACAGAAACATTTGCATCCACACTCAATATCGACCCAAATAATATTGCTGATATCACCTATTTAAAAGGACTTACTGCTACAAATCGCTATGGTACCTTAGGAAAGAACGGAGTGATTCTTATCACCACCAAGGCATATGCCACTAGAGGGACCAAAGATCTCAGTGTAAAGAGAAAAGTAGGCACGACTGCTTACTACAATGACGAATCTGTTGAACTAGACGCCCTTCCCGATGTATCCTATATACAAGAACTACTCGTCACTCAGGATATTGATACTGCCTACGACACCTATATTGAACAACGAAAATTCTTTGGCGATCAAGTGTCGTTTTACGTAGATGTTGCCACTTATTTTAGAGGCTGGGGCAACCCTTTGGTGGTTAGTCGGATATTATCCAATCTAGAAGAGAAGTTTCCCGACGATCCATCGGCATTGTATATCGCTTCCTTCAAATATGAAGAGTTTGGGAATACTTTAAATGCGATTCAAAGCTTACGATTAATAACGCAGTCTTTTCCTAATCAAATCCAAGCACAAAGAGACCTCGCATTATTGCAGTCTGAGTTAGGAGCGATTGAAGAGGCTAAAGAACAATACATCAATCTCTGGAATCAATGTCTAGAGAAAGGATCTAATGCTATCACTTTTACCGAATCTGTAGAGAAAGAGTTTCGAAACTTTGTCGCCAAGCATAGAAATAAAATTCAAACCAATGAACTTCCTTCTATGAGTATAAAAGCTCCAGAAGTCATTAGCCGTCGTATCATTGTTTCATGGACCGATCCTAGATCCCTTTTTGATTTGCAAATTGTCAATCCGCAAAATCGATTCTTTACTTGGAATCATACTGTAAAAGATGCAGCAGGACGATTATTACAAGAAAAAACGGCTGGTTTTAGCATGGAAGAATTTTTTCTCACCTCAGGAGATGCAGGAACCTGGAAATTTAATGTCGTCAATTATGGCTTTACCGAAAATGACAAAGGGCAACCTAGCTTCTTAAAATTTACAGTCTATGATAATTACGGTTCTTCCTCAGAAAAGAAAACAGTGAAAGTGGTTCGCCTAGAGGAACTCAATACGCCTTTTACTGTACTTAGTATAATCATCTGATTTTCAATTTATTAAACTCTGCGTTAATATTTTTTGTAAATTTAATTTCCCTCGGTATTTACTAATAAAACAATCATGCGATGAAACTGAGTCTATTCGGTCTAAAGGGGGAGGCGCGTTATTTTCTTTGTGGGTTTCTTTTTATTCTCTTAGGAGTTCTTACAAGAATTTTTAAAATCGATGGCTTTATTGTAAAACCTCCTCACGAACATTGGGAGCATTTTCAGGCAGTATCAGAGATGATACAACAAAGCCCTTTACAAAATCAACTTGCCTATTATTTATTTTTTATAGTTAACGCTTTCTGGGCTTATACTACCATTTACATCATTTATCAAGGTGTAAGAAGTTTGGCAAAATCCATTTATCCTCAAATCCCTGAAGACGAAAGGGACGAAGAATATGAGGATCCTCAACCAAAACGCCGAGTCATTATTAACGTCTACTTAATTTTTGCTCTTTTAGCCTTTATTGCTGTTGTCATTGAAGGAATCTTATATATGTCCTTTACGGAGCCGTTTTTAAAGGAGGTTTCTAGTTTTAAGTATTTCATGTATGCTATCTGTATACTCTTTTATCTAGGGTTTATTTTTGAGAAGTATATACATACCCAATATCGTATTATCACCCGTTTTCTAGGAACCAGTATTTTGAGTTTATTGTTTATAGGGGTAGTGTATATTTTACTCACACTAATGCCACAGGGAGGTACACTTGTTGTCAATCTATTAGATAGTGGTTGGAATGTATTTCTTTTGTTTTTCCTACTCATCTTCCTCGCCATAATTTTAGCCCATTACCCGACTTATTTTGAGATTTGGTGGTTTGGCAATAACAATATAATGCGTATTAGAAAGGCGCGATTTTGGCCAAAATCAAGAGGTTCTGAAAGTTTAGCTTCCATTTTAGCTAAAGGAAATCAAGAGCTTTTAACTGGAAAAGTGACCTTGGATAAGGAGATTCCTGAAGACGACCCAAAGGGCTTAGGTGTCATATATTATGATACCAGTCATGCGACTTTGAAGGCTCGAGAGGGGTTCAATAATGAAGTTATAAAACGCTGGCGACGGAGTCTTGGCATTCTTTTGTATGTGGCCTTTTTTAATATTTTTTTGAGAGTAACTTCTCAATATTTCGAACTGGATTTTGATATCCTAGGTATTAGTTTGCTCGTGTTGGTGGTTGCTTTGTACCAATACCATAACGAAGGGGAACGATATAATCATTGGAGAGAAGTTCTAAAACACTCTGCAAATCATGAAAAGCAGAATCCGGACCCCCTTGAGGTAAAAAAAGTGATTGGAGATATTTATAGGTATGCGCGCTATTTTCCGACTTATATTTTTATATGCCTACTATCAAGTATAATTACTTCGCTGCTTGCAGCCTTTGTGGGGTGGAGTTTGTGGACCTTGTCCTTTGTTTTCCTAACACTGTGTTTACATACCTACCTGTACATCTATTTCAAGATTAATAGAACCTATCTGAAATACGTTTTCTTTAGTGTACGCCTATACAATCGCAATCCAAATATGTATGATGCCCGCTACATTGTCTTATTTCATCGTGAAAATGCTATCGTTAACAACGGACATAAACTAATCCCATTTTGTTGTGGAAGTTTAAGTAACAATATTGTTTTTATTCTTGTCATGAGTGTTAGTGGTTTAATCTCACTTTTGCTGCTGTTATTTTCCAATATTTTCTTTGCCTTTGCCGCTTTTATCAACCCTATAAACATCATTGCCCTTTACATTATATTTAGCTATGGGGTATTCTTTGTCTTATTTAAAATTGTCTTGTACTACAACCGCAATGCCCACGGCCTCAAAAGCAACTACTTCAAACGCCTAGGTATTCCCATATTAACGGCCATCCTTACGGTATGGACTTTTGCGAGTACGTCTATGGATAGTGATTTGCACGAACTCACACTTTTGCCTACTCAAACGGATACGGTTCCTTCAGTGAAGACGTTCTTACAAAAACTACAAAGCTCTGAAAGGGCCTTCACGGGGAATAACTATTTTTATGTAGGTTCATACGGGGGTGGATTAAAAGCAAACCTTTGGAATACCCTGCTTTTTTATGAATTGGATTCGCTTTCGCGAAAGCGCTTCTTTCAAAAAACTGTAGCCATGTCTGGAGTTTCAGGTGGAGCCGTGGGGATTGGTAATTATGCAGCTTTGCGTTACAATGCCAAAGGGGACTATACTCAAATGCGCAAAAGTATCAACGAAGTGGCCTTGTCTAATGTACTCTCCTACGAACTCACATTTTTGATGGGTTGGGACTTTTTTAGAGAAATTATTCCTGTGCAATCCTATGGCGGGAAGGATCGGTCGTATTATTCGATGCGTAATCATGCACGACTTACCGGTATGGATGATGATGAGTTTAATACCCATACCTATCGGGATTACTGGCGCTATATGTATGATGAAACTTCGGCGAGCTTTCCTGTTCTCATCACTAACACCACCTCTACACTTGGAAAACAAGGGGTGGCTTCCTCCCTCAAAGTGCCTGATGATGTTTTTTCTGGAGCAGATAATATCCTCGAATTTTCTGGTGAAAATGAAAATAAATCGCTGAGTTATTTTGGTGCTATTTCAACAACTAATAGGTTTCCTTTGTTTAGTCCTACCGCAGAA
The DNA here is from genome assembly GCA_963974305.1 of uncultured bacterium. GTDB lineage: Bacteria > Bacteroidota > Bacteroidia > Flavobacteriales > Flavobacteriaceae > Dokdonia. The sequence continues at coordinate 13,691 of CAXBCS010000066.1, forward strand.
ATCCCATCTAAGGGACATTATCTCGATGGTGGGTATTTTGATAATTCTGGCCTTTTGAGCGTCCTCGAATTGCACGAACACTTTGAGCATTTAGCCGAAAAAGAAGCGACTATCGATACCCTCAATCCGGTTTTTATCAATATCATTAATTCCAAGGGCTATTATACCGCTCGAAAAATCAACGAATGGAAGTTAGAAAGAGCTCCAGGTGATCCGGGAGTAGGAGAACTATCGGCGATTATTGAAACGGTGACTTCTATCGATAAGTTCCCGAGGTATGTCTCGGCCAAAATCAAAAACCGAAAGTTCATTTTGGAAGATATCTTTATGCCGCATAAAATTAAATTCAGCGATGTAACGGCGCATTTTAAAGGTAAGGTTGCAGATCCTATGGGGCTTGTTGAAAAGATAACAGCACATAACGACAGTATTGATGTGGCCTTAGAAGCCTATAAAGGCTACGATAAGGATAAATGGGGTGTTGTTGAGCCTCCACTTGCAAGACTCCTTAGCGAACCAGCTGTTCGCTATCAAGAGGCGATGGTAAAACATCACCCAGGTGTGCGCTTTGCACTCACCCGTATTTTGGATTACCTAGCCGAAAAGAAAGAGGTGAAAATTCAAGATCAAGAGCGATTAAAAACAGCAGTTAGACGCCCTACTTCTCAGAATATGGGCGTACCCAAAGCGAAAATCAAAAAGGACAGCCTTGAATAGCACCTACTTATCTGAACGGGGATGATACTTGGCAAGTTCATCGGCGAGATGGGTGCGATCTACATGCATATATATTTCTGTAGTTGTAATACTCTCATGTCCGAGCATTTGTTGGATCGACCTTAGGTCGGCGCCATTTTGTAATAGGTGGGTAGCAAAACTATGTCGGAAGGTGTGCGGGCTTATATTCTTCTTAACCCCTGCGACAACGGCGAGGTCTTTTATGATGGTAAATACCATGGCACGGGTAAGCTGTTTACCACGTCTGTTTAAAAACAAGGTGTTGCTAAACTTTGGATCTATTGCTTGATGAGAGCGAACCTCCTTGCGGTAGAGTTCGATATATTTTTGAGTGTGCTTGCTTATGGGAACAAAACGCTGTTTGTCTCCCTTTCCGGTTACACTAATAAAGCCTTCCTTAAAATAGAGATCTGAAACTTGGATACCTACCAGTTCTGAAACACGCAGACCGCAGGCATATAAAGTTTCGAGCATGGCACGATTGCGTTCCCCTTGAGGTTTGCTTAAATCAATAGCGGCGATCAATAGGTCTATTTCTTCAACAGCGAGAGTATCAGGCAGTTTTCTACCCACTTTGGGAGCTTCCATTAAGTCCATAGGATTATCGGCTCTATAGTCTTCAAAGATGAGGTAATTGAAAAAACCTTTTAAGCCAGAGATAATACGCGCTTGGGAGCGAGGTTGCACTTCTTTGGCAAGGGCATAGATGAAGGCTTGTAGGTCGTCTTTGCCTATGGTAATAGGACTTTTAGTGATTTCGTGGGTTTCTAGATAGGCGACTAATTTCTTCAAATCCCGTCCGTAATTATCGATGGTATTGGCTGATAATCCGCGTTCAATACGCAAATAATAGGTATAATCTGATATGCCAGCGGTCCATTTCACGAAAGTAAAAGTACAACTATTAATGATTTAGAATATGGGAATGCGCTCGGGATTTTTTAGATGAAACCACCTAATGAAAAGCGATGTAGGAATAGGGAAGGAGCATGTTTAAAGGGTATTAGGGATTGGGTTGCAATGCAATTTCGCGTAAGCGGTACAATTGTATGTTGTATGGATATTAGGGATATGAATGTTTTCGCTTTCGCGAAATTGCTCTAGACTAAACTTCGGCTTACATTTATTACATTTGGTTTATGAAAATACTCATTTTGAACGGCCCGAATTTGAATCTTTTAGGGAAGCGCGAACCAGAAATATATGGAGGCACTTCTTTTGATGATTATTTTGTGCAATTGCAGTTTGCTTTTACGGACACTGAGTTGTCTTATGAGCAATCGAACATAGAGGGGGAGTTGATAGACCTAATTCAAAAGGCCGATGATACTTTTGACGGAATCATTTTGAATGCGGCGGCTTATACACATACTTCTGTGGGTATAGGTGATGCGGTAGCGGCGATTTCGATTCCTGTGGTTGAGGTTCATATTTCCAATACTTTTGGAAGAGAAGAATTCAGGCATCAGTCGTATATATCCAAGCATGCGAAGGGGGTTATACTAGGCTTTGGCTTGCAGAGTTATGACTTGGCGATTCGAAGTTTTTTAATGAAATAGACTTTAAGCTTTAGGCATTAGGGATTAGTGGTTAGTTGTTGGTCTTTAGGATTTGGAGCTTGACTCATGTCAGGCTTAGCCTGTCGAAGCCCGTTCCTGTTTATCAATGGTTATCTGTTAGTCGTTATCGGT
>CAXBCS010000067.1:0-16032 GCA_963974305.1 uncultured bacterium
ATTAAACATAAAACAAAATAGTAAATGGCTGGAGGAACAAACTTATCTCAATTACTAAAAGGAATGAAACCACAACTTAACGAAGGGGAATACATCTTTACAACTGTAAACGACCTTGATGCGATAGACCGGAAAGACACGATATGCGAATTCAAAGAAAATGAAGGTACAACCATTGTCATTGAGAAGTGGAAGGCAGACGCCCTGAAGTTGAGCTATGAATTTATTGCCTCTTGGATTACGTTAAGGGTGCATTCTTCTCTGGATGCTGTAGGCTTGACGGCTGTATTTTCAACCGCATTAACCCAAAAAAATATCAGCTGCAATGTTATTGCAGGCTATTATCACGATCATATTTTTGTGGATTCAAAAGACGCAGAAAAGGCAATGCAAGTGCTGAAAGAATTGTCTAAAGGGCATCAATAAACCCAACGAAAGCTTCCTTTTATTATAAGATCTTGCCTAGAATCGGACTAGGAAACATAAACGCTGCTGCCTCCTCGACTTTCTTATAGGTGGTGGGTGGTATTTTAAATCTTTAATGGCTACTTTTAGGTAGTAGGTGGTGAGGTTGTTTTAGAACTATCCGGGCTACAATTCAAATGCGCCAACTACTATTAAATCACCTTTATGAAAATATTCAAATACACTGCCCTTATTTTTTTTGCTATTTTGATTTGGACCGCCTTTATAGGTTTCGGTTTTATGGATGGATTTTTATTAAGACCCATCACTTCTGAGAATACATCAGAAGCATTTATCAAAGCTACAGAAGATAAAATAGACAAGGAGTTTGTTGGCAATTTTGCCATGCTGCTCATTGAGGGTGGTAAAGTTTCCAAAGATTTCTTCTATGCTGTTGACCAGCCTGTAAATGAAAACACTTCTTTCCCTGTCGCTTCGGTGAGTAAATGGGTGACTTCTTTTGGAATAATGAAATTGGTAGCCCAAGGTAAATTGGATTTAGACACTCCCGTTGACAACTATCTCACAAGATGGCAGCTTCCCGAAAGTGAATTTGACAATAAAAAAGTAACCATAAGAAGATTACTCTCTCATTCTTCAGGTTTGATTGATGATTTGGGCTATGAAGGTTTTACTGCTGATGAAATTGTTCAAACTCTAGAGGAGTCCTTAACAAAAGCAGCTGATGCTCCTCATTCTGACGGTGTTGCGATAGTGGGCTATGAGCCAGGAAGCGAGTATATGTATTCAGGAGCTGCATACACCTTATTGCAATTGGTTATTGAAGAAGTTAGCGGGCAATCCTTTCAAGAGTATATGACAGAGGCTGTTTTTAAGCCCTTAGAAATGCACAATTCTACCTTTGTGACCATAGATAACCCTAGTCTAAAAGTGGCTTCGATTTATAAAGACGATGGCAGTATACGACAAGCTAATACTTTTACAGCACTTGCTGCGGCTTCATTATTTACCTCTACAGCAGATATGTCTAAGTTATTAATGGCTAACGTTTCTAACTATAAGCTTCTTTCTGAAGAGACGATTGCACAAATGAGCACTCCACAAACCTTTATTAATGATATTGGTGTTTATGGATTAGGTCCGCATCTGTATAGTCAAAATGATCAGCATTCAAAAATAATTGGTCACGACGGAAGTGGGAATAACGCTTTGAATACTGCTGCGAGAATTGATCTTATATCTAAAGATGGTATCATAATTTTTGAAACGGGGAATCATAATATCGCCTCAAATATGGCCGATGAATGGATTTTCTGGAAAGCAGGAATCGCCGACTATGTAGTCATGCAACGTAATAAGTCTTATGTACTGACTTTACTTGTATTAGGATATGCCGTTATTGTGGTGGCTTCCATTTTTATCATTGGAAAAAAGAACAAACAAAGACGTACCTTGCGTAGCTAGAAAGATACAAAGGTCCAAGGACGCATATCATTTCGTAGAAAAATCGAAAAAAAATGTTTAGAAAATCTTTCAATGCAGAAGATATGATTCAAGTGGTCATTGGATCTACTGCGCTTACTGTTCCAGTGGCTTTCTCAGAGGAATCATGGAAACTCAGCGAAACTTTACCAACTCTAAATGTATTTGTGCTAATTCTTTTATCCCTATTGTTTATTAGTTTATACTCTATTCAAGGTATCTTTCAAGGTCAAATAAAGCATCGATTATCACATTATATTTTCCGTGTTCTTATTGATTATGGAGTTTCGCTTTTAGTGGTTTTTATTGTGCTATGCATTGCTAACAGCAAGTGAAGGAAATCCTATTTTCTGAATACAATTACCTAATCGATAAAACAGATTGGCATTATCATGAAAATCCATACAACGGTAGGGTATTATCTTCTACAAATAATAATAGAGAAGCTCATAATTATACAGATGAGATTATGAATACTTACATTATTCCGGCGATAGAAAAAATAACAGACTAACTGCAAAAGATCGATTAATCAAAAAAGCCGTCTAAAAATCTTCAGACGGCTTTTGTATTATTAAATAGTCTTTACTTATAGGTGAATTACTTCTCCATAAGCATCGGCTACTGCTTCCATAACAGCCTCACTCATCGTTGGGTGAGGGTGAATTGTTTTTAATACTTCATGGCCCGTAGTTTCTAATTTACGACCTAAGACCGCCTCGGCGATCATGTCTGTAACTCCAGCACCAATCATATGGCATCCTAACCACTCTCCGTATTTAGCGTCAAATATTACTTTTACAAAACCATCTTTAGTTCCGGCTGCACTTGCTTTACCAGAGGCAGAGAAAGGGAATTTCCCCACTTTCAATTCGTAACCTGCTTCTTTCGCTTGCTTTTCTGTCATCCCAACACTTGCAATTTCAGGTGTAGCATATGTACATCCAGGGATGTTACCGTAATCAATTGCCTCTGCATGTACACCAGCGATCTTTTCTACGCAGGTAATTCCTTCGGCAGAAGCAACGTGAGCTAAGGCAGGACCAGGAGTAACATCTCCAATGGCATAATACCCAGGCATATTAGTTTGGTACCATTCATTCACAATAATCTTATCGCGATCTACAACGATTCCTACATCTTCCAGGCCTATGTTTTCAATATTAGTTTTGATACCTACAGCAGAAAGTACAACGTCTGCCTCAAGGATTTCTTCTCCTTTTTTGGTTTTCACATATGCTTTAACACCATTCTTTGTTTTCTCCACTTTCTCAACTGAAGAATTCGTCATGATTTTAATTCCAGCTTTTTTGAAGGAACGCTCAAATTGCTTCGATACATCTTCATCTTCTACAGGAACAACATTGGGAAGAAACTCTACGATAGTTACATCTGTTCCCATTGAATTATAAAAACTAGCAAATTCAACACCAATAGCTCCAGAACCAACTACAATCATTTTCTTAGGCTGTTCTGCCAAAGTCATAGCTTCTCTATATCCTATTACTGTCTTTCCATCCTGTGGAAGACTAGGTAGCTCTCTTGAACGAGCCCCCGTTGCAATAATAATATGATCTGCACTGTATTCTTTTCCATCAACGTCTACCTTCTTGCCTGGCTTGATTTTACCATAGCCTTCAATGACGTCAATTTTGTTTTTCTTCATCAAGAATTGAACTCCTTTGCTCATTCCTTCTGCAACTCCACGGCTACGTTTTACAACAGCAGCAAAATCTTTATCAGCTCCTTTTACACTAAGACCGTAGTCTTCGGCGTGTTTGAGGTATTCAAATACCTGAGCACTTTTTAAGAGGGCTTTTGTTGGTATACAACCCCAATTCAAACATACACCTCCTAGGCTTTCTTTTTCAATGACAGCTGTTTTTAAACCTAGCTGTGAAGCGCGTATCGCGGTAACATATCCTCCAGGACCTGTTCCTAAAACGATGACATCATATTTGCTCATATCTTGATATTTTTTGTCTGTTTAAGAGAGAACGAAATTAAGCAATATCTATGAACTCTAAAACAAAAATCTCGAAGCAAATACTTCGAGATTTTTGTTTTAATTTTTAAAGTCGATACTGGCAGAATTGACACAATACCGCTGCCCGGTTTCTGTGGGACCATCATCAAATACATGACCGAGATGCGATCCACAATTTGCACATACTATTTCAGTGCGTATCATACCTAAGGTTTTATCTCTAATGTATTCTACGGATCCAGGAATGGAGGCATCAAAACTTGGCCAACCACAACCGCTATCGAATTTTGTGTCGCTTTCAAATAGAGGTACATGACAGGCACCACAACTATAGCCACCTGCTTCTGCATGCATATTGTAACTACCCGTAAACGGCCGTTCTGTTCCTTTTCCTCTTAAAATCTTATAACGGTCGGGGCCAAGAAGCTCCAACCATTCTTCCTCTGTTTTTTGTACGGGATAATTTTTCATAGCACCAAAATTTTATTCTTTAGTAGGAACAAACACCAATGCATCGCCATTGATACAATGTCTTTTTCCTGTTGTATCTCGTGGGCCATCATCAAAAACATGACCTAAATGTCCGCCACAAGTGGCACAGTGTTCTTCATTCCGTGTATAGCCCAGCTTATTATCTGTGCCATAGCTCACATTTCCTTCAATAGGTCGGTCAAAACTAGGCCAGCCCGTGCCGCTATCAAATTTATGCTTGTTCTCAAAAAGTGGTGTTTCGCAGGCTGCGCACACAAATACACCATCTCCCTTCACAGAAAGTAGTTCGCTTGTAAATGGGCGTTCTGTTCCAGCGGCTCTTAATATATAATATTGATCGGCGGTTAGTTGGGCCTTCCATTCAGCATCCGTTTTTTGAACAGCAAATGTTTCCTTGGTAGGTTCTTGGGCTTTACTTTGACAGCCTATAAGAGCAAATATGCTCAGTACTACAGTTAATTTTTTCAACATGGTTCTTTTTTTTAAAGTAAAAATACGATTTGTATGATTGTTGGTCGTTAAGGGGAACTTAAAATGACAAAATAGTTGGATTCATTTTACTTATCAAACAATCTCAATGGCTATGGTCGACGGCCTTCTATTTGCGTTCTTTGTCATAGTAGAATAGTTGCTAAGGCTAAAATACTTCGGCGGTACGCTTTCGCGAAAGCGTGATCAAGAAACCCTGAAAAGGCTAATAAAATATTTTTTTCATTCACCTTCATCAAAAGACTAAGTTTTGTTACATTTAAAGTGTACTAGCTTGAATATGAAAATATGCAAATAATCCATATAAGTGCCGAATGTTATCCTGTCGCCAAAGTTGGAGGTTTAGCAGATGTTGTGGGTGCTCTTCCTAAATACCAAAATCGAATCGGACATACTGCTTCGGTTGTTATGCCATATTATGACACCAAGTTTGTGCAGCAAGCAAGTATGGATGTTGTTTTTAGTCATGAACTTACTATTGAATCAAAGTCCTATGCATCAGAAGTGCTAGAAGTTCAATCGGATCTCGGCTTTAAGCTGTTTTTAGTGCGCATTGCAGAACTTACAGATCGTAAAGAGGTTTATGGATATAAGGACGATGCGCTGCGATTTGTCGCCTTTCAACGTGTTGCGCTACAATGGATTCTTTCACAAGAGGTACAACCGGATATCGTTCATTGTCATGATCATCATACAGGATTTATTCCATTTATGATGAGTCGATGTCCCGATTTTGAAGTATTAAAGATGATTCCAACCGTATTGTCTATTCATAATGCGCAATATCAGGGTGCCTTTGACTATGATCAAGTTGGTATTTTACCGCGCTTTCGCGAAAGCGATACAGGTCTACTTGACTGGAATGGGATGATAAATCCACTGGCTGCTGCTATCAAATGTGCCTGGCGTGTAAATACCGTCTCTCCGTCATATATGGTTGAGTTACAAGAAAAAGCCAATGGTCTTGAGGATTTGTTAAGAGATGAAAATGCCAAATGTGTAGGGATTCTCAACGGAATTGATGCCGAAACTTGGAATCCAGCTACAGATGAATTTCTAATTAAAAATTATAACATTCGAATGCGCAAGTCCGGACGTCGCTTAAATAAAGAAGCGCTCTGTACAGCTTTTGGCCTCGACGCTACCAAGCCATTGTTTGGTTTTGTAGGCCGCTTAGTTTGGGAAAAAGGCGCCGATATATTACCAGAAATTATAGATACCGCACTCAAAAATTTAGACGTTAATGTAATTATTCTCGGCTCTGGATCTCCAGAAGTCGAACAGCAGCTTGAAGCCTTAAAATTAAAATATTCTGGACGCTACAATGCGTTTATTGGATATGAAGAACGGATGTCTCACCAAGTCTATGCCGGCGCCGATTTTCTATTAATGCCCAGCAGGGTAGAACCTTGTGGATTAAATCAGCTCTATTGTTTACGCTATGGATGTATGCCAATAGTGAGACGCACAGGAGGTTTAAAAGATACTGTGATAGATATTGGAGATGGCGGTTTTGGAATATGCCATGATAAAACCTCTGTTGAAGATGTAGTCCATAGTATGGAAAGAGCAGTGACTTATTTTAAGGAAACAAAGAAATTTTCAGATACCCAGAAAACCATGATGGAATTGGATCACAGCTGGGAGAATGCAGCCGATACCTATGTGTCGTTATATGAACAAATAAGTTAACAAGATGATAAATACAAAAGTACTCGCAATTATTTTAGGAGGAGGACAAGGATCACGATTGTATCCGCTCACAAAATCTAGATCAAAACCAGCAGTGCCAATTGCAGGAAAATATCGCCTTGTTGACATACCTATTTCAAATTGTCTCAATTCAAATATTAAAAGAATGTTTGTTCTGACCCAGTTTAACTCGGCCTCTCTTAACAAACACATTAAGCATACCTATCAATTTAGTTATTTTTCAGAGGCTTTTGTCGACATTTTAGCTGCAGAGCAAACTCCCGACAATAAAGGATGGTTCCAAGGAACGGCAGATGCGGTACGTCAAAGTATGCATCATTTTGAAGGTTATGAGTCAGAGTATATTTTAATTCTTTCTGGAGATCAGCTGTATCAAATGGATTTTAACGAGATGTTAGAAGCACATATTGAAAGCAAAGCCGAAATAAGTATAGCCTCCTTGCCTGTTAATGCCAAAGACGCTACATCTTTTGGAATTCTAAAGACCGATGCCTCACAAACCATTACCAGTTTTATAGAAAAACCAGAAACAGATTTACTTCCCGATTGGACATCTGAAGTTTCTCCAGCAATGAAAAAACAAGGGAAGCACTATCTTGCTTCTATGGGTATCTATATATTCAATAAGGATTTATTATTGAAGCTGCTGAATGGTACAGAAACTATGGATTTTGGGAAAGAAATAATCCCTCAAGCTATCTCGGATCATAAAGTACTGAGTTACGCCTATGAAGGATATTGGACAGATATTGGGAATATTGACTCGTTTTTTGAAGCCAATATTGATCTCACTGCCGATATGCCAAAATTTAATTTATTTAATCGAGGACAAAGCATCCTTACCAGACCTAGGGTATTACCACCTACAAAAATTTCTGGAACTACTTTAGAAAAATCTATAGTCGCAGAAGGAAGTATCATTCACGGAAGCCGAATCGCTAATTCAGTAATTGGAATTCGCTCACGTATTGGAAAAGGTACCGTTCTAGAATCTTGCTATGTGATGGGAAGCAATCGATTCTTGGATCTCGAAGAAATTGACGATGCTAGAAGACGAGGTATTCCACATGTTGGAATTGGAGATCGCTGTTTCTTGACAAGATGTATTGTAGATAAAAATGCAAAAATTGGCGATGACGTTCGCATCACTGGTGGTAATCATTTAGAAGATATAGAAACCGATACTTATGTAGTGAGAGATGGCATTATTGTCGTAAAAAATGGAGCGACTATCCCATCCGGAACGACCATATAATGGGAAACGTAATAACACACAGTCTGTTTACAGATTTTGACATAGGCCTTTTTAAATCGGGTAAACATTTTAGATTGCATGATAAAATGGGAAGTCATTGCTGTACCGTTAACGGAGTGGCAGGCACCTATTTTGCCGTATGGGCACCCAGTGCTAAAGAAGTTAGTGTAATAGGCGACTTCAATTTTTGGGATGGAAACTCCCATCCATTGCAAGTGCGCTGGGATGAAAGTGGAATTTGGGAAGGATTTATTCCCGAAGTGCATCATGGTGCAACCTATAAATATAAAATAACTTCAAACCACAATGGTATAGTCACAGAAAAAGCAGATCCCTATGCGCGACGTGCTGAGCACCCTCCCAAAACAGCCTCTATCGTTTACGAGACAAGTCATAGCTGGAAGGATAAAAAGTGGCTTAAAAAAAGACATCGCCACAATAGCTTAAATGCTCCATATTCGGTTTACGAAGTCCATCTGGGCTCTTGGAGGAGAAAGAAAGATGAAGGCAATAGAAGTCTGAGTTATTCTGAGATGGCAACTGAACTTGTAGACTATGTAAAGTCCATGAATTTTACGCATGTAGAGTTTATGCCAATTACGGAATTTCCATACGACCCGAGTTGGGGCTATCAGGTTACTGGATATTATGCACCTACATCGCGTTTTGGCTATCCTGAAGAATTGATGACTCTTATTGATTCATTTCATGAAAATGATATTGGAGTTATCCTTGATTGGGTACCTTCTCATTTCCCAGAAGACGCTCATGGACTAGGAAATTTTGACGGCACCGCCTGCTACGAGCATCCCGATAGAAAAAAAGGCTATCATCCCGATTGGAAATCATTGATTTTCAATTATGAACGTAATGAAGTTCGAAGCTTTCTAATAAGCAATGCCCTTTTTTGGCTAGAACATTATCATATTGACGGACTGCGTGTAGATGCAGTGGCTTCTATGCTATACTTGGATTACAGTCGCGAAGAAGGCGAATGGGATCCCAATGAAGAAGGAGGTCGAGAAAATTTAGCAGTTATTTCCTTTCTCAAGGAACTCAATATGGAGGTGTATGCTAGTTATCCAGATGTCCAAATGATCGCTGAAGAATCTACTAGCTTTCCAATGGTTAGTAAGCCAGTTTTTTCTGGTGGACTCGGTTTTGGAATGAAGTGGATGATGGGGTGGATGCATGATACCCTTTCGTATTTTATGAAAGATCCTATTCATCGTACGCATCATCACAATGAGATTAGCTTTAGTATGACCTACGGCTTTACTGAAAACTTTATGTTACCCTTATCTCATGATGAGGTAGTATATGGCAAGCACTCCATTTTAGGGCGTATGCCTGGAGATGAGTGGCAGCGATTTGCCAATTTGAGATTGCTATACACCTATATGTACACACATCCTGGAGGAAAACTACTTTTTATGGGTAGTGAATTCGGACAAGGGAGCGAGTGGAACTTTGAAGATCAACTGGATTGGTATGTCTTAGATTATGACATTCATAAGAGTATGCAAACGGCCTTTGCCGATATCAATAAATTATATGTGAGTACTCCAAGTTTATACGAGAAGCAGTTTGAACCTGAGGGTTTTGAGTGGATTGCGCATGACGATTCAGAAAATGCGGTCCTAAGTTATATTCGTAAAGGAAATGACAAAAATACTATTGTGGTAGCTGTTTTTAATATGACACCAATGCCTCGTGAGTCATATCAATTAGGAATTCCTTTTGATGGGTGCTTTCGCGAAATCTTTAATAGTGATGCCACTAAGTATGCTGGAACAGGATCATATCTCAACAGCAAATGTGAGGTGTCATCCAAACCATGGAATGGAAAAACGCATTCTGTAACAGTAAACCTTCCTCCATTAGCAGGTGTGGTTTTTGAGTTGTCGAAAATGAAGAAAAAGTAAACCAAGCCTTCAAATATCCTATAAAAGCATGAGTATTAACCTACGAAAACGTTAGCGTTAATAACTATTTGTGATTTCTCTCGGATAAGGCGTGAGATAGTCTTTTATTGGATTTATCAAAAATAAACTATGATAATAAATACCGAACTGGAACGAAAAGGGAATCAATTTCCTAATCAAGTGGTCGATTTACAAAAGGATGTCGACACCCTATATTTTAAAACGGAGAACGAAATTATTTTACAATTAACCGTGTTAAGAGATAGTGTTGTTCGATTTCGATTTGCCACAGGTGGTAAGTTCGAGCCTGATTTTTCCTATGCGATCGATGATGATGCTATTCGTGGGTACAATCATCTAGAATTAAAAGAAGACAAGGAATATTATCACGTGCATACAGCCAAATTGCACATTCGAATAGAACGTAAGAGCTTACAAACCTCTATCTATGATATTGAAGGTAATCTTATTAATGAAGATGAGATTGGGTTTCACTTTGAGGAGAGTTTTGAATACGGTGGAAATATCGTAAAGATGAGTAAAAAGGCGCAACACGCTGAAAGTTATTATGGGCTTGGCGATAAGCCTATGCACTCTAATTTAAGAGGAAAGCGCGTAGAAAATTGGGCGACAGACCAATATGCTTTTGCCAAAGATCAAGACCCTATCTATAAAAGTGTGCCCTTCTATATTGGGTTGCATCAAAAGAGAGCATATGGGATCTTCTTCGACAATACTTTCAGGACCTTCTTCGATTTTTGTAATGAAAGAATGGGCGTTTCAAGTTTCTGGGCCCAAGGTGGAGAAATGAACTATTACTTTATCTATGGACCTCAGATGTCTGATGTGGTAGCAAATTATACCAACCTTACAGGAGTGCCAGAATTACCACCCCTTTGGGCTTTGGGATACCACCAATCAAAATGGAGTTATTTTCCTGAAAGTAATGTGAAAGAAGTTGCGGCAAAGTTCAGAGAACTAAAAATACCTTGTGATGGTATTTACTTGGACATTGATTATATGGAAGGATGGAGATGCTTTACATGGAATAAAGAATACTTTCCAGATCCTAAACGCATGGTAAAAGAGCTCGCAGATGACGGCTTCAAAACTATTGTGATCATTGATCCAGGAATTAAAATTGATAAAGACTATTCTGTTTATCAAGAAGGAATCGAGAATGATTATTTCTGTAAACGCGCCGATGGTCCGTATATGAAAGGAAAGGTTTGGCCTGGAGAATGTAACTTTCCAGACTATACAAATCCTGATGTTCGCGAATGGTGGGCTGGGTTATTTAAGGAATTAATTGGAAATGTAGGTGTAAAAGGTGTCTGGAATGATATGAATGAGCCAGCAGTGATGGAAGTTCCTGGTAAAACCTTTCCACCAGATGTTCGTCATAACTACGACGGCAATCCTTGTAGTCACCGAAAAGCCCACAACATTTACGGAACTCAGATGGCTAGAGCTACCTATGAGGGGGTGAAGAGATTTGCCTACCCTAAAAGACCTTTTGTAATTACGAGATCGGCATATAGTGGGGCACAGCGTTATACATCTTCATGGACAGGAGATAATGTCGCTAGTTGGGAGCACTTATGGGTTGCCAATATTCAAGTTCAACGTATGTGTATTTCAGGAATGTCATTTACGGGTACAGATATAGGTGGATTTGCTGAACAGCCAACAGGAGAATTATTTGCCCGTTGGATTCAATTAGGTGTTTTTCACCCATTCTGCCGAACGCATTCTTCTGGACATCATGGAGATCAAGAGCCTTGGGCCTTTGACGAAGGTGTTACAGATATTGCACGTAAGTTTATCAACTTAAGATATCGACTACTGCCATATCTCTATACCATGTTTTACGAGTACATTCAAAAGGGGACACCATTATTAAAGCCCTTAGTGTATTTTGATCAAGAAGATGCTCAAACGCATTATAGAACCGATGAGTTCGTTTTTGGACATCATATCTTAGTGTGCCCTATTTTGGAACCTAATGCCAAAGGACGCCGCATGTATATTCCTAGAGGAAAATGGTATGACTACTGGACAAAAAAACCAGTTCAAGGTGGAAAAGAACAATGGGTAGACGCCGATATTGATTCTATGCCGCTCTTTGTTAAAGAAGGAACCATTTTGCCTAAATATCCAGTACAACAATATGTGGGCGAACTAGTAATTGACCAAGTTGAATTGGAAGTTTATTACGGACTAGGTCACAACGCCTCAAAGTTGTATGAAGATGCACAAGACGGATATGACTATACCAAAGATCGATATAGCTATCGCACTTTTAAAATGACTGGAAGGAAAAGTGATTGGATAATACAACAACATAAAAGAGGAGATTTTGTCACTAGCTACGATACTTTTAGAATTCACCTGATTGGTTTACCATTTAAGATCGAAGAAATAGAATTAGACAATGAGCAAGTTTCTTTCGAAGATGTGCAGTTTGACCCAAAAACCTGTGCGTTAATCATTTCAAAAGAATTTACAGTACTCCACCTTTCGGGTTCATAAGCATTTTTGTATTTTTAAGTAACCTAAATATTCAAAACGATGAAGACGAGAAATACAATATTATTAGTGCTAACTATATTAGTTGTTAGTGCTTGTAAGACAAGTCCTTTTACTGGAAAAAAGACCCTCAACTTTGTGAGCAACGATCAGTTGTTTCCAATGGCTTTTCAACAATATAATCAGTTTCTCTCTGAGAATAATGTGATTACTGGTACTGCTGAATCACAAATGGTAAAGCGAGTTGGTGAAAAGATTGCGGTAGCCGCAGAGCGATATTTAACAGCCTTAGGAGAGCCAGGATACTTACAAGATTATCGCTGGGAATATAATTTAGTAGCCGATGATGCTGTCAATGCTTGGTGTATGCCTGGAGGAAAGATTGTTGTTTATACAGGAATTTTGCCAATCACTCAAGATGAAACAGGTCTTGCTATGGTAATGGGGCATGAGCTTGCTCACGCTTTAGCCGATCATGGAGCCCAACGGATGAGTGCTGCACAAGTACAGCAAATAGGAGCTGTAGGAGTTGCGGTTGCTGCTGGCGGACAAACACCTGAAAAACAAGAGCAATTAATGCAATTATATGGAGTGGGATCACAGTTGGGAGGTATGCTTCCGTTTAGTCGATCACATGAAAATCAAGCCGATGAAATTGGAGTTGTTATTGCTGCTATTGCTGGCTATGATCCCTATGAAGCTGCCAATCTATGGAGACGTATGAAAGCAAATTCTAACGGGCAAGCACCTCCTCAAATTTTAAGTACTCACCCTTCTTCAGATAGTCGAATCGCTAATCTTACTAGAATGGCTCCTGTCGCAGTGAAGGAAGCAGCAAAATTTGGAGTGACCTCTTTTAAATAAGTTTTTATAATAATAGTAGATAAGAAAAGCTGTGCATTCGCACAGCTTTTCTATTTTAGTAGCATGAAGCAACTACTCCAAAAAGGCGATAAGAAATTATTAAATGCTTGGGCATTCTATGATTGGGCCAATTCTGTATACAGTTTAGTAATTGCTTCGGCGGTTTTTCCTTTATTTTATGGAGCCTTATTTAGAAGTGCAGGCGTTGAAGAAATTGAAGTATTTGGGATGGTGTTGCGTAAAAGTCCGCTTATATTTTATACAACTGCTATCGCTTTTACCATCGTTGCAATCATCTCTCCAATCTTATCAGGAATTGCCGATTATATTGGAAATAAGAAGTTCTTTCTCAAGCTCTTTTGCTATATAGGAGCCTTATCTACTATAGGACTATACTGGTTTAATCTAGAGCATATATACCTCGGACTTTTAATGTATTTATTAGCCTTAGTTGGTTTTTGGGGCAGCTTGGTGTTTTATAATTCCTATTTACCAGATATAGCATTTCCCGAACAACAGGATGCGATTAGTGCCAAAGGCTTTTCGATGGGATACATCGGGAGTGTATTATTATTGCTACTGTGTCTTTTTATGATACTTGGGCATAAAATGTTTGGTTTTGAAGATGAGGGTACACCTACTAGATTGTCTTTTGTGTTAACTGGTATTTGGTGGATAGGCTTTAGTCAATATACCTACAGGCATTTGCCAAAAGGAAATTCTCAACATGGAAAGCTTACTAAAGACGTAGTCCTTCAAGGATTTAAGGAACTAAGAGGAATATGGGTTTCATTGCAGGATCAGTTGCGACTAAAACGATATCTATTTGCATTTTTTGTATATAGTATGGCAGTGCAAACAGTGATGCTCGCAGCGGCTTATTTTGGAGAACAGGAATTGGAATGGGGCAGCGATAGCGAGCGCACCTCAGGTCTAATTATCAGTATCTTGCTAATCCAGTTGGTGGCAGTCTTAGGAGCGATTTTAACATCTGCACTATCGGCAAAAATTGGAAATATTAAGGCACTGGTCTATATCAATATTGTGTGGATTGTAATTTGTGCATGGGCCTATTTTGTTTATACACCGGAACAGTTTTATATAACCGCCGCTTTTGTAGGCTTGGTGATGGGAGGGATCCAATCCCTTTCTCGATCGACCTATGCAAAATTCTTACCTGAAACAGATGATACCACCTCATACTTTAGCTTTTATGATGTGGCCGAAAAAATAGGAATTATCATAGGGATGTTCCTATACGGTTTGATAGAGGAGATCACAGGAAGCATGCGATTTAGTATCGTATTTTTAATTCTCTTTTTTGCCGTTGGAGTTTTCCTATTACTTAAAGTACCCAAAGAAAGATCTGTCTAATACAGCCACTTTAGAGCCCACTTTAGAAATCCTGCTTTCTTTTTATAGGGTGCATAGCGTACTGGAAGGTCGAGCCAAGTGCCTCGTTTTACTATAGACTTTGCATGGCTGAATGTATAAAAGCTTTTCTTTCCGTGATAACTGCCTATACCGCTGTGGCCAACACCTCCAAAAGGGAGTTTGTCGTTTACAAAATGTATTAAAGTGTCATTCATCGCGCCACCACCAAAACTAAATTCGTTGATAAACCAATTTTTAAAACTGCGCTTACGCGAAAATACATACGCACTTAAGGGTTTTTCATATCCCTTAATTATACCTTCAATATCTTCCTTAGTTTCATATGTGAGCACCGGAAGTATGGGACCGAAAATCTCTTCTTGCATTACCAAAGCGTCCGTAGATGTTACTTCGACAATTGTAGGCGAAATATAACGGTCATCTGCCTGTGTCACTCCTCCAGAACTTATTTTTACACCCTCCAACAATGCTACTAATCTGTCAAAGTTTTTACTATTAATAATACGGGCATAATCAGGTGATGCTTTCGGGTCTTGTCCATAAGCTCGAGTGATTTCGGCATCCAAAGCTTGAAACAATTCCTCTTTTTTACTTTTATGTACTAATAAATAATCGGGTGCAATACAGGTTTGTCCAGCGTTCACAAATTTCCCCCACACAATACGACGCGCAGCTTGTTGAATCCTAGCCGTTTCATCCACGACACATGGACTTTTTCCTCCAAGTTCTAAAGTAACGGGCGTAAGGTTTTGTGCAGCTGCTTTAGCAACGATCTTCCCCACAGGAACACTGCCTGTAAAAAATATATAATCCCAACGTTGAGCAAGTAAGGCTTGAGCTACTTCTTTATCACCTTGCACCGTGTCTACATGGCCTGAATCAAATACCTCTTTAATGATTTTTGCAGTAATAGTAGAAGTGTGTGTCGTCAATTCACTTGGATTAATAATGACTGTATTCCCAGCAGCTATGGTTCCTACAAGCGGTCCAATGGCCAAGAGAAATGGATAATTCCAAGGAGAAATAATAAGAGTACTACCATAAGGTTCATAGTACACATAATCAGTAGATGGAAAATTGAGTATTGACGCCTTTACTTTTTTAGGGCGTTGCCATTTCCAAATCTCTTTAATCGCCAAGTTGATCTCCTGATGCGCGATTACAATTTCAGTAGCTAGACTTTCGAAAACCGGTTTTTTAAAGTCGGCTGCCATGGCATCAATAATTTCTTGTTCGTGACGATCTAAACTTTCGCGTAAGCGGACTAATGATGCTTTTCTATAGCCTATGTCCTTAGTGATTCCCGTAGCAAAAAACGCTCGTTGATTCTCAATGATTTTTTCAATGTCCATTATACGCCTTGTTTGTATCTAAAAATAAAGCTCTTTTAATTAGTTCCTGATAGATTTATTAAAAAAAGATTGATTGTCCGCTTATCGTCCCGTAGCTGTAATGATTGCTATCACTAGTCTATC
>CAXBCS010000068.1:0-15698 GCA_963974305.1 uncultured bacterium
TCTCTTTTAAAATGTCGATACTTGAGTTCTAGTGTTTCTATTGCGAGTTCGTTTGATGTGCTATTCAGCGTAGAAAGTTCCCAGGAAATTGGATATGCGCCTATAATACTCCATGAAGCTAAGGAGCCTCCATTTTTCCCTAATAGAGAAACCCTTAGGTCCATGGGTTCAAATTTAAAATTCTCAAAAGCCTCTTTACACCATGTATCCAAACTAGCATTAAGTACAAGACACCTCTTTAACTTCAAGTTTGTATAGGTGGGTTGCATGGGCAAAGTATGTACAAAGAGATTATCACCTCCTTCTTTCACCTGTTTCGTATCGAAAGTCAATTTTAAGCCTGATACTTCTTGAAAACTGCTATCCATATCACTTCTTCCATTGAATTGTACATCATAGTAGAAGGAAGAAGGTGGTGTGTAACCATCACGAAAAAAAGAATTTTTTATAACACTCATTAGGCATTGGCTATTGTGAGCCCTTCATGGGCAATTTCTATACTTTCTATCGCTACTTCGCTCCCATCTGACTTCAAATCGGTGGAAGTGATTTTTGTGGGCCAAGCATTGCTGAGGGTCCAAGTCATTGTAGGATTTCCTCCTTCGTCTAGTAGTTTGATGACAACATTCTGACGCTCTATAGTATTCATTTTTATTTTGACATACCAATCCCAAAAGCTATTGTCTTTAGCAAAGACAGCTTTTTTCATTGTCACATTACTATTTTTAATAATTCCAGGCATACTTATTTCTGAAAATATCGGACTATTACCATGTCTATAGGCAATAGGTTGAGCTTCTATATCGAGACCACTTACTTCTTGAAATGGAATGTTTGTGGCACTTCCCCAATCTACCATAAAGTAAAACTTAGGTAACGGCCAGTTCTTATCTTGTGCTTCTCCTGCCATGCTAGTTGCTGTTGATTAATTCATAATTTTAGATATATACATACATATGTGAATACATAATCGTGCTTGTTGGACTCTCGTCTAAATACAACTGACTTGGGGAAGGATGGGCTAAATGTTTGACAACAATTTTATAATCCGATGCTCCATGCCTAAAATTATTCACTAATTGGAGGGGAAGATTTGGCGAGTTTGAAAGGGGATAGGATGTTCTGGACGTAAAAGAAAGGTTGCCTATAGCATCTTGGTCACGATCAAATAATTCTTTCCGGAAACCATCAATAATTGTTAACTTCTTATAAGGAAGATTACTGTTTTGAACAATGAAATATTTCCGTACTGTTTTTCGCGCTTCAAAATTTACCGAATAGGTAATTGCCCCCGCATTTTCTAGATAATGATCGTGCAAGGTACTTGGATATAACTCTAGTACACCAAGGGGTTTATTCCAAAAACCATCTGGCTGATAATAGATGTTTTCACTCTCCTTTCGTACATTATTTTCATAAACATAAAGAATACCTTCCGCTATGTCTTTTATTAGGAACTGATTTTGTGAAGGATCAGGCTGTTGCACATTAGGGGCAACAATCTTTATTCCTGAGGCATTTGTGAAGGTATACTTAGCCGATGGATCAAAAGAGCGAAGTGTTACTACTCCATTACACACTTGCATTACTTCATCGCTTCCGACGAATTCCTCTTTATGGAGTTGCATGACTGAATTTCCATCCTTTTGAATAACACCTAGATTATGAAAACAAAGGCAATCACTTGATAATTTGAAGATAGGTAATTGAGTGTAATTGATATAATAAGGATCAGTACAACGTAATTCTATACGGACAGGATAATCCTTTGATGAAGCCTTCAGTAAACTGACATCTGAAGCAAGAATATGAATCCCCCCTTTAAAAGGTTTCGATAACAAGCCTAAATTTCTCATTAAAACTTGAGAGTTTGAAGTCACAGAGCACTCCAAAGATTGAAATGATCCCTCATCAAAATATTGATGCTGAAATAAAACCGTTGCTATATGAGTAAATTGTTGCGTCATTTAGTATTGTAGCTATTGATATGGATTGCAATTTCGCCTACGCGAAATTGCGATTAAGAAAAAAAGAAGCCTGCCGACCAATCTCCTCCTAATCAATTAAATGTAGGAAAGGAATTTGTAAAACTTGATAAAAAGGTATAAAGTATCCTTTCATGCCTACTGTTGTTCCTTTTCTCTATAAAAAGCCATTACCAACTGCCTATTTATTTACAAATTTCAGTAACTGATTATAATGATCTACACGAAGATGGGGCGAACTGAAAACTACTTATACCACTTTCTAAAAAACGAATGGGCATTAGAACTAAAAACCCGGTCAATAATCTCATCGGCGTCTAGGTTGTTAAAGCTGTTTTTGTAAGGTTTGGTGGAAACGTAATTGTGCACATGCCGCTCTAAGAAATCAGCTAGAAAGGGCAATTGCTCGGCCGTCCAAAAACTATTTAAGGAATCGATAATGCCATCAAAATTGGTGCCTAGGGAAATCATATCCCAAGCAAATAATTCAACTATTAAAAAAGACTCTTTCCTTCCTTAATTTTTTCAATTTTTAATCCAGTCATAATATCATCAAGCATGACTAGGGTATCTCCTCTACCCAAACTTTTAAGAATACTATAATGAAGAACATTCACGATAGAGGCAGCAGAAAGTTCATGTGTTTCAGCTAAATGATCGATATCAATACTTTCTTCATATTGAAAATCCTCCGTAATGGCTTTATCCCATAAAGCATATCGTTGCTGTGCGGTTGGTAATTGAAAATCGACGACTAATTGAAATCTACGCGAAAAAGCATCATCAATATTTTTCTTGAAATTGGTACATAGAATCACCAATCCATCAAAGCTTTCCATGCGCTGTAAGAGGAAAGATACTTCCTGGTTTGCATATCGGTCACGAGCATCAGAGGTATTGCTTCGTTTTCCAAAAAGGGCATCTGCCTCATCAAAAAACAAAATCCAGTCCTTAGACTCGGCTTGGTCAAAAACTCGGGAGAGGTTTTTTTCTGTCTCTCCTATATATTTAGACACAACCATCGAAAGATCTACCTTGTATACATCTCTCTTACAGGTCTTGCCCAGTAAACTAGCAGTTAGTGTTTTTCCAGTACCTGGTGGTCCTGCAAATAATACTTTGAAGCCTGGCTGTATTTTATTACCAAAATCATAATCGTTTTTCAATAGTTTCCCATGATCTAAGTAGGCTTTAATCTCATTAATCCTCATAATCACATCATCATTGACAACAAGATCCTCTAGGCTTTGTGCTGTATAAATTCGTTTGGCCGGAAAATTAGGTCCGAAATCTGGTTTGAATACTTTTCCAGTCAGGAGTTCTGGGATAAATTCTAATGAAATTGACAATACGCGTTGTAACATGGGTTCTTGGTTCCCAGATTCTTGCAGTCTTAAAATTCCATTTTTTTGCAAGTGGTGTTCTTTCTGAAATAAATGCAGGTAACCCAACCGTTTATCAATATCATCACCAGCCAATAAAAACATCGCTGTTTCCCCAGTTGGCAAAAAGCCTTTGTGCTTTTCATTGCGCACTCCTCCAAACTCGGTAAAGGGAATATCATACAAGGCATTTTTTAAATACAAAATGTCGAGCATGGAAGGTTTAATATGAGGAATCAATGCCAGAATAAGCAAGATTCGTTCTTCCGACCCAAGCTTATGTTTCCGTAGAAATTTCGCGTAAGCAGTAGTATTATCATCTAGAGATGGAGGCTGATGTGAGTCGAGAGTCTCCTCTGTCGCAGATCGTTCAAAGGTAATTTTTGTACGAAGGGTTAGATATTTTTGAAACCAATCCAGTTCGTTTTGAATGGCTAAAGAATTGTTGGAAATTGTCATTTCTTTCATAATACAATCAAGTTCCTTATTTGAATAATTTTAGTATTGCTGGCTAAACCTTTCAACTTTCGCAAACTATTGTTTTAGATAATCAGAAGCGAGCACTCTCATACCTCATAAACAATTAAATGTAGGAAAGGAAATTTTAATACTAGTTAAAAAGGCACATAGCATCCTTTCATGCCTACTGTTGTCCCTTTTCTCTATAAAAAACCATTGCCGACAGCCTATTTATTTACAAATTTCAGTAACTGATTATAATGACCTACACGAAGATGGGGCGAACTGAAAACTACTTATACCACTTTCTAAAAAACGAATGGGCATTAGAACTAAAAACCCGGTCAATAATCTCATCGGCGTCTAGGTTGTTAAAGCTGTTTTTGTAAGGTTTGGTGGAAACGTAATTGTGCACATGCCGCTCTAAGAAATCAGCTAGAAAGGGTAATTGCTCTGCCGTCCAGAAACTATTTAAGGGATCAATGATGCCATCAAAGTCGGTGCCTAAGGAAATCATATCCCAAGCAAATAAATCATTGGCGTCTAAGAGTGTTGAAATATGCTTGATCTGATTCCACATTAACTCTGAGCGGTAGTGCATGATCTTATGCCGCTGCGCCGAATGTTTGATCTGCTTTAAGGTTTGCTCACTGGCAATTCTGCGTTCGTCCAGTTGGAGTCCGAAAATGCCCCCACTTCGCGCGATACGCAGCAATTCTTCATCGTAAAAATTAATTTCCCCAGTCCGCAGTTTAGTAGCCGTTTCGGGCAATGCCATTGTTGGATTTTTTCCAGAAATCAAGCCATTGGCAGCGCCATGACTCACAATAATAGGAAAGTTTTCATCGCCAAAAGCCTTGGCATCCAACATCTCATAATACTCTAGTCGGGACTGTACACTCATATGCTTAACATCTACCAAAATGCGCTGGCCATTGGTATTATCCAGCAGTTTATGAAGCACTTTTTTACCCAAGCTGGTAAAGCCTGTATCAATACCTTCTGTCTGATCTACCATACCTCTAATCATAGCCGCCAAACTTTGGGTATGGCCGCATAAATTATTAAAAAAGTGATGCGCAATAGTGACAAACATAGGTCGATAGGCCCAGTTTTTTAGTTGGTTTAAATTGGCAAGCACATCGGCCTCTTTGGGTTTTTTCTTTAAGCCTGTATTCAAAACGTGTAAGCCTTCGATACTGAGGATTACACAAATTGTCTGTACATCTTTACTCATGGCCTCACTCGCTCTGATCACTTCAATTTCGCTATACGACCGCACTAATTTATACCGAAACTTCCCTTCTGGCAGTCGGATTACCTTCCCATCTAGTTGTCTGTAATAATCATATTCCATCATGAGATCCTTGAAATAATCATTGATCTTTTGCACATGGTCGATCCTGTTGTCGCCGATACCCAAGGCAAAATTGGCTGCGAGATCTAGCAAGACTTCATTGTTTAATTTATTCCTTACAAACCATTTTTCGAGCGGATATAAAGACACAACCGCAACGCCAACTCCGCCATAAGCCATGCTCGTAAAATTTGACTGAGAAAACTTTGTCAGCCCCGTCAAATAATTGAGCACCTTGTCAAAAAGTGAAGGAGGGTCGTAGCGCCAAATACTTCTCAGATCGGTGCGTCTCGCGCTATTGCGACCTATAGGTTTATGATTAAAACTCTTCCCAAATGTTTTCAGTGCCGGGTGGCAATGTAAGTCGACGTAATTGTTTTTAGAAGGCATAGACAGATTATTTAAAAGGATAAAACGCAGGCAGCCTTGCCGTTAGGGGAGCGAAGTTTCTTAAGAAAATTCGCACGAATTAAGGCGCAATTAACTAATAATCAATAATTTAATGAAAAATATTTAAAATAGCCCAAGAGATCTGCCCTTTATCCTAAGGGGTAGAAGGAGGATACTGCTTTCGCAGCTGCCAACTCGGTCGTCAAGGAATTGCAAATTGGCAGACGGGAGCAAGCAAAAAAAAAGGAGCCCGAAGGCTCCTTTTTTTAATATTTATCTAGATTTCAGACTATTGCACAGGCTTTCCTGCTTCTTTCCACTGAGTAACCCCACCTTCAAGGTCATATACCTTTTTAAAACCTGCATCTGCAAGTAGTTGTGCGCATTTTGCACTACGACCACCTTTGGCACAGTACACATATACTGGATCTTCTTTGTCTAACTTTTCAATTTCTGTAGACCAAGTATCGCTTAGGTAGACTATATTTTGCGCTCCTTTGATATGTCCAGAGACAAATTCTTCAACGGTACGAACGTCAACCAATTGTACACTTTCCATGTCTTCTAAATTGGCCATTTCTTCTGCTGAAATCATTTCAATAGTAGAAACCGTTGCTTTCGTTTCTTCCTTTTTACAACCGAAACAGAGTCCGATTATCATTAGGAGAAGTACATATTTTTTAAAAACCATAATTTAAGAGTTTGAGTGTAGAGCGTCCCAAGCAGTGTATCCGCCTAGCATATTGTAGGTCGTTTCAAATCCTAATTGTCCCATAATGGCACAAGCTTGAGCAGAGCGACCCCCAGAACGACAATAGACATAATAGTTTTTAGAGGTATCAAGCTCCTTTACAGCATCAATAAACCCTTGTCCTTGGTAAATATCGATATGTTTTGCACCTTCTATCATTCCCTCCTCTACTTCGGCTTGAGTACGGACATCGAGTATCACTGCATTCTTATCTTCTGCGAGTTGGGATTTCCATTCTGGAATTGTAATATCTTTCATCAGTCTTTTAATTTGTGTTTTGAAGCGCTTTATTATGTTATAACGAAAGGTTTTTCCTTAGCGATATATAACACCCTAAAATTATCAAAACTATGTTAGTTTTTGTTGTTTTAGATTGGCTTGCTTAATGGCACCATATCCACCGAGTACATTCACTACTCGCTCAATACCGTAGGATTTTGCAATAGAACCATAAATTAAGGAACGATAGCCACCTGCGCAATGTATGTGATAGGTTTCTTTAGGATCCAAAGTTTTTACATTGGTATGGATTTCATCTAATGAAAAATGAGGCACTCCTTCTATATGACTTGACTCATACTCTCCACACTTACGCACATCAATAACATTTGTTATCTCTCCTGTGGTTAGTCCGTCTATCAATTCCTGGGCATCTACTTCTTCCATAGTCACCAACTCTTTGCCTGCTTTTTCCCATGCTTCAATTCCGCCTTCAAGAAACCCAAGGCTGTTGTCATAACCTACACGGGCGAGTCTTGTAACGACTTCTTCTTCTTTTCCTTCCTCTGCTAAAAACACAATTTTTTGATTGATATTAGGTACAATAGCACCCACCCATGGGGCAAACTGTCCGCTCAATCCTACAAACCATGCATTGGGTATGGACGCTTTCGCGAAAGCGGAAACACTCCGTGTATCCAGTACTAACACCTCTTCATTCAATGCAAGCTCCTCAAATTCAGACACAGAAAGAGCTTGTGTTCCTATTTCTATAATGGCGTCGAAATCAATATTTACCTTCTTATTCATCGCCACATTTTTAGAAAAATATGCAGGTGGAAGCGCAAGGCCAGTTGTGAGTTCTTTTATAAAGTCCTCTTTCGAGAGATTAAAGGCATAATTGGTTTTCTTTTGATTCCCTAAGGTATCACTCGTTTCGGCACTCATATTCTTACCACAGGCAGAACCCGCTCCATGGGCTGGGTAAATGATAATATCATCATTTAATGGCAAAATACGATTGTGCAAACTATCATATAAATGTCCAGCAAGATCTTGAGTCGTAAGGCTTGACTTTACTGCTAAATCTGGTCTTCCTACATCTCCAATAAATAAGGTATCGCCTGTAAAAAGGGCTTCAGGTGTTCCCTGAGCATCCTTTAATAAATAACAACTTGACTCCATGGTATGCCCAGGAGTATGCATAGTCGTAATTGATAGCTCTCCAATGCTAAAAACTTCGTTGTCTGCTGCGCTGTGATAATCATATGCCGCCTCAGCATTTGGTCCGAGAACTACTGTAGCACCCGTTGCTTTTGCAAGGTCCACTTGCCCACTCACAAAATCAGCATGGAAATGTGTTAGGAAGATATATTTAATCTTTGTTTTATTTTCGGTCGCTAAATCGAGGTATGGCTGTACTTCCCTCAAAGGATCAATAATTGCGGCCTCCCCTTGCGAACTAATAAAATAAGCACCTTGTGCTAGGCACTTGGTGTATAATTGCTGTAAAATCATAAGTGAAAAATATAGTGCAAATTTAATCAATTATCGGCTTGTCTAAACACAAAAAAAAATCTGTAACGACTGTTACAGATTTTATAATATTGAACAACCAAGGGCAATTATGGCTTAATAGAACAGCCAATAGCCTTAGTCGTTGTAAGTTCGATCTTTCGTCCTTCTAGTAAGGCATCAACTGCGTTTTCTAAGAACTTGGTTTTGACATCCGCAGCATTTCTTGAGTTATCGTCAATAGCCCCTATGTACTGAACTACTAGTTCTTTATTAGATTTTTCAAGAAGATAAACGTGAGGTGTTTTGGTGGCACCATAGGTAGGATATACCTTCTGACCTTCATCTACGAGATACGGAAAAGTAAACCCTTTTGTTTTAGCGCGTTTTTTCATCTCAGAAAAACTATCTCCAGTTTTTACTGTAGGGTTATTAGGGTTAATGGCAATCACAGGATAGCCTAAGTTCTTGTATTTGGCGTCTAAAGCGATTATGCGATCTTCATTTGCTACAGAAAAGGGGCAGGTATTACAGGTAAAGATGACAATGAAGCCTTTGGCTGCATCATAATCTGATAAGGATACCATTTTACCATCAACATTTTTTAAGCTAAAATCGGCAGCGATATCTCCAATTGCATAACCCGATCCATTGTTTTTCTTGATCGTATTGACTGCAAAGGCAGAAATTAAAACCACGACAGCAAATAATGCTAGGACTCTAAAAGTTTTCATCGTTTAATTTTTTTAAGGGCATCTTCTAATTCTTGATAGGTATATGAACCTTCATAAAATGAGCGTTCATTATTTTTATAGATAATCGTTGCTGGGATAGCTCCAGACCAACTTTGGTCTACTTTTGGAATCCAATCGTTTGCAGCGGGATCATCGAGTAGCAGTATACGTGACTGTAAAGCTTTCTTCTCTACAAATTTGGTCAATCCTGTTTCTAGTTGTTCTGGAAAATCCAAACTAACTAAAATCACCTCAACATCTTCTTGCTTATACTTTGCACCTAATTGTTCAAAGTATGGCAATTCTTTGATGCAGGGTTTACACCAGGTAGCCCAAAAATTGACGACATAGGTTTTATCGTCATTGCGGTTCAAATAATCTTTTAAACCATTATAATCTACGACCACAATATCTGAAACACCTTGGCTTTTTTCTGTCACATGGGCAACTGCCTTTTCTGAAGAATCCTGCTTACAGGAAACTGTCAAAAAGCTAATTATCAATACTAAAATAATCTTCACAATGTAAAAGTAATTAGGATTCAAATATATCCATATTTAATTAACACACTTTAGCATGCAACTGTTAAAACACCGAGTCCCTTTTGAGCAAAAAAAAGACCCGATACATCATTGTATCGGGTCTTTACATCTATAGAGAAATGCTTATGCTAATTTCTCATCTTTATCGTCTTCTTTAAGACCTTTCTTTTGAATAGTATCAAACATCACCGGTGTTGCAATAAATAGAGACGAGTACGTTCCTACAATTACACCAATAATTAATGCAAACATCAATCCTCTAATAGAAGGAGCTCCTAAGAAGAAGATAGCAAGTAGCACAATTAACGTAGTTACCGAAGTATTTAAGGTACGACTCAAAGTGCTATTCAAGGCTTGATTAATCAAGGTAAAGAATCCTCTTGTGGTACCGTGTTCTTTAATATACTCACGTATACGGTCAAATACAACCACGGTATCATTCAGAGAGTAACCAATTACGGTCAAGATCGCCGCAATAAAGTTTTGATCTACTTCCATATCAAATGGCATGATGTTTTTTGTAATTGAGAATACACCCAATACAATCATAACATCATGGAATACTGCCGCAACAGCACCCACTGAGAATTGCCATCTACGGAAACGTAAAAGAATATAAAGGAATACAACAATTAACGATCCAATCACGGCCCATAATGCGCCCTTTTTGATATCATCTGCAATTGTAGGTCCTACCATATAGTATTCCATCTTACCAATTTGCTTGCCATCAAATGACTTGCTAAACTGATCGTAGGTCATATTTGCTGGTAAGTAATCCTTTAAAGATGCATGTAGTTGTTGTTCAACTTCAGTATCTACTTCTGTCCCTGTTTCTTCAATACGGTATTTGGTTGTAATCTTCAATTGATCATCAGTACCAAAAGTCTTTACATCTGCACTTCCGAAGGTTTTTTCTAATTCTGTTTCTACCTGCGAAGCATCTGTTGCCTGCTCAAAACGAACAGTATACGTACGTCCTCCAACGAAGTCAATACCTGGATCAAGTCCTTGAGTAACTAAAGAAGCAATACCCGCGGCGATTAAAAGCCCAGAAATCATATAAGCAACTTTACGTTTTCCTAAGAAATTCACCTTGTTCTCAACCAAGAAGTTCTTTGTAATTCCTGTTGAGAAATCTAAAGATTTTCCATTTTTACCGTAACCGTCAATAAAGAGACGAGTGATAAAGATTGCGCAAAATAATGAAGTCGCAATACCAATCATTAAGGTAGTTGCAAATCCTTGTACGGGTCCTGTTCCAAATAAGAATAAGATCAATGCCGTTAAGAAGGTTGTAATGTTTGCATCTAAAATAGATGACAATGCATTGTTGAAACCATCGGTAATAGCATCTTTCTGAGATTTTCCTTTACGTAACTCTTCTTTGATACGCTCAAAGATCAGCACGTTTGCATCTACCGACATACCAATTGTCAATACAACCCCAGCAATACCAGGTAAGGTTAATACAGCTCCTAAACCTGCAAGAACTCCGAAGATAAATAAGATGTTTACTACCAAAGCGATATCTGCAAACAGACCTGCTTTTCCGTAGTATAAAATCATCCAGATCAATACTAGAGAAAGTGCAATAAGGAATGATAAAATTCCACTGTCAATTGCTTCCTGACCTAAAGAAGGTCCAATCTCTTCTGCTTGAATGATCGTTGCACTCGCTGGTAATTTACCTGCTTTTAATACCGTTGCTAAATCCTGTGCTTCTAATAATTTAAAGCTTCCAGAGATCTGAGTGTTTCCACCAGAAATCTCTTCGTTTGCTACTGGAGCAGAATATACCACGTCATCAAGAACAATAGCTATACCCGTTTTCTTTTGAGCAGAAAGCTTAGTAATTTTTGCCCATTGGTTGATTCCTTGTCCTTCAAACTCAACGTTTACAACAACTTCTCCCGTTTGAGAGAAATCTTGACGTGCAGCACTTACTACATCTCCGTTCATTACTGGCTCACCACCTCTATTAGATTTTAAAGCATATAAGCTAGAGAAAGAAGTTCCTGAAATTTCGTCAACTTCTGGTTTTCCCCATACAAACTTTGCATAACGTAAAGCCGTCGGACGCTTACGTCTCATTTCTGGGCTGTTAAGGTAGCTGCTTATTTGCTCAGTATCCTTTGTTTGCGCCGATCCTAAATTTGCAAAGGTAGGCTGCTGCTGATAGAACTGATTAGGTGCAAATAAATCAAAAAGCGGATTTACAACCTCTTCTGGTGTCTCAACACTATCTAATAAATCAGTTACATCTGTATCTGTTGAATCAGTTGCTGTAGTAGTTTCTTCTTTTTCGTCTTTTTTAACGGTAGCTTTCAATTCGTTGTTTACTAAAGCTAAGTATTCAATAACTTCTCCTACTCCATGAGTATCATAAAACTCAAGGATTGCTGTTTGTTGTAATAATGTCTTAGCACGTTCCATGTCCTTAGCTCCTGGAAGCTCAACAAGGATACGTCCATTGTCTCCAAGACTCTGGATGTTTGGTTGTGTTACCCCAAACTTATCAATACGATTACGTAAGGTTTCAAAGGCTGAACCAATAGATTCTTTAATCTCCTCTTCTAAAATTCGAGCAACAGCATCATTGTCCATGCTGTTATCAACCTTATCGGCTAATCTTACATTTGAGAAAATATCTGGTGCAGCCAAACGTGCATCACCACCTTGGTCTTCAAAAGAAGATAAGAAATCTTCTAAATAAGTGTTTTGACCATCTTTCTGCTTTGCATCAGCTCCGTCTAAGGCAGCAATAAATGCTGGGTTCTTAGAATCATTAGCCAATCCAGAAAGGATATCACGAATTGAAATTTGAAGGATTACGTTAATTCCTCCTTTAAGATCCAGTCCTTTATTAAGTTGTTTGTCTTTAGCGTCATTATAAGTAATTCCCATCATGATAGCATCGTTACCAATACTGTCTAAATAGTTGCGTTCTAAAACGTCCTTTAGCTGTGCGTCGCCAGCTGCTTTAGTCGTTGCCCACTCATCGGCGGCTGTCTCTGTTTTATTTGTTAAATAAGTAAAAGAGAGTTGGTAAATACATACCAGACCAAAAATGATTGCAAATACTCTTATGAGTCCTTTATTCTGCATTTTTCTGTTGTTTGAATAATCAAAATAGGTAGCAAAGGAATTTTATATCCCAAGCAACTTCTGATTACTATATTAATGTTAATTGATTAGATGTACATGAGATTGTTTCCCACTTAGTAGTACAATTTTGTCGTGATATGAAGCCCTACGTCATGTAGCAGCTTTAATATCACCTATTCCTAGAGTGCTATGCAAGAGGGCCTGCCCTGACCTCTGGAATTTTATAAGAAGATTCATCTACCGCTATCATTATATGATAATACACGGCATATGCAACTGAATCAGTTGTTGGTGTTTTTAATTTAAAGAAAGGTTGTACACGAACATCGGTTGTTGGCGTAAAATAACGTATCGATTCTGACTTAGATTCTAAAAAGCCTTCACTACTAGTACCTACAAGGTCATGTCCATCCTGAAGGGTGTGTATTCCTATCTCGTAATAAGTCTCCCCTTTATGATAAGGAAATTCAGACTCTGTATCTGTAGGAATTGAACCAGTATGTGCAAGATCTCTTCCTTTTAAAAGAAGTTCTCTTACATCAGATATATCAATGGTACTGTAATAGGTAATTTTAAGAGTACCATTCCCAAGTTCCTGTAGCTTTATATTAGTTGCCGCTAAGGTTTCGAGTTGGCCTTTTACGGCCGCGATGGCATCTTGAGTTTCTTCAAGAGTAACTTCGACATCAGAAAATTGAATGACAATTTCTTGATTAGGCACAGCAGTGCGCTCCGAGCCAAATCCAAAAATAGCTAGGACTAAAAGTAAACCGCTAAAATAATACCAATTCTTCACGTGTCGAAAGTACAAAACGTGCAAATATAGGATTTCAAATGCACAGTACCCAATCTTTTTTCGCGCATTCTAACAGCCGCCAAATCATAGTCTGCAGGCAGTTGCGACGCCTTCCTTCTCTTGTATTGAGGGGTATCATTCTCAAATCTCACCCAATAAAAAAAGCCCATCTCTAAGAAATGGGCTTTTTGAATATTCTATTTCAAATGTTTTCTAATCCTGTTTTGCAAACTAGGATGAGTAAACACTGATTTTATTTATGCATCTAAAAGCGCGTTAGTCGCTTTTACACCTTCAGCACTTTCTGCCATTTGTGCTTTTTCAGCATCGGTCAAATTGATTTCTACAATCTTCTCAATTCCTTTACGTCCAAGGACAACAGGAACTCCGATACAAAGATCACTTAGTCCGTATTCTCCGTCTAAAAGCACTGAACAAGGGAAGATTTTCTTTTGGTCACAGGCAATCGCTTGAACCAATCCAGAAACTGCAGCACCCGGTGCATACCATGCAGAGGTTCCTAATAATTTAGTCAATGTTGCTCCGCCTACTTTCGTGTCTTGTAATACCTGCTCTAAACGCTCTGCGCTTAAGAAATCAGAAGCTAATACACTGTTACGTGTAGCTAAGCGTGTCAATGGCACCATTCCTTTATCAGAGTGTCCACCAATTACCATTCCGTCTACATCAGAAATAGGAGCTTCTAATGCTTCAGCTAAACGGTATTTGAAACGAGCGCTATCTAGAGCTCCTCCCATTCCAATAATTCTGTGTTTTGGAAGACCAGTTACTTGGTGTGCCAAATATGTCATCGTATCCATAGGGTTTGATACAACGATCAAAATAACCTCCGGAGAATGCTCTACTAAATTTGCTGCTACCATTTTTACAATTCCAGCATTGATACCAATCAATTCTTCGCGAGTCATTCCTGGCTTACGAGGAATTCCCGAAGTAATTACTGCGATATCACTTCCTGCAGTTTTTGAATAATCATTTGTAGATCCCGTTATTTTGGTATCAAAACCATTTAAAGATGCGGTTTGCATAAGGTCCATTGCTTTCCCTTCTGCGTATCCTTCTTTGATATCTAATAAAACAACTTCGCTCGCAAAATTTTTGATTGCGATGTATTCTGCACAACTAGCTCCTACGGCTCCAGCACCTACTACAGTAATTTTCATGGTATTAAGTTTTTTAGTTTAAACGTTTAATGAGCGTTTTTATCCCAACGCTAAGGCTTGCGAAAATACAATTTTAACATAGATTTTCACTCCCAATGAGACGTTAAAAATCAGAATGCCGTTGTCCTTTGTAAAAAAAGTAGCCCACAAAAGAAAACCACCTAAGATTCATTTCGCGAACACTTAGGTGGTTTAATAAAGTATAAAGGTATTTCCTTATTTAGATATCAATATTTGCATAGATGGCATTTTTCTCGATAAACTCACGACGAGGTGGTACCTCATCACCCATTAACATAGAAAAAATACGATCTGCTTCTGTACCATTTTCAATAGCAACTTGGCGTAATGTTCTAAATTCAGGATTCATAGTTGTATCCCACAATTGAGACGCATTCATCTCCCCAAGACCTTTATAACGTTGAATTGAAACTCCGCCATTAAAGCTATCGGCGATTTCATCACGTTCTTTATCAGACCAAGCATAACGCTTCTTCTGCCCTTTTTTAACAAGGTATAAAGGTGGCGTTGCAATGTATACATATCCGTTTTCAACCAACTCTTTCATATAACGGAAGAAGAAGGTTAGAATAAGGGTAGAAATGTGACTACCATCGACATCGGCATCACACATGATGACTACTTTGTGGTAACGAAGCTTTGAAAGATTCAAGGCTTTACTATCCTCTTCTGTACCTATGGTAACACCTAAGGCTGTAAAGATATTTTTGATCTCTTCGTTTTCAAATACCTTGTGTTGCATTGCTTTTTCGACATTCAAGATTTTACCACGTAGCGGTAAGATGGCTTGAAATTCACGATCACGACCTTGTTTAGCCGTTCCCCCTGCCGAATCTCCCTCAACAAGGAATACTTCACAAAGCGTAGGATCTGTTTCAGAACAATCAGATAATTTCCCAGGTAAACCACCAATACTCATGACAGTTTTACGCTGTACCATTTCACGCGCTTTCTTAGCTGCATGACGGGCTTGAGCTGCAAGGATTACCTTTTGAACAATGATTTTAGCATCGTTCGGGTTTTCCTCCATATAGATTTCAATCATTTCTGCAACCGCCTGAGATACCGCTGAAGTCACTTCGCGGTTTCCTAATTTGGTTTTGGTTTGCCCCTCAAATTGTGGCTCGCCAACTTTTACAGAAATAATAGCTGTCAGTCCTTCACGGAAATCATCTCCAGCAATATCAAACTTGAGCTTATCAAGCATCCCAGAGTTATCGGCAAACTTCTTTAAAGACCCAGTCAATCCACGACG
>CAXBCS010000069.1:0-14337 GCA_963974305.1 uncultured bacterium
ATTAGACATAAGGAAAAGGAAATGGCAAAATTGGAACGTGAAGCACCACACCAACAGAACGGTAAACGAATCGTACAGGGAATGCAAAAAGATGGAAACCAAAGTCATATTCATATTATCGTGAGTAGAAAGGATGCTTCCAATACATTCAGCCTTTCACCAGGGAGTAAACACAAAGCTTCGGAAGTGGAGATGCACGGTAATAAAGTAATACGTGGTTTTGACCGCGATAATTTTTTTCAGGGTGCAGAAAAAACCTTTGATAAAACGTTCGGTTATCAACGGAATTTTGCGGAGACCTACAAGGCAAGAAAGGATTTCATCAAGAACCCAAAAATCTATTTTGCATCATTAATGAAATTACCCACCAATGAAAAAGTATTGGCTTTCAAAATAATGGGCAAAGCGGGCATTCCGATGATGCCAAGTATTCCTGTTACGCAAGCACAATTAGCAATGAAAATATTTAACAGGCTACGACGTGGTGCGGAAGTGGCCATCAAATCAAGTTCCATAGGAATCTGAATTATGCAGATAGACAATCTCTTAACGGTACTTTTAATTATTGGTTTGACCAGTACGGTTTTCTACGGAATGTTTCGGATAAGCAGATATGCATTCATTATCAATTTTCTGATGCTTGGTGTCCTTGTGTTTTGTCTAAACGAACAAGCACAATTAATTCTAATAGCGCTCTATTTGGTTTGTCCTCTAACATTAATTAATATAGGACTTTATGTTTTTTTGCATAAAATAGAAAGACCAAATAAAGGCGATAGAAAATACCAAGTCAACTTTGCTACTACCAAAGGAAATTTCAAATTAGACAACATTAAACGTGGTGCCTCGGTCATAGGTTCTGCTGGAAGTGGAAAGACTGAAAGTGTGGTCTATGGTTTTTTAAAGCATTTTCAGAAAGAGGGCTTTTGTGGTATTATCCACGATTATAAAGATTTTGAACTAACTGAAATGGCATATCCATTGTTCAAGGATGGTGATATCCCGTTTAAGGTCATTTCCTTCGATAAAATCATCCATAGGGTAAATCCCATAGCACCACGTTATTTGGAGAACGAGGAAAGCGTAAATGAGGTTTCAAGGGTGCTCATTGAAAACCTTTTGGAACAAAGGGAATCTGGAACGACTGGAACAACCAAATTCTTTAATGATGCGGCGGAAGGTTTGATAGGTGGATTAATTTGGAAATTGAAAACGGACTATCCGAAATTCTGCACCTTGCCCCATTTGATAGCCATTTATCAATATCTGGACACCGATAGCCTTATTCAATTTCTGGAAACGAATACCACATCAAGAGCCATGGCAGACGCCTTTATTAGTGGTAAAGATTCGGAACGACAGACCGCAGGTGTAAAGAGCACCTTGGCCAATGCGCTGAAACGAATTAGTACACAACGCATTTTTATGGCATTGTCTGCGGATGAAGTACCACTCAATATCAATAATCCTAAAAATCCTTGTGTGATTTCGATAGTGAACAATCCAAAATTTGAGACTTCCTATTCACCAGTAATTGCAACTATTATTCATACCATTACCAAGCAAATGAGTGTGCGAAGTTCAAAACCTTCTTTTCTGTTGATGGAAGAAGCGCCAACGATACGATTATTAAATATGCATCGCATTCCTGCCACCTTACGGAGTTACAATATTTCTACTATTTACGTGATGCAGGATAAAATTCAAAACGATATGATGTATGGTGATAAAGCAAGTAAGGCGATTTTAAGCAACCTTTCTTATCAGTTTTTTGGTAAGGTAAATGATCCTGACACCGCTAAATATTACGAACGCTTTTTCGAAATTATTAAAGACCCGACGAAGAGCATCAGCCGTGGACATAACTTGGATTTTGATACACGAGTTACTACTGGAGAGAAAGAAATTCCTAAGATTAGAGCGGATGTGTTCTTTCGATTGAAACAAGGCGAATTTATTACGTATGCTGATGGCAAAGACAAGAAAGTAAAGTTTAAATTAGCTGACATTCAAAGAGAACTTCCTAATGAGACTAAGCCATTTTCTAACGCTGATTTAGCTGCTAATTTTGAGAGAGTTTATGAAGAGGCTAGGTCGATATTTAAAAAGTGACTGTATCTGAGTTAAGACAACTACGTTCTCTATACTCTTTACAAAAAGCGGATTTTGTAAAGAGTTGCACTTTCTCGAGCAATGTTTCAGGGAGTTTATCTACGGTTTTAGAATTGTACTTAACAAGTGTAATGTAAAGAGTTTGCAATCTTGATATGATTGCAAGTCGTATTTTTTGCTTATTAAAATTGGTAGATGAGTTCGGAAAAATTTATTTAGTGAAACAAAAAAACCAGCAAAAACGAAGTCTTACTTAGATTATCTACCCCCCTCTCTTAAACTCGAACAAATTTAATTTCAACCAAATTAAATAGAGTAACTACTCAATTAATGCAAATATATTTGTAGAAGTTCTACTTAAAATAAAATATACTTTTTCTTGTTCAATTGATTTTTTTGTTGTATATTTGTACCCGTTGTACTTAAAATAAAAACAGCAAGAAATGATTAAAGAGCTAAAAAATATTGCCAAAATCCAAACTGGAGTCTTTGCTAAGCCTGTAGCTAAGGGAGATACAGTGTATTTGCAGCCTAAGTATTTTGATGAATTAGGCAGGTTGACAACTCAATTGGAGCCTGATCTAAATTCAATCGGGTTTTCGGATAAGCATATCTTACAACTAGGGGATGTGCTTTTTGCTGCAAAAGGATCTAAAAATTTTGCAGTACACTTTAATACTGCAAATATACAGGCGGCAGCCTCCACTTCTTTTTTTGTGATCAAAATTAGAGACGAAGGTGTGCTTCCCGGCTTTGTCGCTTGGTTTTTAAATCAACCTCATACCCAGCAATACCTGAAGGCCTTTGCTAGAGGTTCATCCATAGCTTCTATCTCGAAAGGCGTATTAAGGGATCTTGAAATTACTATACCGTCTATTGATAAACAAAAATTAATACTAAAAATTGATGAACTAAGATCAGCTGAAAAGGGACTTAAATCAAGAATTGAAGAGCTTCGTGAAGCTCAAATCCAACAACAAATATTTAACGCATTAAAATAATGATTATGACAAATAAAATAACACAGCAAGATATCAACAACGCAGTATGGAAAGCCTGTGATACATTTCGTGGGAGTATAGACCCAAGTGTTTACAAAGACTATGTTCTTACCATGCTTTTTATTAAATACTTAAGTGACGTACACGATGATAAGTATGAGAGTTACCTTGAAAAATATAACGGAGAAACTGAACGCGCTAAACGCGCTATGAGGCACGAACGTTTCGTAGTCCCTGACCAAAGCCATTTCAGATTCCTTTATGATAGCAGAAATGAAGCTAACATTGGCGAGCTTATTAATATTGCACTTACAGACCTAGAGGAAGCCAACCGTGAAAAACTATATAGCGAAGACGGTGCTGGTATCTTCCAGAACATTGACTTTAACAATAGCAAACTGGGAGAGCCTAAAGACAAGAACACCCGTCTTAAAAATCTTTTATTGGACTTCAATTCTGAAAAGTTGGATTTACGGCCTTCACATCTTGATGGTAATGATATCATTGGTGGGGCTTATGAATACTTGATTGCCAACTTTGCGAGTGACGCAGGGAAAAAAGCGGGAGAATTTTTTACGCCAAGCGAGGTTTCAACTTTATTGGCAAAGCTTACTAAATCCAAGCCCGGTTCACGTATTTGTGATCCTACCTGTGGTTCAGGTTCGCTATTGATTAAAGCAGGAAATGAGGTAGGCTCACCTAACTTTTCATTATACGGTCAAGAGGCTAACGGAAGTACTTGGGCATTGGCTGTTATGAATATGTTCTTGCATGGGTTCGATAATGTAACCATACGTTGGGGAGATACCATTCGTAACCCGAAACTGAAAGAAGGAGACGAGCTAATGAAGTTTGACACTGTAGTGGCTAATCCTCCCTTCTCCTTAGATAAATGGGGAAAGAGTGACGACAAAGAAGAAGATAAAAACACAGACAGCTTTGATCCTGAAACCGATAAATACAATCGATTTTGGAGAGGTGTACCGCCTAAAAGTAAAGGGGACTGGGCTTTTATTACCCATATGATAGAAACTACCTACGAAGGCACAGGAAAAGTGGGTGTAGTTGTTCCGCACGGGGTATTATTTCGTGGAGCGAGTGAAGGAAAAATTAGAAGAAAGCTAATAGAAGAGAACTTATTGGAAGCCGTAATTGGCTTACCGGCCAATTTATTTTTTGGTACGGGAATCCCGGCCGCGATATTAATTTTCAATAAAGGGAAGGGCGATAATACAGATGTTCTTTTTGTAGACGCCAGTGAATGCTACGAATCTGCTAAGAACCAGAACAAGTTGCGTGAAAAGGAAGATATCATGCCCATTGTAGAAACCTATCAGCTGTTTAATCAAGGAAAGCTTAAGCCAGGTGAAGTAGAAGAAAAATATAGCTATGTAGCCACTTTTGATGAAATAGCCGAAAATGACTTCAACCTCAATATACCACGTTATGTAGATACTTTTGAAGAAGAGCCAGAAGTAGACATTGCTGCTGTTCAAAAAGAGATTGACAATTTGGAAAGTGAATTGAAGAATGTTCAGAAAGATATTGAAAAGTACTTAACGCAATTAGCTGACTAATGGAGATAGCAAAAAAAAAATATAAACCATTTTATAAATTTTCTATTCCGAATGATTGGGATCTAGAAAAACTTTCAAAATTTGGAATTACGTATTCAGGTTTGTCCGGTAAATCGAAAGAACATTTTGGCTTTGGTAAACCTTATATACCCTACAAAAATATTTATGCGAATACCATAATAAAAGATGGGGATTTTGATTTAGTTAGTGTTGGTCCAAACGAAAATCAAACAAAAATTAAAAATGGTGATTTGTTTTTTACTATTTCGTCTGAAACGCCTGGTGAGCTTGCAATGTGTTCCGTCTATTTAGGCCATGAAAATGAGCTTTATCTAAATAGTTTTTGCTTTGGGTTTCGCCCAATGAATAAAGACGAAATCTCGACTTCATACCTCGCGCATCTTTTTAGAAGTTCTGTTGGAAGAAGAATTATTTACAAACTAGCACAAGGAGCTACTCGATATAATATATCAAAGAAGAACCTAATCAAAGAAGATTTCCCTTTTCCTCCAATCTCCGAACAAAGAGCAATTGCAAAAGCACTGAATTCAATGGATGAAGCCATAAACATTCATGAAAAATTAATAATTCAAAAGAAGCAGGAGAAAAAATGGCTAATGCAAAATATTCTTTCTGGAAAAAAAAGGAACAAGACATTTTCCATCGTCAAAGAATACAAAAAAACCAAATTAGGAACTCTGCCTGTCGATTGGGAAATATTATTTTTAAAAGAACTTCTTATTCCAGTTGGAGCGGCAGTATCGCCTAAAAAAGATGAATTATATCAACAAATAGGTATCCGTTCGCATAAAAAAGGAATATTCTACAAGGATAAAGTTAGTGGCGCATCATTAGGTAAGAAGAGAGTTTTTTGGATTGAGCCCGATTGCTTTATAGTAAATATTGTTTTTGCGTGGGAACATGCTATTGCTAAAACTACTGAAAGTGAGGTAGGAATGATTGCGTCTCATCGGTTCCCAATGTACAAACCAAAAGAAAAAATTCTTGATTTAAATTATTTGCTCTATTTTTTTAAATCTCAACGAGGAAAATACCTCTTAGGTCTTGCCTCCCCTGGGGGAGCTGGAAGAAATAAAACCTTAGGGAAATCAGAATTCTTGAAGCTTCAAATACCTGTCCCAACTGTTGAAGAACAAGTTGCTATTAGCCAAATACTCATAGCAACAGACAAGGAGTTGAACCTCCTTAAAGAAAAAAAAGATAAGCTTAGTAAGCAGAAAAAAGGGATGATGCAGTTGTTGCTTACGGGGAAGAAACGATTGAAAATATGAAATATTTAGTTTGGGATTTGAAGCAACTAAAACGAGGGGAACGTGTAAAGGTAACATTGACTGGAAACGCCGCCAACGTTCGTTTAATGGATAGTTCAAATTATAATAATTATAAAGCGGGTAGACGGCACCGATATGCTGGTGGATTAGTGACAAAATCTCCAGTTGTTTTAGGCGTGCCAAATTCCGGACACTGGTATGTTGTTATTGATATGCAGGGGTTAAGAGGCTCAACAAATGGATCAGTTCAAGTTTTGCCTTCTGCGCTCCCAACATATCAAGATGCTCCACTTTCATCTGTACCATCCTTAATTCAAGGTGGAGATCAATCCAAAATTGGTTTGCCCGAAATCGACAATAGAGAGCATGATGTTTTTATATCTCACGCATCAGAAGACAAGGACGAAATTGTGAGACCTCTTGCAATTGCATTGAAAAGTGCTGGACTTTCTGTTTGGTATGATGAATTTGAATTAAAAATTGGGGACAGCCTGCGACAAAAAATTGACAAAGGTCTTTCTAAAAGTAAGTTTGGAATCGTTGTACTATCCCGGAGTTTTATAAAAAAAGGTTGGACTAATTATGAATTAGATGGTATAATAACAAAAGTGGTAAGTGGCGAGCAAGTATTGCTCCCGATTTGGCACAATATAACGAAACAAGAGGTAGTGGACTTCTCACCATCAATTGCCGACAAACTTGCTCGTAATACGGCAAATTTTACGGTAGATGAAATTGCAGATGAAATAGCGGAATTAATAAATATAAATAATTGAATATGGCACGAAAAGAAAGACACGTAGTGCCCAACAGTGAAAAAGGTGGTTGGGACTCAAAAAGAGAAAATGCGCAAAGAGCATCAAAGCATTTTGACAAAAAAGAAGATGCGATGAAATGGAGTCGGGAAAAGAGCAGAGAAGAAAAATCTGAATTGATTCCTCATAGAAGAGATGGTAAAATTCAGAATCCGGATAGTCATGGGAATGACCCTAATCCGCCGAAGGATAAAAATTAAAGTGATATGAAAAAAAGTCAAATTCTAGAAATAGTACTGATTGTCGTAACGGCTATTTACAATCTGGGAGTCCTAGTTGTTTCGTTGCTATGGATATTCACCAATTCCTTTACCAGCATGAAAAGTAATTTAGGTCATCTGGCTTTGTTTGACGTAAATGAAAATGTTACGTACGGACTGTTTCTAGCCGGATCTATGGGAGGTGCGTTCTATTGTCTAAGAGCACTCTACCAGAGATTAGGTGAGACCTATACGCCTGTGGAAGGTGATGCGCCAAAGAAGAAAAGCATGAATATGAAAGTTTGGTTTTTCTGGTATTTATATAGGCCGCTTCAGGGTGGTGTTTTGGCATTAATCCTACTAACGTTGGTCAAAAGCAATTTGCTTGTAATTGATGCTGATGGGGGATTTGAGATTAGCTCATATTATACAATGATTGGAGTGGGATTCTTAGCTGGATTTGGAGCTCATGATTTGATACATAAAATACAGGAGATAATTCAAGTGATTTTTGCAAAATCAAACCTTAAAACGAGTAATTCAAAACAAAAAGTAAAGGAAAATAAAGGAGAAAATTAATTATGGAAACAAAATTTAGAGCTTTCCAATTAGATAGTGCGGGTTCATTATTCTCATATTGGAAAAAAAACACATACACACTAATAGAGGCGAGACTGCCCAAAGAGGGTATAAATATACTTATAGACGATTTGGCTTATCATGATAAGGACAGAATAGATGTATTGCATATCACAAGTTGGGATGCAGATCACTGTCAAGTGCACGCGCTCACTCAAATTC
The DNA here is from genome assembly GCA_963974305.1 of uncultured bacterium. GTDB lineage: Bacteria > Bacteroidota > Bacteroidia > Flavobacteriales > Flavobacteriaceae > Dokdonia. Next base: position 7,799 of record CAXBCS010000069.1, read on the forward strand.
TAAACCATTTTAGGCCTGACCGTATAGAAATTCCGAGCTATGAGCCAGATAACGATACTGCGAGACAGTGCAAAGGATTAATTATGAAATATGACCATATTCATCAAAAATATGTTCATAACGTAACGAGGTATGATCAAGCGACGATTGGAGGACTAAGTAATGCTTCATCTTGGGGAACAAACAATGTTGTGTATCATTCTTTGTATAATGTCGATAATCATAATGACATGTCACAAATTCGTTTATTTAGGTCTGATGGATTTAGCGTGCTTAGTTTAGGAGATTGTGAATCTGAAGAGATTACCGAAAAGTTAATGCGTAGTGGGAGCATTCTGAGCAATGAAGTTGATGTCCTAATCCTTCCTCACCATGGGTCAGAAAATAGTATGCTTAATGGAGCATTCTTGGATTTCTGCAAGCCAGGTTTGGCAGTTTGTTCATCTAATTTTGGTAATCAATTTGAGCACCCTAGACCAGCTGTTAAGCAATTATTGACGATAAGGAATATTAAGACTATGACAACAAAAAGAGGGGATGTTATTGTGATACAAAAAGACTCAAGCGGTTCTGTGGATGCTCTGAATTTAGCAACGAATAATACCATCATTGAGGATCAATATAAGTTTTGGGCAAAAAAGGCCGTGCACAACATTGTTTCATAAGTATATAAATAGTAGCATTTCATTTCAAGTATGTGGGAAGAATATAATAAACCTAAAAAAGAAAATCGATTCCTAATAAGGTTCTATACCAAGGAGAGGCTAGATCAGTTTTTGAATTCTGGCAGAATCTGGTTCCCTAGGGCAGATACCTTCGGTGATAAGATGGAATGTGTGGGGATAAATGATTTGAAGAATACAACTGTTAATTTAAAAAATCTAGAGTCAAGAAAACAAAGACACCTCATAAGCTGCTGGCACAATAGCACAAAGGAATCTATTGCAATGTGGGACACTTCTTTTAAACGAAAGGAAGATCAAAGAGTTTATGCTTTAAGGTTCCAATACCAAGAATTGATCGACTATGTCACAAAATCAGATATTGACTTTGGTACGAAAAACAATATCGTTAAGAGGCATTATGGAAGAGTAGTCTATAAAAATCTTATCGGTAGTCGAGAGCTTGATCAAAATAGAATGCGTAGAGTTGCTTTTCGTAAGGAATCCGCGTTTAGGTATGAGCAAGAATTTCGCTTTGTTTTTCAGTCGGATAGCGTCTTCCAAGAGAGAGGTTATTCTCTCTTTATTGGTGATCCAAGCGAATTGAACTATGAAATTCTAGTAAACCCTTTACTTGAACACGATGATTACAATAAATGTCTCATTGACTTAAGATCAAATATTGTCGGAAGAGTTAAACATAAAGATTCCACTTTAGTGAAGTGGCTTAAACCATCTCAATGGTAGAAAAATATGAATACACCAAGTTTTAAAGAAGACCACATTAGTCAAATACCTGCGTTGCAAATGCTGCAAAAGTTGGGGTACGAATACCTCACGCCCGATGAGACGCTTCAAATGCGTGGTAGCAAGACAACACAAGTTTTACTTGAAGATGTGTTGCGCAAACAATTGAAGGAAATCAATAGCATAAGAGTTAGCACCAATAAAACAAGCATATTTTCGAATGAAAATATTGAACGGGGTATACTTGCCTTAAAAGAATTACCACTGCAGGAAGGCTATATTAATGCCTGCGAGGTGGCCTACAACCTTCTTACTCTAGGCAAAGCATTGGAGCAAAGTGTAGATGGCGATAAAAAGAGTTTTACTCTGCGCTACATTGACTGGGAGAATATAGAAAACAACGTGTTCCATGTTACAGAGGAATATAGTGTAATGCGCAGCACCAGTAAAGAGCATTACCGTCCGGATATAGTATTATTTGTTAATGGTATTCCTATCATAGTTATCGAGTGCAAGCGTCCTGATATGAAAGAGCCTTTAAAGCAAGCCGTCAGTCAGCATTTACGCAACCAACAAGAAGATGGTATTAGAAACTTGTATGTGTATTCACAATTATCGTTGAGTATTGCAACACAAGAAGCCTCATATGGCACGAACGCCACACCTGAAAAGTTTTGGTCAAAATGGCAAGAAAAATTTGATTCAGAAATCAAAGAAAATGAATATCGAGAGAAGCTAATTGAACTTAAGAACACCCCCTTATCTATAGATGAAAATAACAAACTTTTTTCTGATCGATTCCGATATGTAAGGCTGCATTTCGATGCCCTAGAAAGTGAAGATATTTTACCAACGCTTCAGGATGAGTATTTGTTTGGGCTATGCAGTCCTAAACGTCTAATGGATATAATCTTCAACTTTATACTCTTTGACAATGGCTCAAAAAAAGTAGCTCGTTATCAGCAATACTTTGCTATTAAAAAATCAATGGAACGTATTCAACACATTGATGGCGGAAAAAGAAAAGGTGGAGTGATTTGGCACACTCAAGGAAGTGGAAAATCCCTTACGATGGTAATGTTGGCTCAGGCTATAGCAATGGATAAAAAAATCCGAAATCCAAAAATAATTTTAGTTACTGACCGAACCGATCTAGATCGTCAAATCACAGGAACTTTTCGAAAGTGTGGGAGATTTGTAGAAAATGCAACCACAGGCCAACGCCTAGTTGAGTTATTGGAAAGTAAAAGCGATGCCGTTGTAACGACTATTATTAACAAGTTCGTGGCTGCTATGAAGAAGATCAGAAAGCCATTAGAAAGTCATGATATTTTTGTCTTGGTAGATGAAGGCCACCGTTCGCAAAGCGGTACTTTCAATATTGAAATGCAGAAGACACTTCCAAATGCTTGTTTTATTGCGTTGACGGGTACGCCGCTATTTAAGAAAGACAAAAGCACAGCTGCAAAGTTTGGAGGAATTATTGATGCGTATACGGTAGATCAAGCCGTGCATGACAAAGCGGTTGTTCCACTACTATACGAAGGAAGATTGGCAAAGCAAACAGTGAATTCGAGTCCCTTGGATACATTTTTCGAAATGGTTTCTGAACCATTGACGGAATACCAAAAAGCTGATTTCAAGAAAAAATTTAGCCGTGCCGATCAGTTAAACAGTGCCGAGCAAAAAATATATGCAATAGCTTGGAATATTAGTCTTCACTATAGAGACAATTGGCAAGACACTCCTTTTAAGGCACAATTGGTATGCGACAAAAAAATCAATGCCGTAAGGTATAAAGAGTTCCTTGACGAAATAGGAATAGTAACCAGTGAACTTCTTATGTCTCCGCCTGATGACAGGGAGGGAGAGGACAGTGCTTTTGGAAAATCACCGGAAAAGGTGAATCGATTTTGGAAACGAATGATGGATGAGCATGGGAACTCAAAAACCTATGAGAAGAATATTATTAGCCGTTTTAAAAATCAAACTGATCCCGAAATTATTATAGTAGTTGATAAGCTATTAACGGGCTTTGACGAACCTAAGAATACAGTGCTTTACCTTACCAGAAATTTACAAAGCCACAAACTATTGCAAGCAATTGCAAGAGTTAATCGTATTTATCCGGATAAAGAGTTTGGCTACATCATTGACTATTATGGTGTTATTGAGAATCTGGATGATGCCTTAACCATGTACTCTTCGTTTGAGGATTTTGATGAAGATGATTTAGAGGGTACTCTAACAAATATCAACGAGGAAATAAAAAAGCTGCCTCAGAAACACTCCGAACTATGGGACATTTTTAAAACCATCTCCAATAAAAGGGATGCAGAGGCATATCAGTTGTTACTTAAAGATGAAGCTATACGAGTTGTATTCTACGATAAATTGGCCGCCTTCGCGAAAGGATTAAAATTGGCTCTTTCCTCCATGCTGTTTCATAAGTCGGTTGATGAAAAAATAATTGAACGCTACAAAGAGGATTTAGCGATGTTTATGAAGTTAAGAATGGCTGTAGTAGAACGCTACTCAGATACCATTGATTATAAGCAGTACGAAGGTCAAATTCAGAAATTGATAGACACTCACATCACAACTGAAAATGTTGAGGTGATTACCGAATTGGTTAATATTTTTGAAAAAGACAAGTTTCAACAAGAAGTAGAAAATACTACTGGGAAAGCGGCAAAAGCAGATAAAATAGCTAGTAGGACAGCGAAGCACATTTCCGAAAAAATGGATGAAGATCCTGCTTTTTACAAAAAGTTCTCGCAAATGCTTTCAGAAACAATTGCCGAATATGAAGAGAAGAGAATCAATGAAGCGCAGTATTTAAGCAAAGTCCAAGAAATCATGGAAAATGTATTAGCTCGAACGGATAGTGATATTCCTGAGGTTTTACAACATAGAGATGTGGCTAAAGCTTTTTATGGATTAACATTAGAGTCCTTGGTGGACAAGTTACAAGACCCAATAATATTGAAGGAAATTGCGGTGCATTCTGCATTACAGATTGACGATCTAATTAGAAGTGCCGTCTTGGACAATGCGATGCCGATTATCGATTGGCAGCAAAAATCTAACATCTCTGGAAAACTTCTTATTCAAATTGGTGACTACTTAATTGATGAAGTCCGGGACAAATACCATATTTCATTAAGTTTTGGAGAAATGGATGAAATTGCAAACCATTGTATAGAGGTTGCTAAATTACGTTACAAGTGATAACATCAACTATACATTTCGGCTCGAAACAAATCGATTTTCAGGTAGAATATTCTGATCGAAAAACCTTAGGCATAACCGTAACGCCAGAAATGGAAGTATTGGTGAAAGCGCCGATCGAAAGTACTATTTCCAAAATAAAGGAAAAGCTACAAAAGAAAGCCCCTTGGATAATAAAGCAGCAAAGTTTCTTTTTGGCCTACCATCCTAAAACAACTAAACGAAAATATATTTCCGGAGAAACCCATCTGTATCTGGGGAGACAGTATTTATTGAAAGTGGAAAAAAGCGCTCAGGAATCTGTTAAGCTAAGAGGCAAATTTATAGAGGTGAGAGCTCAAAATAAGTCTCGGGTTAAGCCATTGGTTGAAAAGTGGTATTTAGAGCATGCTAGGTTAAAATTCAAAGCGACCGCTCAACCACTAATCGAGAATTTCAAAAAACACAAAGTAGAGCCTAATTCATTAGTACTACGTGACATGCCTACACGTTGGGGAAGTTGCACACCCAAAGGTAAAATTATCTTAAACCCTGAGCTTATAAAAGCTCCTAAGGGTTGTATACAGTATGTTATAATTCATGAACTATGCCATCTAGTACACCACGATCATACTAAAAAGTTTTTCGACTTACAGACAAAGGAGATGCCTGATTGGAGACGATGGAAAGATAAACTTGAAAACTTGTTGGCATGATATTAAAGTTTGTCATGCTTGGTAAGTGGTTCGGTCATAAATATTTTGTCAACATTCATTGAAAAAGTACAATCTTCACTTTATATTTGGCTCCTTTTCCATCACTCTTTACAGAACGCACCTTTTGTAAAGAGTTAAGTGGGCATTTTTATTTTTGGTATCTTCCTTCAAAGTTCAAATAAAGGATTAAAAGATGAAAGTATATGGTGAATATTACGAGAAAAGTAATGGTGAATACTACAGAAGAAAAACTCTCTTGCAATTTGGAGATAAAATTAATCTAATAGGTAGTGCTGTATTGATTAATCCTGGTAGTTCGAATCCAATTGGGAATGCCCAAGACAACCTCATTAAATCATTTTACCTAAAGAATCATAATATTCAATCTATTAATATAAATGTTTGGAAAAGGTTTGCCGCAGACCCTACAATGCTGCAACTTGCTAAACTTTTTAATGGCTGGTATCTTGGTGATGAAAAGCCCTTAAATGGTGTGATACAGCTCTTTAATTGTTTTTATATAAAGGAACAGGATTTAGATAAGGCTATTGCCAAATATAAAATGAATGATGAAATGGTGTTTAATGAAAGCCATTTGTTTATTGATAAGCCAGTTTATTTTGGCTGGGGCAAAACTGGTAAATTTGGTGAAATTAAAAATATAGCCACGGATATTTTTAAGAACTATGATATAAAAAAAACTCCTATTTATGATAAAGTATTTGAAAATAATTGCTTTTACCATCCAGGTTACTTGAATCGTTCCTATAAGAAGAATGCAAAAAGTATTGAAATTATTGAAAATTTATCTAAAGTTTTAAATAAAAAATGACTTACGCCGAAGAAAAACTATATCTCGCAATATTTCATTGTTTTGCTATTGATGAAGGTGACTCTCGCAGCAGATTATCCAATGGATTCCGGTGCTATTTACATACCTTAAGAGAAGAGAATTTCACCAAAAGCCATTGGAATCGATTTCAAAAAGTGAAAAATAGGATTGTTGAAAAAGGGCCATTGATTTCAGCAGATGGGATAGTTGTTGTTGGTGCTTTTGAGAATGCTAAGACCGGAATGAAAAATAAAACAGCGTCAAAATTAATTAAGGAATTGGTAGTAATATATGAGGAATTGAGAAATCAATAGTTCAAATAAAGGATACATTTCAAATACTCGAATCACACTTTTGCCTTGATAAAAGTCT
>CAXBCS010000070.1:0-13556 GCA_963974305.1 uncultured bacterium
TAAACTGAGTGGCGATAATGTAAAGTTTGATGATTATTTTCAATCTGTAGGTGTAGTGAGCTATAGAGGGACATATATAGAAAAGGGTAGCACAACTGCTGCTTTTCAAGTTCTATTTAAAACCTATGCCCATACAGCAGACCCTAAACTTTTGGCAAAATGCCAACAAGATTTAAAAGATGCTTTCCCTTTTTCGAAGTTATGAGTAAGACCATATTAAAAGTAGATAATATCTCTAAGCAATACCGACTAGGAACAGTGGGTACAGGCACCATAGGCCATGATTTAAATCGATGGTGGCATACCATACGTGGAAAAGAAGATCCTTATTTGAAGGTTGGAGCGGTCAATGACCGTAGTGCCACTGCTAGCTCCGAGTATGTATGGGCATTACAGGGTATAAATTTTGAAGTAAAGAAAGGAGAGATTCTTGGAATCATTGGTAAAAATGGAGCTGGTAAATCCACTTTATTGAAGATATTATCAAGAGTAACAAGTCCTTCAACAGGGAGCATAAAAACTAAAGGGAGAATTGCTTCTTTGTTAGAAGTGGGTACAGGAATGCACCCTGAATTAACCGGAAAGGAGAATATCTTTTTAAATGGAGCTATTTTAGGAATGACCAAGGCAGAAATTAAAGATAAGATTGATGAAATAGTCGAATTTTCGGGCTGCCAAATGTATATTGATACCCCTGTTAAACGCTATTCCAGTGGAATGCGAGTCCGCCTTGGCTTTGCAGTGGCTGCCTTTTTAGAGCCAGACATTTTGGTTGTTGATGAGGTATTAGCAGTAGGGGATGCCGAATTTCAAAAGAAGGCCATTGGGAAGATGCAAGATATTTCAAATGAAGGAGGCAGAACGGTTTTATTTGTAAGCCATAATATGGCGAGTATTAAAAATTTATGCACAAAATTAATTGTTTTAGAAAATGGAAGAGTTGACTTCGAAGGTCCTACAGATGAGGGGATTTCACATTATTTGACTCAAAACAAGCTGAATTTTTCAGACGATTTGTCCCTAACCGATAACAGACAAGGTAGTGGAATAGTTTCTTTTAAAGGATTTCATATTGAAGATAATCAAGGCGCAGTAATCGATACAGCCTTAAATGGTGGTACGGTTGTTTTTTGTTTCGAGTTAAACCGTAGTGCTGAATTACCAATTGATTCTCATATTGATTTAGGTTTTTCGATACATACAAAAGATGAGGTGGTTGGAAGTGTTTTATATAGTTCCTATCAGCATGTAGATATTAATTTCGGAAATAAAAATTCGCTTTTAGTCAAATGCATAATCCATGATTTTCCTTATAATCAAGGGGATTATGTAATAAAGGGGCGTATTTTGTGTAATAATGAGGAGTCAGACTGGCTAAAAGATCCACTTGGAAAAATAACTATATTAAAGGGAGATTTTTATAAAACTGGAAACTTAGGTTTCGATGGAACTTCACAATTTTTGATTAAGGGAGCATGGTCAGTAAGTTAACTAAGCGTTTAATAATAGCGCTAACTCCAAATAAGCTCATGAGGTTTTATCAGAGCTTAGCAAAACAATCCTCATCGCCAGAGGTGTTTTTAAATGATTCCTATGCCCAAGAAGGCGAGGATATGGTTTTAAGTAGGTTTTTTGGAAATAAAACGAATGGATTTTATGTAGATGTTGGGGCACATCACCCCCAACGCTTTTCAAATACCTATACATTTTATAAAAGAGGATGGAAAGGTATTAATATTGATGCCATGCCTGGTTCGATGGAACTCTTTAAAAAATTTAGGCCAAGAGATACTAACTTGGAGATGGGTGTATCAAGCACAGAAGAAAGTGCTACCTATTATGTTTTCAATGAACCAGCGCTGAACACTTTTTCAGAGGAAGAGGCTCAGAAAAAAAATGTAATTGGAGATTTTAAAATAATTGAAGAATTACAAATTCCTAGTATAAAACTCAGCAGTATACTTGATATTTATTTACCTCCACAAATTAAAATTGATTTTATGTCTATTGATGTAGAAGGGCTAGACATGGATGTGCTTAAATCTAATGATTGGAAAAAGTATAGACCACATATAATAGTCGTTGAAGACATCGGTTTTGAATTATCACCTGAGGCATTATCATTTAATAAATTGTATCAGTACTTAGTGTCCAATAATTATGATCTAGTAGGTAAAACGTATAACTCACTTTTTTTTAAAGAAGGTAAAAGTAAATGAAACTAGCTCCTATCATCTTATTTGTGTATAATCGACCTGGGCATACGCGTAGGACTTTAGAAGCACTTGCTCAGAATGAACTTGCAGACTCCTCTGACCTATACATCTTTTGTGATGGTATAAAAGACGCCCATTCAAAAGAAAACATAAATGCTATCATGGAAGTAAGGAGGATTTGCAAAGCTCAGCAATGGCCTTCAAAACTTATTATCCATGAACAGGAAAAAAATATTGGTTTATCTCAAAGCGTGATTAATGGAATCGGTGAGGTGCTTAAAACCCATGAATCGGTCATAGTTCTGGAAGATGATATTGTGACACAAAAGTATTTTTTGCAATTTATGAATCAAGCCTTAAACCTATACGCAGACGATTCAAAAGTCTTTGGAGTATCTGGATATAAATACCCAACCTCTGCAAATGTGGATGTTGATTCGTTTTTTCTTCCAATAGGATGTTCATGGGGTTATGGTATATGGAGACGGAGTTGGAAAAAAATTTCATTTAAGGGTGATGATTTACTCTCTAAAATTGAAAAACGAAGTTTAAAGAAAAAGATTAATTTTGGAGGATATCCATTTTATGAAATGCTGCAGGATCAAGTTAATGGAAAAGTAGATTCTTGGGCCATACGGTTTTATGCCTCAATGTTTTTAGAAAAAGGTATTTTTCTCTTCCCAAATGTTTCTTTGGTTGAAAATATTGGATTTGATAATAGCGGGACGCATTTTACAGATGATAATTTCTTTGGCAAAAGTGTGAACCTTTCTCATGAACTGGTTTTAGAAAAAAAATTACCAACCAAATTAGACCCTTTTATTGTTAAAGGGACTAGAAAAGAATTTGAAAGGAATAGTAACAAAGCAAGAGCTTCAAAGGGTGGTTTGCTTGTAAGGAAAGTCAAAAGTAAAATCAATAGATTTCTATCTATCTTATAAAACTACATTTTGATAAAAGAATATATAAATAGAATAAAAAATAAATTGGCTGAGATACTTGTTGTTCTGAAGGGCAATGAGAGTCGAATAGTCGAAGTAAATAAAAAACTAGATGCAATGTCTCTTCAAACAGGAGCATATCAATCACAACAACTTAAATTGAGGGATAGATTGAGCAACATTCAAGATGCTGAATTCAAAGTATTTTCTCAATGGGGTGACGACGGAATAATTCAATATTTAGTATCGTATTTAGATGTGCCAAATGAAGTGTTTATCGAATTTGGAGTTGAAGATTATATGGAGTCAAATACAAGGTTCTTACTACTTAATAATAATTGGTCTGGCCTTATTCTCGATGGTAGTTCTACACACATTAATGGAATTCAAAGGCAAGATCTCTATTGGAAATATGATCTAAAAGCTAAGCAAGCGTTTATTACTGCCGAAAATATTAATCAACTTATTGCAGAGGAAGGATTCACTGGTGAAATTGGAATTTTACATATAGATATAGATGGGAATGATTATTGGATATGGAAAGCATTGAGTGTTGTAGAACCTGTGATTATGATCGTGGAGTATAATAGTGTCTTTGGTAAAGAAAGGGCAATCACCGTTCCATACAAGGCTGATTTTGTGCGGAATGCAGCTCATTATAGTCATTTGTATGCGGGTGCTTCTTTAATGGCATTATGTGATTTGGCCACAACTAAAGGATACCACTTCGTCGGCAGTAATAGTGCAGGGAATAACGCTTATTTTATAAAAAAGGGTTTTGAAAAAGACATTCCTATTTTAAATATCGAAGTTGGTTATGTAGAATCTAAATTTAGAGAATCCCGTAACCAAGAAGGTGATTTAACTTATCTTAGGGGCAATGACCGTATAGAGGCTCTTAGAGGTCTTACTGTTTTCAATACAAGAACCAATAATTTAGAGGAAATTTAAAGAACATTATGAAGTATCCAGTATACCAACCTTCTTTAAGTGGCAAAGAGAAAAAGTATGTAAACGAATGCCTAGATTCTACTTGGATTTCAAGCAAAGGGAAGTTTGTAGACTTGTTTCAAAATGAATTTGCAAAGAAAATTGGAGTAAAACACGCTGCTGCAGTTTGTAATGGAACCGTGGCGTTACATTTAGCTCTAGAAGCATTAGGGCTGGGAGAAGGCGATGAGGTAATAGTTCCAACCTTAACATATATTGCTTCAGTAAACGCTATAACATATACGGGTGCCAAACCTGTATTTGTTGATAGTCTAGAAGATACCTGGCAAATGGATCCTTCAGATGTTGAAAAGAAGATAAACAAAAGAACAAAGGCAATTTTATGTGTACACGTATATGGTCAATCTTGTGACATGGATGCACTTAGTCAGATATGTAAAGAACAGCAGTTGTTCTTAGTTGAAGATTGTGCAGAAGCCATAGGAACTTACTATAAAGAAAAGCATGTTGGTACCTTTGGTGATGTCTCCATATTTAGTTTTTATGGGAATAAGACAATAACTACCGGAGAAGGAGGAATGGTTGTCACTAATCATAAGACCTTACATGAACGAATTAGCCACTTAAAGGGACAGGGGCTAGCTAAATATAGAGAGTACTGGCATGATGTTATAGGATACAATTATAGGATGACTAATATCTGTGCAGCCATTGGTTACGCTCAATTGGAACGACTAGAAGAAACAATCCAAAAAAAACGAGACATCGCAGGTTGGTATCAAGAGGCTTTTAATGGAACAGACATTTCTTTTCATCAGGAAGCAGAGAATACGATTCACTCTTTTTGGATGTGTACGATATTATTGCCAGAGGAAACAGATAGAGAGAAATTAAAGGAACATTTATTTAAGCAAGGTATCGAAACCCGACCTATGTTTTACCCTATTCATACAATGCCTATCTATTCTAAACAGTATGAAAAGCATTTAGTTGCAGAATCATTGTCAAGAAGAGGGATGAATTTACCAAGCTATCCTGGTTTGAACAAGGACGACGTCCAATTCATAGCTGATAAAGTATTGCAATATGTCTCTAGATAGAATTGAGATTTTTACTATTGATTCCGGAAGCCATTTCATGATTAAAGAATTTTTGGAACATATGAATGAGGAGAAATCTTCTTTTCGATATTTTGATAAAAGGAATTTATCCGTATTAAAGAATCACGTAGAAACGGTGATATTAAAGGTAAATAAATCATTTGCAGGTTATGGGCACTTAGATAAAGAGGGAGATATAGTATGGCTAGGTATTGTGGTGCTAAAAGAATTTCAAGGAATGGGTTTTGGAGCTAAGATTATGAATGAGTTAATAAAAAAGGCAATTGCCCTCAATCTATCATTTATTAAACTATCAGTAGACACTAAGAATCTAGTAGCAAGAGCCTTGTATGTAAAAAAAGGATTCCGACTAATAAAAGAAACAAAGGAGATTTGTTATTATTCTTTATATTTTAATTAATGAGTAAACAAGTATTGTTTTACATACCTGATTTAGATCAAACCGTAGGAGGAATCAGACAGTATGCTTTGAACCTTCTGGAAACGATAGCTGGCCTTGATAAAGGAATATTTCAGATCTATGTGTATCATAATGTTGAAGATTCCCAAGTAATTGATATCATTGATAAGAATGAAAATTGTACCCTAATTACAGATGTAGATATTTATACTCCTTTTATTAATCGCAAGAATTATTGGAGAAAAAAGGGAATGCTTCTCTCTCAATTGTTAGTAGGAAAACAACCTTATAGATTTAAGGAAATTGCTGAGTTGGATCATTTTGTTCAAAACAAAGAGATTGATTTTATTCATGTTCCTTATCAATACTTGCCTAAAACAAAATCGAAAGTAAAAATAATTACCACCTTGCATGATGTGCAGGAGTTATATTTTCCAGAATTTTTTAAGGCTACAAACAGGGCATTCAGAGCACAAATGTATTTAGATTGTGTCACCAAATCTCATAAAATAATTGTGAGCTATGAGCACATTGCTCAGGATTTGAAAAAATATTTTAATGCCAATCCCCAGAAATTACAAGTTTGCTTGTTAAATATGAAAGATTTGTGGTTTGCCAAAATTGAAGAAAAACTACAAGGAGTATTTCCTCCAAGTCCTTTTAAGGAAGAATATATCTTATTTCCAGCCAACTTTTGGAAACATAAGAATCACAATCGTTTGATTGAGGCATTTGCAATTTATAAGGCTAAATCAAACAGTGATCTTAAATTAGTATTGACAGGTTATAATAAGAATGAAGTAGGCTTAGAAGCTCAGCAACTAGGTAATAATCTTGGTATATTAAACTCTATTGTTTTTGCAGGTTTACTGGATGAAGAGGAATTATACGCAACATACAAAAATGCACATGGCGTTGTGATTCCAACATTATATGAAGCAGGAAGTTTTCCTTTAATGGAGTCACTTATTTTGGAGATACCGGTAATTTGCTCTAATGTCACCTCCTTGCCAGAAACAATAGGAGATGATCAATTTGTATTTAATCCCTTTAATGTTAATGACATCGCAGAAAAAATATCCCTTTTGGCTGAGGATGAAAAGTTCAGAGAGCAATCCATTTTGAATTGTAAAAAAATGTCCACTAGAATTAAGGACACTGGAGCAGAGGAAATAATAAAGAATATTTATTTGAATGCATAAGATGATTATAAGATAAATATCACACATACATCTCAATTTTTTTAATGCCCACATTCTCAATCATCATCCCAACTTTCAATGCCGAGCATACGCTCGGCAAGGCCTTGGATAGTATAGCAGCCCAAAGCTATGCCGATTTTGAAGTGCTTATTCAAGACGGGTTATCGACTGATCGTACACTGGCTATTGTAGAAACCTACAGAGAAAAAATAGCCCAACTAAGTATTACATCAGAAGCAGATAAGGGAATTTATGATGGCATGAATAAAGCACTAAGTCGTGCCAATGGTGAGTATATTTATTTCATGGGGAGTGATGATGCTTTCTTTAGCCCCGATGTTCTGAGTGAAATTGGCTATGAAATTCTTGAATCCCCAGTAGATGTGATCTACGGAGATGTGATGAGTACTCGATTTAATGGTCGGTATGGTGGTCCGTTTTCACCTGAGAAAATTGTCATTCGCAATATTTGTCATCAAGCAATCTTTGTAAATCGTTCCGTTTTTAAAAGATTAGGAAATTTTAAAAGTAAGTTTAGTGCTCATGCAGATTGGGAACACAATATTTCTTGGATATTAGATAAAGGGATAATAAATAGATATATCGATTTAGTTATTGCGAACTATGCAGATGGAGGATATAGTTCCGTTCATGGCGATCCTCAATTTGATGTTTTAAAAGGCTGGATTGCTTTTAAGAAAGGGTTTAAACAAATTCCGAATTCGGTTCTATTAAATGTAGCAAACGCAAGTTTGAAAAGTGCGAAACAAAAGAGTGATACAGCTAATATATTAAGATATAAATTTTTGATTACCTTCCTTAAAATATTAAAAAAAGTGAGACACATTTTTTAGAGTTATGCAGAGCCCACTCGTTTCCATTTGTATACCCACCTATAATGGGGCTTCATTTATTTATGAAGCTTTAGACAGTGTATTGAAGCAAACATACTCTCATTTAGAAATTATTATTAGTGATGATTGGTCCTCAGATGAAACATTGAAAATCGTAGAGAGCTTCAAGAAGAAAACTTCAATTCCATTTCAAATTGTATCTCACAATCCTCAAGGCATTGGTGCCAACTGGAATCACAGTATCCAACATGCAACTGGCACCTATATTAAGTTTTTATTTCAAGATGATATTTTGGAGCCAGGCTGCGTCGAAAAAATGGTTAACCTTTTTGAGCAGCAACCCGAACTAGGATTGGTCGCTAGCAAGCGGGACTTTATAATAGAAGGAAAGGTAACTCCCGAAATTGAAAAGTGGATCGCAAATTATGAAAATCTTCAAGTAGAATTTGAAAAGGATGAAGCCATCACAACAATAACGAACTCGATTTTTAAAGAATATTTTTTTTATAATTCGTCCCTTCGAAATAAAATTGGTGAACCTCCCACAGTGATGTTTAAAAAAGCTATCCTTGAAGAGGTGGGTTATTTTCAAGAAGACCTCAAGCAGATTTTGGACTATGTATTCTATTACCGCCTGCTTAAAAAATACCCTATTGCAATAATAAATGAACCCTTGGTGCAGTTTAGAATTCACGAACAACAAGCCACCAATGTCAATAGGAATCAAAAAATTACAGATTACGAAACCTATGATGAGATTCTCTACAAAGAGTTTCTGCCTCTCTTACATCCTGATACTCAAAAACGGCTGCGCACTAAATTAAATCCTTATCACCACTTCGTATTTCGCTTAAAGCGAAAACTAAAAAGCCTGCGCTCATGAAGATTAGTATTGTCATAGTAACCTATAACGGCATGCAATGGTTAGCCAAGTGCTTGGCTTCAATTCCTAAAACATATACCGTAATTGCTGTTGATAATAAATCGACAGATGGGACCTGTGATTTTATCAAAGAAAACCATCCAGAAGTACAACTCTTTCCTCAAAACAAAAACCTAGGTTTTGGCCGTGGTAATAATCTAGGTATACAAATAGCCTTATCACAAGATGCCGAAGCTGTATTTCTGTTAAATCAAGATGCTTATCTCAACCCAGATACTATCGATCTGCTGGTCAAAGCACAGCAATCACACCCAGAATATGGCGTATTAAGCCCCGTGCATTTTAACGGATCTCATACATTACTAGATCGAAACTTTGCAAATTATATGCAATATGATAAGTGCAAAGACTTTTATACAGATGCCTATACAGGGAAATTAAAAGAACTGTATGAAGTCCCTTTTGTCAATGCAGCTGCTTGGTTTATTCCTAAAAGCACCTTAGAAACCATAGGCGGATTTGATCCAATATTTTCCCACTATGGAGAAGATGATAATTATCTGCAGCGCGTTCGCTATCACAATCTAAAAGTGGGGGTAGTAGCACAAAGTACCATTTGTCATGATCGTGAAGATCGCCCCACCGAAACCCCAGAACAATACAGTGATCGCTACTTTATATTGCTGGAACGCAAATGGAAAATTTGGTATGCAAATCCTAATGACACCAAGGTCGATCAGAAGATGGATACCTTATTAAGCCAATTAAAAAGTCGCAGTTTGCGCCGCTTACTGCAATTGGATCTTCGTTCTTATAAGGGGATGCAAAAAGAAATTGCCTTACTACATAAAACGAGAACAGAAGTGACTCAAAGTCGAGCAATCAATATGAACCAAGGTAAACAGTACCTCTAGATGACTATACCTTTGGTTTCCATCATCATCCCCATCTACAACAGAGCCACACTCATTGGAGAAACTCTGCAGAGTATTCAGGCTCAAACCTATTCAAACTGGGAATGTATTTTGGTAGATGATGGGTCTACCGATGAAACCATGGGGGTTGTGCGCAATTTCGCGAAAGCGGACACAAGAATACAGCTACATCAAAGACCAGACACTCTCACCAAAGGGGCCGACGCCTGTAGAAACTATGGTTTTTCTCAGAGTTCTGGAGCCTATGTAAATTGGTTTGATAGTGATGACATTATGTTGCCAGAGCATCTAGAAAAGAAAGTGAATGCTCTTCTCTCTAATACCGATGTAGACTGCATTTTTTGCTTCAATCAGAGCTTCTCAATAGTGGATGGGAAACAAGAGTTGGGCGTGATTAATCGTTTTCAGAAAGAAAATCTCTTGGAAGATCTTATTCATAGAAAACAGTTTGTGCAAACTGGTTGCGGACTATGGAAGCGAAGCTATATAGCAGCACAGTTTGTAAATGAAACTATTTTTGATGAGTCGCTTAGCCAATCTCAGGACTATGATTTTTATGCTCGTGTCCTAATGAAAGAACCAGAATTTGTCATTATTGAGGAAGCATTATTCCTTTTCAGACGCGGGAATGAGTCCATATCAACTGCCTATTTATCCCTTAACGCTCAACATTTATCTTCCTTCATACGTGCAAGGGGAAAGATTTTACTCCGACATATGGGTGATGATCAGATTCAAAGAGGTGTTCTAAATGCAATATTTTCTAGTTGGAATATGCACTTGCATAGCATGGATCGCAGCACGTTTAATTCTTATATTTCTGTCTTAAAGGAGAGTCGTAATGTGGTTGCTCCCGCTTACGCGAAAGCGATCTCAAAAGCAATAAGATGGGCAAGATTGCTTCGCCTTCTAGGGAAAGGTGCCTATACATACAAAGACAAATTTAAGATCGATTAAGTCCTATACTAAGATATCTAGATAGGATTTCCCTATCGCCACCTCACTGTAATTTTTTATATACCGCTGTCTAAGTGCCTCGGTTAATCTCTGATTTTCGGAAGCTTCTTGAGCTAACACCTGCCTCATTTTTTCTTTCAAATCGGCAACTGTGCCATCGTAGAAAAAGGGATAGTCGGGAAGGCGTGTTTCCATAGCTCCCACGCGCGAACTAATAATCAGTCTGCCTGCAGCCATTGCTTCGACACCGGTGTAAGGTCCAGCTTCAATAGTAGAAGCGATGATCAAACAGTCGTTTGCAGCATGTGCTTTGTGAATATCCTTAAAATCGATTGCCCCATGAAAACAAATGTTTGCAGAATCTTTGGCTTGCTCTTTTAGAAGAGATTCCTCTTCGCCATCGCCATAGATGTGTAATTCTGACATGGGATCTTGCAACTCTTGAAAGGCTTGGATTATCTGCCCTGTCAGTTTTAAAGGAGACAAGCGCGAAATAGCATAGAAACGTTTTACCGCTGACTCTATCAAGGGTATTTCTAAAAATCGATCTTCATCATAGGCATTTTGATCCACCAAGCAATGGCTAGCTTCTGGTAGAAAATGTGCAATGGTCTTTAGATTTTTCTCCGAGTGATGGATAAATGTCTTCACCTTAGAAAGCCACTTTGCATTCTCAGCAGTGAGCTCGTGCTCTTTAATCTGTCCCGTGGTTCTAAAATAAACAGGAACTTTAAGCCGATGCGCCACTTCTATTGCCGCCTTCATATAGTTAGAAGTAAGCTGCGAACAAAGTATTAATCGGTCACAGGATGCAATTTCTTTTTCTAAAACACGCTGGCGTTGCTTTGCTAAGGCAACGAAGGGGAGACGTGTTAAACCATTATCTACACGATGATGATTGGGCGCTTGCAATGGTTTCAACCGGCTCACTAGAGAAGTTAGTAGTCGCATAGGGAAGGAGGTCTCATAGACCAACTTATCTAGAGAAGTATAGTTCAGGTCAGTATTAAAGTAGAATACCGAAGCGTCATCAAAATAACGCGCTAAGGATATTACTCGAACCTGATGTTTTCGTTCTAACAAACTCCCAATAAATCCTACGTCAAGATTGACGCCTCCATATTGATTGATAGGGGAAAGGATTAAGAATCGTTGTTTTGACATAGCATTTGGGCTACACAAATGTACTTTTAATTGTAGAACAATCATATTTTATTATCCTGACGGAGATATTACCCTAGTAGATGTTATATTTGAGGTATAAACCTTGTAGACTATGCTTATAGACCTCATTGTAGGCGCTCGTCCCAATTTTATTAAGATTGCTCCAGTGATTGCTGCGATAAAAGATTACCAAGCAAAAGGTGCCGATATAGGCTTCCGTTTGGTACATACTGGCCAGCATTACGACACCGCTATGAGCGGTAGTTTTTTTACCCAATTGGACATACCAGAACCCGATGTTAATTTTGGAGCAGGCGGAGGCACTCAGGCGCAACAAACTGCTTCCATTATGGAAGGCTATGAGGCGTATTTGGCCATTGAAAAACCAGATTTAACTATCGTTGTGGGGGATGTAACATCTACCATGGCATGTACTATTGTTGCTAAAAAAGCTGGAGTCAAGGTTGCTCATATAGAAGCGGGAATCCGCTCAGGGGATATGCTCATGCCCGAAGAGATCAATCGGATGGTCACAGACAGTATCACCGACTATTTCTTTACAACTACCCCACAGGCAGGACAGCTCCTAGAAACACAAGGCATTCCTAGAGACCGCATTTTCTTTGTTGGGAATGTGATGATTGATACCTTAAAAAAACAAGAACCTTTATTTACGCCTCCTGAATTTTGGGAGACAGCAGGCTTATCACCAAAATCATATATTGTATTAACGCTGCATAGACCATCTAATGTAGATGATGTGGCGCATTTAGAAAAACTATTAACCGCCATCGCATTAGATGTTCGCGATAAGAAGATAATTCTTCCAGTACATCCACGTGCTGCGGCAAAGATTCGTAAAATCATGGATGGAAATGCTATTTTTAAGGCCTTCCATATCGTCCCTGCCATGGATTACCGCTCCTTTAATTACCTGGTTAAAAATGCTTTTGCTGTATTGACAGATTCGGGCGGAATTACAGAAGAAACCACGGTGATGGGCATTCCTTGTATGACCTTGCGCACCTCTACAGAACGACCAGAAACCGTAACTGTAGGTACCAATGAACTCATCGGGATTGATCCAGTGGCAATTCCACCAGCGATGAAGAAATTGTTTTCTGGAGAGTGGAAAAAAGGTAACATACCTGAATTATGGGATGGTAAGGCTTCACAACGCATTATAAAAACAGTCCTAGATATATTTAAATAAACGAATGACAAAGCACATAAAAAGACGCTTGTTAATTGCCTTAGATTCCATTGATGTTAATGATAGCAGTGGTACAAAAGGGCGTGTGGCACTCATTCAGAATATGGTAAAACTGGGGTATGACCTTACAGTTTTACATTACACCCAGAAGGACCTTTCTATTCCTGGCGCCCAATGTATCTCTGTAAAAGAAAACAGGCGATCCTGGTACTTTTTGATGAGCAGAGTACAGCGGTATATCTATCGCTGGTTCAAATGGAATATCAGTGAATACCAAGAAAGGCGTAATGGTTTTTCTTATACTTGGAAAAATGATGCAAACGCTTTCGCGAAAGCAATAAAATCTTATGACCCTGCTCAGTTTGATATGCTTTGGTCCTTTGGAAAAGGCACCAGCTTTAGAGCACATGCAGGAACCTTGAAAGTCCCTTCATGGCATAGCAAATGGTATGCCTATGTGCATGATCCCTATCCACAACATCTTTATCCAAGACCCTACAATTTTGTAGAAGCTGGATACAAGAAAAAGCGCTATTTCTTTAGAGATATCACAGAGAAGGCTAAGTATATGGTGTTTCCAAGTGCTTTGCTCAGAGATTGGATGCAAAGTTATTTTATCGCCATTGAGCACAAAGCTTTAATTGTACCTCATCAAATTGCAGAGGTTGGAGCAGCTCATGAAGAGCAAGCCACTTCCCCTTCTCAAGATTTGTTTACAC
>CAXBCS010000071.1:0-13426 GCA_963974305.1 uncultured bacterium
TCTTCACAAACCACAACGGTGGCTTTGGGGAATTTTTTAGCAAATTGTAGCGGCTCATCTCCTACTTCAATAGCTTTGTTATCTGGAGTGACCTCAATATAGCCTTTGGTCTTCCGCCCGTAGCCTCTACTTAGAATAGTAGTCTTATATTGTTCCTGCAACAAACGAATTAAATATTCGGTCATTGGAGATTTTCCTGTTCCGCCCGTATTTAAATTACCCACACAGATCACTGGAAAAGAATAGGATGTTGATCTAAAAAGACCAATCTTGTAACACCAATTTCGCGTAAGCGTAACCAGATAATATATCGCAGCAAAGGGAAAAAGTAATTTACGCATCCACATCATAGAACGAAGGTATAATTTTTATCTTTATAGCTTAAACCATTTGTATGACCATACATGAAGTAACAGAAATCTTAGAGGCTTGGGCTCCGCTCCCAAATGCAGAAGATTTTGATAATGTAGGCCTATTAGTAGGCAGCCGAGAGCAAGAAGTGACTCAAATACTAGTAGCTCATGATGCCCTAGAAAATGTTGTAACTGAGGCTATTCAAAAGGATTGCAATCTCATTGTTTGTTTCCACCCTATTATTTTCTCAGGTCTCAAACGCCTTACAGGAGCTACCTATGTTGAACGAGCGGTTCTTAAGGCGATTAAAAACGACATAGCTATTTACGCCATACACACGGCCCTTGACAATGTACCACATGGAGTAAATCATGGTATGAGCAAGGCTTTAGGTCTTGAAGACTGTCGTATTTTGATTCCTAAATTGGAGACTCTATGTAAATTGACTACCTACGTCCCTCACGCTTCCGCGAAATTGCTTACCAGTTCACTTTGCGCTGCTGGCGCTGGACAATTGGGCACATACAAGGACTGCAGTTTTACAGTTGAAGGAAGTGGAAATTATACCGCTATGGAAGGGGCTAACCCTAGCTTGGGTGAAATAGGTGTTCCCCATGAAGAGCCAGAAACTCAAGTAAACGTCAATTTTGAAAAAAGACTCGAAGGCCAAATCGTTTCTGCGCTGCTTAAAAATCACCCTTATGAAGAAGTAGCTTACGAAATCACTGCCTTAAAAAACAGCAACCAACATCTAGGAATGGGAATGATTGGAAGGCTTCCAAAATCCATGGATGGGTCGGAATTCTTGTCATTGGTTAAAAAAACTTTCAAAACTGGAGGTGTTCGACACTCCAAATTACTCGAAAAAAAGATACAAACTGTGGCCGTTTTAGGTGGTAGTGGTGCATTTGCAATTAAAAACGCAATACACTCTAATGCAGATGCTTACGTCACCTCAGACCTAAAATATCACGACTATTACGGCGCCGAAAACAAGATCTTAATTGCCGATGTTGGGCACTATGAAAGCGAGCGTTTTACAAAAAACATTATCGCCGACTATCTTACAGAAAAAATTCGTAATTTTGCCATCATTTTATCAGAGGAAAACACCAATCCTATCAACTATTTTTAACGTATGGCAAAGAAAAAGGAAGTAACTGTAGAACAAAAACTACGCGCACTTTACGATTTACAATTAATCGACTCTCGTGTAGACGAAATTCGCAATGTGCGAGGTGAATTACCTTTAGAAGTAGAAGATTTAGAAGATGAAGTAGCTGGGTTAAACAAGCGTATTGAAAAGCTTGATAACGAATTGGCTCTTATCGAAGATCAAATCAAAGCAAAGAAGATTCTTATTGACGAGTCTAAGGCTGGTATCAAAAAATACACGGAGCAACAAAAGAACGTTCGTAACAACCGTGAATTTAACGCCTTGAGCAAGGAAGTAGAATTCCAAGAATTGGAAATTCAACTTGCAGATAAGAATATCAAGGAGTACAAAGCTCAAATCGAGCAGAAGAAGGAAGTGATCGAGCAAACGAAAGGTCGTTTGGGAGAGCGCGAATCACACTTGAAGCACAAGAAAAGTGAACTAGATGCGATCCTTGCTGAAACTGAAAAAGAAGAAAAAGAGCTTATCAAAAAAAGCGCAAACTTCGAAAAAGACATCGAAGACCGTTTGGTAAAAGCTTATAAACGTATTCGCTCAAATGTTCGTAACGGACTAGCAGTAGTGCCAATTGAACGTGGAGCTTCTGGAGGATCTTTCTTTACTATCCCACCACAGGTGCAAGTAGAGATTGCAAGTCGTAAGAAGATCATTACAGATGAGCATAGTGGACGTATTCTTGTAGACAGCGATTTAGCTGCCGAAGAGCAAGAAAAAATGAAAGCGATGTTTGCAAAGCTGTAAGCACACCATTTAAATATAAAAAACCCTTGTTCTTCAAGGGTTTTTTTATGCCCTATTATTAACAGAACCTTAGCATCCATGAATGTAAGAAACACATACATTTAGTGACAAAGCACAAAAGCACTTAAATTATGAAGATTACCCCTATACTGTTTAGTCTTGTGATGGCAATGTCATGTAACACTAGCACTCAGAAATCCAATGAATCAATTTCCCTATTAGAACCTGTTCAAACAGAATCACAAAATGGGCAAAGCAAAGCCTATTTTGCCAGTGGTTGTTTCTGGTGTGTGGAAGCTGTTTTTGAAAGCGTGAAAGGTGTAAGTGAATCTGTAAGTGGATACAGTGGCGGCATTGAAGACAACCCAACCTATAAAGAAGTAGGCTACGGTCGTACAACCCATGCAGAGGCAGTTGAAATTTATTACGATCCAGAAATAGTTTCCTTTGAAACTTTGGTTGATGTATTTTTTGGCTCCCACGACCCCACAACCCTTAATAGACAAGGCCCAGATGCCGGACCTCAATATCGCTCTATAGCCTTTTATCAAAATGCTGCTGAGAAAAAGATCATTGAAGAAAAAATAGCTGCACTCAATGCATCTACCTATGATGGAAAGATTGTAACTCAGGTGATGCCATTCCAAAAATTCTGGATTGCTGAAGGCTATCATCAAAATTACGAACGCCTCAATCCAGATAACCCCTATATCAGGAATGTATCGGTGCCACGATTGAAACGTTTTCAAGCTAAATTCCCAGAACTATTAAAGGATGGGAGTCATTAAGACTTAGTCGCTTTTATTTCAAAAAGTAATGGATATAAACGGTCTTTTGTCATAAAAAGGCCGTTTTCATTGCTTATCAAATCTGGTAATACATCATAGGGACTTTCATCGTATTCATTTAGATACTCTATGTGTAATCCGGCAGCAGTTAAGGCTGTAATAACATCACCTAAACCATGATTCCAACCGTATTCCTTACTGATCATCTTTGATTTGGGATTTGCGTAGGTTCCTTCATATTCTTCATAGATGACCTCATCTTGGTGGTAGCCATATTTTAGCTCAGCCCTGCCTCTCGTATAATCAAACATCCACACCATAGGATGAAATTCGACGATATAAAAGAATCCTCCTGGTTTTAGTCGCTCTGCGATCATCTTTCCCCAAGGCTTTAAATCTGGCAACCAGCCTATGGTTCCATAACTGGCAAAGACAATATCAAACTGCTCATTAATATGTGCAGACGTATCCAGAACATTGCAGCAAACAAAGTTTGAAGGGGTATTGATCTGTTTGGAGAGCAATTTCGCGAAAGCGATACCAGCATCACTCAAATCAACACCTGTACACGCTGCCCCCATGCGCGCCCAACTCAAGGTGTCTTGCCCAAAATGACACTGTAAATGCAGCAAAGATTTCCCTTCAACATTACCAAGAGCCTCCAATTCGAAGCGATTCAAAGAACTTTTACCTGAGAGAAAGGACGCTACATCATAAAACTCGCTTTGGGTATGTTCGGCTACCTTTTGATTCCACGTGTCTTTATTTGTTTTAAAATATTGCTGATGATTCTGAGCCATTGGGTTCATTTTTGTGAGAAAACAGGAGAAAGATACCACTTTTTCGAGTTAGTAATTATACTGGAAACAGCAGCGATCAAACTCTGGACACAGCAGATGAAGATAAAAAAGTAAGCAGCCCATCCTTTTAGAAATAGTATCTTTGCAGCGCTAAAAGCAGCAATTATGAAACTTGATTTAATTCCTAGAATAAAAAACACCGAGGCTAATAATTTTTTCTTACTCTGTGGCCCCTGTGCTATTGAAGGGGAAGAAATGGCATATCGCATCGCTGAACGCGTGGTAGAGATTACCAACAAATTGGAGATTCCTTATGTATTTAAGGGTAGTTTTAGAAAGGCCAATCGTAGTCGGGTAGATAGTTTTACGGGAATAGGTGACGAAAAAGCTTTAGAGATTCTAGCTAAAGTTTCTGAAAAATTTGATGTGCCTACGGTGACAGATATCCACGAAGCATCAGATGCAGCCCTGGCGGCTCAATATGTTGATGTACTTCAAATACCTGCATTTCTTGTGCGCCAGACATCTTTGGTGGTAGCTGCTGCCAAAACAGGTAAGGTTGTCAACCTTAAAAAGGGGCAATTTATGTCTCCTGAAAGCATGCAACATGCAGCAAAAAAGGTGACGGACTCTGGCAATGAGCAAGTCTGGATTACAGATCGTGGTACTATGTTTGGGTACCAAGATATGATTGTTGATTTTAGAGGAATCCCAACCATGCGCCAATTTGCACCGACAGTTTTAGACGTTACTCACTCTTTACAGCAGCCCAATCAAACCAGTGGTGTTACAGGAGGTCGACCAGATATGATCGAAACCATTGCGCGAGCGGGTGTTGTAAACCATGTTGACGGCTTGTTTATTGAAACTCATTTTGACCCAGCAAATGCCAAAAGTGATGGTGCTAATATGTTGGATCTTGCCTATTTAGAAGGGCTCTTGACTAATCTTGTTGCAATTCGTAAGACGGTTAATACCTTCAAATAATTTCAAAAAAAAATCCCTCAACATATTTAATATGTTGAGGGATTCATCATTGACTACTCAAAAATATTATAACTGTATGGTATATGTTTGTCCGCCTACAGTAACGGTAGCGATAGCGTCGCAACTTCCGTCTCCAAAGTCTAGCACTCCTTCTCGGTTGTTTTGAACAATATCAATAGTTCCACTTACAAAATTAGGGCAAGATGCTTCCCTGCGTAGTGCAGTAGTTACTGTTCCTTCGCGATTAAATCCAGAACTAAAGGTTGTATTCCAATTACCTGTTACTGAAAACACATTGTCAGACCAGGTCCCTGAACCTACACCTTCAATCCAC
Organism: uncultured bacterium; assembly: GCA_963974305.1. GTDB lineage: Bacteria > Bacteroidota > Bacteroidia > Flavobacteriales > Flavobacteriaceae > Dokdonia. Next base: position 5,182 of record CAXBCS010000071.1, read on the forward strand.
TCTCGTGTTCTGGTTAAAGTGCGTGTTGCTACAACATCTTCAACAGGAAAATACACTCCTACATTGGCATTTAGTAAGGACTGAGGATTTCCATTGTCATTTTGCAGTTGGCGAATAAGTGTTCCGCCGCCGCTCACATTGTTATCATTATACGTGAAGTTATCATACGTATATGTTATCGTTCGTGATTGATTTTGAATGGCGCCATACGTCAACAAGACTTTCCCTGTCACTACTGCTCCATTTTGTAAGGTACAACCTGTACCGAAGTCGACTTCAATAGAGCCACCACCATTCCCGTCTGGTGTAACAGTGATAGATGCACAGTTAGAGAAGAAACTATTTACAGAAGAACGTGATACTTCTTCCGTTTCCACGTAGGCGTTTTCGACTATAGAAAAACTCTGATCCTCGGTGTTATCAACTTGGGCGGCGAGTCGAAGTTCTGCATTAGAAATTGCTTGGCTGTTGTCTTCTTCATCAGTGTCTTTATCACAAGAGATAATAGCTACTAATAAAAGCATGCTAAAGAAAATTCTAAAAATTTGCAATGATTTCATAATTGTTTGTTTTTTGATTACTATACTCCTCTGACTACAAAAAAATGAAAACGTTTAATTTTCTTTAACATTTTTTATTTTTTGCCCTTCTAAGTAAACTTTAAAATAATGATGTATCTTTGCGCGCTGATAGACAGACTATCATATACATAAAAATCATTTAAAATAATATTGGAATGTATTTAACAAAAGAAGAAAAGGAACAACTTTTTGCCAAGCACGGAAAAAGTAAGACCGACACAGGATCTGCAGAAGGGCAGATTGCAATTTTTACACAGCGAATCACTCACCTAACTGAGCACTTAAAAAATAATCGTAAAGATTATAATACAGAGCGTTCACTTGTAATGCTTGTAGGTAAGCGTCGTTCTTTACTTGATTATTTAATCAAGAAAGATGTACTTCGTTACAGAGCTATTATTAAGGAGCTAGGTATCCGTAAATAAGAATTTTTTTAAGGGAGCCGTATGGCTCCCTTTTTAATTCCCGCGCAGGCGGGAATCTCTTCGGAAAGTTAAATGTAATATTGAACTTTTTATAGAAGATGAATAATACAGATATTCTTTTTTATTTAAGAAAAGGGAATGGATCAAAAATCTGCTGGTATTTTATATTTCTGGACTTTAATAGTTTAGGATTTATTTCAAAGCAAATTTTAGCCGCAAGGCAAATAGTACCTCAGTCCTTTCATAGACCATTTATTCGTTTATGAATTGACAAAGAAAGCTTTTACAGCTAGTTTTTCATTGGTGTCCGATTTAGGGAAGTAACTAACCCGAAAATCACCCCGTATCTTATGTACTATAAGATATATCAACTACACAACACAACGACACAGTGAACACTCACGAAGGGTGTTCGACCATTAACATTTTTGCGAAAGCGGGATTATTAAAATCCTTGTCCGCAAAAAAATTCCCCTTAATAAGGGAATGAAAAACACAATTTATGATTCCAAAGGTTTACAAAGAGATTATTGATCTCGGTGATGGAAGAGAAATTTCCATCGAAACAGGAAAACTTGCAAAGCAAGCACACGGATCTGTAGTAGTACAGTCTGGAAAGTGTATGATGCTTTGTACAGTTGTTTCTAATTACGAACAAAAAGATTTACCATTCTTACCATTAACGGTTGACTATCGCGAGAAATTTGCGGCAGCAGGTCGTTATCCAGGTGGATTCTTCAAAAGAGAAGCACGCCCAAGTGATGGTGAAGTATTGACTATGCGTTTAGTGGATCGTGTATTACGTCCATTATTCCCGAAAAATTACAGCGCTGAAACGCAGGTAATGATTCAATTGATGTCTCATGATGATGACGTTATGCCAGATGCTATGGCAGGTCTTGCTGCTTCTGCAGCTATTCAGCTTTCTGATTTCCCATTTGAATGTGCAATTTCTGAAGCAAGAGTTGGACGTGTAAACGGTGAGTTTGTTATTAACCCTACTAGAGCACAATTAGAAGAATCTGACATCGATATGATGATTGGTGCTTCTGCTGATTCTGTGATGATGGTAGAAGGTGAAATGGACGAGATTTCTGAAGAAGAAATGATCGAAGCCATTAAGTTTGCTCATGAAGCTATTAAAGTTCAGATTGACGCACAACACCGACTTGCAGATGCATTCGGAAGAAAAGAGGTGCGTGAGTATGAAGAAGCTCCTGACAATGAAGAGTTAGTTAAGAGAGTACACGACATGGCTTATGATAAAGTCTATGCAGTTGCTAAAGCTGGTTCTACTAAACAAGAGCGTACTGCAGCATTTGCTGAAATTAAAGAGGAAGTAAAAGCTTCATTCTCTGAAGAAGAGTTAGAAGAATATGGTGGTTTAGTATCTGATTACTACCGCAAAGCAGAAAAAGCAGCTGTTCGTGACCTTACGGTTAACGAAGGTTTACGTCTTGATGGTCGTAAGACTGATGAAGTACGTGATATCTGGTGTGAGATTGATTACTTACCATCTGTACACGGTTCGGCTGTGTTTACACGTGGAGAGACTCAAGCTTTAGCCACTGTAACTTTAGGAACGTCTAGAGATGCAAATAAAATTGATATGCCATCGCATGAAGGAGAAGAGAACTTCTACCTTCACTATAACTTCCCTCCTTTTTGTACAGGTGAAGCAAGACCTATCCGTGGAACTTCACGTCGTGAAGTAGGACACGGTAACCTTGCACAACGTGGTCTTAAAGGAATGGTACCAGATGATTGTCCTTACACGGTACGTGTAGTTTCTGAAGTATTAGAATCTAATGGTTCTTCTTCTATGGCAACTGTATGTGCTGGAACAATGGCAATGATGGATGCAGGTATCCAAATGATTAAGCCAGTTTCTGGTATTGCAATGGGACTTATCTCTGATGCAGCTACTGGAAAGTATGCAGTGCTTACAGATATCCTTGGTGATGAAGATTACTTAGGAGATATGGACTTTAAAGTAACTGGAACGGCAGATGGTATTACTGCTTGTCAGATGGACATTAAAGTAAAAGGATTGAGTTATGAAATTCTTGTTGCTGCATTAAAGCAAGCAAGAGATGGTCGTTTACACATCCTTGAAAAAATAGTTGAAACAATCGCTACTCCGCGTGAGGACGTAAAAGATTACGCTCCAAAAATGGTTTCTGTTCGTATTCCTAATGAATTCATTGGTGCCTTAATTGGACCAGGAGGAAAAGTGATACAAGAACTTCAAAAAGAAACTGGATGTACCATCGTTATAAACGAAGATCCAGTAACTGAAGAAGGAATTGTTGAAATTTTAGGAACAGGACAAGAAGGAATTGATCAAGTGCTTGCTAAAATTGACTCAATTACGTTTAAGCCTACTGTAGGAAACACGTATAGAGTGAAGGTAATCAAGATGCTAGATTTTGGTGCTGTAGTGGAATATCTTGACGCTCCTGGTAACGAAGTATTATTACACGTATCTGAGCTTGCTTGGGAACGTACAGAAAATGCTTCTGATGTTCTTTCTATGGGCGAAGAGCTTGATGTAAAATACTTCGGTATTGACAAGCGTACACGTAAGGAGAAAGTATCTCGTAAAGCGTTAATGGACAAGCCAGAAGGCTATGTAGCACCTGCACCAAGAGATCGTAGTAATGATCGTGGTGGTCGTGACAACCGTGGTGGTGGTCGTGATAACAGACGTGATGATCGTAAAAGAGACTAGTTTCTAAACGATTAAACATTAAAATGTCCTGCTTTTTTCGAAAAGCAGGATTTTTTTTCGCTTTAAACGCAACCTTTCGTACTTTAACCGTCTTATAAAGACAAACAAATAAACCAAACCCATGAAAATTTCTAAAATCCTAACACTTCTTTTAACTGGAGCCTTGTTCCTCACCTGTAGTAGTGATGACAAAGTAGTAGACAATGTCATTTCAGATACAGAAAGTGGCGCTGTCTTGAGAACAGTAGAAATCATTGACAATTCTATTCCAATTTCAATTGAAAATGGTCAGACACAAACCGCTGAAGGCGCACAATTATCAATGGTAATCGAAGAGCAGGATGTTCAAAATGGTGCTTTACTTGGAAGTGTAGATGTATATATTACTTTTGCCGATGGATCGCCGGATACTGGCGATAGTAGTAATGCAATTACAGATGAAGTGTTTGTAAGAAATATTCCAGCTTCAGAATTCTCTCCGGGGCCTTTTGGATTACCTAGAAAAACAGTTACACTTACCGCTACTGAAATGTTAGCAAAAGTAAACTTATCTCCCGATGCTTTGTTTGGAGGAGACACTTTTACGACACGCTTTGCACTAAACCTTACAGACGGGAGAATTTTCTCAACTGATAATGCTGGTGGAATTATTACGGGAGGATTTTTCAGCTCTCCATTTCAATACAGAACTCCAGTTGTTTGTAACCTTGAAACTACTTCCTTTGTAGGTGATTATCTACTAGAAGAAATTACTCCTTACGTTGATGGTCCTACTTTTGATGATGGATCTGTTGTAAGTGTAGAAATTGGAGATACAGATACAGAGCGCTTCTTTTTGACAAATAACTACCCAGATTACTGTGGCACACTAAACCCTTTCAAATTTTTATTTGTTTGTGGCGAAATAGTAATTCCTACCCAAGCTAGTAATTGCGCTTGTAGTAGTGGTGCAGATTTCTTTGGAGCTTCAGACAGTCCAGCAAATTACGATGCTGCAGATGATTCTGTATTCTTTATTACTTTCTTAAATGATACTTTAAATGATTGTGGTGCTCCTGCAGTAACCACTTATAAGCTTACTAAGCAATAAAAAAATAAGACTCCTAAAAAGGCATTTCTTTTCTTAGAAATGCCTTTTTTTTGTTTTAGACGCAACCTTATTAAATTATACAGTCTTAACACTAAGCAACGGCAAACTATTGGATTTAAAAATTCTCATTGAGAAATGTAAAAAAGGCGACAGGAAGGCGCAGCATACCCTCTACAATTTATTTAAGGACAAATTGTATGCACTATGTTTAAAGTACTGCAAAAGCAGGGATGAAGCCCATGACAATCTCCAGGATTCCTTCATTACCATTTTTCAAAAAATTGATAGCTACTCTGGGAAAGGATCCTTTGAGGGATGGCTCAAACGTATCACAATTAATAAGGCCATTGACCGATACAAACGAGAACCCTACTTAGAACCCATTGACAATTATCACGTAGCGGCAGAAGATACCACCATCGATGAAAAAGAAACGCATATCACATTACAAGTGATGCTCTCTTTTATTCAAGAACTTCCAGACAGATACCGACTCGTTTTTAACCTCTATGAAATGGACAACTATACTCATAACGAGATTAGTGAGATACTTGGCGTGAGTGAAGGCACCTCAAAATCAAATCTCCATAGAGCTAAAGTAATACTCAAACAAAAAATAACAGCCTTAACGGCTACCCAAAACAACTTTATAGCAAATGGGTACTAAGAAAGACATAGGTAAATTATTCCAAGAAAAGTTCAAGGACTTCGAACAGGCACCAGATGCCGGTTCATGGGATGCAATTGCCGCAGGATTAGATGGAAAAAATAGCAATCGCTACTTTGTTCCACTTTGGATAACAATTGGCTCTGTGCTAGTTCTAGGAGTGATTGTCTTATTTTTATGGCAACCTTGGACTGCGCAAATAGACACCAATATTCCACAAAAAATTGTTGACACCCCTCCATCTAATGAGACCAAAAGCCTAGAACAAAATGAGGCTTCAAAAGATCTGAGTTATGACGAGAAAGATTCTATTAAGGAGTTGAAATCTATTGCACCACTTTCAAGTGCAAACAATATTAATACAGTAGCAACTGAAACTCAGCCTGAGAATAAAACTTCACTAAATCAGTCAGATAGAATATCAGACCAAAAAAGTGCTACATCTAACACTAAAGCTGCAAAAACAGCAGCTAATTTAAGCTCTAGCAACACTGGTAACACTGGCAACCCTAATGCACAGCCAATAGCGTCATCCGATTCTAAATCACAAAAAAGCAAATTAATAAATTCCACCAGCACCTCTTATTCTTCTAATACATCCAATAAGATAGCTAGAGACGAAAATGCCCCTGGTATTGTAAAAATGAATGCGGCTCTAAAGGATAGACTCATTGCCAGAGAGCGTGCAGCACGTGAAGCCTATAAATTGAATCTTTCTAAAGAAAAAGAGGCTATGGAATCAAAACGTCAAGCGCAAATTGCTTATGAACGTTCCAAAAGAGATTCCATTTCTAAAGCCACTAAAACTGCAGCCTTGGCCCAAGCTGAAAAAGAAGCCAAAGAAAAAGCTGCAAAGAATAAGGATAAATCTGCATCGGAACCTAAATCAGCTGTTGAAAAATCTATAGATAGGAATGAAGCAGTGACTTATAAATTTGCAATTTCACCTTATGTCAGCGCCCTTAGCTACGGCTCATTGGCGAAAGGGTCTTCTATCGATGATAGATTGGTAAATAACCCACGAGAAGCTATTAGCACGCAAGGGTATGGTATTCGTGTAGAGTATAGCCTTTCAGAGCGTGCAAGTTTTAGATTTGGAGTGGGCGTTTCTCCACTTAAATATCGAACCAATAATTTTCAGGTCCTTAACAATGGTGGGACAATCAATGTATACCAGTTTTCTGGACTGACACCTACTCAATTAGAGCAAGGCGGAACTCCAACAGATCCCGAAGCCGTAGCATTTTTCAACAACTTCGATGTAATTACTATTGAACAAAACATTTCCTATTTGGAAATCCCTTTGGACTATCAATACAAGTTTATCAACAAGCGAATTGGCCTGAGCTTGAACCCAGGCTTAAGCATCTTTATTCTAACCGACAATAATGTTTTTGCTATTGCTGATGACGCTACTAGATTACGAATAGGTAGAGAAACGAGTTTGAACGATTTGAGTTTTGCTTTTAATTTAGGATTAGGCGGACATTACAACTTTGCGAAGCATTGGAGGTTGGATGTAGAACCTACTTTCCGTTACCAACTCAATCCTTATTCTAATTCCTTAAGCAACTTTAAACCTTATTATTTAGGAGTTCAGTTTGGCGCTTCCTATAAATTTTAAAATGTAGGCTCTCAACGTATCATTACTATACAAAAATCTACAAAATATAAAGCCGACAGACACCCTGAGCAACCCACTAATAATGAGTTAATTACTGACTAAAAATAAAATTATTGCCTCATTTTTGTAACATTTTACCCCTTTTAAACGTATAACCAATACAACACACTCAAACCCCTGTTGAACAACTTACATGAGACAGCTTAAAATTACCAAGCAGGTCACTAATCGCGAGACCGCTTCTCTAGATAAATACTTGCAAGAGATTGGAAAAGTCGACCTAATCACAGCTGATGAAGAGGTGGAATTAGCTCAGCGAATTAAAGCTGGAGACCACCGTGCTTTAGAAAAACTTACAAAAGCCAACTTACGTTTTGTTGTATCTGTTGCAAAACAATACCAAAATCAGGGTCTAACACTTCCAGATCTTATTAATGAAGGAAATTTAGGTTTGATTAAAGCTGCTCAGCGTTTTGATGAGACACGTGGATTTAAATTCATATCTTACGCTGTATGGTGGATTCGTCAATCGATACTTCAAGCATTAGCAGAACAGTCGCGTATTGTTCGCCTACCATTGAATAAGATTGGATCTATTAATAAAATAAACAAGACCTTTGCTTTTCTTGAGCAAGCACATGAGCGTCCGCCAAGTGCCGAAGAGATTGCAAAAGAATTGGACATGACAATTAATGACGTAAAAGAGTCTATGAAAAACTCTGGACGTCACGTAAGTATGGATGCGCCACTCGTAGAGGGTGAGGATTCAAACTTATATGATGTTTTACGTTCTGGTGAGTCTCCAAATCCTGACCGTGAATTATTACACGAGTCATTACGCACGGAAATAGAACGTGCTTTGGAAACATTAACGCCTCGTGAGGCCGATGTTATTCGTTTGTATTTTGGTCTAGGTGATCAACATCCAATGACCTTGGAAGAAATTGGAGAAACCTTTGACTTAACACGTGAACGTGTACGTCAGATTAAAGAAAAAGCAATACGCAGACTAAAACATACGTCTCGTAGTAAAATATTGAAAACTTATCTGGGTTAATACGACCTAGTAACAGCAACAACAGTTTATCATAACTGTTCGTTTTTTGATTGATGAATGAATCCCCGGC
>CAXBCS010000072.1:0-12920 GCA_963974305.1 uncultured bacterium
TATATGATTTTGGTGATAAGCCTGCTGTCTCCCAAAATTCAGGAGGCGTAAATAATGGTTCTTGTTTTTTAAGGGTATCAATCATCACATTCCCAACAAAGAAAATACGTTCTTTTGGAATGCCTTGTGTTTCTAAAAGCTCACCAGCTTGAGGAGTAGTTGTAAAAAAATAATCGGTGATACTATCAGTTACCATCCGATTGATCTCTTCGGGCATGAGCATATCTCCTGAGCGAATTCCCGCTTCTATATGAGCGACCTTGACTCCAGCTTTTTTGGCAACAATAGTACATGCCATTGTAGATGTTACATCCCCTACAACGATGGTCAAATCTGGTTTTTTGAGTGCCAAATACGCCTCATAACCTTCCATAATGGAGGCTGTTTGTTGCGCCTGCGTGCCTCCACCTGCTCCAAAATTAACATCGGGTTCTGGTATGTCCAATTGGGTAAAAAAACTACCGCTCATAGCGGTGTCGTAATGCTGGCCAGTATGTACCAAACGGAAGCCTATATCGGCACCTTTTGCTTGGTAATCTTTTATCGCAGCAATCACTGGAGCAATCTTAATAAAATTGGGACGAGCGCCTACAATGAGGTCTATAAGCATAGTCTACAAGGTTTATACCTCAAATATAACATCTACTAGGGTAATATCTCCGTCAGGATAATAAAATATGATTGTTCTACAATTAAAAGTACATTTGTGTAGCCCAAATGCTATGTCAAAACAACGATTCTTAATCCTTTCCCCAATCAATCAATATGGAGGCGTCAATCTAGACGTAGGATTTATTGGGAGTTTGTTAGAACAAAAACATCAGGTTCGAGTAATATCCTTAGCGCGTTATTTTGATGACGCCTCGGTGTTCTATTTCAATGCTGCCTTGAATTATACATCCTTGGATAAGTTGGTGTATGAGATCTCCTTCCCTATCCGACTACTAACTTCTCTAGTGAGCCGGTTGAAACCTTTGGAAGCGCCCAATCATCATCGTGTAGATAATGGTTTAACACGTCTCCCCTTCGTTTCCTTAGCAAAGCAACGCCAGCGTGTTTTAGAAAAAGAAATTGCATCCTGTGACCGATTAATACTTTGTTCGCAGCTTACTTCTAACTATATGAAGGCGGCAATAGAAGTGGCGCATCGGCTTAAAGTTCCTGTTTATTTTAGAACCACGGGACAGATTAAAGAGCACGAGCTCACTGCTGAGAATGCAAAGTGGCTTTCTAAGGTGAAGACATTTATCCATCACTCGGAGAAAAATCTAAAGACCATTGCACATTTTCTACCAGAAGCTAGCCATTGCTTGGTGGATCAAAATGCCTATGATGAAGATCGATTTTTAGAAATACCCTTGATAGAGTCAGCGGTAAAACGTTTCTATGCTATTTCGCGCTTGTCTCCTTTAAAACTGACAGGGCAGATAATCCAAGCCTTTCAAGAGTTGCAAGATCCCATGTCAGAATTACACATCTATGGCGATGGCGAAGAGGAATCTCTTCTAAAAGAGCAAGCCAAAGATTCTGCAAACATTTGTTTTCATGGGGCAATCGATTTTAAGGATATTCACAAAGCACATGCTGCAAACGACTGTTTGATCATCGCTTCTACTATTGAAGCTGGACCTTACACCGGTGTCGAAGCAATGGCTGCAGGCAGACTGATTATTAGTTCGCGCGTGGGAGCTATGGAAACACGCCTTCCCGACTATCCCTTTTTCTACGATGGCACAGTTGCCGATTTGAAAGAAAAAATGAGGCAGGTGTTAGCTCAAGAAGCTTCCGAAAATCAGAGATTAACCGAGGCACTTAGACAGCGGTATATAAAAAATTACAGTGAGGTGGCGATAGGGAAAAAGTATGTAGAAATTCTGGAAGGTTAGTTTAGCTTGACAAAAGACTTTTCCAATATGCACTAATATAGTACCACGTATAACGGATTCTAACGCCATTGAACGTTAACAAGGCTTTCCACAAAATCTTAAGGTCGGTTCTAAAACGGTATCCTACTCCGGTGGCCCTAATGCTATGATTATACTGGACTAATTTCAATTGTGCTTTGGTCATTCCCCTACCTTTGGCAAGGCGATACAGATAGGTTGTTGTCAAACGTTCTTTAGGAATAAAATGAAAAAACATATTATCGCATAGCTGTCTAATTTTATAACCTTTTTTACGTATTTCCATACACCATTCGCTATCCCCTCCTGAGGCTAAAGAACTTCCTTTTCGGTCAGATAGTTCGGTTTCATAACCTTCAATAAGAGATTTTTTAACACCCATTCCTGCACCATAAACATTTGTTACATCCCCGTCATTACGACACCCTAGGGCGTAGATGCTACTGTAGGTATCAAACCAAGCTGGCGGTTTGATTTCACAGGCTGCCTCTCCATTTCCACCTACGGCTCCGTAGTCTTTATTTTCTTTGAGAAAAGTATAGGTACGAGCGACGTATGTTTCATTAAACCAATTATCATCATCGCAAAACAACAAGTATTCATAGGAAGAAGTACGCATTCCTGTCTCACGAGCATAGCTGAGTCCAGGTTTTATTTCTGGTACAACTTGAAAACGAATTCCATCTCTATGGATAACCTCAGCCCAAAGTGACTCGGCTACCGCTGTAGTACTATCTTTTGACGCATTATCTACAACAATAACCTCCATGATCATGCCTTCAGCTAGCTTCTGAGCAAAAATATGCTGTAAAGTTTTTGGGAGTCGTTCTGTGCTGTTGTAGCAACAGATAATTACCGAAATTCCAGCTTCATCATATTTATTCATGTGCAGTTCTTTTGGACAGGTAATTAAAACGGTTTTTAAGTTTTAGGAATCTCTTTTCAATCAAAACAAAAGAAAACCAAGCGATTAGAATAACGACAATCCCATTTTCTGCGAGTATTAATAGTGCTTTATACTTCACACTTAATACATCTGGTAATAAGGGATTAAAATATACCGCAATATATTTTCTGACGATCATTTCTGGTACAATATTATGATATAAATAAATCCCATAACTTATTTTTCCTATGAAAATCAAAATTTTATTATTCAAGATAAATCCGGCCTTTAGGTGATCTTCTTAGTAATTGCGATAAATATAAAAGATAAACCAAACGGTCAACAATGAAACCGTTGTCCGAATGGAGAGCAATTGCCATTGTTTTGTGATAACAGCATATATAAAGTAAATCAAAGTAATTCCAGCAGTGATAGAAAAGCGTTTGTAATACAAAGCCTTCTTATCTGACTTATAGGTAATGATCCAAGCTAATAATGACCCTAACCCAAAAGCATCAAAACACGTAAAGGTGAGTATTCTGCTCATGGGAACGCCACTTAGCATGAATTGGCTGCCAATTCCAATAACAATAAAGGATAAAATAGTGGGAAGTATGTATTTCCTCTTGACTAATAAAACGAGCCATGGCCATATTAAATAATACTGTTCTTCCACCGCCAGTGACCACATGTGGGACAACATTCCATCCCACATTTGCATATTAAAGGAATAGAAGTTTGAGGTATAGGTGGCGTAGTAGAAAAAGGAATCTTTGATGGACGTATTGGTACTCTCGGCAAAAACATAAAGGACGATAATGGTCAGGTAATAGATAGGAAAAAGACGTAGAGCTCGGCGGATATAGAAACTCTTTAAAACGGTAGCAACCGGCAAATTTTGCAAAGTTGCTTTATCTCGATTATCAAATAATATTTTTGATATTAAAAAACCGCTGAGCACAAAAAAAATATCCACTCCAATCTGACCATTGGGCAGGGTATTCAGAAAATGCTGTTTTGGGAGCCAATGACTAAGAATCACGAGACCTACAGCGATGCCTCTTATACTATCTAGTTGTTTGATATACTGCATCCTAAAATTGCTGTTTTAAAAAGGTAGTTCTAGGATATAAACGTCGATAATACGAAATCTTCAGAAGATGTTTTAACAATCGTTTTACAGTTGTAATCTCATAAAACCGCGCTCGCCAAAATGCAAATACAAAGCGTTGTTTAGTTACCGTATTGAAAGGAATACCAAGAGCTATTATTTGTTTAGATACATCGGTACGTTTCCATTGAATAGGATTTCCTATTAGATTGCGATATACTAAATATCGAAAGTCTTTTTCTATGGAAGGCAATGTTTCGAGCACCTTAAGTTCTACTGCATGCATAGCGGAACATACTGCCCTGCTATAGGCTAAACTTTGTTTCTTAGAAGCTATCGAATCTTTGACATCTAGTCTATAATAATTATCAGCTGTTGCTTTGTGTGCTTTTATTTTTGGTTGAAAGCTAAGGGCTCTTAGGTGAAGTTCCCAATCCTGCCAAGCTGTTAACTCTTGATTCCACCCTCCTATTTTCTGCAAAAAAGAAGTACTCCATAGCACTCCGGTAGTATGCCACGGCATATCCTGGTGAATAAAGCGTCTTATATAATCGGTATTAGTTTCACCTTCTTTTAAAAGATTCCAATAGATTGGATGATCACCAACCTGTTGTTTAAAAGTTGCGGTGTGAAACACGAGCATATCGAGGGATTCATCGATTTCGAGAAGGCGATTTTTTATACAGCTACGATCTAAGACATCGTCAGAATCAAGAAACATCACCCAAGGAGTTTGGATATGATCTAGGCCCATTTGGCGGGCACCGTTTCCCCCAGAGGCATAGTCTTCAGTTCTTTGAAGGAATTTTATTCTTGGGTCCGCTTTCGCGAAAGCAGAAATAGTACCCTGTGTGCCATCATTACTCCCATCATCAACCACTAAACATTGCCAATTTGGGCTAGTTTGCTCCACCACCGATTGAAGGGTCTCATTAATGAGATCCGCTCTGTTATAGCTTGGGATGATAATACTTATCAATGGCGTGTTCATTTATTAATGCGTATTACTTTGCTTTTAAAGTTCGTTTTCAAGAGAGGCTTATATTGATCAATGATATAAATTAAAATATCCTTCGGCAACCTTGCTAATTTCAAAAGTATTTAGGACATGTTCTCTGGCCTTTTCCTTCATATCTCCTAGTAGTTCGGTATTCAATATTAGTTTTTCCACTGCAGTAGTCATAGCGTCCACATCTCGATCAGGTACAACATAACCTGTAACTCCATTTATTAAAGTCTCTGGGAAACCACCTGAATCAAAACCTACAACAGGAACCCCTGCGGCTTGTGCTTCCAATGAAACCAAACCAAAAGCCTCTCTTCGGTTAGTACTATCATAGGTGCTCGTCATTAAAAACACATCGGTATCTTTTAGCAATGTTGCAATTTGATCTTGAGACTGCTTCCCTGCTAAGGTAATATTGTCTTTTAATTTGTAGGTAGAAATAAGTTCCTCTAGCGGCTTCATTAAATCTCCATACCCAACAATAGTATAATGGACGTTGTGTCCTTTAGCTAGAAGCTGTTTTACAACCTCAATACCAAAACGATGGCCTTTTAGAGGAATTAATCGCCCTACGCTAACTAAGTTGAAGGAGGCATCATCAATTCTAGATGAACTCTTATGGTCAAAATTGGCACAATCGATACCTACAGGAATCACATGAATCATATGTTCATCAAATCCTTGTAATATTAGTTGATTACGAAGAAACTGACTGTTTACCGTAATAGCGAATACATTTTTTCTGTAATCACCAATTAATTGGCTCAATTCATCATCCTTGGGCAATGCATATGCGTCATACCCATGAAATGTCACGACTACCTTTGATTTTAAAAATCCAATCCTTTTTAAGACCAGCAAGGGAAATAAGGCAACGGCAAAGTGCACATGAAAGACATCCTCCTTTTTATATCTTCTATAAAATTTAAGAGTATACACATGTTCCAAAGTCCATCGTCCTGAGCTCACACTAAGTTGGCAAAAGAAATAAAACATGAAGGGATTTAATAAAAATAAAATAGCGTCTTGAATCCTTTTGCTTTTATTTGTGGTGGATTTATTTTGTAAAATTAGCTTTTGAATTCCCATCTCATGAATCAAAGATTGCTGAGAAGATGTCTCAATAGGGTATAGTACATCAGCAATAACCTGAACATTAAATCCTTTCCTAATAGCATGAGCGATATTAGAAATAATAAAAGTTTCAGAGGCTAAAGGAATCTCTCTTACTTTATAAATCAATCTTTTCATTAAAGCAGATTATTGGAGGTAATGTAAGCAACAACTATGATAGCCTTATAAAATATTCTACAAAAAACCATTACCCTTCTTTTTCGTACACATAAAAATCTGAAATCGAAGTATGATCCGGGTTAGTTGGGGAATAAGGAAATGGATTTTTTTCATGAAGCTTGAGCTTCCAGTTTGCTTTATTCTTACTGACCCAGTTTGTGAATTTTCGAGAAAGTACATGAGGGGCAATTCTCTCATCATAATTACTTGCGTATATGACTACAAATCGATCTGAACACTCAAATAAGAAGGTCATATAGTCCTCATACACTTTATTTTCGATTAGATGATAAATCACATCTAATGACATAGTGAGTGGAGCTTTTCTATTTTTCAAGTTATTTTCATTGACCAATAAAAACTGTTTAGAGGCATCACCTTTAAACATTGTATTACAAATATCGAGTGCTTTTTGTGACACATCAAATCCGTAGTACATTGGATATTCTGCGAGTGATAATTGATGTCCGTCACCACATCCAAACTCAATAACACTATCAATTTTGTGCTCATCTACAAACTTATTAAGGAAGTCGGCTTTGTATTTCGACAAGTTGCCATAACTCCCACTTCCAGAATTTCCAGCCTCTAAATATCTGTTTTCCCAATACTCCTTTGAACCTTCAAAAGTATCTTGGGCAGATTTTTTACCAAGCATTTTCTTTAATAATTTGCCGAAACTAGTTTTCGCAACAGTTCTTTTTATTTGTTTCAACATGCTCTTATTTTTTAAATATTTTAGCCCAGACTTTTGCAAACAAAACAAAGGCTTTCATGGCATATTTGGAATCACTAAACTCCCTCAAAATTTGAATCATTGTTTGATTTTCTTCAGACCTTAGGGTATGGAGTAATTTATAATCCTCATAAAATCCTGGGAAATTATCCTTCAGACTTTCATCTTTTTCGGCAAGTAATAATTGACGATGTTTTGGATCACTCGAGATTCCTTCTGTATCGAAATTTGAGATTAGGAGCTCCATTTTTTCATAAGTTGATGCATGATTGAATATAGCATTTACATAAAAATCCCAATCTGCAACGATCTTGAACTTCTCTCTATAAAATCCTAGGTCGTAAAATAAAGATTTCTTTATAAACATCGCGGGATGCGGCAAACTTCCTGTTGAGAAAAAGTAATAAAAATCTAAATGTTCTGGATACCTTTTAATCCGGTCTTCTGATTCGAACTGCATAGCAAGTTCTCCATAGTACAAGTCGACCTTCCCACTTAATTTAGGCTTCACTTGTTCAATAACATTAGCATCTCTTAACGTATCACCGCTATTTAAAAATAGAATATAGTCTCCTGTACATGCACGTATACCCTTATTCATGGCATTGTAAATACCTGAATCAGGTTCTGAAATCTTTACAACATCATTATGATTATACGCAGCTAGTACTTCTTTACTTCCATCATCAGAGTCACCATCAACTATTACATATTGGAAATCCTTAAAACTTTGATTAGAAACACTTTTTAAGGTGCTTTCTAGACCAGCTTTATTATTAAAGTTTATAGTAACGATTGAAATGTCCACAATTAAGATCTGTATTAAAATAAATTGCAATGTATAAAACACTACTGAGACTAAAATAATTACGGGCTTAAAGCAGCACATTTACAAGAACCTAATATGACTCCTAATTTTATCAGATCACTTATTTCACTTTTTCCCGTAAACCATAGGTTACTTCTTAAAAAGCTTTCTAAAGCTCACACTTATATACTGCAATGGCAAGACTATAAAACTTCCAATTTTATACTTGGTAGACGCCTCGATGTGCTGAAGTTTTTTCTTTAAATTAACAACTTCATTCTGCGAGTTTTCAAAAGGAAAGTTATCAAAATATGAATTAAAAATTTTCGAAGAATTTGTTTTAACACTATTCTTTACGCTCACATATTCCTCAATAGAATCGTACTCCAAAAACCTTGAATAACCATCTAAAAAAAGAACAAATTCCTCAGAATTTGCAAAATCACTTATAGCTTCTAACTTGGCGGTTGCTGTAGGAATATTTTTATTTTGAAATGGATCTCCATATTTACCTTTATACTTTTTGTTCCCTTGAGTTTCTAAAACTTTTGGAGAATAATTTATTCCTATCCATTGATATAGTTTTTCGATCTCAAAACTTGGATTTTTTACGATATCTTCATAGTTTAAAGCATATACATTAGGATTGTTTACATGGTCTTTTTCTAATTTCTTAATTGCTCGTGGCCCGAGCAAAATATCTCTATTTAAGGCTCCCAATTCTTCGAAGGATTGAATATTCCAGGTATTGACCATAGATTTTGCTACATCAATTGGGTTTCGATTAAGAATGACCACCTTTGCTTTTGGAAATAAATCCGTTATTTCTGGGCCCATTTCCCAGTACCTTGGTGTTTTATCCAGAACGAACTTAAAGTCTCCTTTTAATGGAGCATACATGCTTAAAATAAAATTTTTAAAGCTCAGTGTAAAATCTAAATCAGAAATCTTATTCTTATACATTTCGAAAGCGTCCAATGCAGTATGGTTTTGAAATTCTGCGCACATTAAACTGGGTTTAATTTGATTGGCAAAATTTAGCAGTAACCAAGGCTCACTCACAGTATTAACTTCGCTGTTATTTGATAACAGATTTTGAAGATATGTAGACCCACTTCTTGGTTGAGATAGAATAAAAATTAAATTTTCTTCCTTCATAGTTTTTTAACTTTCTTTAAAACTCTGTCAAAAAACCTTGCAAAACCACCTTTTTCTTTTTGAGGGGTAACTTTACCTAAAATCTGTTTTATCCTTTTTCTTAATATCTCTCTATCAGTAACATTAAGTTCACAAATATCATTTTCATACTTTTTATAAATATAATTTAAAGCTTTTAAATGATCCTCTCTAGGCGATGTAGATAGACCTTTGCTATTAATCCTATCTTTTGTTGTAGGTTCTAATGTGCAACCAAAAGTTCCTTTTTGAGCCATTCTAATTCGTAGGTCATAATCTTCATATAAGTCCAAGTTAGGATCATGAAAACCTATGCTTTTTAGAAATTCATAATTAACCAGTTCCATACGAAATAAGCTACTCCTAGGAAAGAAACGCCCTACAGTTTTAACAAACATTGATGAATGACTCTTCAAATTTACCGGAGTATCTGTCCAAATCCATTTAATATTACTGAGGTCATATTCGTTCACATAAATATTATTAGAAAACGCAATATCACAGGATTGCTTGATGATTATTTGAGACTCAATTTCAAGTTTACGAGGTAAATAAATATCATCTCCATCGACATAAGTCACATAATCCCCTTGAACCATCTCAAGTGCCGTTCGACGCACTTGAGCTACTCCTTGATTAGTTGTATGAAATGAATATCTAATATTTGAATGTTCTCTAGCATATTCCAAAATGAGCTCTTGAGATCCATCACCTGAACAATCATCTACTATGATAATCTCATATGGAGTAAGCGTCTGATTAATAACACTGTCAATCGCTTCCTTTAGAAAGTCTTTTTGATTATAAGAGGTGATATAAACTGATATTTTCAATTTAGAGCTCATAGTCATAAATTTTAGAAAGTGATCCTGTAAAGTTTTTTAATTTTTCTTGGTCTGCCATGTTCCAATCTTTAAATCTTGGATATTCAGCAAGCTTAAACATATTACTCGGCTCGTCACTAACTGTTACTTGATTCACCTTCTTAGATAATTTTTCTAAAAGAGCTTTTTCATCAAAAGCATCATTTACACCCATGAATGATAGCATTTCTTTTAATACTTCAGTAGATTTTGTTAAATCTTCTAATCTAACAGTGTGAACGTCCTCAATAAAATGAGATTTAAAATCTTCGATATACTCATGAGTAGCAGTATATACCCAGCTTAATTTTTCAATCTGATCAAGAGTAACCCACTTTTTTTGATCACTCATCTGAATGCGGCCAGATTCCCAAATAGAGTCATTTTTATGCCATCCCTTGGTAATAGCACTTCTTACGAAATCTCCAGGGTGTCGTGTAAGGTGCACAAATTTCGCTTTAGGAAACAAATCTTTAATTTGATGAATAAAAAATACCAAACACTGATTGGACTCTACATAAATGGTATCTCGTATTGCAGCATTTAACAGCAATTCAAACCGCGCGCCATTAAACACTTTTTTGAGTATTTCCGTATCTGATTGATTGTGAAAGGCGTAGTTCGGAAACTGCATCAAATTAGGATGCGCTTCATGATGCGAGTCTACACTTGGAAAATTAGCTAGAAGTTTTTGCATAAAAGACGATCCCGATCGCCCTGTATTTAAAACAAAAACTGGAGCATAGTACTCATAAAAATTTTCTACGTATGATGAACTAACCTGATGTATATGTCGAAATGTTGGTTCGCTGAACCTATTTTTTTTTGAAGAAACCATGACATCTTTTTTAAACAAATTCAGTATACTCATCTCAATGATTTATTATTCTTTTCGTACAAGCACGTGATATTGGTTTCTCATTTTATTCTTAAACAGCATCTTGAACACTGCCAACCACCTCGAAGGTTTATTATATACTTTCCCTTCATATGCATAATCCTCAATGACAAAATTGAATTGGGTCAATAAGGAATCTATTTCTGATTTTGAATACAATCTAAAATGTCCCATATGACCTATACTATCCACCTTAGCGAATTCAGCCTTTAGATTATCGTTATAGTCTTTACCAAATAAAAACTCCCATCTCATTAGTGGGTTTATATTAGGCACACTCATTAAAAGGATTCCCCCTTTCTTTAAGACTCTATATATTTCGTCTAGGATCCGTAATGGATTGATATGCAAATGTTCAAAAACTTCGTTAAACATAATGATATCATAGGAATTATCTTCTAGCGGTAACTTCTCTCTTTCAATATCAACTTTATGTGCAACTATACCATACTTCTTAAAAATTTCTGAAATTCTCTCTGGTTCTATATCCACTACGTCAATATCAAACCCCTTTGATGCCAAAAAAGAAGTTAATTGTCCTGGTACTGATCCCACTTCAAGAATTCTATGTGCCCCAGAATCTGAAAGTTTAAGTGCTTTTGTCAATTGTACTAAAACTCCATTGTAATGATCAATGTGACCATGCAAATAATTATTAGCCCACTGCCGAATAGTGTTATTCTTAATTAATTCAGTGTCTTTGTCTAAAACAGAAACTGCTGTTGCATCAATTTTTAACTTCTCCATGCTTATAATTGTATTCTATTAATACCCCTTTTAATAATTTAGCTGGTACTTTACCAAAACCATAAAAATCACCTTCTTCAATTCTAACTACACCAGCATTTTTAATCCAATCTACCACATTGCCACTTTGATAACTTATCAATGTATATGAATATTCGCCCTCAATTAAAGGAAGTTTATCAATCTCTATAGACACTTTCCCTTCGTCATCATTCATATTTATCTGAAAACCAACAGTATCACTCCTGCAAGCAAACATAAAACTACCATCCATATTATAAAAACCAATAGACATTACCAAGCCCATTAATGATTCAGGTATTTTCTTTTTGAAGAAAACATCTATTTGAAACTTATTACCTGTCATAAGAGCATCCGTTCGAATACCATTTTTAAAATAGGAAGAGAATTCAACTCTAGAAAACAATACTTCGCCACTGCCTGTACGTTTTTCAATGGTCAAGAGATCAGAATTATTAATTTCTATATGTCTATCGTTATTCTTTAATAAATACTCTTGAATACCTTCTTCAACATCACCATCAAACAATACTTGGCCGTTATCTAAAACGACCAAGCGAGTACATAAAACTTGTATACTGGCCATATTATGACTCACAAAAAGTACCGTTTTCCCACCTCCTTCTGAGATATCCTTCATTTTGCCAATGGCTTTCTTTTGAAACTCAGCATCCCCTACTGCCAATACTTCATCGACCACCATAATTTCGGGTTCTAAAAAAGCGGCTACTGCAAAGCCCAGTCGTACCCGCATTCCGCTTGAGTATCTTTTTACTGGCGTATCTATAAACATTTGGCAGCCCGAAAACTCCACAATTTCATCTATCTTTCCTTTAATTTCTGCCTTCGTCATTCCCAATATGGCTCCATTCAAGAAAATGTTTTCACGTCCGGTCAATTCAGGGTGCATCCCGGTTCCAACTTCCAATAAAGAAGCAATTCTCCCCTTAGTTTTTATACTTCCAGTTGTAGGACTTGTAACCCTTGATAATATTTTAAGTAAGGTAGATTTTCCCGCACCATTTTTTCCAATGATTCCAAGAATTTCTCCTTGCTTTACTTCAAAATTTATACCCTGTAATGCCCATACATACTCGGAGCTAGCAGTGGCACTTCGGTCATTGACCGCTCCCACCTTCAAATAAGGATCTTCTTTTCCCCGAATGGTATGCCACCATCGATTTAAATCATGACCTATGGTCCCAGTACCCACAACTCCCAGTCGATATTGCTTGGAGATATTTTCTGCTTTTAATATGGTCTTACTCATAACTTCGAAAAAGGAAAGGCATCTATTAAATCTTGTTGGCACTTTGCCAAAAGTTTAGGGTCTGCGGAATGTGAATAGGCATTGAAAAGTTCAGGGAATTCGGTTACAGTACTTCCCTCTTCTATGTAAGGTCCTAGATAACTCATTACACCTACAGATTGAAAATAATCATCAAACTTTACATTATCGCCACTCAGTTTA
>CAXBCS010000073.1:0-12810 GCA_963974305.1 uncultured bacterium
TTAATTAATAATCGAAATTTAAAAGATTACTCTTGTTTTATAGGGGTCAAAACACTTGATAAGCTCAATCGTGTAAAAACGCTATTTCCAGAATCAGAAACACTAAAAGTAAAAAGTAACCATTTTAAAAAAATCCCCCTTTCGCGAAAGCATATCCACTATGAAAAAGCGTTGCTCATTTCTGAATTAATATTAATGAACTATCGTCCAGATATTAAATCAGGCAATAAAGATTTAATAGCATTAATGTTTGATATGAATAAGCTTTGGGAAGAGTTTATTATACAATCCTTAAAAAAAGAGGGCAACAAAGACTTTATCATAAGAGGGCAAAAGCAGAAGGTGTTTTGGAATAACTCTAAAGTGATTAAACCAGATATTGTTTTAGAATCTAGAAACGGTAATGAGACCTTTATCATTGACACTAAATGGAAAGTCGTAAAAGATGGAAAACCCGGAGATGATGACTTAAAACAAATGTACGCTTATAACTATAGATGGGATTGCAGTCATAGTATGCTACTTTATCCGGCCACATCAAATCAAAATAAAGTCATAGGACATTATTTTATAGCAGAAGATAATAAACAACATTCTTGTGAATTGGCGTTTGCAGAAGTTTTAAAAAATGGAAAACTTAATAGGGATATTGCAGCAGATATATTAAAATCATTTAAAGATAGTGTTCATTGAATTTTTTCTTTAAGTATGTTTTTAAATATGATAAAGCTCCGAAAACGTCAGTATCTAGAAACACTTAAAAAGCATCATTTACTTTTACCTCATAAACCTTAAAAAATAGAAAAATGAGTAAAACAAAAAAAATGACACTAGATGCTGCAACAAGAATTACGAATGCAACAGAAAAATTACAAAATGGTACTGTTCCTAAGAAATCATTTGCAGCAAGAGCAATTCGTGCAGCAGAAATAAATTTTAAAAAAAAGGAGTAGTGCCTAAAAGACAAGTAACAACTTTAAAAGAACTTGAGAGGCTTTTATGGCAACCAGGTAACAGATGGAAAAACCGAGGGCATATGCTTTCGGTTTTCGTCTGTGGGGGACTTTTTGGAGAATATTTTAATTCGACAAGAAACGCACTCATCTATGGTATGTATATGTCAAATTGGATTGACATTTCACCAGAAAGACCGCATAAAACAATAACCATTAATGAAATAGCAGATGTAATTGATGAGTATATTCCAGATATAATTGCCAATGAAAAAATTTATAAATTTTTTAATACTTCACGAAATACCTTTAAAAGTAAGTATGCTCGTTTTTTGAATCTTCCAACAAATCCCACTACAGGAGACTTACTGATAGCATTGGATAAATGGACAGACAAAAAATGGCAAGTTTTGCATCCAATTAAGAAAAAAGATATCGCTTCTTTAGAAGGAATGCACCACAAAAAACTAAGCGAGCAAATTATTGAAGTTCCTCAGTTAAAAAAGTTCCTTGAAGCCTCAAATCTAACCTATAAGGATATTAAGGGTTTTCCCCCTTATTTGGTTGAAAATTATTTCGAAGAAATAGGTGAACCTGAAAAATTTCAAGAATTGGTTACGCTTTTGAAAGATGGAAAATCTAAGTAAGTTCTTCCAACTACGCTTTAAATTATTAGATTTTTTAGAACATATGAATAAAGAATCACTGCTCGCGGTGGTTAGCAATTTCGCGCAAGCAAAAAATAATTTATTAAACACCAAACACTTATATCAACCCCAAATCCTTCACCAAGGCAATCAAATGCACTCTATTGGTAGCGCCAAATTTTGTTTTGAGGCCATTGAGGCGCTTTTCGATGGCGCTGAGGCTGTTAGGGGTGACGGCAGTAGAGATGAGTTCGTTGCGAATTTCTGCTTGGGAGTAGCCATAGGAGAGGAGCCGCATCAGCAGAATGTCGTATTCGTCTATTTCTAGTTGGCGCTGCTGACTCAGGGCGGGTTTTAGGTGAGCCGAGACATAGCGGTGATTGCTATAGACATTCTGAATCGCTTCTTTGAGTTCGCGGGTGCCGTTTCTGCCTTTGCATACATAGGCACCTATGTTTAGTTCGTTATACAATTTGCGTACCCGCTGAAAGCGATCTTCTACCGAGTAGACAATCGTTTTTAGGTTGATCTGTTCTTTCTTTAAGGTTTCGAGCAGGTCGTCACCAGAGCGAATTTTCTGTTTGCGGTGGTCGGCCTTAAAGGACAAATCGGTGATGAGGAGGTCAAAGGGGGTTTCTTGCTGCAGGGCCGCTTTTATTTTGAGATAGGCCTGGTCACAATACTGCACTTCGGTGCGATCAGAAATGCCCATCTCTTGTAGGACATTCAAGACTCCTTGATTGATACTATCTAGGTCATCGGCGATAAGAACTTTTTTAAACATCTAAATATGTATTTGAGCTTTAAAGCCCGAATTGGGCTTTGAGTCAAAAGTAATCCTTCCTTTGAGTGCAGAAATACGGTTTTCCACATTTTGCAAGCCATTTTTGTCTGAAAGCGCGCCCCCCTTGCCATTATCGGTATACGAAATATGCACTTTTTTGCCTTTTTGTTCAAAAGCGATGAGGATAAGGGATGCCTCGCCATGCTTGTTGGTATTGGTGATGAGTTCTTGTAAGACTCTATAGATGGTGAGCTTTTTGGCTTTGGGAATTGCCTGCCAATGGATAGTCTCACTTTTTTGTGTAATGAGGTTGAGGGTGTCGCTTTGATAGCTCAAGAATAAATCTTTGAGGAGGGCGCCAAAATCGGTTTCCACATCTAGCAGTCCGTTTTCCCTGGAGATATTTCGGGTGCGTTTATAGATGTTGTCTAGCTCGTCTAAGATCTCTGGGTAGAATGCTTTTTGTGACTGGATATGGGTCATGACGCGATAGACATCATTGGACACTTCGTCGTGGACTTTTTTGGAGATTCTGGTTTCGGTGAGGTATACTTGGGCGGCCCGTTTTTTGCGAGAGCGAATGGTAAGGATGACAATGAGGAATATGGAAAGTATGATGACTAGAATTACTATGAAGAGGTAGGTATTGTTTTTGGATCTTTCATTGGCACTTTGAAGCAAGGCTTGGTCTTTTTCGGCTCTCAGTACTTCCTGACTATACTTGGCGCCTGCACATTTGTTTTCATTGATGAGGTTTAATTTTTTAATACTGTCGCTTCGAGTGATGAAGGTTCTGACCTCTGGACCTTCGGTTAGTAATAATTTATGGGATAATGCATCTTGGGAATATTCGACAGTATAGGCGTTGGCTGCTTGGTAGGCAGAATCGGCATAGGTAATCGCCAAGCTTTTATTTCCTATGTCCTTATAATATGCAGAAAGGTGATTGTAGCTTGTAGAGAAACGTTGGACATCTTGAATGCGTTTACGAAGCTTCAGTGCCTTGTGCATTTTTAGGAGTCCCTCTGGTTTGTCAAGGCGGGTTTCTGCCAACCCCCAATTGTCCAAGGTTATGGCAATGGCGGTAGAATCTTGGGAATTTTCGATTAGGGAATAGGCGGTTTTGAAAAGGTCATGCGCCTTGAGATGATCTCCCATATCCTTATATACGACTCCCAGATTGTTAGAGAAAAATGAGCTGTCGGCTGCATTTTCAGCCATGCTGAGCGCTTTGGTATATTCGGAAATAGCTTCAGGGTACTTTTCCAACATATTGTAAATAATTCCTAAACTATTATAGAGTCTCTTTCTAGTGCTAGATAGATCTAGGGTATCAGTTTTTTTTATGGAGTCAAGGATTTTTATCGCTTCCACAATCGTTGCTTCCGCATCGTAATTAGCGCCAAGTTTCATTTGAGACTGGGACATCATTTGTAGGGCGTAGAGTACATCCCTACCATTTTTGTCTACGATGCCTCGTTTTCTTTCCTTATCAAAATAATGATATCCATCAAGAAGACCTTGGGCGTTGATGGGTTTGGTAATCTTCTCATAGTAGTAATGCGCACTATCTTTTTTCTGCTGGGCATGGGTAGCCGTGCAAAAAAGTAGGCATATAAAAAAGAGGAATGAATGGGCTTTACAATTCATCCCTCTAAAATATACTTTTCTAATGTTTATCCACTAATTATCTGGGATACTATCTGTAGGTGGTGGTGGAGGAGGGGTTGGAATCACTTCCCCACAGCAGGCCTGGGGATTAAACGTATCTGTTATTCTTTCTGGTGTACAGGCACTCATCGCTAAAATGAGGAAACCCGTAAAAATTATTGCTTTTATTTTATTCATTTTGTTTCAATTAATAGCGGACATAGCGGTGGCTATCCCGATTGTAAATAATCGACGAGACGATGTTAATCGCACTAAAAATGAAGAGGCGCCTTCTTCAGTAGGAGAAGTAAATGGCCAAAGCAAATCAAGACCCTACTTCTCAATGTGAGGCAGTGATCTGTAATGGACCATTCTAATAAAGCTTTGATAAAGCTGTAAGCTCTATTACAGATAGAGCCAATATCAAAACAGATTCAAATAAAAGGAGAAGCAGCCTAACCAACTGGAATTGCATTGGAAAGAAGATGGAAAAGAAATTCCACCCCCTTTTCAGTACGGATGTAGCTATACAAAATGAGGGATTATGCATAGAGATATTATTGTACCCGCTTTCGCGAAAGCAAAAAAAGAAGCCTTTGAAGAACATGGCATTCAGGTATCAACAAACAAAGCCGCTGAACGTATTTCGGACTTTATCTCTGTAAACTGCAAGGTGCCCTTTGGTGCCAAAAGTCTGCGATTACTGCACAGCAAAACAAAAGATGCCTCCGAAAGCGTAGAGATCAAACAACCCCAAGTGGTAGTTGCCTTGTGTAACTATCTAGCATATGACTCCTATGAAGCCTATGCTCTCAGCAAAAAGGGCAGGCAGGAAATAGAATCCAAGCCTACAGTTCCTGCGGGTCCAAAGAGTTTTATATCCATGCACAAATGGCCCTTGTCTATCTTCCTTTTTATCCTCACCGGCAGCGGCATCTATTTTGTGACCAACAAACAACGCTGGATGATCTGGGACCAAACGCATTATATAGAAGTTCCTTTTGACGCCGAAGCCCTACAAAACGGCCAACTAAAACTCCTCAAACAGGATAAAATCGAAAACTTTAAAAAAGTCCATCTCAGCTGCAAGGACGTTCTCTTCAACCCAGACGAAAGCGCCCGCTTCTGGTACGGCAAAAACGCCAAAAAAGAACTGGAGTACTTCACAGACGTAGGCCTACATCCAGAAACAGGAAAAACACTCAAGCCACTGAGCAAGTATATGATTGAGAAATATATCTGTAGTTTCTAAAGCCTTGCGGGCTTTAGGCAGTAGGCAAGAGGCTGTAAGCATTAGGCAGTAGGCATTAGTGGGTAGTTGGTAGTGGGTAGTGGGTAGATGTTGGTTTTTAATCTTTTTGTATAGTAAGAACGAAATCATTTCCCACCCTTTAGTCCCGACGCTTCGGGAGGGGAAAGGAAATGATTCTTTGTGTTTTTTTGGATTTTTTAAGTTCGTCGCTCGTTCCTCGTCGCTCGTCGCTCGTATTTCATTTTTCTCCCCCCTTGGGGGAGATGCCCGCAGGGCAGAAGGGGAATTAATAAAATTTTAAGATATAATTAGCATTGAATTTGGCGCTGTCTTGAACAATATTTCAGAACTTAGGGAGCCTTTTAGCATGATTATGTTAAAAGGGCAACAACCAACAATCAATCAACAAAACCTAAAACCTTATGAAAAGACGAAATTTTGTCCAACTCGCTGGGATGGGAGCAGGTGCTATAATGGTGCCTTCTATGATTCTCGGAAATAATATTCCGACCGAAGCATTGCTCGAACCAGGAATGGATGTACTGCTCAAAAAGCGAATGGCAGATGTCGCTCTTAATACGGCCAAAGGTCTCGGAGCCTCGTATGCAGATGCGAGAATAGGAAGATATCTCAACCAATTTGTATTTACTAGAGAAGATAAAGTGCAAAATGTCACCAATACAGAATCTTTCGGGATCGGTATCAGAGTGATCGCAAACGGAACCTGGGGCTTTGCCTCAACAAATGATGTCTCTGAAGATGGCATCATGAAAGCAACACAACAAGCAGTTGCTATTGCAAAAGCCAACTCAAAATTCCAAACGGAACCTGTAGTGCTTGCTCCTGTTCCTTCTTACGGAGAAGTGAGCTGGAAGTCGCCAATTAAGAAAGATTTTAAATCGGTGCCAGTATCAGAAAAGGTTGAGTTATTGCTCACGGCAAACGCCGCTGCGCAGAATAACGGAGCCAACTTTGTCAATTCGGCGCTCTTTATGGTCAATGAGCAAAAGTATTTTGCTTCTACCGAAGGATCATACATCGATCAAGATGTTCACCGTATTTGGCCTACACTTGGCGTAACAGCCATCGCCGATGGGAAGTTTAAAACCCGTCAAGCGATGAGTGCGCCTATGGGAATGGGGTATGAATATATGGACGGTCTCGAGTCTGAGAAATTAGAAGGACCACAAGGCCTGAAGCTCTACAGAAATAGCTACGATATTATTGAAGATGCAACCATGGCTGCTAAGCAAGCCAAAGAAATGCTAACGGCAAAATCTGTTGATGCTGGGAAATATGACCTTGTTTTAGAACCAAATCACCTAGGATTGACCATCCACGAATCGGTAGGTCACCCTACAGAATTAGATCGTGTACTCGGTTATGAAGCCAACTACGCAGGTACTAGTTTTGCGACCATCGATAAATGGAAGTCTAAAAACTTTAAGTACGGTAGTGATATCGTAAACATCGTCGCCGATAAAACACAGGCAGGATCGCTTGGAGTTGTTGGTTGGGATGACGAAGGAGTAAAAACAAAACAATGGGATATTATTCGTAATGGAGTGCTAGTAAACTATCAAGCCATTCGCGATCAAGTAAAAATGATTGACCAGAATGAATCTCATGGTTGCTGTTATGCGCAGAGTTGGAACGATGTACAGTTCCAGCGTATGCCTAATATCTCCTTAGAACCAGGAAAAGAACCGTATTCTATCAATGATATGATCAAGGATGTGGAGAAAGGAATCTACATCGCTGGTAGAGGATCGTATTCGATCGATCAGCAGCGTTATAACTTCCAATTTGGAGGAACGATGTTTTATGAGATAAAGGATGGGAAGATTGTGGGCATGCTCAACGATGTTGCCTATCAATCCAATACTCAAGAGTTCTGGAACTCCTGTGCTAAGATTTGTGATAAGGATGATTACCGTTTGTTCGGATCCTTCTTTGACGGAAAAGGCCAGCCTTCACAGGTAAGTGCCGTATCTCACGGAAGTTCGACCACTCGATTTAATGATATCAATGTAATTAATACCGGGCGTACGGTATAAGTCTAACCTTTTAAGAAAAAAACAATGGGAATATTTTCAAAAGAAGAGGCTAGGAAGATCATGGAGAAAGCGATGAGCTTCTCTACGGCCGATGCCTGTACAATAAATTTAAGTGGAAGCGAAAGCGGGAATATCCGTTATGCTCGTAATTCGGTGTCTACAGCCGGTGCTCAGTCTAATCATAGCCTTGCAGTAAATTCAAGCTATGGGAAGAAATCGGGTACCGCAACCATAGACGAATTTGACGATGCCTCGCTAGAAAAAGTAATTAAGCGCGCTGAGGAACTTGCACAACTAGCTCCAGAGAATCCTGAATATATGGAGCCTTTAGGACCGCAAGTATATGATGCTTCAAAAACCTATGTAGAAGCAACAGCAAATGTAACTCCAGAGTATAGAGCAGAAGTGGCCAATAGTAGTATCATGCCTGCAAAGACAAAGGATGTAACAGCAGCTGGTTTCCTTGAAGATAGCTCAGGCTTTAACGCCATGCTAAATTCTAAAGGCCTCTTTGCTTACAACAAATCTACAGATGTGAGTTTTACGGTTACGATGCGTACCAATGATGGTACAGGATCTGGTTGGGTAACAAGAGATTTTAATGATATCACAAAGTTTGATGCCAAAGAGGCGTCAAAAATAGCCATCGACAAGGCAGTGATGTCTAGAGAAGCTAAGGCTATAGAACCTGGTAAGTATACAGTGATTCTTGAACCTTCAGCGGCTTTAGGATTATTACAAGGTCTAGGTAGATCTATAAATGCACGTTCGGCAGATGAAGGACGTAGCTTTATGTCTAAAAAAGGCGGCGGTACCAAACTCGGCGAAAAAATTGTCGATGAACGTGTGAATCTATGGTCTGATCCTTTAAACGATCAAGTGCCAGCACCAACATGGAACGGCAGCGGACAAGCGCTCAAAAAAACGACTTGGATCGAAAATGGAGTGGTAAAAAACCTTGCTTATGGTCGTTATTGGGCCAAAGAAAAAGGAGTTGAGCCTGTACCATTTCCAAGTAATTTTATCATGGCTGGAGGAGATGCATCTTTGGATGATCTTATCAAAAGCACCAAGAAAGGTATACTAGTAACGCGTTTGTGGTATATACGTTCAGTAGATCCTCAAACTTTACTTTATACCGGACTAACACGTGATGGAACTTTCTATATTGAGAATGGGAAAATCAAGTATCCTGTAAAGAATTTCCGCTTTAACGAGAGCCCGATTATTATGTTGAATAATCTCGAAACCCTCGGACAGCAAGTGCGTGTTGATGGAAGTCTGATCCCTTATATGAAGGTGAGAGACTTTACATTCTCTAGCCTTTCTGATGCGGTATAAAAGAGTATGAAATGTATGAAACTGGTTACTGCAAATTGTGGTAGCCAGTTTTTATTTTTGGTTCGCTTTCGCGAAATGGGAATAAAGATGTCACACTTTTTGTCACATAACACCCGTCGAAGTGCGACATTGAACAGAAACAACCTTTGTCACACTGAGCTTGTCGAAGTGCGACATTGAACAGAAACATTTTGTCACACTGAGCCCGTCGAAGTGCTACATAAAACAGAAACAATTTTGTCACATAACACCCGTCGAAGTGCGACATTGAACAGAAACAACCTTTCTCACACTGAGCCCGTCGAAGTGCGACATTGAACAGAAACAATCTTTGTCACACTGAGCCTGTCGAAGTGCGACATTCATTAAAAATAAACACCTATAACCCACAGCCGTTTACAATCAATGTCCAACAAATTTTTCTTCACACGCTTACAATATGAATCCGGAGATTGGGATGTTGATCAGCGCATGCCCTCTAATTTGTTGAATTCACTGGTTGAGTACACCACCCTTGCGGTGGAGACTCAGGAGAATATTATTTCGCTTGCGAGTGACGACATTTTTAAATCGCCCTTCTGTTATATTTCTGGGCATAAATTGGTGCAGTTCACTAAAAAAGAAAAGGCGAACTTTAAAAAATATGTAGAAAATGGTGGCTTCGTCTTCGCCGACGATTGCAACCACGATATTGACGGTTTGTTTGCAAAATCTTTCGAACGTCAAATGGAGGAGATTTTTGGTGTAGATGCACTCAAAAAGATTCCCAATGATCACGATATTTATTCTGCATTTTTTGAGTTTGAAGACGGTCCGCCCACCACGAGTCAAGAACTCAATGGCTGGGGCGATGATCTTGTACACGATTACCTAAAAGCCATCGAAGTAAACGGAAGGATAGGGGTTTTGTACAGCAATAAAGACTACGGCTGCGAATGGGACTATGATTTTAGAAACAAACGCTGGTATAAAATAGACAACACCCGTTTTGGAGTGAACATAGTGATGTATGCGTTGACCTCATAACAGACTCCCGCGAAGGCGGGAGCCTCATGATGCAATGAACAATTATAAAGGGAGAACAAATCAAGAATTTCCCCACCCTTTAGGGTAAGGGGAATGGGAAATTCGGTGTTGGGAGGAGAAATTGGGATTAACAGGAATGATTAAGAGATTCCCGCAAAGTTGAGAGTCTCATGATGCAATGAACAATTATAAAGTAAGAACGAGTTAAGAATTTCCCCACCCTTTAGGGTAAGGGGAAAGGGAAATTCGGTGTTGGGAGGAGAATCAAAACAATTGCCTTAGGGTGAACGAGATTCCCGCCTTCGCGGGAATGACAAGAAATTTTATATGAATAAAGAACTAGCTAGCTTACAAGAAGAGGTGAGTACCCTTACGGGAAAACTGGAGGATCTTAAGAAAGAGATCGGAAAAGTCATTATAGGTCAAGAAGAAACTGTGGAGCAATTGCTCATTACGTTTCTTGCTGGCGGACATGCCTTATTAGAAGGTGTGCCCGGACTGGCAAAGACCTTGATGATCCGGACCCTTTCTCAGGCAATCGATTTAGATTTCAAACGGATTCAGTTTACTCCGGATCTCATGCCCTCAGATATTATTGGAACGGAGATTCTAGAAGAAGACCATAGCACCGGAAAGAAGTTTTTTGAGTTTAAACAAGGACCCATTTTTGCAAATATCATCCTAGCAGATGAGATCAACCGTACGCCACCCAAAACACAGGCTGCACTGCTAGAAGCGATGCAAGAGTTTGAGGTTACCTATTCTGGGAAAACCTATAAACTAGAACGTCCTTTCTTTATCCTCGCTACTCAGAATCCTATTGAACAATCAGGAACCTTTCCTTTACCAGAGGCACAGCAAGATAGATTCCTGTTCTATATTAAAATCGGCTATCCTACCGCTGCTGAAGAGACAGATATTCTAAAAAGAACCACAGGTAGCAAATCTGAAAAGGTACATCCAGTGCTTACGGGAGCAGATATTTTACGACTGCAAGTACTTGTACGCGAAGTGCCAATTAGTGATGGTTTGATTGATTATGTGAGCAGTATTGTACGTGCCACACGACCAGAAACGACTAGCAGTGACTATGTAAAACAATGGGTTGGCTGGGGAGCAGGTCCTAGAGCAGGTCAAGCAATGATTCTTACAGCAAAAGCCAGAGCCTTAGCGCAAGGAAGAATGGCAGTAACCTTAGACGATATCAAAAGCGTCGCCCTTCCTGTGTTGCGCCATAGAATCATCGTTAATTTTAAGGCAGAGGCCGAAGGAATTACCTCAGATGAGGTGACGCAGCAACTGCTAGAAAACACTAAGCTATCCGTTTAAATTAATCAGATTGTGAAAGACGACTATCGCACGCTACTAAAACCTGAGGTGATCAACAGTGTATCTGGATTGTCACTAATCTCGCGCGTTATAGTCGATGGGTATTTGTCGGGGCTTAATAGGAGTCGGCGCGTGGGTTCTGGACTGGAATTCAGTCAGTATCGCGGTTATGAACCCGGTGATGACCTTCGACTACTCGATTGGAAAATGCTTGCCCGTTCGGGAAGGTATTACATCAAGCAATCAGAAATTGATACCCATATCAACGTCAAATTTATTGTAGACGCAAGCAAGTCGATGCTGCATCAAGAAGGCCAATTATCTAAAATGGAGTATGCAAATGTACTGGTGGCTAGTTTGGCCCATTTAGCTCATAGGCAAGGGGATGCAATAGGCTTACTCACCGTGAATGATCAGAAGTTGGAAGCCTTACAACCCGCCATTGGAAAGCAACATTTTAATCGTTTTCTCTACCAATTACTGAAATTAAAGAATCAAGGGAGTTGGCCCACAAACATAGCTAGCGAGAAGTTGCACAATAGGAGCCATCGGGAAATTATTTTCTTTATCACCGACTTCTACGAAAACGAGCAAGAAATCACCAAAATGGTCAAGCAGCTTAAGACTTCTAGGAATGAAGTGGTGGTCTTGCACCTTCTCGGAAAAAATGAGCTTGAATTTGACTATAAAGGCCAGGTTATTTTTGAAGATCTCGAAACGGGAACAAAAATGAAGGTCAATACCAAAGAAGCAAAAGCTGAATATTTGCAGGCTTTGACTCAGGCTATGACTGCTACAAAAGAGGAGTTGGTCACCAATGGCATTGGGTATGAGCTCTTCACTTTAGATAGTCATGTAGGCGAGGCCTTGCAGCTTTTTCTAAAAAAGCGCGCTAATATTTCCTAATATGAGCTTCCTACAACCATCATATCTCTGGGCTTTACTCGCAATCGCGATCCCAATTGCTATTCATTTATGGAGTCGTAAAAAGGTGCGAACGATAAGGGTGGGAAGTACTCAATATATTACTGAAACCAAGTCCAAGCAAAGCAATAGTATTCAATTGAATGAATTTTGGCTACTCGCGCTACGGTGTTTGATTATCGGTTTACTGGTTTTTATCCTTGCCGAACCTCATTTTTCTAAAACCCCAACACAAGAAGAAATCGCCTATGTTTTTGAGCCTGCGCTCTTAGCTACCGAAGATGGCCGCTCACGTTTTATTCAAATCCCAGAAGAGGGCAGGAGGTTACTCAGTGCAGGATTCCCAGAATGGCAAGCAGATGATGATAATATTACCGTAAATGAGGTGCCTAACTATTGGCAACTCGCTCAGCAAATAGATGAGATTGCTGCAGATAGTATTGTGGTGTTTACGCACGCTTTCGCGAAAGCGGTCAAAGGAAAAAGACCCTTACTCAATAAAAATATCAACTGGATTCAAGTAGATGTAGAAAATCCAGTTTCTGAACCTCTAGTTGCTATCGCTAAAAAGGATAGTGTAAATATTGTGAGCGTTGAGAGTGATGCTTCTAAGCTCGCTTTCGCGAAAAGAAAACTTTCCCTCAGCGAAATTGCTATTAATGCAAATAAGGATAGTATTGAAATCAGTACCGAAAGAGGTTTGCAATTGGTGGCTGTCCAAAATCAAAAAGCTCTAAATCTCACTATCATTTATAATAAAGACGAAGATGCGCAACGTATATATATGGAAGCGGCTTTTAGAGCCATCCAGAAATATACCGATCGAGAGGTAAAGGTGAACGCGATT
>CAXBCS010000074.1:0-11746 GCA_963974305.1 uncultured bacterium
TTCTAGTGGCTCACTTTGCCCGCTGTGGGTGGCTCACTATGACCGTTTTTTGCACATAAGGAGGACGTTGTGCGGTTTATTTACGCTTATGACAATGCATTCCCTACAGATGAAGTGGTAGTTGCCTCCTTTTACACTTATGGTTTCTTTGATCCTAAGATTACAAAATTAGAAGGAAATACACCCAATGTATATCGCCCAGATATTTTTGAAGAGTACCTAAGACGCACTCGCGAAATTGTATCTTATATCCTTGTTTTCCGTGAAGAAGCACAAAAAGCAAAAGGATAAAAAACAGTTTATTCGTTAGTAAAAAATACGTGTTAGTACGTAGGGTTTCTATTAAGATATAAGCTATATTTACAGTGATAAAATATTCAGTTGGGGGATTGAATTTTTTAAACTTAAAGGATAATTACCATGGTAATTGTCCTTTTTTTTTGCACCTAAAAATAGGAGCTGATTCTTAAGTGTTTAGGCTGTAAATTATTTAAATTAAAAGAGCCGGCATCCCCAGCTCTTTTAATTTAAATAGGGTCACTTTTAATATCCAAAATCTTCTTTAATTCTCGCAGCGCGATCTAACATAAGGTCTTTAGTGATAAAACTAATCTCTTCTAGTAAATAACCGTTTTGATAGGTACGCATGGCTTTTTTAGTTTCTCCTGTTTTTTCTAGTGCAAGTGCCAAGTAATAATTACCCAACATCGTTTCTGGATACTGTGAACGCGCTAATTTTCCAAGCTTTTCAAGGCCTTCCCAATCTGAGCGCTTTTCAATAGCAGTAGAAATAGCAACAAAGTCATTTACTCTTATCTTATCAGCCAATCCAAAAAGCTCCTTCACCGTAGCGTATTTTTGTACTAAGTAGTCATAGGGAGATCCGGGTAAATTTAATAGGGTTTCTTTGTATTCTTTCTTACTTATGGGTCTATATATTGAAAATATGTTCTCTAAGGCCATTGGAATTGCTCTTCCCACCATCGAATAATGGGTGGCGCCATCAAAGTTGTCATAATAATACCTCAAATTTTCATTGCCAATAGCCTTCAGTTGATTATCCAATTCTTTAATAGGCTCGCGTAACACCTTTATGTCTTCTGTAGCTGTAGCCAAGTAATAAAAGATCTTCTGTTGTGTTCCTCCTAATCGATCGATAAGGCGTTCGTCCATAAGTGGTGCCAAGTCTGGGCTAATTGAGACGTATCCTTGAAACAGTGTAGGTTCCTTCATCAAATAGTAATTGATAAAACTAGCGGTAAGATCATGTCCTACGGCTATTCTAAAATTGGCTGTACGGTAGTTCTCATCTAGATAAGGCATTAGTTCTAGTCCAACAAACTCAAAGAAGGCAGCGCCTGTTTCTGTAGGTAAAAAATTAGTATCATCATAATAGGTATCATCATCACGAGTCTCATCTTGAAGAATACCAACAACAATTACGTCTGGCATTTCTTCCCAATAACTATAAAAGTCTACGTTTCCTGCAACGGGTTCAAAGAGGTAATCCCCATCCATAACAACGATTATGGGGTAGTATTTTTCGTCATTGCTGTCGTAATTTCTTGGAAGTTGGATTTTTATTTGACGTTTACCACCGAGGCGTTCCGATTCAATTTCTCGATACTGAGTTTGTGCGGTTAGCAATTTCGCGAAAGCGAAAAAAAAGATAAAGGCAAGTAGGATTCCTTTTTTCATGGGGGTATGATTTATTAATAAGGGCGTAAAATACAAAATTTTATGAGGCTACTTTGGTGCGTAGAGCAAATACAAGATAGCAAATACCACCGATAAGGACATTAAAGACGGTTTGAGATCCCCAAATAATCCAGCCAAAGGTCTCTCCATCTGTACCGAGAAAGCCAAAAAATGAAAATACTCCAGCCATGGCGAGTGGGTAGAGACCCATCCCGGCATTGGTGGCTGTCATAGAGAAGGCGCCTATAACAAAGGCAGCGAGGATCACTCCTAATGAGACATCGGCGAGGCCTGGCACTGTAAAGGTCATAATCCAAAACATCCCAATATACATACCCCAAATGAATAGGGTATGGAATATAAAGGCCATATTTTTCTTCATGTGAAGTATACTGCGAACACCTTCGAAAACACCAAGACCAAAATTGCGAACTTTCACGATGAAGGGATGGGAGGAGTATTTAAGGATTCGAAGGCCTATAATTCCTCCAACAAGAAGTACAGTTAAAGCGATAATTGAAGGTATAGGATTTGCCCGTGTCTTGAAATATTCTATGAGTTCGCTCGATTGTAAAACAACCGCTGTAGACATGATCAAAATAAGCATAACCAGGTCGGCGATGCGCTCAGAGATAATAGATCCGAATGCTTTGTCAAAGGGAATTTTTTCTGATTTACTAATAACAACCCCACGCAATACTTCTCCGGTACGGACAATAAATGTATTGGCAAAATAGGCGATCATTACTGCCGAAAAGTTATTCCAAAGCGAGGGTTTGTATCCCAGAGGCTCCAACATAAATTTCCAACGATAAGCACGTGAAAGGTGACTTAAAAGTCCAAATATTAATGAAATACCCAGCCAGAGCGGATTGGCATTTTTGATGGCCTCCCACATATCTGCCCGTTCTTGGGGCGTCATATCACTCAAGGAATACCACATTAAAAAGATTCCAAAGAGTGGAAGTATAATTTTAAGGGCCGTTCCTATGTGTTTTTTATTTGCCAAATTAAGTCAGCAAATTGGTTGCTTCATTAGGGAAGCAAAGGGTAGGTTTGAATTTTTTAGCCTCTTCCAGTTCCATAAAGGCATATACGATAAGAATAAGGATATCGCCTTTGGCAACTTTACGAGCAGCAGCGCCATTTAAGGTGATTTCTCCACTGTTTCGGGGTCCTGGAATTGCATAGGTTTCTAAGCGTTCTCCATTGGTGACGTTTACAATTTGCACACGTTCTCCCTCAATGATATTTGAAGCATCCATCAAGTCTTCGTCAATAGTGATACTACCGATATAGTGCAGCTCTGCACCTGTGACTTTTACGCGATGAATTTTTGATTTAACAACATTTACTAGCATGGGGCAAAGATAGTTTTTTTAGTGAATATTAAATGTCGGGTTTGGGACGATTAATAGTTAAGTGCTATGTTGTCTATAAGACGAATATCGCCTGCATAAACAGCTAGGAAGGCGCGATATTTTTGGTGGTTACGCTTTCGCGAAAGCGGTCGTAACCCCTCAATATTTGCGATCTCAAAGTATTCGAGTTCGAGACCTTCCTGTGACTTAAATTGTTGAACAACCCAACGTTTTAGTTGATTGGCAGATTTAGTACCAAAGTCGTTTTTTACTTGTAATAATACTTGAAAGATAAAAGGGGCAATATGTAGTTGTTGTTGTGTCAGACGGGCATTTCGGCTACTCATAGCGAGGCCATCTTCTTGTCTGTAAATAGGGCAACCGATAATTTCAAGGGTCAATTTTTCTTTTTGAACTAGCTTTTTGACAATCATCAATTGTTGAAAATCTTTTTCACCAAAAAATGCGGTATCAGGATTCACTTGTCGGAATAATAAGTTGAGCACTGTTCCCACTCCGTCAAAATGACCTGGTCGGTGTTCGCCTTCCATAACTTCTTCCAAAGCTCCAAAATGATACTCTTTAGATGCAATTTGCCCGTTATAAACCGTTTTGGCGGTCGGAGCATACACAATAATGTTCTTTTTATAGGGTGCTAGAATGGCCAAATCTGCTTCCAATGTACGCGGGTATTTTTTGAGGTCTTGACTGTTATTAAATTGGGTGGGATTTACGAAAATACTTACCACTACAAGGTCGCAATGCCTTAAGGCATAGTCTATAAGGGAAAGATGTCCGTAATGTAGAGCTCCCATTGTAGGAACAAAGCCAACCTTTTTATCAGTTTTTTTTGCCGTTTGAACGGCCTCTCGGATGTCTAATTGGGTGGTAATCGCCTGCACTTTATCAAAACTTTAACGGGCTGCAAACTTAGGGTTTTAAGGGCAAAGTGCATAAAATTTAGTACTTTTGCGTGTTTTTTATTCAATTTTAGCAATTAAGAATATAGCATATGAAAGATAAGAGGATATTGTACGTGTCGTCTGAAGTGATTCCTTACCTCCCAGAGACCGAAATTGCCTCTATGTCGTTTGAAGCACCTCAAATGGTCAACTCCAAAGGCGGGCAAATACGCATATTTATGCCGCGTTATGGCAATATCAATGAGCGTAGACATCAATTACATGAAGTAATTCGTCTATCTGGGATGAACTTAGTCATCAATGACTTTGACATGCCTTTGATTATCAAGGTGGCATCTATTCCAAAGGAGCGTATGCAAGTATATTTCATTGATAACGATGAGTATTTCAAGCGTAAAGCAACCTTCACTGATGAAGATGGAAAACTTTTTGAAGACAATGATGAGCGAGCGATATTCTTTGCAAAAGGAGTTATTGAAACGGTCAAAAAATTAAATTGGTCTCCAGATATTATTCATGTGCACGGATGGTTAGCGGCTTTATTGCCACTTTATTTGAAGAAGTACTATGCAAGCGAACCATTATTTTCTCAAAGTAAAATTGTTACATCTGTATACAATCAAGGCTTCGAAGGTTCGTTAAGTAAAGATATGATTAGTAAGATTGCCTTTGATGGAATTGATCCAGAGACTATCAAAGAACTTGAAGATCCTACCTATCAAAATCTAATGACAGTCGCTATTAAGCATTCTGACGCAACCATTGTGGGTTCTGAGCATCTAGATGAAAGTCTGATGAAGGTAGTGAACACTACTAAGATTCCAGCCCTTCCTTATAAGAAGAAAGAGGAATTTGCAGCAGCTTATGAAGAGTTTTACACCACTAAAGTGTTACAAGAATAAAATATTACTATGAAGATTTATAAATATACGCTACGAGCTTTTGCTTGTGTTTTTGTGTTGGTGCTCGCTGTAGCTTGTACAAATGATTTTGGAGATGTCGGAACAGGCCTTGTAGGCGTTGTGAATTTTGAAACTAGGCAAACCATGGAAATTGATGTGGTTTCCTTTACGAAGAGTATTGATGATGGAGTGCAAACTAATGCGCTACCAGCTGGTGCTTTTGGAGTTTATAAGGATGATGTATACGGCGAGTCAACAGCTTCAGTTTTGACCCAAGTTTCTTTGGGGCGTTTGAATCCTGATTTTGGAGAGGAGACCGTTATCGATAGTGTATTTTTTACACTTCCGTATTTCAGCACATTGTTAGATACAGACGACGAGGGGAATTCTACCTATGAACTAGATTCTATTTTTAGAAATACTGGGCCGATGAAATTATCGGTTTACAGATCTAATTACTTTCTAAATAACTTAGACCCAAGTACTGACTTTCAAGATCCAGCCGTTTATTATTCTAATGATATCGAAAATTTTGCAGGAATCGAAAGTCAAGTTTTGTTTGTGATTGATTCTTTCGTGCCAGTGAGTGATCAAATTATTTTGACAGAATTAGAAGTATTGGATGAAGATGCCGAGCCAGATGCGGTTGCGGATACATTGGTAACGGCTCGATTATCGCCAGCACTACGAGTTCCTTTAGATACACTTTATTTTAGACAAAATATTGTGGATTTGGAAGGCTCTGAGATGCTTTTGAATCAGAATAATTTCAACAATTATTTTAGAGGCATTTATATCAAAGCAGAACCTCTTGACGGAAAAGGAAGTTATATCATCTTTGATTACTCAGAAGCGTCAATCGAAACCTATTATTCCTTTACTGGTGATGATGACTCGGCAGGTGATGGAGAAGCAACAGATGATGGTGTGGGCTCTTTAAGGTTAGGCTTTGGAGGTGTGCAAATTATAGATTTGAAAACGACCTATAATCCAGAGATTATAGCGGCTTTTGAACAAACAGACACTGTAAACGGTGATGAGAGTGTATACCTAAAAGGTGGTGCAGGAAGTATCGCTATGATTGATCTATTTGGACCTGATGCTAATGGTGATGATATTGAAGATCAATTGGAAGAATTGCGATCTTGTAATGTTATTGTCAATGAGGCAAACCTAATCTTTTATGTCGATCAAGAAAAAGTAGCACCTGGTAGCGGAATTCCGGAGCCAGAACGTGTATTTATTTATGATTTTGACAACAATGCAACGCTTATTGATGGTGAAATAGATCAAACAAGTGGATTCAACGGACCTGTTGGAACAAGAGTAAACCACTTAGGGCGTATTGTTAGAGAGACAGAAGATGATGAATCTACACCGGGAGTGAGTTATAGAATACGCTTAACACAACACATCAATAATATCATTAATAATGATTCTACCAATGTGCGTTTGGCATTGGCAGTTAGTCAAAATGTCACGACTTTAAACTCGGCGATTATTGGAGGTACTCTAGATGAAAGTAGAGAGAATATCGAACGTCTTCCTGTAGGGACTGTACTTTCTCAAGAAAGTACAATACTTCATGGATCAGAGAGTCCAGATGAGTCAAAG
Organism: uncultured bacterium; assembly: GCA_963974305.1. Lineage (GTDB taxonomy): Bacteria > Bacteroidota > Bacteroidia > Flavobacteriales > Flavobacteriaceae > Dokdonia. The sequence continues at coordinate 6,499 of CAXBCS010000074.1, forward strand.
CGTTTGAAGCTTAGAATTAGCTACACCCTGACAGAGGAAATCGATCCAGATAGTGTTTGTGGACGCTTACTAGGGTTAGAATAACCAAAACAAAGAAGGTATGTGCGGAATAGTTGGTTACATCGGATATCGCGAAGCGTATCCTATTGTATTGCAAGGACTCGAACGTCTAGAATACAGAGGATATGATAGTGCTGGAATAGCATTATATGACGGAAAAGATCTAAAGGTTTCTAAAACCAAAGGAAAAGTTGCCGATCTTAAAACGCGTCTTGAAAGTGAAATCACTACCAATGGAACTATAGGAATTGGTCATACTCGTTGGGCAACTCACGGAGTACCTAATGATATCAATTCCCACCCACACCTGTCTAATTCTGGCAACCTTGTTATTATCCATAATGGAATCATTGAAAATTATGATCCGTTACGAAAGGAATTACTTAAACGTGGATACACTTTTAAATCAGATACAGATACAGAAGTACTCGTAAATCTTATTGAAGATGTAAAAATCAAAGAAGGGGTCAAACTTGGGAAAGCAGTACAAATTGCTTTGAACCAAACCATTGGTGCTTACGCAATTGCCGTTTTTGATAAAACAAAACCAGATGAAATTGTAGTGGCGAGACTAGGTAGCCCATTGGCTATAGGTGTTGGCGAAGATGAGTTTTTTATCGCTTCAGATGCTACACCCTTTATAGAATACACTAACAAAACCATTTACCTAGAAGATGGGGAAATGGCAGTGGTACGTAACAATAAGAAACTTAAGATTCGTAAAATCAAAGATGATTCTTTGGTGGATCCTTACGTACAAGAGTTGCAACTCAATTTAGAACAGATTGAAAAGGGCGGCTATGATCATTTTATGCTCAAAGAGATCTATGAGCAGCCGGATGCAATTACAGATACTTTTAGAGGGCGAATGCGCGTAAATCAAGGCATTATTAAAATGGCTGGGGTTGACGACAACATTGATAGATTTCTCAATGCTCCTCGTATAATAATAGTAGCCTGTGGAACATCTTGGCATGCAGGTTTAGTTGCTGAGTATATTTTTGAGGAGTTTGCTCGCATTCCTGTAGAAGTAGAATACGCCTCTGAATTTAGATACAGAAATCCTATTATCAATAAGGATGATGTGGTGATTGCTATTTCTCAAAGTGGAGAAACGGCAGATACCATGGCGGCTATTAAACTTGCAAAAGAAAGAGGCGCATTTGTCTTTGGTGTTTGTAATGTTGTTGGTTCATCCATTTCAAGAGAAACCCATGCTGGGGCCTACACACACGCTGGCCCAGAAATAGGTGTAGCTTCTACCAAGGCATTTACAACACAGATTACAGTACTTACATTAATAGCTTTAAAACTGGCTAAACAAAAAGGAGCCATTTCGACTTCAGCTTTTCATGCCTATTTACAAGAGTTAGAACGTATCCCTTCAAAAGTAAAACTAGCTCTTGAAACTAACGATCATGTAAAGTTTGTTGCAGAGCAATATAAAGATGCTCATAATGCATTATACCTAGGTCGAGGATACAATTTCCCTGTCGCCTTAGAAGGAGCTTTAAAACTTAAAGAAATCTCCTATATTCATGCAGAAGGCTATCCTGCTGCAGAAATGAAACACGGACCTATCGCTTTAATTGATGAACAAATGCCTGTCGTTGTAATTGCAACCAAGCAAGGACATTATGAAAAGGTGGTGAGTAATATCGAAGAGATCAAAGCCCGTAGTGGTAAGATTATTGGTATCGTGACCAAAGGAGATACTGCAGTGACTAAACTCGCAGATCATGTTATCGAAATTCCAGATACTATGGATGCTCTTACTCCTTTATTAACTACTATTCCACTACAGTTATTTTCGTATCACATTGCAGTAATGCTTGATAAAAATGTCGATCAGCCTAGGAATTTGGCTAAGTCGGTTACAGTGGAGTAAAGTTATGGGATAAGAAATGTAACTCCGGACTCATATTAGTATACTTCTCTGTATCAATAACTTCTACAAAACTTTGGGAATCCAATTATTCAGATTACCAACAGTATTTATACGACAGAATTAAGGGTTTTATTGAAAGTTCTGTAACCCCTATTGGTTATCGTCGTATTTCGAAAATCTTCAATGATGAGGGTTTAAAAACACCTCGTGGTACTTCATTTTCAAACTCCAAAGTACATTCTATTTACAAAAAGGGGTTGATTCGAGAGGAAAGAATGAATCGTAAAGATATCGTTGATGTATCCCCTGTTACCATTGAATTGATAATTCACCCAATTTTAGGTAGGATACGTCGTAGTCCCTATGAGAAGAGATTTACCCAAAAATCCTAACCTCCTTCAATCCCTTACTCTCCAATTGAATCTTTCTCAGAAATTATTTTGAGAAATTCTGTGATTTTCTATCGTTTATCGTTTTACTACCATATTTATTGATAACCTAAGTGTACCAATCATAGGGTATTACACTTATCACCCTCGAGGGACGAAAGTTAGTTAGTGGGAAAGACATCGGGTAGTAATCTGTAGGATTGAAATAATATCCAGACATAACGGATGAGGTTTCTCCGGTAGGGTTAAAAATGGTTATGGTATAAGATAGATATGGGGGATTCAAACGGACTGGTCTATTCGAAATCCAATAACTGAGGAATGGATTCATTCATTAACAGATACACAAATCTGTAAGGGGTTTGGTGTATCTAATTGATAATAGGTTAATGAATAATAACTGGAATGTTGAGGATTCACACTACCGTATGAATCACTCAACGATGAGATGATTCTGATGAAATCAGAACCACTCATCATACTTGATTAAATACTGAAGGATAAAGGAGTTAAAATGAAACAAACACAAGAACAATTACATAACGAACTAATGGATAAACTCAAAGAGTTTACAGATGAGTTAGGATATCATCTACCACCAGATAAGATACCAGATACCACTAAATCCCTAATCAACCTATTTATTACCTATGAGAAGTATAGAGATACAATCCTTTTCAATGGAAAGAGAACCTTAGAAAAGGGTATTGGGATGTTACCTATTGAGAAACAAAAAGAATTAGAAAGAAAAGTGGATGAATACTATGGAAGATAAACTACTTACGAAATACGAAATGATGGATTACCTCAACATTAGTAGACGTCACTTTGAGAAATTGGTAACGGAAGAGAACCTACCAATAATTAAGATAACTCAAAATAAGAGGTATATGAGGTTATCAGACCTTCAAAGGTATATGAATAGTAAAATGATAAATCAACCTCAGGAGATTACTCAGGAAGTACAACCTGAGAATGATTTCCAATGGAATAACATATGGAGTAAATAAATGAGAATAAATGAATTTAGATTTGAGAATGATTTAGAATCAAAGATTGATGAGTTTGGAATACTATCAGATAAGATTGATAAAGTAAAGATGGAACTATCTGAACTTTCAAATCGATACAAAGAGATTGAAGGAGAGTTACGACCCATCTTAGAACAACTCCATATTCAGAATAAGAAATCGATTCAAACAAAGAAGTATTTGGTTACCCTCAAACGAATGGGATACAATAGAGACAACTTCAAATACAAAGAAAGTTTTGAAGAATCACTAACTAAGGTGAATCAACAAACGAGAAAGGTATTAGAGGATATCCTACAATCAACTAAAACGGTAAGTAGAGTGGTATCCACAATTGGTGTTCAGAGGATGGATGAAATATCTTTCAAATCAATGTTGAAGAAGTTGATATCACCCTTTAAGAAACTCTACAATAGGTTGAAATTAAACTCGAAGAGTATAGATGAATTGAATGAGGTGTTGAAGAGGATGGTTGGTTGAAAATCAATAAAAAAAGTCGGTGTATTTCGGTAATATCACTTAATTTACCAATTAGTTCTTGTAGAGTTTGTTGAATTGTTTTTTTTTTGGAAAAACTTATATATTATGAAAAAAATTAAGACAATCTTATCAATTATAACATTTTGTATCATACTTGTATCATGTAGTCAGGAAAAAGTTTCGGAAAGTCAGATTAAATTTAACAGTGAAACGTCTAAATATGAACTAAACGGTGAAACTTTTACAGGTATCGGGGTACTAGAATTAAGAAAGAGAGATAAAATTCGTTATTATTATTACGAGGACGGAGTTAGAGTAAAAAAAATACAAGGTTTTTCTATAGATGGTACATGGGAAATGGGAGAGATTCAATGGGAGGAGGATGTCAAATCAAAAGAAGTGGATGGGAAAACAATCTACCAGTAATAATTTTGGATTTGTGGGTTGAATTCCGTATTTTGTACACTTTCCGTATAATATACAATATGAGTAGTAGTAAAAGAAGAAACGAAATTAAACAACTTCGAAACTCTTACACTACCAAAACTCTGAAAGAGTTAGAAGATAAGGGTTTCGTACCAAAGAACTTCCACTTATTTGATAGAGTAGATATGAAAGAGTATCAACTCAAAAACAAAACCCATTGGTGGAAGAAGATGAGTACCAAATAGGGGTGGTGTATTCAATACATCAAATGTTGTTTGGATTTATCTCTCCAACCTGATTGATTTCTGTACTTCACAAAGAATATTTTTAAATCACTTTGGTTGGGATAATCAACGAAGTATATCTTCTTATCGGATTGGTTAGGGTAATCTACAAAATACCATAACCCATTGTTACCATCAGATTGATTTGGATAATCTACTTTAAAAACCTTTAAATCACATTGATTTTCATACTCTACCACAAATACCTTGACATCTGATTGATTTGAATACTCAACTGAGAATACTTTTTGAGAAAATAAAAGAAAAGGTGTTAAAAGAATTAGGGATGTAAAAAACCATTTTCTCATGATTTAGTTATTTTGTATTCAAAATACCTTTTGTCATCTTGTTTTCTTAACCTCTCAACGATTAATACGTTTCTTTCATTAATTTGGTTTATTAGTAAACTTCTCCTTTTTTTTATGGTTTCAAAGGAGTAGTGTGATATTCTAAGTATATCATCTAATTCATCTCGTGAGATTCTCTCATTTATGTACTTTTGAAGTCTTCCTTCAATTTCACTAATTTCTTCATTTTTTTCAATTTCAATTTTAGACTCCCTTTTTCTAAATCGGAAAAATAAAATCGAGAAAATAGGAATTATCAAAACTAAACTCATTAACCAATATTTGGAGTTGGTTTTTTTCTTTGAGTTGTAATGTTGTAAAAAGTTCTTTTTATCTGTTACAT
>CAXBCS010000075.1:0-10546 GCA_963974305.1 uncultured bacterium
AATTTGAACGCTTTGAACGTCATATCTCAAAATTGCGGTATGAACAGAATTTTACACTCGATTATGTAAGTATTTGCACTCCAAATTACTTGCATGACTCACACATCCGATTCGCTTTGCGACATGAGGCAGATGCAATTTGTGAAAAACCTTTAGTTCTGAATCCGTGGAATATCGATGCACTGCAAGCCGAAGAGAAACGCTCAGGACATAAAATTCATAACATCCTTCAACTTAGAGTGCATCCAAGTATCATTGCATTAAGAAATAAAATTGCAAAGGGTCCAAAAGATAAAGTGTATGATGTAGACCTTACTTACCTCACTTCTAGAGGTAACTGGTATTTTACATCTTGGAAAGGGGATGCCAATAAATCTGGTGGAATTGCAACCAATATAGGTGTACATTTTTATGATATGCTCTCCTGGATTTTTGGAGATATCCAAGAAAACACAGTTCATGTACATACACATGACCGAGCTGCAGGCTATTTAGGGTTTAAACAAGCACGTGTGCGCTGGTTTCTATCGATCAATGCAGATGTGTTGCCGGAAGAAGTTGTAGCCAAAGGACAGCGTACCTATCGTTCTATCACCATTGACGGAGAAGAGCTGGAATTTAGTGATGGTTTTGCCGATTTACATACACGAAGCTATGAACATATTCTTGCTGGAAATGGATACGGACTAGAAGATGCACGACAGGCTGTTGAAATTGTACATGGTATTCGTAACGCTGAAGTAATTGGTTTGAAGGGAGATTACCATCCTTTTGCGAGCAAGCCATTGGTTAAACATCCTTTCGACACAAAATGAAAATAGTTACTATCATAGGCGCAAGGCCTCAGTTTATTAAATCGGCGGCGGTAAGCCAAGCTATCATAGACTATAATCAAGCAGGTCATTCGACTAGTGTTGAAGAAGTGATTGTGCATACAGGACAACATTATGATCCTAATATGAGTGCAATTTTCTTTGATGAAATGCATATACCCAAACCTAAGTATCATTTAGACATCAACGGACTATCGCATGGTGCGATGACTGGTCAGATGCTAGAAGCGATTGAAAAGGTGCTCTTAGATGAAAAGCCTGATTGGGTGATGGTTTACGGCGATACAAACTCTACCTTAGCGGGAGCCTTAGCTGCTTCTAAATTACATATCAAAGTGGCTCATATTGAAGCTGGACTACGTTCTTTTAATATGAAAATGCCTGAAGAAATTAATCGAATTCTTACCGATAGAGTTAGTTCGATCCTTTTTTGCCCTACAGAATCTGCATTAGACAATTTAGAAAAGGAAGGTTATAATCAACTTGGTATTTCCATTGTGAAAAATGGAGATGTGATGCTAGATGCTAGTATGATGTTTTCCGCTTTCGCGAAAGCGCCACAAGAAAAATTACCAGAAAAATTTTGCCTTGCAACAGTTCATCGCGCCGAAAATACAGACGATCCAGAACGTCTTAAAGGTATTTTTAAAGCCCTAGCGGAAATAGGAAAGGAAACCGCTGTTGTCATTCCGATGCATCCACGTACCAAGAAGTATTTGGAAAAGTACAACATTGAATTACCTTCATCTATTGTTGTATTAAACCCAGTGGGTTATATGGAAATGCTCTACTTATTAAAGAATTGCCAGGTGGTACTTACTGATAGTGGAGGATTACAAAAAGAAGCTTATTTTTTTAAAAAATACTGTCTTACACTAAGAGATGAAACCGAATGGGTAGAACTTATAGAAAATGGGTTTAATACTTTGGTTGGAGCAGATTATGATAAAATCATAGCTGGCTTTGAGACTGCAAAAAATATAACTGCAAATTTCGAAAAAGATTTATATGGCAATGGCATGGCAAGTGCAAAGATTGTAACGGCCATGGTCGCTGACCATAAATAAAATAGCGAGAAGCATCCCTTATGAGTAAACTAATCAAAGATTCCTTTTTAGTCGTTTTGACAAAGGTTGTCTCACTTTTGTTAGGGTTAGTTTCCAGTATATTTTTCATTCGACTCTTGGGGCCTGATGGGAAAGGTGATCTTACCATTTTAGAAGTAGGGGTAGGGCTTTTCTTTCTTGCAACTACTTTCAACGTAAACATTAGTATTGTACACTTTGTAGCTCAAAAGAAGATGGACCTAGGAAAACTCCTTGGCTTTATTTTGTCCTTACTATTTTTTAGTGTTGGCGTTTCTTTGGTAGTTATTCTCATTTTAAACCTGCTGGGTGCTGCTAGTTTTATCCTTCCAGCATCAAATCCTAAAATATATTTAGTTTTAGCACTGCTATTGCTGACTATCAATGAGATTAAGGAGTTCTTAAGTGCATTCTTGAGAGGTGCCAAGAGTTTTGAAGATTTGTATAAGTCTACTATGATTTATGCTGTGTTTCGCTTACTATTGTTTGCAAGCTTGTATGTGGCCTTTATGTATGCAGATATTTCATTCTCTGCGCCCGTCCTAATAGGGTTTCATATTTTGACAATATTTGTGATTACAGCCTCCATCTATCGTTTTTATAGAAAAAACTTTCATCTCAAACCCAATTTCAATTTCACTTTTGCAGAAGTTAAACCGTTTGTACTCTTTTCACTTGTGGGATTACTCACGGCACTTTTAAATTTTTTGAGTTTAAAAATGGATATTTGGTTTGTAGAGAGCTTTGAAGGGACTGCTCAACTAGGTTTTTATGCCGTAGCCTTAGGTCTTGGACAAATGGTATCACAAATACCAGCAAGCTTGCGGACAGTCCTTTTACCTTATTTATCGGCCGCCGGAAGTAAAGAGGAGCAAGTAAAGATTTTGGCATTCTTTTCTAAGATAACCTGCACAGTTACTATTGGGATTTCAATCCTGCTTTTTTTTACAGCTTCTTATCTTTTGCCATGGATGTATGGGAACCAATTTTTCCCTTCAGTAGCTCCCTTTAAGATCATTTTGTTTGCTATGGTTATTTTTGGATTCAAAGCTATTTTTGTCATGTACAATGTATCTTCAGAAAGACAGCGTTTTAATGTTTGGTCCAATGTGGTGGGTATAGTCAGTTTAATTCCACTTTGCTTCTTACTAATTCCGGCTAGAGGAATTGAAGGAGCGGCATATGCTGTATTGATATCCTATGGCCTAAGTACTCTGTATATCTTCGGAAATATTATATTAACGAAAGAGTTGCCATGGCAAAATTATTTTCTAATCACTCCTGGTGATTTACAGAAAATCAAACAATATGCTAAAGATCGATTAGTAAAAAGAAACCAAAATAATTGATATGAAAATGTTTTCGCTACATATTAAGAAAATCGATTTTTTTGGTCAAGATGCTTTGGGTTTTAGTCAAAAGAACGAAGATGGGAAGGAATTAGTAAGTTGTAAAGGTGCTACTCTGAGCTATATCCCAGATGTTCGCTTTGCAAGGGAAGAAGGCGTGCGCATATCGCAGGGTGCACTCAGCTTTTTTAATGGTTTGGCATACGAATATAAAGGTAAGCGCATTACTTCAGAATCAATAAGTCTTTTGTCTGATGCCTTACATGAAAATGTTAAATCCGTTGATGAGGTAAAAGGAGATTTTTCATGTTTTACCATTGCTAAGAATGAAATCTCATTGTTTTCTTGTAAAACGAATTCTAAACCGGTCTTTTATTTTTCTAATAAAGAACATTTTATCTGTGCAAGTAATGTTATTGAACTAAGTCGCATATTAAAAGAGAATGGCATAGCTATTACATTAGACAATGATGGGGCTTATTCTTTACTATCTTTTGGATATATTTTAGGCACTAATACTTTAGTAAGTGAAATTAAAAGACTGACGCCTTCAACTATATTGACATTGAGCGATATTGGTGTAACTACCCATGAGTATTATAAGTTTAATACCACAGCAAATACTCAATTAAAGGAGGCGGATTTTATTGATCAATTGGATAGTACTTTTTCCAGAGCTATAGATAATGAATTTTCTAAGGATATTGGTTTAGGGTTGTCTCATATGATGACTATAAGTGGCGGCATGGATTCGCGTATGGTTATGGCTTATGCTGATAAACTTGGGTATACAGATTTAAATGCGATTACATTTTCTCAGTCTAATCATTCAGAGCATAAGATTGCGAAGAAAGTTAGCGAACAATACAATGCCAATTTTATTTTCCACCCTTTAGATGGTGGTGATTATTTGAAAAATATTGATGAGCCAGTTCGATATAATGGAGGGACATGTATTTATGCTGGAGCTGGTCATACGCTATCAATGCTCGAGACTTTGGATTTTAGTGATCAAGGTATTTTGCATACGGGACAATTAGGAGATGCAGTTTTGGGAACTTACTTAGCTGGACCACAAAGGGAACAACCTAAATTAGGAAGAAGTCTAAAAGCACATCCATTAAGTGATAAAATATCTAACTACGTCACTGAAGAGTTTCAATCATATGAAAATCATGAGCTGTTCAAATTGTACAATAAAGGGTTCAATGAGATTTTTAATGGATACCGCATGATTGAGCAATTTACACCCTTTGCATCAGCATTTATGGATGAAGATTTTATCAAATTAGCCTTGTCTATTCCACCATCAATGAAATTTGACAGAAAGCTTTACTATAAGTGGATGAATTCTGCAGTTCCTGAAACGACCAAAGTAAAAATTACCGCTACAAATTTGCCACCTAAAAATTTGTATTTAACCCCTCCTTTTAACCTTCTTCCGAAGTTTAATAGTTATCTTAATTTGGCAAAATATGCCTTGATACCAGGGCATGTCGTTTCTATGAATCCTTTCAAAAAATGGTTTGCAGAGAATGAAAGTCTTAATTTATTTTTGAATGCTTACGCCATGGAGCACTTGATTTACCTAGAAGGATATAATGAATTGCGTTTAGATTGTGAAAATCTTTTAAAGGGAGGATTTAATGATACATTTAAAGTATTGACTCTTTTATCATCAATGAAACAATTGTTCAACTAGTATGAAGAAAAGAATACTCCTAGTTTCATTAAACGCTCAAGATGTCTTTATAGGCCAGCTTGCAAAAAGACTTGTTGATCATGAGTTTTCTGTTTGGCGATTTTATGTACAGGAGGCGCGCTTATTTCATTACAATGAGGAGAAGAGTATTGAATTGTTGGGGTCTCCTAAGAGCAAAGGCTTATCTCTTTTTCAAATGATTAAGGCTTCCTTGAGAATTCGAAAATATGTAAGAAAGATAGACGTGGTGCATTATCATTATATTGATAGTACGATTGCCCTACTGTCAAATTTTATTCTTCCTAAGCTGTCTTTTGGTCAAGCAATTTCGCGTAAGCGCACCTATGCCACTTTTTGGGGTTCCGATTTTTACAAGGCCTCAAAAAAAGCCATTTTCTTAAGGCGACGGTTATTGAAAAAAGCAAGGGGTATAAGTTTTACAAATCATCTTACACAACAGTCATTTGATAAACTATATCCTCAATTATCTAATAAAACTCAAACTATCAGGTTCGGTTTGATTCCTTTGGATGATATAAAAGCTGTGACTGCCGAGGCTGTGATAAAAATGAAACATGACATAGGATTGCCTGAAGCCAAAAAGATTGTTTGTTTAGGGACTAATGCTAGTTCGAACCAGAACCACGATAAAATCTTTGATGCTTTATTTCAGGGACCAATTCCTTTGGAAAATGAAGTACATTTTTTAGTTCCTCTTGGATATCCAAATAACGCAACGCCATATATTGAAGCACTTAAGGCAAAGGTTCCTGAGGAGTGGAAAACATTTATCACTTTTGATACAGATTTCTATTCGGGGAAAGATTTAGCAACCTATAGAGCCTGTGTGGATGTTCTTATACAATTACAAACCACCGATCAGTTTTCAGGAGCCATGCAAGAGGTATTAGCCAGTGGAGGCGATGTTATAACTGCTTCATGGCTACCCTATGATTTGCTAAGAAAAAAGAAAGTACATTTTTATCAAATTCATGAATTCTCAGCCATCTCCAATACTTTGAAAGAAGTACTTTTACATCCTATTACACCTGAAGCAGCGAGGCATAATAGCTTTGTGATAAATAGCCTTTCTCATTGGGATGAAGTAATTTTAGAATGGGTAGCTTTGTATAATTAAATTTTTTGCATTGAAGAAAAAAGTTCTCATAATTTCTTATTCCTATCCACCCTCTAATGCTCCGGCGGCTCAGCGGCCATATGCAATTGCAAAGTATTTAGATAAATCGAAATATGAGGTCACTGTCGTTACATGCAGTAATCAGGACAGCTCTATGGGATTGAGCGATAGCTTTAGCCCAGAACTTCCTAATGTGAAATTAATTAAAGTCCGCTCAATAGGGCTTGGAGGAGTCCGAAAATCTAAGTCGTCTTCTATGTCAAAAGATGGTTCGGAAAAGCCAAAAAAATATGGAATTAAAAGGGCCTTATTTAAAATTCTTAATTGGTTCATGTTTCCTGATAAAGCAGTGTTTTGGATACCTTTTGTACTCCTTTATACGTTGAGAAATCGCAACAGTTTACAATCTGATATCGTTTGGTCAACATCGCCATTAGTAACAAATCACATACTAGCAAGGTTTCTTTGCTTCAAGAAAAAGAAAATTAAACATATAGCCGATTTTAGGGATTATCACAGCCTACATAATGAGGTAAATGCGCATGGAATAAAAGGGTGGTTACATAGAAAAATCGAAATTTTCCTTTTGAAACATTGCAACTATGCAACGTTTATATCCACTGGTATGAAGGTGGAGTATGAAAAACATTATCCTGTTTATGCTAAGAAGTTTGTCGCTATATATAACGGTTTTGATCCCGAAGAATTTGAAGGTAGCAAAGTTATTTTAGAAACAAAAAAACTTACATTTTTTTACGCAGGCTCTTTCTATGGGGGTTTTAGAAGTCCTAAACCACTATTGTTAGCACTAGAAAGTTTGCTTCATTTGGGAGAAATTTCAAAAGATGATTTCTGTATTGAAATTGCAGGTAACATAGAACAAAATATTCTTGACGATTTAAGAACACTAGCTGTTTTTGATGCGATTCGATTTCTTGGTTTACTACAGCGTAAAGAAGTATTAAAAAAATATAAAGAGTCTCATGTGTTATGGTCTATAGTTTCTAATTCTATCAGTCATTATACAGGAGTACCAATAAAATTTTATGAATACCTTGGGTCACAACGTTATATTTTAAATTATGCAAAGCCATTATCCGAGACAGCGGTTCTTGTTGAACAATTAGATTGTGGATGGAGTTTACCCAATACCGAAAATATAGATGAAATACATCTCAATGTATTGAGAGATATATTTAGGAGGTATTTAAATAAAAGTTTAAATGATCCCCTAGTCCTAGAAAACATCTCTAAATTTCATAGATCGACTCAGACTTTTGAACTCCAACAACTTTTTTAATGCAGAAAAAATTCCTACTTAGCTTTATTCTGCTTTCATTTATTAGTAAAACAATAGTTACATATGAAGGTAGTGCCTCTATATTAGGTAGAATAACATTTGCAGATTTGTTTGGTGCCTTGGCCTTATTATTCGGAATTCGTCAATTGTTATTGGGTTATATGAAGTCTCGGCAAATATCATTTGTGTATTATGCAGGTTTCTTTATGGTTTTACTTTTTTTTCTACCAATTTTATTTTCATATAACCAGAGAGCAACTATAGTTGAGTCGCTTATTATTTTGTTTTTGATCCTAATATCCATTACTATTTTTTATCAGTTCAAGGATAAACTTATTAAAATTATACTACCTACATTAATTTACACCTTGCTTTTATCCAGTATTTTAGGGTTTTATGATGTTTTAGCAAGTACCATTGGATTACCACGAATATTTTCACAAAGAAATGATGGAGAGGCAATGTCTGGATTCAGAAATGCAGGACAGGCGGGTGCTTACTATCTTGTATTGTTGACAATTCTCATTCCTTTAAAATATTCTAAGTTGAAATTGCATCTAAAACCCCGTGAACAGAAGTTTTTGGATATCACTCTAGTTTTGGGTTTGTTATTCATTTTCGCTACCGGAAAGATTGCTGCTTATATTGGAATTGTAGCTGGAATACTGTTTTACGCTATAAAGAAAAGGAATTTGAAAACCGTCCTTTTAATAGTTATATCAAGTTTTAGTATCTCTATTATTTATGCCAATTTGGACAAAATAGCCCCCGATTTATACATAAGACTTGAAGATAAAATACAAGAGAGAATCATACGGAATGTAGATGGAACTAGTCAAAATGACTTCTTTACAACAAATTGGGGTAGTGCAATAAACACTTTTGAAGACTTACCTCTCACTGGTTCTGGTTTAGGTGCTTTTGCGGGTAATTTTCATCAAAACGAAGTGCATAGCACCTACTTAAAGATGCTAGCTGAAACTGGGCTAATAGGAACTTTTGGTTATTTAATTTTAATGTTTCTTGTCTATTTTCTATTCAAAAGACCGAAATCACATTTTAGAAATATATACTATGATTATTTAGGCGATATGCTTCCCTTCTTTTTTGGATGTGTAATAAGTTGGTCTTATACATATCACTTAAGAAAAAGAGAGTTTTGGATCTTTGTAGCGGTTTTAATGATTACGCGTTATATGGCTAAGAAGCAAAATTTAGAAGTGATAGAGGAAATGAAATCTCAACAATTGACAGAGTAAAATAATATCATATATACTTGGTAAATCCGTCTAAAGTATATTGTTTCTATATGCTATTAGATAAGGACCGAGGCTGATTAAGAATTGAAACATGTATATCTTCTCTTATAGATTATTAATGCACCTTTGTAATAGTCAAAACAGAATATTTTGAAGTTAGATAATTTATATAAAATAGCACCCACTTGGTTTCAAAACCTCATGGTTACTGCCTTTAATTATTTGGCTTATAAAGATCGTTATGGAGGATCGTACAAGCGGTACCGTGACCTTTACATCACAAACAGAACACTTTCCTTAGAAGAACTAAGATCTCAACAAGAGGCCGATTATTCTGCTTTTATCTTAAAGGCAATGGCAAGGTCTTCATTTTATAAGGAAGCTTTTCAAAAGATTGATAGGCCAGAGCTATTGAGCAATATTTCCAAGCTCCCTATTGTTGATAAGAAGCTGTTACAATCTCGCATTCACGAAGTTTACACCATTCCTAAATCTGATGGGATCGTCTCTAAAACTGGAGGAACTACAGGGACTTCTTTAGAAGTTATTTTCACTAAAGACGATATGCAAAAACGCTTTGGAATGCTCGATGCGTTCCGAGCTTCTTTCGGGTATCGTTTGGGCACTAAAACGGCCTGGTTTAGTGGGAAAGATATTTTAACGGCCAAGGATGTTAGCTCGAATAGGTTCTGGAAAACAGACTATTTGCACAAGGTGAGATACTATTCTACCTTTCATATTCAGTCGAAGCATGTACTTTTTTATATTGATGATCTTAAGAAATATAAACCGTCTTTTATTGTAGGTTTTCCATCTACATTACTAGAGATTGCACGCTATGGTCTTGCGCATAATATCTCCTTTAAAGAAGGAATCGTAAAGGCAATATTTCCTACAGCCGAACAGGTAGATGATTTTACTAGAAGTCAGCTCGAACTTTTTTTTAAAACCAAGGTTTATGATCAGTATGCTTCTTCAGAAGGAGCTCCTTTTATTATTGAGTGTAAAAAAAGGAATTTGCATCTCGAATTGCAATCTGGTGTTTTTGAGGTCCTAGATATTCATGATCAGCCTGCTAAGGAAGGCCGATTAGTAATTACTTCCTTCACTACTCATGGAACTCCTTTAATCCGTTATGATATTGGAGATGCGTTAAAGTTAAGTGATGAAACATGTAGCTGTGGTAACAATAACCCCTTAGTGGAAAAAATTCTAGGACGCTCCAATGATTTTATTTATTCTGAGGAGGTAGGCAAAATAAACTTAGGAAATCTATCTAATGCCCTAAAAGATGTGAATGGAGTGATGAAATTCCAAGCAATACAAGATAATAAGGATGCCATAAAAATACTATTAGTGACTGATTCAAAACTGTTTTCTGAGAAAGATCAGAGCGTATTTATGGCAAATTTACGCGCACGTGTTGGTAAAAAAATGCACATTGACCTTGAGTTTGTAGAAGAAATAGCCAATGAAGCTAGTGGGAAGTTTCGAATGATAAAAAACAATACTAAAGCGCTCATTGTATAAGATGAAGAAACCTACCCTAATACGAATCACTACCGTACCGCTCTCGTTGGATAAATTACTCGAGGGGCAGTTGGCTTTTATGAATGAGTATTACAATGTTATTGCGGTATCTGCCGATGGTCCTGAGTTGAAGGACGTATTAAAGCGTGAGGGAGTGAAATTTAAAGCAATTTCGCTTACGCGAAAAATAACTCCGCTGAAAGATCTTATAGCACTTTGGAACCTTTACAAATTTTTAAGAAAGCAAAACCCAGAGATTGTGCATACGCATACACCTAAAGCAGGTATTGTAGGTATGCTTGCCGCGCGTATGGCAGGGGTGCCAATACGCATACACACCGTCGCTGGTC
>CAXBCS010000076.1:0-10510 GCA_963974305.1 uncultured bacterium
AGAGGGATGTTTTTGATTGGAGATTTGGAACTTGGAACTTGGAACTTGGAACTTGATACTTATTGATTCGCAATTTCGCGTAAGCGTAAGACTACAACATCTCGTAAAGCTTAATACACTCCATAGCTTCCTTAACATCATGCACACGTAAAATGGAGCTTCCTTTCTGTAGGGCAATCATATGTAAGGCCGTGGTGCCGTTAAGCGCTTCTTGTGGATCAGTACCCAAAGTTTTATAAATCATTGATTTTCTAGAAAGACCAACTAAAACTGGTACTTCACAAATCCCTAACAGTTCTAATTTGCTTAAAAGTTCAAAATTTTGTTCGATGGTTTTAGCAAAGCCAAAGCCTGGGTCAATTATCAGATCGTTTATTTTATGTGCTCGAGCTTGCGCCAATTGTTTACTGAAAAATTGTAGTACCGCTTGAGTTACATCCTTATAATCTGTTAGCGTATTCATCGTTTGAGGTGTACCTCTCATATGCATCATGATATAAGGAACTTGTAAAGCCCCTACCGTTTCGAGCATGGAGGTATCTAACACACCCCCACTAATATCATTGATAATCATCCCTCCTGCTTGGATAGCCTTTTTGGCAACGCTTGCGCGAAAGGTATCTATACTTAATCGGATTGCTGGGAAGCTTTGAACCAATAGCTTCACCATTGGTATTAAACGCTCCAATTCTACAGCCTCAGAAACTGGCTCGGCATTTGGTCTTGAACTATAGGCACCCACATCAATAAAGCTAGCACCATCGTTCAACATTTGTTCTACTTGGCTTAACACCAAATCTGGTGTATTATACTGCCCACCATCAAAAAATGAATCCGGAGTGAGGTTCAAAATACCCATCACTTTAGGTTTTTGTAAATCAATCAAGCTTCCTTGGCAATTGATGGTCATCTTGTGTAGTTTATGTTGGAATACATTGAAAAATAAGGTGTTCATCACAAACTTACAACCTCATTTTTTATATTAACTATTTTAAGCGAAATTTACATAAATTCTAAGATACCCTATGAAGGATACAGCGGCCCAATACGATGCAGTGATCACTCGCTGCAGATCCCTGTTTATCAATAAAATGAAAGATTACGGAAGTGCTTGGCGCATTTTACGACTGCCAAGTCTTACTGATCAAATCTTTATAAAGGCGCAACGCATAAGAGGTTTGCAACAAAATGCTGAACGCAAAGTTGATGAAGGACAAGCTTCAGAATTTATTGGCATTATTAATTACAGTGCAATGGCCCTCGTTCAATTAGAGCGAGGAGTGGCTGAACAACCAGATCTCGATCTCGATGAGGCTATCAAGGTTTACGATGAACAAATTGCTACCACTCGTACCTTAATGCTTGCCAAAAATCACGACTATGGAGAAGCATGGCGCGAAATGCGTGTGAGTTCGCTCACCGACCTAATCCTTCAAAAACTATTACGCGTAAAACAAATAGAAGATAATAAAGGCAAGACCTTAGTTTCTGAGGGAATTGATGCCAACTATCAAGACATGATCAACTATGCTGTATTTGCATTGATCTTATTAGACGAATAATCATAAAAGTTAGGCGCTATCGCCAGTTCATACTATGAAGATACTTATTTCAATTGCACGATTTTTAGTAGGGGCCCTATTCATTTTTAGCGGTTTTATCAAATTAAATGATCCTGTGGGATTCAGTTATAAGCTGCAAGATTATTTTAGTCCTGAGGTATTGGATTTAGAATTTTTATCTCCTTATGCTCTACTTATTGCGATAATCTTAGTGATTGTAGAAGTACTACTAGGCGTAGCTTTATTGTTAGGTTATGCACGTAAATGGACCTTATGGTTATTGCTGGTCATGATTGTATTCTTTACATTCTTAACCTTTTATTCTGCATATTTCAATAAGGTAACCGACTGTGGATGTTTTGGAGATGCGATTCCATTAGTTCCTTGGGAATCCTTTATCAAAGACGTTATACTCTTGGTTTTGATCCTTTTCTTAATGTTTGGAAAGAACTATATCACGCCGCTCTTTTCTAAAATGATCAGAAGTATTATTGTTTTTGCTGCTTTTATTGCATGTATGCTGTTTGGATATCATGTTCTTATGCACTTGCCTTGGTTGGATTTCAGAGCTTATAATGTAGGCTCTAATATCACCGATAACATGACAGTTCCTGAAGGAGCGCCAGAAGCAGTTTTCGAATATAATTGGCGTTTTGAAGTAGATGGTGAAGAAAAAATTATCACCACTTCGGGAGGATATCCTCAGGTTGAAGGTGGTAAATTCCTTGACTACGAAACAAAAATGATTTCAGAAGGTTATGAGCCTCCAGTGCATGATTTTACAATTGAACGCGGAGAACAAGATTATACCACGCAATTTCTAGAGACAGAAAATCTCATTGTAATTGTCGCTTACAATTTAGATAAGACCGAACGTGAAGGCTATGGAAATATTAAACGAGCTGTTGAGAAGGCATTGAAAGCTGGTTATAAAGTAATTGGACTTACGTCTTCAAGTGAAGAGGTGAATACCGCTTTCGCGAAAGCGTACAAACTCCCATTTGACTTTTACTTTACAGATGAGACCGCATTGAAAACTATTGTTCGTGCAAACCCAGGTATTGTAAGTTTAAATAGGGGAACTATATTACAGAAGCTTCACTATAATGATGCTGAAGACCTGCGTTTAGAGACACTACCAACTGCTAACCCGAATTTGGATTTAAATTTAAAGTACACATTGGATAGTATTGCTGTGTTGGATCAAAAATATCGCCAACTAATGCACCTTCCTGATGGGGAGGAGCGCAAAGCTTTGGGAGAGAAACTAGGCTTAGGTACTGAAGATTATTCAGGAGATTTGTGGACGCGCCAAATCGCTATTGACACGAGTAATCTGCATATGATTGAACGTATTTTTAAAACAAAAGGCTACCCAGGGAAAACAATGGTTGGCACACCCACTAATACCGCAGCTTGGTATGTGATTCAGCATTCTAACAAGATTGGTGAATATTTGCCCCTTATAAAAGAAGCAGGAAAAGCAGACGAATTACCCTTCCGTTTGGTGGCAATGATGGAGGATCGTTACCTTATGGAGCAAGGTAAAATGCAGATCTATGGTACTCAGGGGATGACGTATAATAATACTCCCGATATGATCTGGCCTATTGAAGATCATGAAAATGTGAATCGGCGAAGAGAAGAAGCAGGTTTTAAGCAGACCATTGAGCAATATGGAAAAGATCTCTTTGGAGATGATTTTGAATATGAAGTGCTGACTTTAGAACAGGCTGAAAAGCGCCGACTTGCCTCTATACCCAATAATTAATGATTGGATTCTTGCTTAAAAAAATGGGCTATGCGCTACTCACTTTATTTGGGGTAGTCACTGTTATTTTTTTATTGCTCAATTGGCTACCTGATGATGCGGCTAAAATGATGCTTGGTGAGAACCAAAACGAGGAAATGCTTGCCAATGTGCGTAAGAAATACGGTTTTGATCAGTCGTTAACTACACAGTACCGTTATTATCTCAATGACCTATCCCCTATTTCTTTGCATAGCAAGAACGCCGAGAATTTCACATATCTAAGCCCTGGGAAATATAAAGAGCTTACCCTTTTTGGTGGATCAACATGGACGCTTGTCCTAAAGCGGCCTTATTTGCGAGAGAGTTTTCAAAAGACTGGAAAGCCCGTTTCTGCTGTTATTGCTGAAACCCTTCCCAATACTATTGTGCTTGCTGTAAGTGCGATCACTATTGCGATAATTTTGGGTATTTTCTTTGGAATTATTTCAGCCCAATACCGAGATACATGGATTGATAGAAGTATTCAGGTGATTAGTACCTTTGGGATGAGTGTTCCCAGTTTTTTTAGTGCTATACTATTTGCTTGGTTATTTGGATTCGTATTACATAGATATACCAACCTCAATATGACAGGGAGTTTGTATGCAATGGATGATTTTGGCGAAGGCATTAGCATTCAATGGAAAAATTTGATACTACCAGCAATCGTTTTAGGTATTCGACCTTTGGCAGTTGTTATTCAACTCATGCGTAATTCATTGCTAGAAGTTTACAATCAAGAATATATTAGAACAGCCAAGGCTAAAGGTTTGTCTTCCATACAGAT
Source organism: uncultured bacterium (assembly GCA_963974305.1). Lineage (GTDB taxonomy): Bacteria > Bacteroidota > Bacteroidia > Flavobacteriales > Flavobacteriaceae > Dokdonia. The sequence goes on from CAXBCS010000076.1 coordinate 4,142, forward strand.
CATTAAAAAACACGCGCTTAAAAACGCCTTAAATCCTGTGGTTACTGCCGTTTCTGGCTGGTTTGCTTCCATGCTAGCAGGAGCTGTGTTTGTAGAGTATATTTTTGGATGGAATGGACTTGGAAAAGAGATTGTAGACGCTTTAAACACCAAGGACCTTCCTGTAATCACTGGTGCTGTTTTAATTATAGCTAGTCTTTTTATATTAATCAATATTTTTGTGGATGTAATGTATAGTTGGCTGGACCCAAAAGTGAAGATGGAGTAAATCTTAAGTTTCAAGTTTCAAGTTCCAAATCCCAAGTTCCAAATTCTAAGTTCCAAATTCCAAGTTCCAAGTTCCAAATCTCAAGTTCCAAATTCCAAATTCCAAATTACAATTTGTAATATTCAAACAAAAACACCCCTCTGCCCTTTGGGCATCTCCATTCAAAGGGAGAGACTACTTTATAATTCAATCAATTTGTAATTTCTTAATTTATATTACTTTCTTGTTCGCTCGTTGTTCCTGCCTCTTTTCAGTTCCTATATATCAAACGTTTTCGTTTATTAGGTATTGAATAGGTTGCAAGTATGCATTTGAAAACCGACTTTTGTGATGGATAGATGGCAGTGAGAAGATGATACCAACCACTAAATAAGCGCTCCGCTATTGCGGACGATAAATGATTATGAGAAAAAATATTGTAGCAGGAAATTGGAAAATGAATAATGATTTGGCGCAGACGCAAGATCTTATTGATGCATTAAAGAATAAAACAAATACTGGTTCTGCCGAAGTTATTATCGCGCCTACCTCTATTAATCTTCATGCTGCGGTTGAACGCCTTGGCGGAAGTGATATAAAAGTAGCAGCTCAAAATATGCATCAGGCTGAAAATGGAGCTTATACTGGAGAGATTTCGGCGAGCATGTTGAAAGGAGTTGGAGTTGAAACTGTGATCCTTGGACATAGTGAACGCCGCGCTTATTTTCACGAAAGTGATAGTCTACTAGCTCAAAAAGTAGATACTGCCCTTAAACACGGTATTCGAGTAATCTTTTGTTTCGGTGAAGAATTGGAAGACCGATCGGCTGGCAAACATTTTGAAGTAGTAGAGAAACAATTGAAAAATGGACTTTTTCATATTTCAAACGATCAATGGCCATCTATCGTATTGGCTTATGAGCCTGTTTGGGCAATTGGAACAGGCGAAACGGCCTCTCCAGAGCAAGCTCAAGACATGCATGCGTTCATTCGTAAGACGGTAGCAAAAACAGCTACAGACACTATAGCAGCTGACCTTAGCATTTTATATGGAGGTTCAGTTAAGCCTGCAAACGCAAAAGAGATATTCTCTAAGCCTGACGTTGACGGCGGACTAATAGGTGGCGCGGCGCTTAAGGCAGACGATTTCTATGGAATTGTCAATGCTTTCTAAGTACTCGCACACATCATATAATTTAGGGTCGAAATCTTCGACCCTTTTTTTATGCCCTTAGCTCCCGTGCTTTTTTACTTATCTTTAGAAGACAAACAAAACATTCTCATGAAACGACTTTTACTCAGCCTTTCTACCCTTTTGCTCCTCAGTTCGTGCAGCGCTCAGACTTCTATTATTGCCACCAATCCCGATGGTTCTGTAACCTTATTTAACAATGGCAATTCCTCCCAAACGGTTACCGTTGCTCCCAACGGAAATCTAGGTATAGGCAAAGCTAATCCTACCGATAAGCTAGAGGTCAACGGACAAATTCACGCTAAATCTGTGAAAGTCGACTTACAGGAATGGGCAGACACTGTGTTCGAAGAAGATTATAATTTATTACGCTTACGCGAAATTGAAGCCTATATCAAGACATACGGGCATTTACCAGAAATCCCATCAACAGAAACCGTGATTGCCGAGGGTATTAATTTAGGCGACATGAATCGATTACTGCTTCAAAAAGTAGAAGAATTGACCTTGCATCTCATTGCAAAAGATAAAGAAATCACTAGCCTTCAAGAACAACTAATCGCGATGGATGCACGATTGCATAGACTAGAGACATCTTCAACAGTAGACAAGGAATGAAAAAGTCTATTTTTATCATCTTCATATTGGCCACCAGTTTAGGGGTAGCCCAAGAAGATCGTTTTTATATCCGAACGGTTTCTGAATCTATTGAAATTCCCGTAACAACGGTAGATTCTGTTGTTACTTATACAGGTTCCGATACAAGCTTAAAAAAACTCTTTTCTGAACACCGCGTTAAGGTATTCCGGAAGGGATTTAAATATGCAGAAAGAGATAAACTCAAACGTTCCTATTTTGTGATTGCTGAAAGTCGGCAATTCCAAAAAGCGCTACTTCAACAAAAGAAAGATGTGTTTGAATTTGCTGAAAGTATCGATGCAAAATCACTCAAAATTTTTGAACCAAACGATTATGGTCTCACGAGTACGACTGCTAAAACAACTGCTAGCGAGTCTTTCTTTCTAGATTATTATGATTTTCTAGGAGTGCCTCAAGCTTGGTACTATACTACTGGAAGTCGGGATATAATTGTTGGTGTTTCTGATGCTAAAGTCGATCCTCAGGATATTGAATTCAAAGGAAAAACTAAGATATTAAGAAGCAGTCGTGATGTAAAAGGACATGGAATGAGTGTTGCCGCAACTATAGCCGCTCAAGGCAATAATGGATACGGTATACCAGGCATTTGCTATGATTGCTCTATTTATACCACAACTTACGGTGATTTTAGGCAATTTGCACAGCTTCTTGAGATGTCCAGAGCCGGAGCCAAGGTAATTAACTGTAGTTGGGGTAGTCCGCAATATTACGACACTGCGCAAGAGGTCATAAATGAAATTAGAGATCTCGGTACTGTGATCGTTTCTGTACCTCACAACAGGAAGTTTAGTCAAACGGAAGGAGAAAAAATCTACTATCCAGGTGGCTATGAGCACGTCATTAGTGTTGGAGCTATCCAACACCGATATGAGGATCCAAAAGAATCATTAGCCATCGAGGAAAAGACAGGGAATTATTATGCTGAGAATGTAAAAAATACGGTTGCAAGAACTGGAAGGTTTAAAGGAAATGATCCAGAAGATGAGTTTATTTTATTTGCATCATCTACTTCAAATATGGATCGAACGGTAGATATTATGGCTCCGGGGAATTTTGTGTTTAGGTACGGCCGACTTGGAAAATTGGAGGAAGGAGAATCGCTTTACAATCAATTTTCTGCAACCTCCCCTGCGGCACCACTTGTAACAGGAAGCATTGGACTGATGTTTTCATTAAACCCCTGCCTTTCGGTTGATGAAGTGAATAGTATTATTAAACTATCTGCCACCAATATAGATTATATTTCAGGCAACCTTCCTTTTAAAGGAAATTATGGTGCTGGGGCTTTACATACAGGTAGAGCGGTAAAAATGGTGCACGATATGTTGGAGACTAATGAATATACTATGATTGAAAATCAAGATTTCACACGGTGGAACTTTTCATTAGACGCTGCCAAAAAAATAAAAATTCGCAATCAGCGATTCACAGATAGTAGCCGAGTCCATTTTACCGCTAAGCGAGAGATTTTAATTGAGAAAGAAACGGTATTTTTGCCGTCCGAAAAGGGATCGATATTTTTGGAAGTAAATCCAAAAGCTGAATACTCCTGTAAAGACTAAGAAAAATGACTCCTATCTATCTAGAATATACGTTTACGGTCACCCCAGTGCAGCCAGGCAGTGATATAATCATTGCACAATTAGGAGCTGTAGGGTTTGAAAGTTTCGTCGAAAATGAAACAGGAGTTGTAGCTTATATCCAAAAGGAAGAGGCATTTCCAGGGAAAACAGATGAATTAGAATATGACAGCCTTCTAGAAGATGTAGATATTATGACTTCAGATCTTTTTGAGGTGAGCTATACTGCTACAGAAATCGAGCAAGTCAATTGGAATGAAGAGTGGGAAAAGCATTTTGATCCTATTGAAGTTGATGGGCGTTGTGCGGTTCGAGCTCCATTTCACGAAAAAACAGATGTAGAATTTGATATTGTAATAGAACCAAAAATGTCATTTGGTACTGGACATCATGAAACGACACATATGATGATTAAGCATTTGCTTAAACTAGATGTTACAGGAAAGAAAACCTTAGATATGGGATCAGGAACTGGTGTTTTGGCTATTCTAGCTGAAATGCGCGGAGCAGGACCTGTAGATGCCATTGATATTGATAATTGGTGTTATTTAAATGCAATTGAAAATGCTGAACGCAACAACTGTAAAAAGTTAAGCGTTTATGAAGGAGACGCCTCTTTATTAGAAGGGCGTTCTTACGATCTTATTATTGCCAATATCAATAGAAATATACTTTTACAAGATATTCCAACCTATGCCAACTGCCTCAATAAGGACGGTATTTTGTTACTTAGTGGGTTTTACACAGAAGATCTAGCTACTATTTCTGAAAAGTGCAATGACAATAAACTATATTTTGTTGAAAATTTTGAACGCAACAATTGGATAGCTTGTAAGTTTGAAAAACGTGGATAATTTCTGATTTTTTTGTATTTTACTATTGATTAAAATCCTGCTATGAGTACCAAAGAAAAACATCAAGAAGACTTAGAGGTCTTAACTGAGGAGCAGAAACAGAACGAAATCGTTGTCTACAATGATGATGTCAATACTTTTGACCATGTCATCAATACATTAATTATTGCCTGTGATCACTCTGAAGAACAAGCACATCAATGTTCGCTAATTGTACATTACAAGGGCAAATGCACTGTGAAAACGGGCGATTACGATGATTTAAAGCCTAGATGTTCAAAATTACTGCAAGCTGGCATTAGTGCAGAGATTGTATAAATTTGCTACTATTATTGCTCTTTAACCACTCTGCTTAAATAATCTTGATTACCCTTTCGTACTTCGACGAGGTCTGTATGAACTTCTGTTAAGTTCAAGCTTAAAAAAAACCCATCCTTTATCTTAAATAATCCTGAAAATTAATTGCTACACCGTAGGGCTTTCGTTACTTTTGTCTCGCATTTTTAAGCACTCTTAAGAAACCGGACTATGAACTTACACGAATACCAAGGAAAAGAAATATTAAACAGTTTTGGCGTACGTATCCAACGTGGAATCGTAGCTAGCACTCCAGCTGAAGCAGTTGCAGCAGCTAAGAAATTAACCGAAGATACAGGAACTGGATGGCATGTGCTTAAAGCACAGGTACACGCCGGTGGTCGTGGAAAAGGTGGTGGTGTAAAACTGGCTAAGAGCCTTGAACAAGTTGAAGAAATTGCTGGACAAATTATTGGAATGAACTTAGTCACTCCACAAACCAGTGCTGAAGGTAAAAAAGTTCACCAAATTCTAGTAACAGAAGATGTATACTATCCTGGTGAAAGTGAGCCTGATGAATATTATATGTCTGTGCTTTTAAATCGTGCAACGGGTCGTAATATGATTATGTATTCTACTGAAGGTGGAATGGATATTGAAACTGTTGCTGAGGAAACTCCGCACCTTATCTTCCATGAAGAAATTGATCCTGCAACTGGACTTTTAGGTTTCCAAGCTCGTCGTATCGCTTTTAACCTTGGTTTGAGCGGTCAAGCATTTAAGGAAATGACAAAATTTGTACATGCTCTTTATACAGCATATTCAAAATCTGATAGTTCACTTTTTGAAATAAATCCAGTTTTAAAAACTAGTGATAATTTAATAATGGCGGTAGATGCTAAGGTATCTATAGACGATAATGCTCTATTCCGTCACAAGGATTACCTAGCAATGAGAGACATCCGTGAGGAAAACCCAATTGAAGTTGAAGCAGGTGAAATGGGCTTAAACTATGTAGATCTTGACGGAAACGTTGGATGTATGGTTAACGGTGCTGGACTTGCAATGGCTACAATGGATTTGATCAAGCAAGCTGGTGGAGAACCTGCCAATTTCCTTGACGTTGGAGGTACTGCAGATGCTGAGCGTGTAGAAGCTGCTTTCAAATTGATCTTAAAGGATCCTGCTGTAAAAGCAATCCTAGTAAATATTTTTGGAGGAATTGTTCGTTGTGACCGTGTGGCACAAGGAATTGTTGATGCATATAAAAATATGGGGAACATTGAAGTACCTATTATTGTTCGTCTCCAAGGAACTAATGCTGACATCGCAAAAGAACTTATTGACAACAGTGGATTAGACGTACAATCTGCGATCGAATTCCAAGAAGCTGCCGATAAGGTGCAAGCTGTTTTGGCATAAGTCCTTTTTACATTTTATAACAAAGTCCTTTCAACTTTTTAGTTGGAAGGACTTTTTGGTGATAGGCATTAGGCATTAGGCATTAGGCAAAAAACAAGTTCCAAGTTCCAAATCTCA
>CAXBCS010000077.1:0-9849 GCA_963974305.1 uncultured bacterium
GAACATACGGATCTGGGTTTGTATTAGGAGTTGGAGCATCTAAAACAACCAAGAATATTTCGATAATGGTTGGGCAACCTCCAGCATTTTCTACTCGAGCCCATACTGAATCATTATACCCTATGATATTAGTATAGGCGACTTGATCTAAGCGCAGACTAATATCATCAGGGGCTGTTTCAGCATCCGATTGAGTGTAGTAGTATTCGATAGTCAAGGTTGGGTCACCAGCAAAAATCTCATCGTTTAAAGTGCCTAATTCAAAGACAGCAAAACCATCATTGTCTTCATCACATTTTTCGTATGGTAACGGAGAGACAACGGCTGGGGACTGGAGAACTTCAACGGTTAATAGTGTTGTGTCATAGCATCCTGTAATATCATCAGTTACACGAGCCACAACTGTTTGAGGATTCATGGTATTCGTAAAATCTGTTTTATCTGGGATTGAAGAATCTGCTGCATCTGCACCCGCTTGATCAATATGATAGGTGACAGTAATTCCTGTATTATTCACTCCTTTAATTTCGTCGTCTTTTTCACTTAGGTCCATAGTTGTGGAACCATCGGGAACAGGATCGTCACATACAAATAGTGTACTAACCATTTGATTGGCGACTGGATCTGTAAATAGAACAATGTCGAAATCAATAACGGTATAGCATCGATCAGGTGTTACAATATTTGTAACACGAGCGTACAGGGTAAGGCTAGATGGAGTAGCGGTAGGAGCATAAGTATACGTATTTGGAATAGCCCCGATTTCCATATTTGCATTTATAGGGTCATCATAAAATGTTATGTCGTAATCTGCTGGATTCAAGCCATTTAAAATTTCTGTGTATAAGGAAGGAAGATCATAGTCTTCAGAAAGGTCGTTATCTTCATCACATAGTTCATAATCCAGAACATTTGTATTTGCTAAAGGTGAAGGGATGACAGTAAGGGTGATATGTTGCCCAAGACCAGAGCAACTATTGTTTAAAACATTGTCTACGCGCACATAGATTAATTGTTGATTTGGGCTCGTGTCATTTCGATGATCAGAAATATCTGGAATAGGATTTGACTCTGCCGCTGCATCCGTAGCATTTGTATAATAAGTAACTACAAGATTAGCTTGATCTGTTGGTGGAAATAAGGCGATTATCTGCGGAGTTGCATTGCTAAAATTAAAAGAGGCTATTCCATTAGTAGCGTCTCCATCAATTAAGTCATTATCACATACTTCATATTCCAAGAGAAATGCAGGAGGAATTTGAGAGGTGGTAACTAATAAATCCACTCTCGCTGTTCTAATACATCCATTGAGAGTTTCAATTCGAGCCCAAACAACGTCATTAGTAACTACCGCATTTGGATAACTTGTGTCACCCATAATTGCACCCATGCCGCTAGTCGCTTGAGCCAAGGTCTCATAATAGGTAAAAGTTTCATTGGCCGCATCAACAGAAATAAGAACATTCGCTTCTTGAAGATTAAAATCTGAAAATCCATCACTATCATCATCACATTGCTCTAGGGTGACATCCACCACCACAGGTTTCGGATGCACAATAATCTCAAAGGTCGTGATAGCAAAGCAATCAGGGTTGGCATTATTTTCAACACGCGCATGAATAGTTTGCTGATTTGCGATAGTGTTGGTGAACACAGGGCCAACCTCTGGCGTTCCCGAAATAGCGGCGGCGTTAGTTTCGTGAAAACTTACAGAAAATAAAGTAGGATCTTGACCATTGAGAATATCTGCCGACTGATCGGTTAAGGTGAATGCTAAAAAGCCGTTGGTATCATCTCCATCGGCGGCGGTATCACAATCTTCTATATTAGTTGGTGGCATTGTAGCTGTAGGCTGGGTGTGAATTTCTATGGTAAAAGCATCCGTACCCGAACATCCATTTGCATCAAAATAAGTGATTGTGCCATTATAAACTGCTGGTATAGCCGTAGCAGGAATCGAATAACTAGCACCAGAGATGGGTACTGGAGTCATCAAAGTACCAACGTCTGTAAATCCTTGTCCTTCGGCAACTGCATCATAATCGATATGATAATTTATTGGAGTTCCAGTGGTTGATGTAAGCGTAATTATTTCTGTGGTATCACCTTCACAGACATTAGCATCATTAACAGTAGCAATGGGATTTTCAAAAATTTCAACCGTAAATGGATCCGTGCCACTACAGCCATTTGAATCTATATAAGTTATTATTCCATTGTAAACACCTGGAGTTCCCGCTGCTGGAATTACATAATTTGCAGCTGCAATAGCCAAAGGTGCCATCGCCGTACCGGCATCTGCAAATCCAACTGCCTCCGCTGCGGGATCATAATCTATATAATAACCAGTTGGCGCTCCAGTAGTTGCAGTTATTACAATAGGTGCTGCTATTGTCCCTTGACACAGTTGGATGTCATTGGTTGTTGCAACAGGATTGGCATTTATGGTAATTGAAAATGGATCAGTTCCCATACAACCATTGGCATCAAGATAGGATAGTGTTCCATTATATATTCCCGGCATTGCTGCCGCTGGAATTGAATAGGCAGCACCAGCAATGGGCAAAGCTGTCATACTATCGGCTACATCAACAAACCCTTGGGCTTCTGCCGCAATATCATAATCAATAAAATAAGTAATAGGCGTCCCAGTCGTGGTAGTCAAAGTGATAAGTTCGGTAGTGACTCCTTCACAGACGGCCACATCATTAGTTGTAGCCACTGGATTCTCAAAAATTTCAATGGTAAATGGGTCTGTTCCTGAACATCCATTTGCATCTATATAGGTTAAAGAACCATTATAAACGCCTGGAGTTCCAGCAACAGGAATGATATACATAGCACCTGCAATAACTGCTGGTGTCATGGCATCTGCAACATCTGTAAAGCCTACTGCCTCGGCCGCAGCATCATAATCAATAAAGTAGTTTATGGGTGTTCCCGTTGTTGATGTTATGACAATTTCTTCAGTAGCTATTCCTTGACATACTTGCACGTCATTGGTGGAGGCAACTGGATTTTCCAATATTTCAATGGTAAAAGGGTCTGTGCCTGAACACCCATTAGCATCTAAATAAGTGATAATTCCATTGTAAACACCTGCTGTGCCAGCCGCTGGAATTGCATAATTTGCAGCTGCAATTGCTAAAGGTGCCATCGCCGTACCGGCATCTGTAAACCCTTCCGCTTCGGCTGCAACATCATAATCTATATAGTAACCAGTGGGCGCCCCGATAGTAGAAGTTATTACAATAGGATTTGTGGTAATTCCTTGACAAACTAAGACATCATTGGTGGTAGCAACGGGATTTGCATTTACGGTAATAGTAAAAGTATCTGTCCCTGTGCATGCGACCCCAACTGCTATCTCATCTTGATAAGTAATAATACCATTATATACTCCGGCCGCAACACCTGTAGGAATATCAAAATCGGCACCTAATACTGGAATAAAGGTCACAATATCTGTAAAACCAGCGGCATTTGCTGCGGGATCATAATCAATTTGATAATTTTCAATTGTTCCGGGAGTTGTTTGTGATAATATCAGCGGGGACATTTCTATGCCTTCACAAACAATTACATCGTTTACAGTGGCAATAGGTGTCTGGTTGATAGTAAGGTCAAATGAGATTTCAGAGTAACAAGCATCAGGATTAGCCGATACTTCGTCATACACATAAATAGTTTGGGTTCCTACTGTTGTAATTGGAACTGTCCAATCAATAAGAACAGCGGCACCAGTCAGTTGAGTATCTGTATAGTATTGGGGTGCGTTTAGATCCATGCCGGTGAGTGTTGATGGATCGGCAAGGGTAAAACTATCTCCCTCACAGCGAAACACATCTGGAAGCGCGTCCAATAACGGGCTATCCACAAGATCAACACGTACAATTATATCAACAGCCTCACAAATGCCAACAGCGGTATAATGATAATATCCATCAATGCGGTCAAATAAGGGGTCAAAATTTAATGGATCCCATACGCCGTCATTACTTCCATCTGCAGGTGGAGGTGTAAGGTCAATGGCTGGATCGCCAGAGGCAGGGACAAATTCCCATTCTTGCATTGCGGCAGTTGGATCAGGATTTCCATCAATTCTGTCAAATAAATTTACTGTTCCATTCAAGGTGCAAACTTCGGTGTCTGTATCTGTTGGATTAACGGCAAAGCCAGAATAATACCCTCCAAACCCCGCACTTTGAGTATCTGTGCCAATATAGCCAACAGCAATTGGACCGTCTGAGGTTATAATGGCATTTCCAGTTGTTTGATTTGGCACCAAATAGGTCACCCAATCTGGTGTTGCCGGGTTGGCAAGAGCTCCGGTTAAGGTGGGTCCTCCGTTATAAGAAACGGCCGTACCTGTAAATGCAGTGATTGCAATATTACCCTGATAGCCATTAGCAGTAGGACTCATTTCGTCAATATTTGGAATCATGTGTACCTCTTGTTGAAAAAAGCAACTGAGTGGAGGGACAAATATCATTCCAGGGGTGGCATCTGGAAATCCAGGCCCAGGATCTGCATCACTTCTTCCTCCTAAGAATTGATACATATAAAAAGGAGTAGAAGGATCTGAGCTCACGTACATGTTTCTATGCGATCCAGTCGCAGGTTGAAATAGGAGCGGATCTAGATACGCATAATCTCCAGGCAAGAGTAGGGTCGCTTGAGGGATACCGTTTACAGAAATGATCGTATTGGGAACTGTTGCAATAACCATTGGTCTTTCTAAGACATCGTTACCACGACCTCTTACAAGCATGTACTCAAAACCCACTAGTGACTCATCAACAATCTGATCGAGCATCATGTCAGAACCAAAAGTTACTGTAGGTAAATTGGAATTGAGATTTCCCGAATTAACAACAACTGGAAGTGATGATTCTACTAAGGCCCCAATAAAACCGGTTGTATTGTTATTTGCTCCATTTGCATATCCCGAAACAGTGATTGTTTCACCCGCATTGAGAAATAGCGGATTAGGAATAGCACCATTTTCAAAGACAACACCAGCATCATGAGTAAATTGAACCTGGGTATTGTTCTCTGTCGCCATGACACTTGCAAAAAAATTATTTGTACTTCCAGTATTTATGAGTTCCGAACTCCCAAGCCTAAAACGAGTTCCAAGTGCATCTTCTCCTTTGGCAGTTAAATAGCCAGCATGATTATTAACGTTTAAACGAAGGCTGACATAAATTAAATCAGTAGAACTTACTATTAACCCTCTATTGTTTTGAACTAAACTTAATTCATTTTGATTCAGGAGTATTAATCCAGATGCTGATACATCAATAGTTGCTGGAGTTCCACGCATTATTGTACGTACGCCAACAATAGTACCATCAGGTCTAGATACGGTGACGTCAATGGGTCTTGTTGGTGGGGCACCTAGGGGTGTGGAAACATATATCCATGCTTCAGAAATCCCAGTCCTCGAGTGTACTGGCGGAATGTAATGCGTACTTCCAAGTTGCGAAATAACATCCGTTATAGTGAAGAGTATAATTAAAACAGAGAGAAGGTATTTTATCCGCATTCAGGTGGTTATTTAGCTAGCATTAAAAATAATTATATAATTTACAAAAACTTAACATTTAGAAGGTTTTAACGTTTGGCACGCAGTAGATTAACAAATTATATAATGCATCCATATTCATTTTGTGAAAATAAGATGGGATTCATTGCAATTTCGCGAAAGCGGATTGATAATTCTTGACCTAACTTTCCTTATTTTAGATCAATAAAATAGCTCTTATGACAAGCAAAGTAACCTACTTAGGGAATTTACGTACAAGCAATGTGCACATTAAATCGGGCGGGACCTATATTACAGATGCGCCTTTGGATAATCATGGAAAAGGGGAGGCCTTTTCACCTACCGATACTGTTGCAACTGGTTTGGCCAATTGTATGTTAACGGTAATGGGTATCAAAGCGAGGCAAATGGAAGTAGAACTGAGTGGAGCGACTGCTGAAGTGACCAAAACTATGGCGTCTGAACCCAGACGAATTTCCAAAATTAAAATCGTGCTCACTTTTCCAAATGAAACAAGCAAAAAAGAAAGGAAGATATTAGAACACACTGCACATACCTGTCCTGTGCATTATAGCTTGCACCCAGACATCGAAATAGACCTAAGTTTTAATTGGTAATGGATAGAACGTTTCAAAAATCAAGAGGTGTAACCGTATTGAGAGAAAACATTCAAGTCTTTTTAGTAAAAACTCTCAGGCTATAAAACATAAAAAGCCCGCTCAAGAGCGGGCTTTTTCTAAGGAGATAATATGATTAAATTAGGCTTACGCCTTATTTTACTTTGTTTACTACTGCTGCAAAAGCTTCTGGGTGGTTCATAGCAAGATCTGCAAGTACCTTACGGTTTAACTCGATATCATTTGCTTTTACTTTCCCCATAAACTGAGAGTAAGACATTCCGTGCATACGAGCACCCGCATTAATACGAGTAATCCATAATGAGCGGAAATTTCTTTTATTCTGACGACGGTCTCTATAAGCATATGTCATTGCTTTTTCAACCGCATTCTTTGCAACTGTCCAGACGTTTTTACGTCTTCCAAAGTATCCTTTGGCTTGCTTCATTACCTTTTTTCTTCGGGCTCTTGAAGCTACTGAATTTACTGATCTAGGCATAATTTTAAATTTTTTTGTAGCAGGCGGACGAAAATCGCCACTTTGTATCTCATCTTTAAGCCGAAGCTATTTTTTAATGAGATGCCCAACTCCAGGGTTTATAAATAATTTTAACCGGTTAAACGGCTTACTTCAAACGAAGCATTAGTTTAACATTAGGTGTGTCAGCTTTATGAACTAATCCATCATGCGTAAGTTTCAGCTTACGTTTCTTAGATTTCTTAGTCAAAATGTGACTTTTGAAAGCGTGCTTTCTCTTGATTTTACCAGTACCCGTAAGCTTAAATCGCTTCTTTGCACTGGATTTTGTTTTCATTTTAGGCATCTGTTCCTATTTTTATAATTATCTCACTTATTCTCTTAACAAACCCTCCTGACTTTTGAAAGAAGGAGGGTCCTGTATCTCTTAATCTAAACTCTTATTTTTCAAAGAGTAAGAATGTTTATTTTTTCTTAGGAGCGATGAACATCGTCATACGCTTTCCTTCTAATCTAGGTAATTGCTCTACCTTTCCTATTTCTTCAAGCTCTTGTGCTAATCTTAACAATAAGATTTCACCTTGATCCTTATATATAATAGAACGTCCTTTAAAGAAAACATACGCTTTGAGTTTGGCTCCTTCTTTCAAGAACTTCTCAGCATGCTTCTTTTTGAATTCATAATCGTGGTCATCCGTTTGAGGTCCAAAACGTATTTCCTTGATCACTACTTTACTAGCTTTCTGTTTAAGGATTTTTTCACGCTTTTTTTGCTCGTATACAAACTTCCTATAGTCCATGATTTTACACACAGGAGGTTCTGCATTCGGAGAAATTTCCACAAGATCTAACTCTTGTTCTTCTGCAATTTCAAGAGCTTTAGATGTTGGGTAAACACCTACCTCCACATTTTCGCCCACGAGTCGTACTTCACGAGCACGAATCTTTTGGTTGATTTTGTGTTGGTCTTCTTTAATGATCCTTGCCGGACCTCTAGATCTTTTTCTACGTATTGCTATGGCTTTAATTTTTTTGCGATGTTCGTGTAAACGTTCATCTGTTAAACTTCAAATGTTTTCATGGTCGATGCAACTTCTTCTTTTATCGCTTTAGCGAAAGCTTCCATTGTCATACTCCCTAGGTCTTCACCTCCATGTCTCCTTACAGAAATTGTGCCATCCTTCTCTTCTTGCTCTCCTACGATAATCATAAACGGGATTTTTTGCATTTCTGCCTCCCGAATTTTCTTACCCATAGTTTCGCTTCTATTATCTGTGAGGGCGCGAATTTCGTGATTTTCTAGCGAATTTAAAACTTTTTGAGCGTATTTTTCATATTTCTCACTGAGTGTAAGAATAATAGCTTGTTCTGGCATCAACCAAAGAGGGAAATTGCCTCCTGTATGCTCTAGCAATATAGCGATAAATCGCTCCATACTACCAAAAGGAGCACGGTGAATCATCACAGGTCTATGCATTTCATTATCACTTCCTTTATAAGTCAGCTCAAAACGCTCAGGCAAGTTGTAGTCTACTTGGATAGTACCAAGTTGCCATTTCCTTCCCAAGGCATCTTTGACCATAAAGTCGAGTTTTGGTCCGTAAAATGCCGCTTCCCCTGTCTCAACAACATAGTCAAGTCCCTTGGCCTTAGCAGCATTGAGAATAGCGCTTTCTGCCTTCTCCCAATTTTCATCACTTCCAATATATTTTTCTGGCTTTTCAGGATCGCGTAATGAAACCTGTGCTGTAAAGTTTTCAAATCCTAAAGACCCAAATACATATAATACCAAGTCAATTACCTTCATGAACTCATTGTCCAATTGGTCTGGAGTACAGAAAATATGTGCGTCATCTTGTGTAAATCCTCTTACTCTTGTCAATCCGTGAAGTTCTCCAGATTGTTCATAGCGATATACAGTTCCAAATTCGGCAAAACGTTTAGGCAATTCTCGGTAACTCCAAGGTCGCGCATTGTAAATTTCACAGTGATGCGGACAATTCATAGGTTTCAAAAGAAACTCTTCGCCTTCTGCCGGAGTGTGTATAGGTTGAAAACTGTCGGCTCCATACTTTGCGTAATGACCGGAGGTTTCATATAATTCTTTTTGACCAATGTGAGGAGAGATAACCATCTCATAGCCTTGCTTTTTTTGTGCTGCTTTTAAGAAGTTTTCTAACCTTTCGCGCAAAGCGGCTCCCTTTGGTAACCACAATGGAAGTCCTTGTCCTACACGTTTTGAAAAGGTAAATAACTCTAATTCTTTTCCTAATTTTCTGTGATCACGTTTTTTAGCTTCTTCTAAAAGTTCTAAATATTGCTTTAGATCCTTCTGTTTTGGAAAAGAAGTACCATAAACTCGCGTCAATTGAGGCTTATTTTCATCTCCGCGCCAGTAGGCACCTGCCACGTTCATTATTTTCACAGCTTTAATGATTCCTGTATTTGGAATATGTCCGCCGCGACAGAGATCGGTAAAAGTATCATGATCACAAAAAGTGATTGTTCCGTCTTCTAGGTTTTCAATAAGCTCTACTTTGAACTCATTACCTTCAGACTTGTATTTGTCTAATGCCTCTGCTTTAGAAACAGAACGCATGCTAAAATCATGCTTCCCTCTAGCAATCTCTAGCATTTTATCTTCAATTTTCTTGAAGTCATTTTCAGAAATCACATGATCTCCAGTTTCTACATCATAATAGAAGCCATTCTCAATAGAGGGCCCAATCGTTAGTTTAACACCAGGGTAGAGTTCTGAAAGTGCCTGCGCAAGTACGTGTGAAGAGGAGTGGCGAAAAGCTGCTTTTCCTTCATCGTCATTCCAGGTATATAATATGATAGTTCCATCGGCAGTCAGTGGGGTAGCGGTCTCAACAATAGTTCCATTGTATTTCGCCGAAATTACGTTGCGCGCAAGTCCTTCACTGATGCTTTTGGCAACATCCATTGGTGTTGCTCCAGAAGCTATTTGTTTTACACTGCCATCAGGCAAGGTGATATTGATCATAGATAGTAATTATGATACAAAGATAATGTCTTAGTCGATGGTTTACAATAGCTGTTTTAGATTATGATGTGCATTTGACAGTGTACTATGACTATTGGGTATTAATAGAGCTATTTGTAGTATATATAATAAGGACAGTCTGCCTAATTTTTATTTCACTTACGTGAAATTGCGAGCTGAAGCAAGGTCTTCTTTTTCA
>CAXBCS010000078.1:0-9607 GCA_963974305.1 uncultured bacterium
AGTTTTAAACACAAAAAAGGGAGCTTTCCCCCAAAAGCTCCCTGCTTGCTATCATTCAATGCCTTCACTTTACGTTCTGGCCTTCTGATGGTTAGCAAGTTTATGTTCCCTCAAACATAAACTGCAACACAAATATCAGCTAAAGAAGGACTTGAAAACAGGGGCAAATGCCCCTAATTAAAATTATTTTCTATTTAATTCAGCGGCTGCTAACAAGACATCGCGCAGTACTTCTACATCAATATCTTCAATACAGGAATACCTTAAGGAGCGTAAATTTTTTCTTCCCTCACCGGCTATAAGGTAGTCTTCGTGAATTTTGATATGTATCCCAGAGGTAAAACCTAGATCGACAAAAGTTTTCCTAAAGTTTAAGAAACAACACATGCGACCATGGATGCTATAAAAAGGTAAATGCCATTTAAATTGCTCCTCAACTTCAGGTAGGGTGTGCTTAATAACTGCTTGCAATTCCATAAGAATGATTCGCCATGGTTCTGGCTTAGATAGAATGTAGGCTTCGGCTGGATTCACTTCGTTTTAGGATATCAATGAGGTTTAAATATATACTTTTTTTGGTGGGTTTCATTCCATAAACTTCTCACATTCCTACGATAATTTTTACGAACGCAACAGTGGGACGATTTTAGAAAATGTGTCAATTAAATATTCCAATCCTAGTTTTTTGAGTATTTTCAAGGACCAAAAAGCCATCCTTGATTTTAATATAAAAATTCAAAAATAGTAATGGTAATTATTTTCTTACCAATATTCAAAACAACAAAGCATGAAAACAAGACGTAATTTCATCAAACAAACCGCCATTGTAAGTGCAGGTGTCGCCTTAGCTCCTAGTCTTTCCTTTGGAGCCATTAGTCAATCAAAAGATATCCTACGTGTAGGACTCATCGGAGTTGGTCTTCGTGGGACTAATCATCTTAACAACTTACTTCAGCGCAAGGACATTGCTGTAACTGCAATTTGCGATGTTGACCCTTCACGTATCACTATTGCTCAAGATCATATATCGAAGGCTGGTTTTCCTGCTCCTAAAGTATTTGGTAAAAACGACTTAGATTATAGAAATCTTTTGGAATTGAAAGACGTAGACGCGGTAATTATTTCAACTCCCTGGCTCTGGCATACCCGCATGGCTGTTGATTCTATGAAAGCTGGAATATATACAGGGGTGGAAGTTTCTGCTGCAAATACACTCGAAGAATGTTGGGATCTTGTAAATACCCATGAAGCTACTGGCTCTCATGTAATGATACTCGAAAATGTTAACTACAGAAGAGATATCATGGCGGTTTTAAACATGGTTAAACAAAATGTTTTTGGCGAACTGCTGCATTTTCGTTGTGGGTATCAGCATGATTTGCGATTTGTAAAACTCAATGATGGAAAAACAGCTTATGGAAAAGGGGTAGAATTTGGCGATAAAGGCATCTCCGAATCCAAATGGCGTACCCAACATTCATTGCTCCGTAATGGTGATGTGTATCCAACTCACGGAGTAGGGCCTATAGCTACAATGTGTGATATTAATCGAGGCAACCGTTTTATGTCAATGACCTCTCATGCAACCAAAGGCGTAGGGCTACATAATTATATAGTAAAAAACGGCGGCAAAGATCATCCCAACGCTAAACTTAAGTTTAAGCAAGGGGATATTATAACGTCTACTATAGATACAGCTCAAGGCGAAACTATAATTGTCACCCATGATTGTAACTCCCCACGTCCCTACTCTCTTGGTTTCCGTGTTCAAGGAAGCGAAGGCTTATGGGAAGTAGATGGCAGCCGTATCTATGTAGAAGGTAAAAGTGATCCCCATCGCTGGGATGAGGCGCAACCTTGGTTGGAAAAATACGACCATCCACTTTGGAAAAAATATGGCGAATATGCACAGGGATCTGGGCATGGTGGTATGGACTTCTTTGTACTCAACGCCTTTGTTGAAAGTGCCAAGCAAAACATTGCACCACCACTGGATGCCTATGACGCTGCTGCGTGGAGTGCTATTACTCCGCTCTCTGAAGCCTCCATCGCAAATAATGGAGAACCTCAAGACTTTCCTGATTTTACACGCGGACTATGGGTAAGCAGGAAACCATATAATTGGATCAAGGATACCTATTAATGAAGGAAATTATCTCAAAAGCACCTGGCCGTGTTTGCCTTTTTGGAGATCATCAGGATTATCTCGGCCTGCCTATCATTGCCTGTTCTATTGATCGATATATTAGGATTAACGCGATTCCCAACGACACGAATTCTTCTGTCATCAGGATGCCAGATATTGGTATGGCACGTATTATCAACTTTAGTGATTACCTCAAAGATGGGATTGCTTACAAAGAACCGCTAAAGAAAAATGATCATTTTGTCGCAGCACTTAAAGTCGTGCAACGATACGGATGCTTTCCAAAAGAAGGCTTCGATATTAAAATCACAGGGGATGTTCCTATAAATGCAGGGCTATCCAGTTCGTCTGCGATGGTGGTTGCCTGGATACAATTTCTACTCAAAACCTATGGATGTGATCGTACAATTAACCCAAACCTCATCGGGCAATTGGCCTATGAAGCAGAAGTCATAGAACACAATGCTCCCGGAGGTAAAATGGATCAATACAGCAGTGCCGTAGGTGGTATTTTTCATTTGAGAACAGACGTTTCAGAGAAACTAACGCCTATACATGCCAACCTACACGGACTGATTATTGGAGAATCTGGAATTCCAAAAAACACTTTGGGTGTCTTAGGAGATTTAAAAGGTTTGGCTTTGGATGCGATTGCAAGGGTCAAAAAAGCGAATCCAGATTTTGAATTGGTATCTGCGACCATGGAGACATATGAAAATTGTAAGGATGCTCTGGACCGTGAATCACAGCCATACTTTTATGCTGCAATTAAGAATCATGAGATTACACAGAAGGCTTTTTTCGCTTTAAGCGAAAATTCTCTAGATAACAAATTGATAGGTGCCTTGATGTCTGATCATCATCAAGTGCTTAAGGAAGTTTTAAAAATTACAGTGCCACGCATTGACGCCATGATTAGCGCAGCAATGAATGCAGGTGCTTATGGCGCCAAAATCGTAGGTTCTGGAGGCGGCGGTAGTATTTGTGCCTTGGCGCCTCTTGGCAAAGAAATCCAGATTATCGAGGCAATGAATAAGGCAGGCGCAAAGAATGCCTATGAAACAAAAATTAGTAAAGGAGCTTTTATAGAATGACAAAAACTTTGATCATATTGGCCGGAGGCGCTTCATCGCGTATGAAGAAATCTACGACAACTGAATTGTCTGAGGAGGCAATGACTCAAGCTAATACCAGAAGCAAATCTCTCATTCTCGTGAATGACAGACCGATGATGGATTACATTTTATACAACGCAAAACAGTCGGGGATTACAGATGTCATATTAGTAATTGGACCCCAGGCAGAATTGTTCAAAACCTATTATGGCTCCAAAAATTCGGCTAATGATTTTCACGGACTAACAATTTCCTATGCCACCCAGCATATTCCGGAGGGTCGTAAAAAGCCCTTAGGCACCGCCGATGCAGTTTTTCAGGCGTTGGAGCAATACCCGAAACTGCAAAAAAATACATTTCTAGTCTGTAACTCTGATAATTTATACAGTGCAAAGGCTATGTTTGCTTTGCGCGAAATTGCAGACGACAACGCTCTCATCAGTTATGATCGAGGGCAATTAAACTATCCCATGGAGCGCATTGGGCGGTTTGCATTACTTAAGATTAGTACAGAAGGATATGTTACTGGCATCGTTGAAAAGCCAGAAGCAGATCATATGGCAGCCTTTAAGGATACCGAGGGGCATTTTCGCGTAAGCATGAATATTTTTAAGTTTCATGGAGGGCAATTTTTTAAACATCTTCAACATTGTGAAATGCATCCTTTACGTCTTGAAAAAGAGCTCCCTACAGCCATACGCGCACTTATTGAAGAAGACTCGAAAGCTATGAAAGCCATTCCTTTTGGGGAACATGTGCCAGATTTGACTGGAAAAAATGATATTAATGCGATGAATGATTATCTTTCAAAACACTATGCCAGTTTAGACTGGAACAAAAAACCTGAATATTTATGATTGATTTATCGGCCCTCGACCTTGGAATTATTATAGCACTTTTTGTGGTGATTCTTGGGATTGGATTCTATGTAGGAAAAACTTCTGGGAAGGATACAACACAGTATTTTTTATCTGGAAGAAGTATGCCATGGTGGCTACTTGGATTATCGATGGTTGCGACCACCTTTTCTACAGATACGCCTAATTTAGTTACTGATATCGTACGTACCAATGGGGTTTCAGGTAACTGGGTGTGGTGGGCTTTTTTAGTCACAGGTCTTTTAACTGTGTTTGTATATGCTAAATTATGGCGAAAATCTGATGTAAAAACTGATATTGAATTTTATGCCCTCCGTTATGGCGGTGCTCCAGCGCGTTTTTTACGCTCATTTAGATCAATCTATTTGGGAGTCATTTTTAATGTATTAGCCATGGCAGGTGTAACGCTTGCAGCCATAAAAATTGGCCAAGTAATGCTAGGGCTATCCCCAGAAACAACAGTAATCATTGCAGGAGTTATAACCGTAGTTTTTAGTGCTATTGGTGGTTTTAAAGGCGTTGTGTATACAGATTTTATTCTCTTTTTTGTGGCAATGGCGGGTGCGATAGGAGCAGCTTTTTATATAGTAGGCTTACCAGAAATTGGCGGACTTGAGAATCTAATAGCTCATGAGAATGTAAAAGACAAACTGAATATTTTACCAGATTTTAACGATACTGAAATGCTCATCACGCTACTTATTATTCCACTAGCAGTGCAATGGTGGAGTTCTTGGTATCCTGGATCAGAACCAGGAGGAGGTGGATATGTGGCACAGCGTATGCTCGCGGCAAAAGATGAAAATCACGCCATAGGAGCGACCTTCTTTTACAATATTATGCACTATGCATTGCGACCATGGCCATGGATTTTGGTGGCTTTGGCATCCTTAATTATGTTCCCAGATTTAGCGAGTATACAAGAGGCATTTCCTAATGTTACTGAGGATAAACTAGGGCATGATTTGGCCTATTCGGCGATGCTCACAAAATTACCACATGGATTATTGGGCTTGGTGCTTGCTTCACTGGCAGCGGCTTATATGAGTACTATTTCTACCCACCTCAACTGGGGTGCATCTTATGTAGTTAATGACTTTTATGCCCAACGAATAAAACCCGACGCCTCTGAAAAACATTTGGTATCTGTGGGACGTATTACGACTGTAGTTTTAATGATTATCAGTGCTTTTATTGCACTTAATCTTCAAAATGCCTTACAGCTCTTTGATATTATCTTAATGTTTGGAGCAGGAACAGGATTGATTTTTATTCTTAGATGGTTTTGGTGGCGCATCAATGCGTGGACAGAAATTTCTGCGATGATAGCTTCTGGAGTTATTTCTATCCTTATTGCTTTTACACCTTTAGGGGAAACGCTCTTCGGAGATGCTGGCCTATTACCTGCCTATGCAAAATTTCCTTTTGTCGTTTTTAGTTCCATGGCGATTTGGCTTCTGGTCACCTTTTTAACGCAAGCTGAAAGCAAGGAAGTCTTATATGCATTTTATAAAAAAACCCAACCAGGTGGTCCTGGATGGAAGAAAATAGTAAAAGCCGCTGAAGAAGATAATGAGACTATTGTCCAATCTACAGAAGCATGGAGTGTTCCAGCCGGAATCTTAGCGATGCTATTGGGCTGTGTGCTCATCTATAGCACTATGTTTACAACTGGCTATTTCATCTATGGAGAGACGACGAAGGCTTTTGCGCTATTGGGACTCTGTGCGCTTTCTGCTATACTTCTCATCATAGTTTGGAAACGTATTAAAGGAAAGGTATTATAACCAATAAGGTCAAGGTTTTTAATTTTTCAAACTGTATTAACAAAATATTATCAGGCTCCCCTGCTTGCTATATTAGAATTATACACTAACTTTGTATTTCAAAGTACTTTAACATGGAGTCATCAAAATATATAGAAGATCTCGCCAGCATCAAATCGATGATGAGCAAATCATCACGGTTTATGTCCATAAGCGGACTGTCGGGAATACTAGCAGACGTGTATGCGCTCATTGCATTTTTTGTAACCTATCGAGTTCTGGCAACTGTTGTCCTTCCTGGAATTTCAATAGATAATCTTCCGGAAGGCGAGACTAATATATTAGAAGGTCTATTAAATGCTTTTACGGGAGGCTATGGAGTTGATACTATCCTCGCACTTATAGGAATAATTACCTTAGCAGCTGCGGTACTTACAGGAATCATACTGACGATACGCAAAGCAAAAAAACATAACGAAAAAATTTGGGATCCAACCTCTAGACGATTGATTGCTAATTTTGCAATTCCCTTAGCTGCCGGTGGTATTTTCTGTTTGGTATTACTACAGTATGGAATCATTGGACTTGTAGCATCTTTTACGCTCATTTTTTACGGACTAGCTCTCGTCAATGCGAGTAAGTATACACTTGGTGATATTAAATATTTGGGCTTAGCCAATGTAATTATTGGTCTCATCAGCACTCAGTTTATTGGCTATGGCTTGTTCTTTTGGGCGCTTGGTTTTGGTGTACTTCATATTATTTATGGTAGCTTGATGTATTTTAAATACGATCGCAACTAAAACAAGTACCAAAAAACAACTCATGTCAATAATCACCAACATAAACAAAGCTTTTGATCATCGCATCCGACTCGGGATTATGAGCATTTTGATGGTGAATGAAAGTGCAGATTTTAAGGAGCTCAAGGAACTATTAGGAGCTACAGATGGAAATCTTGCAAGTCATGCCAAAGCCTTAGAAAAAGAAGAATATATAGCTGTAACTAAAGCCTTCATAGGGCGAAAACCGAACACCAGTTACCAGGCAACACGAAAAGGAAAAACAGCCTTTAAAAAACATATTGAAGCCCTAGAAAAATTATTGGGCAATAGTTAACTATATTTTTTTATCCTTTTACTTTGAAATACAAAGTACTTTACATTATGAAAACACTTCGCTATTTACTGCTTGAAAAACTCTATGAATGGAGTAAAATTCCATATCGTTGGCTGTTTAAAAATGAATCACCTTGGGGTTTAACTGTGCAAGACTTACTTTCCTACCCCTCCGATAGTTTGGGCTACCATCTAGGATGTTTTCTATTAAGAAATCATTTTACTCCCGAACCTCAACTCGAGGATCATGATGTGTTTCATGTGCTCACTCAAACTGGCATATCAGTTCCTGAAGAGATTGCCATGCAATTCTACTTACTGGGTAATGGAAAACGGTCTGCCTATTTGTTTACCGTCATCTGCGTTGGTCTTGTATTATTCCCTGACGAATTGCCTCGCTTTACAAAGAGCTTTAAGAAAGGAAAAACAGCTGCGCGTTTTTATGACCACAACTTCTTAAAACTATTACCACTTCCCCTTCAGCAATTACAACAAACCTTTAAAATCAACTTTGCATGAAAAAGCAACTTCTATTAATTATCGCTTCTCTAGGGTTTAGCACCTTATTTTATAAACAAGATTTTGGCCTTAACATGCTACTTTTTGCATTCTTCTCCATTGCACTTGTGTCTTATTTTCACCCAGCAGCCATTAAAAGAAAAGAATATTGGGTTACTGCTTTCCTCTATTTAGCTTCTGCATCTTTTGTGTTTACTAATAATTCGGCGCTATCTATCGTGAATACCTTTCTCACCTTCCTCGTTTTTGTGGGAAGCGTCTCTGGCATCAAGAACTCGGTTTACGTGCAATGGTTCAATGGACTTTATCAGACCTTTATGGGAAGTCTTCACCAAAAAATACACAGGGATTCAAAAACTAAAGTGATTGTTCGCCCTCATACCTACTATGACTTTAAATTCATCCTACTCAGCCTGATTATCGTCATAAGCTTGGTTGCTGTTTTCAGTTCGCTCTACAGCAAAGCAAATCCTATATTCGAGCAAGGTTTAGCGGCTATTGATTTATCATTTATCAACATCTCTTGGATCTTATTCTCCGTGATGGGATATCTTCTTTTAAATAACATTACTGCCACTGCAGAACTGGATATTATGACGACCTCTGAACGCGAGATCGATACTCTATTAAAAGAAAACACTCTAAGCGAAAAACAGCAACAACGCCTACAAAAAGAAAACCGACTTGGCATCCTAGTGATGTTAACCCTCAATGCGCTTATCCTTCTTTTTATATGCACAGATGTTATTTATGTATTACAAAACCCCTTAGACAATGGAATTGCACTTTCTAAAACGGTCCACGACGGAGTAAATGCCTTAGTAACTTCTATTGTCATTGCGATCATACTTATTCTCATTCTCTTTAGAGGCGATATCAACTTTTATAAAAACAATCGAAATCTCAAAACGCTCACCTTCATTTGGATTGGTCTTAATGTGATTATCATACTAATTACTGCCTATAAAAACTATCTCTATAGCAGCGGTTTTGGACTTACCTATAAGCGAATCGGAGTATTCATCTATCTCCTCCTCTGTATTTCTGGAATGGTCACTACCTATTTCAAAGTTGCAAAGCGTTACGGATTGTATGTTATGTTTCGTATCAACGCAAGGGTAGCTTTTATGGTGATGGTGATAGTGGGAAGTTTTAGTTGGGATCGAACAATCACTCGGTTTAATTTGGAGCAAGTTGCTCAACCTGATATGGAGTACCTCTACCATATGTCCTATCACAATGGCGATCTCTTGCACACTTACGCGAAACAACCCGATGGACAATCAGAAGTACAGCCTCCTAAAAACCTCAATCATGATAAAATTCAGAATAGATATGAACGATGGCAAGGCGTTTTATCAAAGGAAACCTGGCAATCTAAAACCTTAAATGGACTTTTAAATAACCCTACTTATGAAAAATCCGAAATATCAAATTAATACAATCGCACAATACGCCGCGCGTTTTAGCCTTCTTTTTGGTCTCTTACAAGTTGCAATTTTCGCCGTCTATCCAAATGACGTCTCTATAGAATTTGGTATTGCGCACTTATACCCATCCATAGTCGTTCATCTTGTATTTCTCATTTTAGTACTCATAACCGGCTTCAAAAATCGATTTAACAACAAAGAACATCTTAGAACAATTGGATGGATATTACTTAATATTCCCATGGCTTATTTGTGTTTTATTCTTGTTGTTATAAGATATGGCCTATGATTACATTCACTCAAAAAATCAACAGATTTGCCGTTAAGGTGGCAGCTTACACGGCAGGTTTTGGCATATTTCAAGCATTGTTGATAGCAGTTTCAAACAATGAACTCCTAATGATCTTTGCCTGTATTTATGTCTTTTTGGCATTAATTATTCATGCCCTAATTTTCTTAAGCGTTCTTGTGCATTGCATCAAATATTACAAACAACTACAAGAACATCTCATTTCGCTATTTATCCTTCTACTTAATATTCCATTGGCTTGGCTTTGCGCTTTCCTTATCTTGGAACTATGAAAGCCCCTTTTATGACACCTAATTGGAAAACATATTTTTTGGGATTTATTCTT
>CAXBCS010000079.1:0-8777 GCA_963974305.1 uncultured bacterium
CCTCCAAAAGGTTCATCTTGTAAAGCACTCATTGATGCTGCTGCCTCTGCTACATCTTTTGCCTCAAATAGGACGGTATGCAGTGGGTTTTTAGTGTGTGCAATAAGATCTTTGACCCAAGGAAGTTCATCATAGCGATCATCTCCAGTGTAAAAAGTATAGGCATTAATGTTCTCTCCGTTAGCAGTACGATTGACCAAAGCCAATAAGGCGCTACTGTCTAGTCCGCCACTCACATTGAAACCTAAAGGGACATCTGCTCGAAATCGAAGCTTAATACTGCTATCCAAGAGTTGTAAATACCGCATTTTAACAGCCTCAAAAGACAACTTTAGATCATACTTTTGAACCTCTTTTACAAAGTCATACCATTGGTGGAATTGTAATTTATCATCAGACAACTCAAGAAAATGCCCACCAGGTAGCTGGTTGACATCCTGCCAAAAAGTTTCGTTTGGCATGCCATAACTCCCGTAAGCAAAATAGCTCGCCCATACTACTTCATTTGGAATCTTTGAAATTCCTGCTGCAAATAAACTTTTGATTTCGGAGGCAAAATAGAAACCATCTTCGGCCTTGTGATAATAGAAAGGTTTAACCCCAAAGCGATCACGGGCAGCAAAAAGACGCTCTTCCTGCGAATCCCAAATAGCAAACGAAAACATACCATTCAAGTGAGCTAAACAATCGTTTCCCCAATGAAGAAATGCAGCCAATAAAACTTCTGTATCAGATTGGGTTTGGAAGTTATATGAATCTTCCAAGATTCGTTTTAATTCGAGATAATTATAGATTTCCCCATTAAAAACAAGGGTATATCGACCATCTTGGCTATAAAAAGGTTGGTCTGCCGCAGATGACAAATCAATAATCGACAATCGGTTATGCCCTAGGGCAACACCTTCATCTAAATGTGTTTTTTGTGCATCTGGTCCTCGATGTGCTTGGGCTGCAAGCATAGCATCTATGGATGCTTTTTTTGCACCCACTCCTATGATGCCTGCAATACCACACATTAGGAAAAGAGTTTTTTGGCCAAGGCTTCGGCAGCAAACCAATCTTCCATGGTATCAATATTTACATGCCGCTCTGGATCGGAAATAATGTATCCAAGGGAATCTCCAAATAAAGAGTTGTCATTGAGAATTACTGATGTTTTGGTGATATAGATAGCACCATCCCTGATATATGCATCTGGTAATTCCTGACGGCGTTTGATAATTTCTTTCTCTCCGGTGGCAATTTTTAACTGACCGTTGTCATTAGGTTCAAATACCCAATGCGGATTGTATTCATGTGGCACTTTTAAAACCGACACCAAGGCATCCATCTCATTCTTTTTAAAAGTATCGATAGCTTCATCAATCAAGGCAGTGGTGCGAAAAGGATTCGTGACTTGAAGTAAACAAACAGCATCATAATGATCTCCTTGTTTGTCTAATGTTTGCAATGCATGCTGGATAACCTCTAATGATCCAGAAGTATCCAGAGCCAAATCTGCTGGGCGCTCAAAAGGCACCTCAGCGCCAAAGCTTTTAGCAAGCGTTCTCAACTCCTTATCCTCCGATGAAAAAATCAGTCGGTCAATTCCAATTGTTTTCCTAGCAGCTTCAATGGTATACTGCAATAAAGGTTTGCCATGCAGTTCCTTCTTATTCTTATGAGGAACACCTTTGCTCCCACCTCTTGCTGGTATGAGACCTAGGATTCTCATTAAAAGGTAATGGTTTTATGATAATCTAGCGGGCATTTAGATAATACCTCTGCGATTTTATGACCTGCATCTCCATCCCCATAGATGGGAGAAGAAACAATATTTTTTTTATCGATTTGTGTTTTAATTGCTGCTCGGATGGCTTCTTTGGTATAATCAACATCGAGAACATTCTCTCCGCGATCTCTCCCATTTTGACGGGTCCCAATATTTACAACGGGCACACCCAAATAGGCACATTCTCGAATTCCTACACTACTATTACCCACCAAACATTTAGAGTTTACTAATAATCGTAAAAAATCATTAGGCTCCATATTCTTAAAGAAATGGATATGTTTTGGGTTTACGCTTTCGCGAAAGCTTCTGATTCCATTGGAGGTGCCATCAGAACCTGCATCTACATTAGGCCAAAACCAAAATGTTGGAATTTCCAATTCATTAATCACCTCTAAGGTTTTCATCACATCTTCCTTAGCTCTTGTGTATTCTGTAGTCACTGGATGTTGCATCACGACCAAATAAGGCCCTGAGGCATCTACAACAGCCCCTACTCCGCCATACTTAATCATAGGATCAAAATCCAGGGCAGGACTTTCTTTAACGCCTTTGGCGATATCTATTGACGGACAGCCAGTATTAAATACTTTGGCAGGTACTTCGCCCAATTTGATGACTCTTTCTTTAGCGTTTTCACTAGCGACAAGATGGATATCTGCCAATTTGGTATTGGCATGTCTCACTTTCTCATCAATATTACCTGTCACTTCTCCTCCTTGAATATGTACCAAGGGAATATTCTGATAGGAAGCAGCAATAGAAGTTGCTATAGTTTCAAAACGATCGGCGATGGTGACTACCATGTCTGGTTCAAGCTTATAGAATACGGTTGCAAGTTCCATCACGCCAAGGCCTGTTGTTTTGGCCATGGCTGTTTTGTTTTCCCCCTCAAGCACCATAAAAACCTTTTCGGCAATCTCAAAGCCATCGCTTTCAATGTATTCTACTGCACTTCCGTATCGTCCAAGCAAGGCAGAACCAGCAGCAACTAATTGTAGCTCTAATTCAGGATGATCTTTAATCGCCTGCAAGGCCGTTTTGACACGACTATAGGAAGGGCGAGCTGTAATAACGACACATATTTTTCTTTGCTTCATACTAGGAGTTTACTTTGCAGTTGAGAGTTAGCTTACACTTATGTGATATCATCCTTATTAATAAAGTCCCATTGTTTCAAGGCTCTTGAAGTTTTCTTACCGATAACATCAGTAAATTCAGAAGCATCAATACCGTATCCTTTGGGCTTTTTGGCTTCCAAATCTTCAAAAGATAATAGGTGACCTTCGGGTACGTCCTTGTTAACCGCCAGTGATTTTTCAAAAATACGTTTTAATTCTGCATACTGGGAATTTGTTGACTTATCAATGGGATGCTTTCGCGAAAGCGAAATATTACCCACCGACTTCACCAGTTGCGTAATTTCATCCATTTCTAGAGAGGACAAGGCATCGGGTCCAAAGTCAGAACGACTAAAGACAGCATGAAACTCTAGTATTTCAGCTCCTAAGGCTGCTGCTGCAATACAGGTACCTACATCTGCCGAATGATCTGAATAGCCTACAGTTACTTGATACCGTTCTTTCAATTCTTGAATCACATTGAGGCCATAACGCTCTGCTGGCGTTGGATAACTGGTCGTGCATTGTAATATAGAAAAGTCAACCTTTCGTTTCTTAAGGAAAGCTACGGTTTTATCTAATTCTTCCAAGGAACTCATCCCTGATGAAAGTATGAT
The DNA here is from genome assembly GCA_963974305.1 of uncultured bacterium. GTDB lineage: Bacteria > Bacteroidota > Bacteroidia > Flavobacteriales > Flavobacteriaceae > Dokdonia. The sequence goes on from CAXBCS010000079.1 coordinate 3,510, forward strand.
CGGTTTGCCTGTCTGTGCTATCTTTTCGAGAAGTAAAAAATTATTAACCTCGCCAGAACCAATTTTATACCGCTCTACTCCTATTTCTTCTAGAAGGTCAACAGCTGCATTACTAAAAGGAGACGACATAAACTCTAATCCTGCGGCTTCACAATGCGATTTGATTGATACCCACTCCTCTTTGGTAAATTCCATACGTTTCCAATAATCATAACGTGTGGCATCTTGATCTGAAAACTTCACGCGAAAAGGTTCATGAATACTACTTTCGGCATGTGCAATATGAGTTTGAAACTTTATAGCGTCTACGCCGGTTTTACCTAGGGCATCGATATACTTAAACACAGTCTCTAGACTTCCGTTATGAGCTTGGGCAATTTCTGAGATAATAAATACAGACATAGTCGTGTGTGGCTGTTTGTTTGAGGTTATTACAAAAATAAAGGAATCAGAGCGAAGACCACAACACCTATTGGATTAAGATATTTTTGATATTTGGCTTAAGCCTTCGAAACTCATGACAGATAATAATTCTCTAGCTTTTCTTATAAAAAAAATTAGCCAGGGTACCAATCTTCATCTAAGGACAAAGAATTCTTGCCATTGCGCAATGTATGCACCAAACGGCCCACGTTACTTGAAAATGTACCTACAAAATAACGAGACGCTTTAAGAATATAAATGTCCTTAATTATATTATTAGTTTCTGCTATTCTTGTATCTAAATCTCTATTATTAAATGTCTTCTGATTATGCCCCGCTGAATTTAAATTACAAAAGGTGGAATGCTTTATATTGGGTAATGCCTCTTGAAACTCCTTAAGGGTTTGTCCACTGTCTGAAGCCACAAATACCTCGGAAAAGCCAAAAGAAGCGCTTTGGGCTTTCTCAACATACTCTTGCACTGGAAACATGCCTGCCTCTCGAATTAATTTATCTCCACGTCTTACATGTATTCCTAAAATATCTTTATTCTGGTAAGGTAAAATAGCAGCATCTAATTCATTTTGCAAACTTTCTATAGGTCACAGGAGTATATTAAAAAGCTGTTGTAAGGCATGAAAGATATCTCCATCAATGCCTATTTCTGGGTAGGAATAAGATCTAGATTTTTTACTCATTTCCTTGATGCTGGTCCACCTTGCATTGTCTGTTAAGTGGGTATTTCGGTAGGCCATATTATGAAAAATGCGGTACAATTTTCGTTTCTTCCCATTTTCGGTAAAAATATATACGGGGATTTTTACTGGGCTTTTGAAGATCTTGCAGAAAGGTTTGAAGTAGTTGCTCCATCTACCCGAATTCCAGCCATCTGTGTACAATTGTAGTTCTATCTTGTTTTCTAGGCAATAGAGCATTACGAGGGCAAGGTTATTTATTTCTGAAGCCCAACCTCTATCTGTAGGCGGGTATACAAGTCTTGTTGGAAAGCTTTCATTTTGCTTTCGATATTCTTTAAGACGTAGGTCAATTAGGCTCATAAAGGCTGAGTAATTGCATTTAATTTATCCACGATTGCCTCTAATGCTAGGAGTCGCTGTTGCTCTGCAAAAGGTTTTCCAAGCGAACTAATATTGTTATATACTGAGATACAGCTATTGAGTCGTTGTATGTATTCGGCCTCCGACATTTGTTGGATGAAATCAAATAACTGAGCAGGTCCTTCCATTTTGGAATAGTCAATAAAGCTATTTTCAGGGAAAATCTTATAAATCTCGGAACCTTCACCATAATATATCGGCAGGCAATAGCCAGCAATACTGTCCCAAATCTTTTCGGTGGTATATCTTGGGGCTGCGGTATTCTCAAAACTTAAATTGAAATAGTAGGGGTCTAAAATATTTCCTTTCCGCCCTACCCAATCACCTTCACGACTATCTTCTCGGGAGACTCCCTCTGGCCATCCTTTACCAAAAACATGCATTAATTCATGCTTATGACCATACAATCCAATCTCTGTTCGCTTTTTTATTAGATCAACATCCTTTCCTTCAAACATCACTTTTTCTGTGGCTAGGCCTTTATAAAAAGACATTAGTCCTACAACAGTCCTATTGGGAAGTTTAAAACTGGCATCTAAAGGCTTTAGAGTTTTAGTAATTTTACCAGCATGAAAGGAGAGCGGACTTACGAAAACATCTCCCGTATATAGATTCATAATATGGCACCTCACTAGTCCAAACAACTCCTTACGCAATGATCGCGTATAAGTTTCAAACCGTGGCTCTAAGGTCTAAATTAAGTACTTTTTCTTATTCCTGTGTTTTAGGAAATATCTTTTAAGATGCTTTCTATTTTGAGAAACCAACACCTCTGCCGCTTTAGGTTCCTTAATAATTTGGATACCTTGCGACTCAAGATAAGGTATATCCATTTCATGAAAGCCACCAAATGGCGTATAGTGCATGGCACCTATGGTACATACCTTAATCATACTCTCAAAATTTTGTCATAAGCCTTTAAAACCTGCGCTCGAACTTCTTTTTGTTCTAGTTTAGGCAGAAGGTATTTATCGTTGTAGTGTACACCTTTTTCTAATAAATTATCGGCATTGATCGCTTTTAATATAATACTTTTTAATGCATCTACATCTTCACAGTCTTCTATTAATAGGCCATTAGTACCATCCTTTATCAATTCGCCTGTAGCGCCACCAGGATTGGATTGAATAGGAAACGCTCCACAACAAATCGCTTCTAATAAGGTATTGGGCATGCCATCGGAGTTACTGTTGCCTATATATATTTTAGCACTACACATAGCTGCCAGAATCGCATCATGGTCTTGCAAACCGCGAACCTCAATGGAAGGAATTCCATGTTTTTTTGAACCGTTCTTTCCATACGCCAATACACTTTGGTCTTCAGCCCCAAAAACCACTACCTTATAATCCTTTAATTTATCTCCAAGTTGATCTATAGCTTTTAGAACAACTAAAGCTCTTCCAGATCTATTTTGATTTCCTTTGACTAAAATTACATTTCGCTTATCAAATTCTTTACGTAGGAGTGTGATCGCAGAAACATTAAAACCACCGCCACCTGGGAAAACCCCAAGATGATTACCTTTGAAACCATATTTTACAGCAATTTGAGCATCCCTTTGACAATCGGTCATTAGATAATCCATACTCGGCAAAACTTCCTTAATTTGATCGAGATATTCCTTTATATTTTGAAAATAATATAAGTCGCTTCCCCATGAAGAGTAGAGCCACTTGATTCTATCATGTCGCTGCATGACTTCGAGAATGGGCCCACAGGAGACATATAAGGCAAAACTATGTACTAAATCAGGTTGGATTTCTACTAATGCCGTTTCAAAAGCTTCGGCCACGGGAGTATCAAATCGCTTTGACAATTGTGCAAATAGTTTAGGTGCATTTTGCTTTAAAAAACTTCGTCCCCTATGTTTTAAAAAACCCTTTTTCCAACCTGTTATTTGTGTCATATACGAGAGTGAAGGTGCAGATTCTTGATCTCTAATATCGAACCAATACAGTTCGTGACCGCTATCTCGCAACTGTTCAGACCAACGCCTAAAATGAATAGAATTCATGCTAACCATTAAAATCTTCATACAGAGGTTCCTAAATGTATACTGAGGTCAATAACTTTTTCTTGTCTATCATAGCGATAGCGATATGGTGCCAAACGATGTTCGGCAATAATATGTTCTAATAAATTTCTATTTGCCACTTCTAAATCGATAAAAAGAGGTGTCTTCTTACCCAAGGCGAGTTTTAATTTTGTTTTTGGAGTATGTGCATCAGGATGCTCTGTGATCTTTACCTCAACTACTCCAGAAAATAAACCTTCGCTCATCTGAAAATAAAGGGCAGTCAAAGCCTCTTTGGTACAATAGCAATTCACTTTAGCCGATGGCGAACTTAATGCCTGATATTTGAAGGAATTAGGAAGAACTCCCCAATCATGCTTCTTATTGGCCTGTATGCGTTTATGCTTTCGCGAAAGCGAAAGATACACTTGATTAATACGCTCTAGGCTGTCATGAAATGGTGCTGTACTCTTCTTGGATCTATAAAATTTTGGATGCCATTGATGCAGCAAAAGTGCTTCTTCTTCATAGAAATGAACAGGAACTCCTTTGTTGTGTAATCTAACGTGAACATCTGTATCTTCAGATCCCCAGCCGTGATAGAACTCATCAAATCCGCCAATTTCTTTCAATAGATCGGTGGGCAAAAGCGTCATCCCTGTCGCCTTTTTATCTGTCAAAAATTTAATTTCATAATCGGCAAAGGGCTTGACTAAAAGGCTTTCTTTTTGTGTCATCACACCCACTTGAAAATAGGTCGCTTGTCCTTCTTTGGCTTGTGATCGTACTTTTTTAGTAAATGCAGGATGGAAGAGCATATCCATATCTGCTACCATAAAAAAGGGTGTCTTACATTTTTTGAGTACAATATTGATGGCCCGTGTTTTCTGCCATAACTGTTCTTGTGTGGGACAGGAGATCAATTCCATATGTTTCCACTGAGAAATCATCTCTTTCAATTGCAGTTGGTAGTCTCGTTCACTGCCATAATCGATCACAACTACCTCTACCTGATCATCCAATTGCGGCGCGATAGAACCTAGGGTTCTCCTGACTGTGTCAAGGTTGCGGTTGCGGTTTGGAATTACGATCGTTAACATGAATACGTATTTAAGCGGTCAGGCTGTTTTCTATTGTCTTTAGTAAGTAAGGCTCTGTGAGATATTCTTTCAAATCTGCTCTATTTAGGCGTTCTGTATTTCCTTGTTTCCAAGCCGTATACAAAGTAATCATTGCAGCGCTGATATTCTCGATTTCCGAAAACTCAAAGCTGTAGGGATAGTTCTTCCCTAATAAGCGCTTGCATTCACTATAATAAGGTCCTACTAATAGAATAGGTGCGTTGGCGGCTACGCAATGGGCAAACTTACCTGGTAAAAACGGACTAATCTCCGATTTTGCCTCCAAAATAATATTGACCTTAGCGTCCTGTTGTAAGCGGTGCACCTTTTCAAAGGCTACATAGCCATCACTAAGCTTCAGACTAGGCAAACTCGCCTGCTCTTGCTTCAAATAAGGATCAAACATCGACAGCTTCCCAATAAATCGTAGTTCGCTGTTGGCCTTAGCCTCAGGCACTTCTTTTAAAAATAACTTATAAGCTTCCACTACTGGTTTCGGATCTCTTAAATCTAATAAGTTTCCAGCGTGTAAAAGTGTAAACAAATCTTGAGAAGGGGAAGTGGCTTGCTCTTCATGAGCTGCTCCAAC
>CAXBCS010000080.1:0-8254 GCA_963974305.1 uncultured bacterium
TAGAAAAGAGAGGGGATTTTCAATGTTGACGAAGTCTTAAGCTTCTGCGTGTATACTAACCTTAGTCCTCTCTTTTGTCTTTTCTGTTTATAGTCTAATTTAATGAATTGTAAACTTAAGCCGTGTATAATTAATTGCTTTGGCAAGTGCTTATTTGGAAAATTCCTTCGGAATTTTCTCTGTTAAGTATTTGTTTACTAAACTAGTTACTTAACCACGCAACTAACCATACACAACAACGTTATGCTCCATTGTCAGTAACCCCTTTCCGATGATAAAATTCTTTGAAAAAATTAATGAAAACAATTAAAAAGCATAGAAAAAAATAGTGCATAAAAAAAGCCTCAAATTATTGAGGCTTTCTTTTTCATAACAAATCTTTATTTACTTAGGCATTACCACAGTGTTAATTACATGAATTACACCATTACTACCCATCACATCTGTAGCAACAATTTCACTATAATTTCCCATTGCGTCTTTTAACCAAATTTTTCCATCCTTTTGGATTACAGTCAGCACTTGACCGTTTAACGCTTTTAATTCTACCGTTCCATTTCCTTTCTTTAAAGCATCTACTACAGCAGTTGCATTTAAGTTTCCAGATATTACGTGGTATGTCAAGATATTAGCTAATGCTTTTTGATTTTTTGCTTCTAATAAAGAACCTAATGTTTTCGAATCAATTTTTGCAAATGCATCGTTTGTTGGAGCAAAAACCGTGAACGGTCCATCCCCTTGTAAAGCACCCACTAAATCGGCTGCTTTTAAAGCAGTTACTAATGTTGAAAAATCTTCGTTTCCAACAGCGACATCTACTATTGTTTCTTGAGCAGTAGCATTTTGAGATAAGGCTAAAGACATTGTAATTGTTAAAATAAGGACTAACTTTTTCATAGTTTTTTGTTTTATTAGTTTTAATACTCCGTAAAGATAACAAACCTTTTGTATTGTTTAACTTATTTAACTTTTTATTAAACAAAATAAACATAGTGAGCATAAATATGAAAAGTAATAACCAAAAACAACACCTAGTATAATTAATCACTTAGTCATTAAAAACTAATTCTTAAATTCCCATGACCATAAAAAACAGTACCTTATTAGATATCCCAGAAATCTTTCGGTTATACGGCTTGGCGACCGACTATCAAAAAGTAAAATTTCCAGATAACCAATGGCCAGCATTTGATCCAGAATTAATCGCTACAGAAGTAGCTGAAAATCGGCAATATAAATTAATCATAGATGATAACATCGCTTGTATTTGGGCGATAACGCACACTGATGTCCACATTTGGGAAGGAAGTGAAAACGAGGCCGCTATATACATTCATCGCATTGCGACCAACCCAGACTGCAGAGGAAACAATTTTGTTCAGACCATTGTTGATTGGTCAAAGGACTACGCTATAAAGCACGATAAGCAATTCATACGCTTGGATACCTGTGGTAATAATGAACGCCTTATTAAGCATTATGAAAACTGTGGATTTACGTTTTTAGGAATCAAGAAACTTAAAGACACAACCAATTTGCCCTCCCATTATCACAAAGCAGACGTATGCTTTTTTGAGATTGATATTCATAAGAGGTAAATGAATACTTATGATCAATGATTCCTACCTTGCATTGTTTGCAATTTCGCTTTAAGCGAAATAATATATCTATAAAAAAAGCTAGCCTACACAATGAAACACAAAATACACATCCAACTCCTCCCCCTTTTTGCATCCCTCATTTTAATTCTACAATCCTGTGAAAATACTCCAAAAGAAACTGTAGAATATTTGCATAGTTCAGGTGATCAAAGCGTACGTTTAAAGATCTTAACTGGTAATGATTACCTCATCTACAATACTCCTACCCGCTTGGATTTTGAATGGACTAATATTCAACCAGAAATGGCAATAATTGGTGGGACTGGCATTAAAATGCTTGGCTATGAAGGGAATAAAACTAAGACAGAATTTACAGTAACCACGGAGAATCTAAAAACGGACACCCTGCACATCACTATTCTATATAGAAAGAATGACAGAAGAGTTCCCGCTTCTTTTCATATTCCTGTAAGAGAAAAAGAATAATCATACCTTTACTCAATATGAGAAATAACATCCAACTTCGCGTTCTCTTGCTGCTCCTGCTTAGTCTCTTTTATTCTTGCAGTACGACAATGATTGCCCCAGTAACTAGCCTTACTACAGTTAATGCGGCAGCTGCTCAAAAGAAACCTTATGTGATTTTAATCTCGCTTGACGGCTTTCGTTGGGATTATGTTGATAAATACAAGCCACCACATCTTACGGAATTTATTGAAGGTGGTGTAAAAGCCCAATCCTTGATTCCCGCTTTTCCTTCCAAAACCTTCCCCAACCACTATTCCATTGCCACCGGTATGTATCCCGACAATCACGGCATCATAGGCAACATTTTTTATAGCTATGAAAAAGATGCTACGTATAAGTTAAGCGATCGTTCCACAGTAACTGATGGCACTTTCTATAAGGGTACTCCGCTGTGGGTCCAAGCTAATAACGCTGGTATGGTAACAGCGAGTTATTTCTTTGTGGGCACCGAGGCAAATATCCAAGGGATTCACCCTACCTACTATTATAATTATGATGCCAGCGTTTCTAATGAAACCCGCGTTGATCAAGTGATCTATTGGCTAGACCTACCAGCAGCAGAAAGACCGCATTTTATAAGCATGTACTTTTCAGATATGGACAATACGGGACATCGCTATGGCCCCAACAATGACGCCGAATTAAAAAAATCTTTGTTCGCCTTAGACATCGTTCTAGGAGATTTATTTAAAAGAGTAAAGGATACAGAACTTCCAGTACAACTCGTAATAGTTTCTGACCATGGCATGCTAGAGGTGCCTCTAGAGAAGTATATCCCTACTGAATCTGTAAAAAACGATGCTTTATATACTACTATTGATAATGGAACCATTGTTAGCATCCATCCTAAGAATGATGGGGAAATAGAAAATATCTTTAACCAACTCCAAACAAAAACAAATCACTTCTCCGTTTATAAGACAAAGGATACACCCCATTTTGAAAAAACGCCAACAAGTAAAAACTGGGGTCCAATTCAAATCATTCCTGACCCAGGTTTTTATTTTAGTTCGACGCGCAGTATTGAAGCTAGAAAAGCCTCTTCTCGAAAAGTATTTGGTCATCACGGTTTTGATCCGAAGTTGAAAGAAATGCACGGCATTTTCTATGCACAAGGGTCGGCTTTTAAAGAAGGCTACACCCAGCCTTCTATTCAGAACATTCATGTATATCCCCTAATTTGCAAACTTTTAGACATGGATATCCCTAAGGGAATTGATGGCGAACTGAATGTTGTTCAAGGTGTTTTGAAAGAAAATTAGCCACATAACTTTTATGATGACAAGAGTATATAGTTATAATAATTATTAGTCCGCTTACGCGAAATTGCGAACGGAAGCAAGAGATTCAAAAAACTACAAAAAGTTAAGAGAATACCGTTAGTCTCTTTTTATATAAAATAAATTATCTTGCTCTCAGGAACCGACAGTGTCCATTCCTTTCCAATATGAACTCATCAAAAAATTTAGAAGAGAAAAATGCTTTTTAATTCACTTGACTTTGCACTCTTCTTACCTATTGTCTTTATTCTTTATTGGTTTGTAACCAAAAAGAATCTCAAAGCACAAAATATACTTATCGTTGTCGCTAGTTATGTGTTTTACGGCTGGTGGGACTACCGATTCTTATCATTAATACTCTTCAGTACCCTAGTCGACTATGCTATAGGCAGGGCTTTATCTACCCAAGAAGATACCTCCAAACGGAAGGCACTTTTATGGACCAGTATTCTTGTGAATCTTGGTTTTCTTGGTTTTTTTAAATACTATAATTTTTTCCTCGACAATTTTGTGTCTGCCTTCTCATTTTTCGGACAGGAGATCAACGCCAATTCATTAAACATCATTTTACCGGTAGGGATTAGCTTTTACACCTTCCAAACCCTAAGTTATTCCATAGATGTCTACAAACGAAAATTGGAGCCTACCAAGGACATTTTTGCCTTTGCAGCCTTCGTTAGTTTCTTTCCACAATTGGTTGCGGGACCTATTGAAAGAGCGACCAACCTACTACCGCAATTCTATACAAAACGAAACTTTGATTACTCTAAAGCCGTAGACGGCTTACGCCAAATACTTTGGGGACTGTTTAAAAAAGTGGTTATCGCAGACAACTGTGCGCAATATGCAAATATCATTTTCAATAACTCTGAAGATTATTCTGGTAGTACATTGGTCATGGGCGCCTTGTTTTTTACTTTTCAGATCTATGGGGATTTTTCTGGTTATTCTGATATCGCCATTGGTACGTCGCGTTTGTTTGGTTTCAATTTAAAGCAAAACTTTGCCTTTCCATACTTTTCAAGAGACATTGCCGAGTTTTGGCGAAGGTGGCATATCTCGCTTTCGACTTGGTTTCGTGATTACCTTTATATCCCGCTAGGCGGAAGTCGGGGGAGCCTTTCAAAAAAGGTGCGTAATGTGTTTATCATTTTCCTGGTAAGCGGATTCTGGCACGGTGCAAATTGGACTTTCATTATTTGGGGCGCTTTAAATGCTTTATATTTTCTCCCCATATTATTGACCAATAACAATCGAAACCACCTAGACGTTGTCGCTAAAGGATCTTATCTACCATCAGTAAAAGAAGCCCTGCAAATGCTTCTCACCTTTAGCCTTACTGTCTTTGCCTGGATCTTTTTCAGAGCCATTGACTTAGAACATGCGCTGAGTTATATAGGTAGTATGTTTTCTTCTACCCTATTGTCGATCCCCAAAGTCCTACCTGCAAAGGTGATCCTACTACTTGTATTTTTTATGACCATAGAATGGATAGGACGTGAAGGTCAATATGGGATTTCAAAGCTTGGCCTAAAATGGAAAAGGCCATTCCGATGGGCATTCTATGCCTTGATTATCTGTATGATTGGCCTGTTTATGCAAACAAAAGAAACTCCTTTTATCTACTTTCAATTCTAAGCGGTGATGAAAAAGTTTCTCCAAAACATATTACTGTTCCTGGTATTTGCAGCCATATTTTATGTGTGCGGATTATTCATCTGGGGAAGTAGCTATACTTTGGGGCAATTAAAGCCCAATGTCAATTATCAAATTGGGTATTCAGGACATAGCTTTACTCGTTTTAAAGAAGTAAAAAAAGTGCAAGATATTGATATCCTTTTTTTAGGCTCTTCCCATACATATAGAGGTTTTGATACGAGAATATTTTCAAAGCAAGGATTTAAAACCTTCAACCTTGGTTCAAGTTCGCAAAGCCATATTCAAACACAGCTGCTTCTCAAACGCTACCTCGATAGCCTTTCACCAAAGCAGATTATCTATGAAGTCTACCCTAGATCCTTTATGATTGATGGCGTCGAATCGGGCTTGGATATTATTTCTAACGATAGAAACGATAGGCATTCTCTGGCAATGGCATTTAACCTCAACCATATCAAGACTTATAATACGTTGGCCTATGGCTTCATGCGAGATGTGTTCAACCTCAACAAATCCTTTGAGGAGAAACTGCAAAGAGACATGGATACCTATGTTTCTGGCGGTTATGTAGAAAGGCAGCTACAATATTTTAAACCTTCAGCCCATCCCGAACTAGATATAGAATTAAACGAGGCTCAGTGGGATTCATTTTTGGAGAATATCGCGCTCATCCGTGAACAAAACATTGAAGTGATCTTCGTGTATGCTCCTATAACACCAAGTCTTTATGGTAGTTATACAAATAATGACTATTTTAATACGCTAATGAAATCTCAGGGTAGGTATTATAATTTTAATGAGATCCTCTCTATGGATGACTCATTACATTTCTATGATTCCCATCATTTAAATCAAAAAGGAGTTGACCTTTTTAATAAAGAACTGCTTAATCTTTTGAATAAGAAATAATGATTACAAACTGATATTCAGGGGACTTCTTATGGTCTAATCATGAATAGCTATAGAATGAAAAAACTAACATTGAGTAAGTGGGTTTTGGTAATGGTGCTGATATTTGCTTTTACCTCCTGCGATACGGTGGAGAAGGAAGTATCATCTACTGCAATTTCGCGTAAGCAAAATGAAGCTGACTTTAATACAACGTTACAAAAACATCTAGACGCTGTGATGTCAAAAGATCTGGTTGCTTTAAAAGCCACGATGTCTCCAAAGGGCAATATGGAGCTAATTCAGCCTAGTTCAGAAATTGTATTCGGTGTAGATGGGTTTATGAAATTTCATCAAGACTGGTTTGCGTTGCCAGATTGGACTGTTGAGACTATAATCCTCAGCACAGATGTTGGCGATAATATGGGTGTTGCCACAACCGAGTTTATGTATAGAGAGCCGGAGAGAAATGGAAAACCCTATTTTAATAGGCTTATTGTAAGTTATACCTTGCATAAAATAGATGGACAGTGGCATGTTATAAAGGATCACGCGAGTTCAATTGAAAAAACGAAAAGCTAATTAATCATTTTACTTATTTCCTTTCTACTAGTTTAAGATTTCCCCATTCTATATCGTATTTTTAAAAAAAATTATTGATTTTATGGATACTATTTTGAGCTTCCTTGGAAACATCGCTTGGTGGGGATGGATTTTAATAGCACTTGCCTTTGTAGCCTTGCGTGATGTTGTTCAGCGCAGGCATACAATTAGTCATAATTTCCCTATCGTAGGTCATATTCGTTATATGCTAGAAAGTATAGGCCCAGAAATGCGGCAATACTTTGTTGCCAATGATCGTGAAGAGCTTCCTTTCAATCGCATTGAACGTGGGTGGATTTACGCTTCCGCGAAAAAGGAAAACAACTATGAAGGCTTTGGAACTCAAAGGGACATCTATGCACATCATCATATTTTTATAAATAATGCGATGATGCCGTTTAAGGTGGACGAAAACCATCCAAACGCAATTGACAAAAACTTTATTCCCTGTGCCAAGGTCATCGGACTTTACCACAATCGGAAACGTCCTTATCGTCCAGCATCTATTATCAATGTATCTGCTATGAGTTTTGGATCATTAAGCGCCAAGGCCGTAGAATCTCTCAATAAAGGGGTCCAAATAGCGGGTGCTTATCACAATACAGGAGAAGGCGGCTTATCACCCTACCACAGTAATGGCGGAGATGTTGTATTCCATTTCGGAACAGGATACTTTGGTGTTCGCACCGATGATGGAAACTTCTCCATGGAAAAAATGATCAAGCTGGTCAATGACAACCCATTCATACGCGCTATCGAAGTCAAACTTTCCCAAGGTGCTAAGCCCGGAAAAGGTGGTGTACTCCCTGGTGCAAAAATATCCCCAGAAATTGCTAAAATTAGAGGCGTTGAAGTTGGCAAAGATGTGTTATCACCGCCTAATCATAAAGCCTTTACTAACGTAGTTGAGATGGTCGATTTTATCGAAGATATCGCTGAAGCAACGGGGCTTCCTGTGGGAATCAAAGCGGCAATTGGAAAACTCGATCAATGGGAAGAACTCGCAGATATCATGGTTAAGACAGGAAAAGGCCCAGATTTTATTGCTGTTGACGGTGGCGAAGGTGGCACAGGAGCCGCTCCACCAAGTTTTGCAGACCATGTGTCTCTACCATGGGTATATGGATTTAGTGATTTATATAAAATGTTTCAAGCCAAAGGCCTTTCTGAGAACCTTGTGTTTATAGGCAGCGGAAAACTAGGCTTTCCAGCAAAAGCAGCTATGGCATTTGCCATGGGCGTCGACTGTATCAATGTCGCGCGAGAAGCGATGATGAGTATTGGCTGTATTCAAGCCCAAATCTGCCACACCAATCGCTGTCCGAGTGGTGTTGCTACCCAAAGTCAATGGCTTCAAAGCGGAATTAATGTACCACTAAAATCGGAGCGACTCGCACAATACTTTAGGACTTTTAGAAAGGAATTTATTGAGATTACTCATGCTGCAGGCTATGAACACCCAAGCCAATTTAAAATGAGTGATATCGAAATGAATGTAGATGATCACAATTTGAGTAAAAATCTCGATAAGGCTTATAGTTATATTAAGACACCTGTACCCTTCAACTCCGTAAAGGATTTTCAGGATTGCCCTCATCTAGGCGGGCAAAATAAAAGGGCCATGGAAGGGAGGTAGATTTAAGATTCAAGGTTAGAGGTTAGAGGTTAGAGGTTAGAGGTTAGAGGTTAGAGGTT
>CAXBCS010000081.1:0-7878 GCA_963974305.1 uncultured bacterium
ATTATTGGTTATTAATACGATTAATGTATTGATAATAAATGCAGATATTTATGAGAATCTTAAGTATTCGCTAACCCGTCAAATAAGACCGACAAAACGCAATCAAAGCTATAAAATTAACTAGTAAAAGCTTAACAAAAAGAAAAGTAAGCTCAGTCCAAACGTTGTCAACGCTACCTTTTTAAGTTCAGGATCCAACAAAGGGTGTTTTTTAGTTTTTAGCACCACCAACCAATGTAAACCCATAGGAATAAGAAAAATAAGAGTAGCAAACATCATCATGGACTGCTTAGAAAACAATAGAAATAGTACCCACGAAAGAACCGCACTTCCCAGCAAAGTACTATGATACAAAACCGCTCCTTTTTCACCTAGAATCACCGCCAAAGTTCGTTTTCCAACCTTCTGATCAGCCTCTCTATCCCGCATATTATTAAGATGTAGCACTACCGTAGCGAGTAAGCCAACTGTTATTGCAGGCAAAATATGTACTAAATAAAGCTGTTGTCCGTATAAAAAGTAGGACCCTAAAACTCCAACCAATCCAAAAAATATGAAGACAAATACATCTCCTAAACCTTTATATCCATAGGCGCTCTTTCCTACCGTATATTTTACCGCAGCAACTATTGCAGCAATACCTAAACCAAGAAAGACAAGAGATAGTACCATTTTATCAACGCCAAAAGAGACATATATCAAAGCGACTACAGCAATCATAGTCGCAACCGTCACCACTATCATTCCACCTATTAAATCCTTAGGCGTCATCATTCCGCTTTGCATAGCCCTTGCAGGACCTACTCTATCTTCATTATCGGTTCCCTTTACTCCATCTCCATAGTCATTGGCAAAATTAGAAAGTACCTGAAAACCTAAAGTAACAACAACTGCCAATACAAAAATTTTCCATTGAAAAACCCCATCGCCAAGAGCCAAAGCAGACCCCATCAAAATACCAGATACTGATAAAGGAAGTGTTCGTAAACGAGCGGCCATAAGCCATGATCTAAGGGAAGGCATAGTTTAAATTAAGATTTCAAAAATACGTTTTCTTTCGCTTAAAGCGAAAAAACACTGAATCTCCTCACATTTTAGTAGCTTCGTGAATCAAAACCATAAACCATGAGATTTCACCTTTACCTCTTTCTATTTGTAGCCTTTTTTTTATTCAACAGCTGCAAAGAGTCAAGCTCTCAGCCAGTTAGTATATCTAAAGAAGTAAAAGCTCCTTTTGTTTGGGAAGCTGCCAACGTCTATTTCTTGCTTACAGATCGTTTTTTTAATGGTGATAAAAGCAATGACGTTAATTTCAATCGCACAAAAGAAACAGCTGTCCTCCGTGGGTTTAAAGGAGGTGACCTCAAGGGAATTACCCAGAAAATAAATGAAGGCTACTTTAATGACCTCGGTGTAAATGCCATATGGTTTACGCCTGTAGTCGAGCAAGTTCATGGTGGTGTAGATGAAGGCACAGGCCTTACCTATGGCTTTCATGGATATTGGACCAAAGACTGGACACAATTAGATCCTAATTTTGGATCTATGGCCGATCTAAAGGAAGTAATAGAAACCGCTCATGCTCATGACATTCGTATAGTGATGGATGTCGTATTAAACCATACCGGGCCCGTCACCCCACAGGATCCTTTTTGGGGCACCGACTGGGCCAGAGAAGATCCAAATTGCACCTACACAACCGCCGAAACTACTATAAAATGTAGTCTCGTTGAGAACCTACCAGACATTCTTACAGAAAGCACTCAAGAGGTTGAACTCCCAGCTACCTTAGTGGAAAAGTGGAAAAAAGAAGGCCGCTATGAAGAAGAAATCAAAGAATTAGATGCTTTCTTTTTGGAAACCAATCTAAAAAAGACCCCCCGAAATTATATAATCAAATGGCTTACTGATTACGTTAGAGAGTTAGGAATTGATGCCTATCGTGTGGATACCACAAAACATGTGGAAGAAGATGCTTGGGTAGTGCTACGCCAACAAGCAGATGCCGCCTTTGCAGCTTATAAAAAAGCAAATCCAGAAAAGATTTTAGACAGTAATGACTTCTTTATGTTTGGAGAAGTGTACAACTATATGGCTAGTCAAGGTCGGGATTTTGATTTAGGAGATCAAAAAGTAGACTACTTTGCCCATGGTTTTGACAATCTTATCAATTTTCAATTTAAGTACGATGCCTTAGGCGATTATGAATCTTTATTTAGTCGGTACGATAGTATTGCGCAGATCTCTCACAAAGGAAAAAGCATCATGAATTATGCAACCTCCCACGATGATGGCTCTCCCTTTGACAAAAATAGAACAAAACCGTTTGAGACTGCCACAAAGTTATTACTAACTCCTGGTTTATCACAAATATATTATGGCGATGAAAGTGCTCGCGATCTAACCATTGAAGGTACTGAAGGAGATGCCACTCTTAGAAGTTTTATGAATTGGGAAGATCATAGTCAGCCTGAGACAAAGAAGATTCTAGACCATTGGAAAAAACTCGGACATTTTAGAGCTAGCCATCCCGCCGTTGGTGCCGGAAAACATAAAATGATCAGCGCAGCACCTTATGTCTTCAGTCGGACATATGAAAAGGACGGCTTCAGAGACCAGGTTGTTATTGGACTTGATTTGCCTATTGGTAAAAAAACCATTGTGGTGGGTCCCGCTTTCGCGAAAGCGCAAACATTAAAAGACAGCTATTCTGGACAAACAGTTGATGTAATCGATGGAAAAATCACTTTAGACTCTCCATTTACCATCGTACTATTGGAACGTTAAGCGTCCAATTCATTTAAGAAAGAACCAATTACTTCTTGAACTCCAAGTTCTAGGCTTGAATTTGTAATCGCCCCAGTTTCGGAGTCAAAATTTTCTTGGAAGGAAGGAAAACTGAAGGATTCAACGACTTGGGCTCCAAAACGAGGCAAGGTCTGCTTTGCGTAGTCTAAAGAACTAGAAGCTCCACGAGTTCCTGGGGAAGTACTCATGAGTAACACCTTAGTGCCCTCTAAAAAGTTGCGATCGGCACGTGATAACCAATCAAAGGTGTTTTTAAAAAAGGCAGACCAGGAACCGTTGTGTTCATTGACACTTAACACTAACCCATCTGCTGATGCGATTTCATTTTTAAGCAATTGGACATCAATTGGGATTCCAGAAGCCTGTTCGGTATCGATGTCATACATCGGAATCTCATAGTCGGTTAAAAGGAGCTGTTTTTGAGAAACACCCACCAACTTAGAAAGCACATGAGTTACTAATTCTGCATTAATAGATTGCGAACTATTACTTCCAGCAAAGCCTATCACCTTTTTCATACTTTTATTTTTTTTATAAAATTAGGCATAAAAAAAGCAGCCCGAAAGCTGCTTTTATAATTGTTTGTGATGGCACTATAAGCTAAAAGTCAATGTAGCTATGAAATTTTGTGTATTTCGAGTCACTCCAGCCTGACTCGTCAAACCGGTGCTGTACAGAGATTGATTTCTAGTTTGCTCTTGGTTTTGGTAGGCAAAGTCCAATTTTATTTCGCCAAAATTATATCCTAATCCGAGCGAGTAGCCCGTAAGGTCGCCTATGGTTTCCTGATCTTCATAAGGGCTTTCTGTTAAGCTATATCCACCACGAAAACTCCATTGCGCCATTCTGTATTCTCCTCCTAAACGATAGGTTCCGGCCGCTCTCAATTGGGTATCGATGTTTGCATTTTGCTCGTCAAAAAAAGGATCGCTTTTTGGCCTAAAGCTAAGTTGTGAATAATCAGTGTACACATAGTCCAAGCTAAGGAGACCTTGGGTTCCAAATAAATATGCGATACTCCCAGTATACTTGGCAGGGGTAGAAATTTGATAATCTTGAAAAACATTAGTAATTCGCGGATTCACATCTGCGGTAATTACATTTTCGTCCTCTACTCTGTCAGTAATAATGCGCTGACTTCCTTCTTCGGAAATAGTAAACCAAGTAGGCGAATCATATGTAAATCCTAGACGAATATCATCTCCCACTTTTTGAATAGCGCCTAATTGGAAAGAAAATCCGCTTCCAAAAGTTCGCAAATTATTCTCGAACCGAACAGCATTAACTATGCTCGATTGAGACGCATTACGCTCTCTTAAAATGGTTGACTGTTGATAGTCGAAAAAATGCGAATTTAAATTTAAACCTAAATAGAGGTTGTCTTTGTATTGGGTTGCAAGGTTGAAAGCTGCTTTTCCGTTATAGCCATCACTAATGAAGGTGTAGTTTTGATCAAAAGAATTTCCAGCTACATTGGACACATAGCTCGTATTTCCTGCATTGAAACTAACTGGGTCGATTAAGAAAGATTGAAAACCCAGAAAAGCCTGTTGCGTTCCATACCCTTCATTCTCGCCTAAAAACTGATAGAGATCACTAATAGATTCTCCATCTCTCAATTCTAATAAATCGAGAGGAACACCATTGGCAAAACTTAAAAAATAGGATGCGATAGACGTATTTCCTGTTCCAGAAGCCACAAACCGATCGTCAAAATTTTGAGTACGGTCATAATTAAAGCCTAAGGAAAACTTTTTCCAATTGCTATCTGGGCTAGTTTCAAAAATAAAAACACCTCCAATTTGATTGAAAGATACATCTGTATCAGTGCTATTTGTGGTTCCGTTAAAATAACTTACATCATTATCTAAATTTTCACTTGACAATGTAAATGACACTGTGTTTCTTGTAAACACAGCTCCACTCGCCGGATTGGTGTTTAGCGCACTGAGATCTCCTCCTAAAGCTCCGAAGGCACCACCTAAAGAATTAAATCTCGCTGTTCCTGTAGTATTACTACTTGAATACCTTAAGGCATCATCTATATTTTGGGCAAAAAGAACCCCTACAGCAAAGATTGCTGTCATTGTTAGTATTGTCTTTTTCATTTTCAAAAAATTAAATTGAATATCCTCTATTGTCTAGAATTAAAGGCTCCCTCCACCACGGCGTGCAGATCCTCCACTTCTTGAGCCAGAGCTTCTACTAGAGGAGCTACTGCGAGAACTAGAAGCACGTGATGATCTAGAACTTGATGATCTAGAACTTGATGATCTAGACGCTGAAGATCTAGATGAAGAAGATCTCGATGCTGAAGAAGGCCTGCTATTCCCATTTGGGCGAGACGCATTTGTAGGTCTGCTGTTCCCTCTAGGTCTTGAAGCGTTAGACGGTCTAGAACCGCTGTTTGGTCTAGTAGCACTCGCTGGTCTTGCATTACCACTAGGTCTTGTAGCACTAGAAGGTCGTGATCCATTATTATTTGGTCTTGACGCACTAGATGGACGTGAACCATTATTTGTTGGTCTTGCATTCGATGGTCGTGAACCACTATTATTAGGCCTTGCGACTCCGCGAGAGGTTGTTGTTGGTCTAGAAGTTCCTGTACCTCTAGTATATGTAGGTCTATTTGTAGTACCTCTTCCGTTATCGCGTAGGCGAGCTCTAGAAGCGTTAATTGCACTAGCTGCCGAAATTCTGCGAGAAGTATTATAAGCTACTCTTCGTCCGTAGCCTCCGTAATTATAGTTGTTGAAATTATTGTAGTATCCGTTAAAACCACCATACCCATAACAGAAAGGATTCCATGCATATCCGTAACCGTAACCGTAGCCAAATCCACCCCAGAATGGACGATAATAAGGCCAACCACCGCCGTAATAACCCCAGTTACCCCAGCCACCGTAGCCAAATCCAAAGCGATTATATCCAAAACCACCGTAAAATCCATTATAGAATCCGTTGTTTGGATAGATATTGATAGTTACATCCTGTGTTTCATCACCCCATGCTGCACGCCCTGTTTCATAACCTAGGCCGTCTTCGTACACCATAGTACCTTCTGAGCCATCGTCAGAGGTATAGGACTCCACATCAGTAAAGATCGCTCCTTCCTCTGGAATTTCTTCAAGTGCATCAGCACCTTGTTCGAAATAGTTCTTGTAGGCAACACCATTTGCAGTCGTCCCGCCCGTTGGCTCCTGTAAAGCAGTCTCGGTTGCGTTTTTACTATATATACCGTCATCGTCATAGACAGCTTGTGAAGAACTACATGATGCAAGTGTAACTAAGCCTATTAAGGCAGTAGCTAACACTTTATATGGCTGGAATGATCCTAAAGAAAGTTGCATAACTATACTGGGTTTTATTGTTGTATGTGGTAAAAATAACTAGTTTTGCGCTATAAAAATAACACGTTAACAATATCACAAATTTTGTGCCAAACTAGACTTTTATGGGGAAGAACTTAACAAGTAGGAGTGACGATTATTCTAAATGGTATAACGAACTTGTCGTTAAAGCAGATTTAGCAGAAAATTCTGCGGTTCGAGGCTGCATGGTTATAAAACCTTACGGTTATGCTATTTGGGAAAAGATGCAAGGAGAGTTGGACCGCAAGTTCAAGGAAACAGGACATCAAAATGCTTATTTCCCACTTTTTGTACCCAAGAGTCTTTTTGAAGCCGAAGAGAAAAATGCTGAAGGATTTGCCAAGGAATGTGCAGTTGTTACACATTATAGGCTACAGAACGATCCAGATAATCCAGGAAAACTAAGAGTAGATCCTGAGGCTAAATTAGAAGAAGAGTTAATTGTACGCCCTACGAGTGAGGCCATTATATGGAGCACATTTAAAGGATGGATTCAATCCTATAGAGATTTACCTCTCCTTATTAACCAATGGGCCAATGTAGTGCGCTGGGAAATGCGAACACGTTTATTCTTACGTACCTCTGAATTCCTTTGGCAAGAAGGTCACACTGCTCACGCAACAAAAGCAGAAGCTTTAGATGAAACAAAGCTTATCAATAATATATATGCGCAATTTGCCGAGAACTTTTTAGCCATTCCCGTTATTCAAGGAACAAAAACTGAAAGTGAGCGATTTGCTGGTGCCGATGAAACCTACTGTATTGAGGCATTAATGCAGGATGGAAAAGCATTGCAAGCAGGAACCTCACATTTCTTGGGCCAAAATTTCGCCAAAGCATTTGACGTAAAATTCACAAGCAATCAAGGAAAGCAGGAATATGTATGGGCTAGTTCTTGGGGTGTTTCAACACGTCTCATGGGAGCGCTTATTATGACACATAGTGACGATCACGGACTCGTACTCCCTCCTAACCTTGCACCTCACCAAGTAGTCATTGTTCCTATTTATAAAGGACAAGAACAACTGCATGCTATTTCTCAAGTCGCCAATGAAATTGTCAATGACCTTCGACTTCGTGGGATTTCTGTAAAGTTTGACAATAGGGATACTCACAAACCGGGATGGAAATTTAATGAATACGAATTAAAAGGGGTGCCATTACGTATTGGAATTGGACCTAAAGATTTAGAGAAACGCACGGTCGAATTGGCAAGAAGAGACACTCTGACGAAAGAATTTGTAGCCAAGGAGGATATTGTTGAAAAAGTAGCTTCTTTATTACAAGAAATTCAGGACCAATTATTTACCAAGGCAAAAGACTTTAGAGACAGTCATATTACAGAGGTTGACACCTTTGAAGAGTTCCAAAATATATTGGAAACTAAGACTGGATTTATAAGTGCTCATTGGGATGGAACTAGCGAAACGGAGGACACTATCAAAAAACTCACAAAGGCGACTATACGCTGCATTCCTTTAGACGCAAAAGAAGAAAATGGGGTCTGCGTTTACAGTGGAAAACCATCGACAAAAAGAGTGCTTTTTGCAAAGGCGTATTAATCTTTTAGAAAAAGTTCAATTAAGGTTTGCAACATTCATAAATAGTTGTATTTTTGCATCCGCAATTTGAGCAATTATTCTAGGCCCGTTCGTCTATCGGCTAGGACGCATGGTTTTCATCCATGTAAGAGGGGTTC
>CAXBCS010000082.1:0-7697 GCA_963974305.1 uncultured bacterium
CTATGTACGCAATTGTAGAGATAGCAGGGCAGCAATTTAAAGTTGCAAAAGACCAGAAAGTCTTTGTCCACCGTTTAACTACCGAAGAAGGAAAGACTGTCGCTTTTGACAACGTTCTTTTAATCGGTGACGGTGACAATGTAACGATCGGCGCCCCGGCTATAGACGGAGCTCAAGTAGGAGCAAAAGTCTTAAAGCACCTTAAAGGTGACAAAGTAATCGTTTTCAAGAAAAAGAGACGTAAAGGATACCAGAAGAAAAATGGTCACCGTCAGTCACTTACTGAAATCGTAATTGAAAGCATCACTGCTTCTGGAGCTAAGAAAGCTGCTCCAGCTAAAAAAGCAGCCCCTAAGGCTGAGCCAAAAGCTGCCGCTCCTAAGAAGGAAGCTGCACCAAAGGCTGAAGCTAAGAAAGCAGCTCCTAAGAAAGCCGCTTCTAAAGGTGATGATCTTAAAAAAATTGAAGGTGTAGGACCTAAAGCTGCTGAAGCTATGGTTGCTGCTGGATTAGATACTTTTGCTAAAGTTGCAAAAGCGAAGCCAGAAGCTATTGAAGCTATTTTAGCTGAAGCAAGCTCAAGACTTGCTCACCTTGTTGCAACTACTTGGCCTCAACAAGCTGCGCTTGCTGCAGACGGAAAGTGGGACGAGCTTAAAGAATTGCAAGATAATTTAGACGGCGGAAGAAAATAATCTTCTCGTTAAGTATAACAATATAAAACCGATACAAGATGGCTCATAAAAAAGGAGTTGGTAGTTCTAAAAACGGTCGCGAATCAGAATCGAAACGCTTAGGTGTTAAGATCTTTGGAGGACAAGCTGCAATCGCAGGGAACATCATCGTACGTCAAAGAGGAAATACACATCACCCAGGTGAGAATGTATACGGTGGAAAAGATCACACACTTCACGCAAGAGTGGACGGTGTGGTAAAATTCACTAAGAAAAAAGACAATAGATCTTACGTTTCAGTTGTGCCTTTCGAAGCATAATTAGTAACAAAGAACTGTTTCTACTCATTAAAAAACCCTAACTGCTAGCAGTTAGGGTTTTTTAGGTTAGTTCCCCCTCTGCCCGATGGGCATCTCCCCCAAAGGGAGAAAATGGTATGTTGGATGCTCCAAAATCGGTTGTAAACTTCACTTCTTATTGTACGATTCTTCTCAAAAGTTATTCATGAAGCTTGAATCGTTTTTGGCTTTTGGCTTTTTAACGGTATAATTTTTGAAGTTTCCAAAAAAAAAACAATCTATGCGCTTAGGATTTTTACTCTTAGTTTTTCTTCTCTTTCAAGCCTGTATTCCAATCAGTATTGCGCCCAATCTCCATGAGGGAGAAGTCATCAAATCGAGGAAACTCGTTCGCAAAGCTCCTTTGAAATATGCTTACGGCTTTAACGACCCCAAAGACGCCAATGAGTTCTATAACTTCATCAACATGAAGTATGATCGCAATAACGATCAAGTAGAAGACAATGTACCCATCACTATTGATAATCGCATCTACTTTCTTTCCTTTTACGAAACCGAAAAAAGCACAAAAACCATCAATCTTCTACCGATAGTTGTAGACGGTATTTTAGAAAGTAACGACTTTGATCCCATGTTAACCGATGCCCATGTATCTCGTAATGGAAATTGGTACATCACCCTCACAGTCGCCGACCTAGGCCATAATGATGCCCTACACCCATCGCATAGAGAACGATCAAAAGTAGCATCTTATCTCAAAGGACTCCAAGGAGAATACCTCAGCACTCAGAATTATAATAGTTTGTTGTTTAAAGAATAATGTTAGTTGGCTAATCGATCTGTAGCCAAATACCCATCATCTTTATTGTAGTACCAAGCGCGATCTTTAGGCATTTTAATGCCATTAACTTCTAGTTCATCGCTCAGGAGTATATATTCTCCTGTTTTCTCATCTTCACCCTTGAAGAATTGATACACTTCCATTGCATAGGTCTCTGGATTAAAATAGAATTGCCAAATATCGGAGCCTACAGCCTCGTCATAAGTCACTCGTAGCGACAAGTATTCCTTTCCCTTGAAAGTTGTCTTCTTAACATTAGGATCTAGTATCGTTCCTGGATCTCTAAGCTTCATAGGCAATCCATATAGGTAGCTGTAATAATTCTTCATCATTACGGTTCGTTCACACTGAGTATCATCAGTTTTGGTAGTAACTACTTCCCCCTCTGCATCAGAAAAACGACAGTCATCTCCATTCAACTCGCGAAAACTCTTCTTGCCGTCTCTCTGCTCTGAAAGATTGAAATATTCTTCTGGAAGATTCAAGGTGATCACTGAGGTCCGCTCTGGTTTTCCGGGCATATCCATGACAATTTTAAACTCCCCATCAAAGCTTTCCCAATTTCCTTGTGGATCATGGTATTGAATACTTTTCTCAAGAAGTTCTGGCGCCGATAATGTTTGCGCAATAGCCGTTGTTGCCATAAGGCATATGATACTAAAAAAGATGTTTTTCATGTTACTGATTTGATGAAGAAAGATACGGTTAATGTTGATATTTCAGGTTACTAAGTTGTGGGAGATGTGCTGGATAAAATCAGGGCATATTCTATCTCATTATTAAAATTACTCCACATATTAGGAGCGAAATAATAAGTACTAACTGATTTACATACGCTTTCCAAGAAGCAGTATTATGATCCTTCATTCTTAAAGACTCCTTCCTATATAGAGTAATAACAACTAATATAAAAGACAGTCCAATAAAAACAATCTCGCGTTCCGTGTCACTTAAAGATAAAAAGTCTCCCATTTGTTGCTATTGAACTAGTACCACTCTAATTCAATTTATAATGCACATCACACTCCTCTAAGGCATCAAGCAGTTCCTGTGAAATTCGAACCTTCTGCTTATTACTTGGCATGCGGACGTATAACTTTTCTGTTGGCTCAAAGACTTGGAAGTGTAATTTGACATCGCCTTTATGTTGATCTAAGATATCTTTGATTGTATTCACGCGAGCTGCGGCCACTTCTTTGATATCGATATTGATCGTCAATTTCTTCGCATTAGATTCCATCACATCCTGCAACTGCTGGATGGCATTGAATTGCGTTCTAGGGTCACTTTTCTTCCCTGTTTCTCTATTGGTAAAGCCGTCCTTAATAAAGACCTTTGCGTGAATAAAGCTATTGGGAATTAGGAAATGCCTTAGCTTTAAATACTCTTCGCCAAACATTCTAAACTCAAAAGTATCTGTAAAATCTTCTACGGCAAACATCGCCCAGCCCTTTCCATTTTTTGATACTCGGTGCTGCACGTCTGTAATCACACCGCCAAATGTGAGTTCGCGATTTACAAACTCCGCCATTCGGTAAAAATGAGATACCGTGGCATTGCAAAAGGTCTCCATTTCGGTTTTAAAATCATCTAATGGATGTCCCGAGATGTATACCCCTACCACTTCCTTTTCTCGTCGCAGCTTCTCCATGGTTCCCCACTCTTCACATGGAGGCACTTCGGGTTCTGGAATCTGCACTTCGCTGGCTTCACCAAACAGACTTACCTGTGCGCTATTTTCATTTTCTTGATAGCGGGCTCCGTACTTTACTGCTTTTTCCAAAAAGGTAACGCCATCGCCTTCGGTGTGAAAATATTGTGCGCGATGGGTCTCTCCAAATTCATCAAACCCACCCGCCAAGGCTAAACTCTCAAAGGCCTTTTTATTTGCAGCCCGCAAATCGATGCGTCTAGCAAAATCAAAAACCGACTTATACCGTTCCTCTTGTCTATGTTCAACGATGGTTGCTACCGCTCCTGTTCCTACTCCTTTGATTGCTCCCATTCCAAATCGGACAGCCCCATTATCATTTACGGTAAATTTCCGGAAGGATTCATTGACGTCAGGGCCTAATACCTCTAGTCCCATGCGCTTGGCTTCTTCCATAAAGAAAGTCACCTGTTTAATGTCATTCATATTATTTGACAATACCGCTGCCAAATACTCTGCAGGATAATGCGCCTTTAAATAAGCCGTTTGGTAGGCAATCCATGCATAACAAGTCGAGTGAGATTTATTAAAGGCATAGGCTGCAAATGCTTCCCAATCCTTCCAAACTTTTTCAAGTTGAACTTCGTCATGACCGTTTTCCGAAGCTTGTTTAATAAACTTTGGCTTCATCTTATCTAGAACCGACTTCTGCTTTTTACCCATCGCCTTACGCAAAACATCGGCTTCACCTTTGGTAAAGTTGGCGAGCTTTTGCGATAGCAGCATCACTTGCTCTTGGTAGACTGTAATCCCATAGGTTTCTTTGAGATACTCTTCCATCCCATCCAAATCGTAGGTAATCTCTTCTTCCCCATGCTTTCTTCTAACGAAAGAAGGTATATATTCCATCGGTCCAGGGCGGTACAAGGCATTCATGGCAATCAAATCCTCAAAAACTGTAGGCTTGAGGGACTGCATATGCTTTTGCATCCCAGGAGATTCATATTGAAAGATTCCCACTGTATCTCCACGCTGGAATAACTCATAAGTCATTTCATCATCCAACGGAAAGTTCTCTGGATCGAGATCTACATCATGTCTATATTTAACAAGTTTGACGGTGTCTTTTATCAAGGTGAGGGTCTTCAGACCCAAGAAATCCATCTTTAAGAGTCCTGCTTCCTCTACTACCGAGTTATCAAACTGAGTCACATAGAGATCAGAATCCTTTGCCGTTGCTACCGGAACGAACTTGGTAATATCATCAGGCGTAATAATAACTCCACAAGCGTGGATTCCCGTATTCCTGAGCGAACCTTCAAGTTGGCGCGCTTTGCTTAACATCTGTCCTTCTATATCTTCCCCTGCTTCGAGGTTGATAAGCTCTTGCACTTTTACAAGATCATCAGAACGAAATTGCTGTTTTAACTCGGCGTCTGTCTTGCCAAAGATCTTACGCAGTTTCGACATAGTCGGGATAAGCTTTGCAATTCTATCGGCATCACCAAGGGGTAAATCCATAGCTCGCGAGGTATCGCGTATGGACGATTTGGCGGCCATGGTACCATAGGTGATAATTTGGGCCACTTGATTTGCTCCGTACTTATCAATTACATATTGCATGACTCGCCCTCGGCCTTCATCATCAAAATCAATATCAATATCGGGCATACTTACACGATCCGGATTCAAGAATCTCTCAAAAAGTAAATCGTACTTCAGCGGATCGATATTAGTGATCCAAAGGCAAAAAGCAACCACAGATCCCGCCGCCGATCCCCTTCCAGGACCCACTGACACATCCATGTTTCTGGCTTCTCTAATGAAATCTTCAACAATCAAAAAGTAACCAGGATATCCAGTCTTTTCAATAACACTCAACTCAAAATCAAGACGCTCTGTAATTTCTGGCGTAAGTTCTTTGTATCTTTTCTTAGCCCCTTCATAGGTGAGATGGCGTAGAAACTTATTCTCTCCTCGCTTACCTCCATCTATGGCATCTTCTTCAAATATAAATTCTTCAGGAATATCAAAGGCAGGCAAGAGAACATCACGCGCCAATTCAAAAGGCTCAATTTTATCAATTACCTCTTGAACATTGAGAATGGCCTCTGGCAAATCGGCAAAGAGGGTTTTCATTTCCTCTGGGCTCTTAAAATAATACTCTTGATTATCCAGTCCGAAGCGATATCCACGACCACGTCCTTTTGGGGTGGCGACTTTTTCGCCATCTTTTACACAGAGTAAAATATCATGCGCATCGGCATCTTCTTTATCTATGTAAAAGGTATTATTGGTCGCTACAAGTTTTAGGTTATACTTTCGCGAAAGCGAGACAAGTACTGGCATCACACGCCGTTCATCATCTTGCCCGTGTCTCATAATCTCTACATAGAGATCATCGCCAAACTGTTCCTTCCACCAAATTAATGCCTCTTCAGCTTGTTTCTCGCCTACATTCAGAATTTTACTCGGCACTTCTCCGTATAAATTCCCAGTAAGAACAATGAGATCTTCTTTGTATTGTTCGATCACCTTGCGGTCGATCCGTGGCACATAATAAAACCCATCGGTATAAGCGATTGATGCCATTTTGGCTAGGTTGTGATAGCCATTTTTATTTTTTGCTAGGATTACAATTTGGTAACCGTTATCCTTTTGACTTTTATTGGTATGGTCTACACACACATTAAATTCACAACCTAAGATGGCCTTTAATGGCAGTTCGGTTGGTTCATTCCCTTCGGCGATGGCTTCTTCATTTTTTGCTTTCGCGGAAGCGTTGTGTTTCCCCACCGCTTTTACAAAATGAAATGCTCCCATCATATTTCCGATATCGGTCATTGCGACGGCTGGCATCTTATTCTTTCCAGCTGCATCCACTAAATCTTGTACACTAGCAGTGGATTGGAGAATTGAAAACTGGGAATGATTGTGGAGGTGTGCAAAGCGAACTTCCGAAAGCTGGGCGGCATTATCGGCGAGTTCTGTTTGCGAAATTGCTGGTTCTACATCTTTCTGTAGGGCTTTTGCAATTCGCTCTGAAGCCTTTTTAAGATTGATGTGTTTAAGACCAATGATTTGGATAGGCTGAGGATTCTCCTGAGAGAAATTCTCAAAATAGTCCGGCTGTACATCTAGCTGTTCGGCTGTGAAGATACGCTGGCGTACGAGTTCGAAGAAACAACGTGTTGTCGCTTCCACATCAGCGGTTGCATTGTGAGCCTCCCCAAAACCTTTTCCAAAGAGATGTTTATGAAGTTCAGTAAGCGTAGGTAATTTAAATCGTCCTCCACGACCTCCGGGGATCTGACATAACTTTGCAGTTACTTCGGTACAAGTATCGAGCACTGGCATTTCTTGCAAATCATTACCGATTTGCAATCGGTGAAACTCGGCGCCCATGATATTATTATCAAAGCCTACATTCTGTCCAACTACAAATTTTGCTTTAGACAAGGCGATATTGAATTTTTCCAATACTTCGCTCAATGCTATTCCATCCTTTTCGGCGAGGGCTGTTGATATCCCGTGAATACGTTCGGCATCATAGGGAATATCAAACCCATCTGGCTTGATCAAGTAATCCTGATGCTCTATGACTCTCCCCATCGCGTCGTGCAACTGCCAGGCAATCTGAATCGCTCTAGGCCAGTTGTCGCTATCGGTTATTGGGGCATTCCAGTTCTTAGGAAGTCCAGTAGTTTCGGTGTCAAAAATCAGATACATAGGCAGAAAAACAAGAGAAGAAAAATACGCATTTCTTAGGATTCAAAGGAGGTTTTGGAGGCAGTAGTTATTAACTTTTATACACAAAAAAAGCGCCCTTATTGGGACGCTTTTATGTATGCTTTTTACGCTTTCGCGAAATTGCGATTTACACCACTAGCTATTCAATTCTAGTAGTTGATTGTAAATTGCCCATCTGTTATCTGGAATCCTCCGGTGTCAAAAACGAACTGCCCTTTGATGATCCTCTCTGCAGTATCGTTTGAAATGATTTTCAATTGACCAGAATTTGAGACTTGAGAAGCTGCACTCACTGTATAAACACCAGTGATAGCGCCCGAATCTGTGAAATCATAATCTCCAGGTCCCGTATTAGAAGGGAATCTTAAAGTAATATCTTGGGTTGAAGTTGACCCAGAGATAGTCAATACACCACCAGATACCGCACTTGCAATAACTGTTGGATTAAAACTTACCGTATTTACTCTTGCTGTAAAGCTATC
>CAXBCS010000083.1:0-7664 GCA_963974305.1 uncultured bacterium
ACATGCCGAAAGCTACGCTTTTTTCGTTTGGACTTCCCACATTAAGGTCGTGGTTACTTGGTGCTTATCCATAAAAAAAGGTCTTCCGTTATGGAAGACCTTTAGAGCCGATGGAGGGACTCGAACCCACGACCTGCTGATTACAAATCAGCTGCTCTAGCCAGCTGAGCTACATCGGCATTTCGGGGGCAAATATATAATAGTTCCTATCATATTT
Source organism: uncultured bacterium (assembly GCA_963974305.1). Classification (GTDB taxonomy): domain Bacteria; phylum Bacteroidota; class Bacteroidia; order Flavobacteriales; family Flavobacteriaceae; genus Dokdonia. The sequence continues at coordinate 218 of CAXBCS010000083.1, forward strand.
GCAACCCCTTTTTTATTTATTTTATAAAGCGTTGATACGCTCTACTAAAGCTGTTGCTTTATCTTGTAATTCAACACGAACTGCTTTGATGTGCGCCTTGCGATTTTCAACTTTACGATCATTAACCTTCCCGATTAATTCATCAAAAGTAACAATAGCATCATCAATGATCGCTTCACCTTTTTTGGAGTCTCCTTTAGGATTCAATGCTTCCCATACGTATACCGCATCTATAATATCGCCTAACACATAGTTTAGGTCTTTCTTTAAATCTCTAAGATTTGCCATAATAATTTATTTGGTTGCAAAATTAACCTAATTCTAAATATTTCTGAGGTATTTCATTCAAAAAATAATGTCTACAAATACACTTCAAGAAAGCTAGCTCCTTCCCCACTAACAATCACCTCTTCACAGGCCGCCGGAATCAAAGTCGTTTGCCCAGTGGCAAGTACTTCCAACTTGCCATCCCAGGAAATGGTAATTGCCCCCAAAATTGCTATGAGTATTGTAAATGAATCTGTACGGCTTACCTGATGTCCAAGTTCATCCAACTGGACAATATCTGTTTTAAAACAAGTAGAATGTTTTAGCTTTTGAACTCCTATGTAGTTTTTATCATAGTCTAAAACAAACTTTTTATTTGTAGAATAATCAATTGCCTTTTTTGCTGCCTCAATGTGCAAATCTCTTAAGGTACCGTCAGATTGTCGTCGATCATAATCATATACTCTATAGGTGACATCAGAGGTTTGCTGTATTTCAGCGAGTACAACTCCTGCTCCAATAGCATGAATCAAACCAGCATCTATAAAAAATGCATCCCCAGCGCTAACAGGAATATATTTTAAGTCCTTGGTTATTGTACCCGATTCAAGGGAAGCTGCAAAACTTTGAGCTGTCATCTCTTTATTAAAGCCAACAATGATTTTTGCTCCTGGTTCCGCCTGCATGATGTACCACATTTCTGTTTTACCCAAGGAATCGTGCTCTCTGCGTGCTATATCATCATTCGGATGTAACTGTACAGATAAATCTGCCGCGGCATCAATAAACTTTATGAGTAATGGAAAGGTGGTGCCAAATTGAGTAGCCACTTTGGGTCCTAATATCGCTTTCGCGAAAGCGCGACACAAATCCCCTAAATTCTGACCTTCCAAGGCTCCCTGCGACACTATACTTTGATCGTTTGGCAAGCTGGCCACTTCCCAACTTTCGCCGAAAGGCATATCCTCATTCGACTTATTAAGCAAATCTCGAAGTTTGTGACCTCCCCAAATCTTTTCTTTGAGAATGGGGTTAAAGCGTAACGGGTACCACTTATTTTCCATGCTGTACTTTTTGTAACATTTTCAAGGCCATGGGAATGTGTTTAGTAGCTAAAACGCTATCAAAACGCATTTGAACAATTCCTGATGCATCAATAACAAAGGTTTCTCTCCCTGGGATGAGTCCCATGAAATTCCCTTTGACATCGTACATTTTGCGAACCTTATTATCGACATCAGCCAACATGGTAAACGGCAAATTATATTTTTTTACAAAGCGTGCATGTGAGTTAACGCTATCTCCACTTATTCCAATTACGGTTGCTCCTAAGTCTGTAAAATCTTCAAATTGATCTCTAAAACTACAAGCTTCGGCAACGCAGCCTGGCGTGAAATTTTTGGGGTAGAAATAAATGACCATGGGATGCTTTCCTGCATAATCATTAAGATCAAACAAAATGCCATCCTGATTTTTTAATTGAAATACGGGTGCTTTATCACCAATAGCTAGCTTCATATTAAGCACCTTTATAAACTACAAAATTACGCGGAGTTTCATACAAGGTAATCTCGAGTTCAAATTTGGGATCGAGAACCTTTTTGAGTTTGTCATATATGACCACAGCTATATTTTCGACTGTAGGATTCAACTGTGCAAACTCTGGAACTTCGACATTGAGATTTTTATGATCCAAGGCATCTTCAACTTCAGTTTTGATAATGTCTTTTAATATCTTTAAATCAATTAGGAAGCCAGTTTCTGGATCAATTTCACCCGTCACCCCTACAATGAGTTCATAATTATGTCCATGATAATTAGGATTGCTACACTTCCCAAAAACAGCAAGATTTTTGGCATCGTCCCAGTCGGCTCTATATAATCTATGCGCGGCATTAAAGTGCGCTTTACGATAGGCAGTTATTCTCATTCGATAAGGTGGTTATAGAATTTCTCAAAAATAATCTTAAACCAAGCGGTATATAAATCTGGATGGATCTCCATATCTTCCTTAACATCGGCTATAGGCATCCATTTCCAAGAAGCTACTTCCTCGGGGTTTATGACAGGCTCTTCATTTGAATAACCTAATAGAACATGATCTAATTCGTGTTCTGTGAGTCCGTTATCAAAGGGAGCTTTATAGATAAAAGAGACCGTTTCTTTGAGTGGCACAGTAAATCCCATCTCTTCTTGAAGACGACGAGTACCTGCTTCAATATTTGTTTCTCCTTGACGTTGATGGCTACAGCATGTATTTGTCCAAAGTCCTGGGGAATGATATTTATTCAAGGCCCGCTGTTGTAGCATAACCTCATTCTCATCATTCAATACAAATACTGAAAAGGCACGGTGTAATACGGCTTTTTCATGTGCTTCCATTTTGGGCATCACCCCAATTTCATTATCCTGTTCATCGACCAGGATTACTAATTCTTCTTTCATAAGCAGAGCAAAAATACAAAAATGTACGTTAGCAAGACTTCATAAAAAAAGGAAAGCGCCCTCGATGTCTCGGAACGCTTTCCAACAATTAACAAGTTGGGTAAACTGTAGTATTTTTAAAAGAATCGCGGCGTTAGCATGCGATCATATTCGTTGAATAGCTCAAAACGCAAGAATACTTCAAAACTTCCGTCATTATAATATACATCGCCAAGGTCTGTGCTCTCTCTATCGTATGCCAAACCTATTAACATACTATCAGATATTTGAAATCCAACCATTGCACTTAAAGCCGCACTCCAACGATAAGCAACACCAGCATGTAACTTTTTATATAGTAAAACATTGGCAGAGATATCTACTTGCAAAGGAGCTCCTGCCACTGCTTTCACCAAGGTACTCGGCTTAAAAGTAAGCTCATCTGAAATATCAAAAGTATATCCTAAGATTCCGTAATAATGGATACGCTCTTCAGCAATAAAAGATTCTGCACTATTCACACCAGTATCAAAATGGTCTGTTTGTAATAAGTTGGGAGCACTTAAGCCAATATATAAATCATCTGTATGATAATATACCCCTACACCTACAATAGGTGAAAATTTATTATCAATATTACGTGCAAAAGCAGCATCATCAGGACTAAAGAGATTCAATTTTGTATAATCTACATCTAGAAGATGTCCTCCGCCTTTAAGACCAAAACTTAATTTTCCAGTATCTGAAAGATTGATTGTATAACTAAAATCTACACCAATATAAGTTTCATCAGCAGGTCCTAAAGCATCGTTAACTATAGAAAATCCTAGCCCGACTTTACCTTCTCCAACAGGAGAATGAAGGCTTAAACTTTGCGTTCTCGGTGCGCCGTCGAGGCCAACCCATTGGCTTCTGTGTAACCCAACAATGCTGGTAACCCCCCGATTACCAGCATATGCAGGATTAATAGCCACAGTATTATACATATACTGGGTATATTGTGGATCTTGTTGCGCTTCGGCTGAGAAGCAACCTCCATTCAATGCTATTATTACAATTCCTATAATTCGTTTCATACTGTATATTGTTTTAAACAAACGACTAAACTCACCTGTAAACTTTCCTTATTATCTAGTTAAATATAGGTAGCCTACCTCCTGGCGTGGTCCATCACTTGACATATAATTTACGATGTAGTAATACGTCCCTACTGGTAACTTCTTCTCTTCGCTAATTGTAAAACGACCTTCTGAGATTCCACGGAACCCTTGCTCGTCATTTTTGTAGCTCTGACGCTCATATACTTGAACACCGTATCTGTTGAATATTTGCACATTGTTATCTGGGAAATTCTCAATACCCTCAATGATAAATAAATCATTGACTCCATCATTATTAGAAGACACCCCATTAAATATGGTGATATCGGCTATATTTAAAACTCCCTCAAAAATTGTAACAGTAGGATCATCTGGCTCCCCATCGTTGTTGTCATCAAAATCTGTTGGATCATTAGGATCATCAGATAAGTCATCAGCGAAATTCACACCATCCGTTCCAGTCACTGTTGCTTGATTAACCACTAAGTTTTGAGCAATATCCTCTTCGGTTAACATATATACCGCTGTAAAGCTTGAACTGTCGCTTTCACCAGGAGCTAATGTTATGGGCCCTCCTACAACATCTACCAGCGGATCTACAACTGAAATATCCATTAAGGTTGCTTCCCCAGTATTATATACTGTGAAGGTGTAATTGATTAATTCACCAACTTGTGCAAAACCATCACCATTAAGATCTACCCATTCTCCAGTTTTTTCAAGAGACAGAGAAATTTGACTTGGTAGTGTAGTAACTGTGATATCGTCTTCAAGGTTCGAATTATCATCAGATAAATCTGTTACATCATTACCATTTGGATCTTGACCGATAACCGTAGCTTGGTTTGAAACACCACCTGCATCAATATCATCCTGCGTGAGGATATAAGTTGCAGTAAAAGTAGTACTGTCTACTTGACCAGGTTCAAGGTCTATAGGTCCACCGTCTACTGCTACCAATGGATCTGTGATGATAATGTTTGTAATCGTCACATTTCCAGTATTGGTCACTGTAAAGGCATAGCTAATAGTTTCGCCAACTTGCGCAAAGCCATCACCATTAAGGTCATTGAATGTACCCACTTTAATCAAGCCAATGCTAGATTGATCATCTGGTAAATCTGTTACCGTAATATCATCTTCCAAGTTACTATCGTCATCTGAAAGGTCAGTTACATCATCACCATTAGGGTTTTGACCAGTTACTAAGGCTTGGTTATTTACAACCCCGGCATCAACATCTGCTTGTGTAATAATGTAGGAAGCCGTAAAGCTTGTGCTATCAATTTCACCAGGAGCAAGATCAATAGGGCCACCTACAACAGTAACCAATGGATCTGTGATCATGATATTACTTATTGTTGTGCTTCCTGTATTAGTCACGGTGAACGAATAATTGATTGATTCCCCCGCTTGCGCGAAACCGTCTCCATTCTCATCTACGAAGGTGCCCACTTTAATTAAAGCGATAGAAGAACCATTAGGAAGATCCGTAATTGTTGGATCATCTGGCTCCCCATCGTTGTTGTCATCAAAATCTGTTGGATCATTAGGATCATCAGATAAGTCATCAGCGAAATTCACACCATCCGTTCCAGTCACTGTTGCTTGATTAACCACTAAGTTTTGAGCAATATCCTCTTCGGTTAACATATATACCGCTGTAAAGCTTGAACTGTCGCTTTCACCAGGAGCTAATGTTATGGGCCCTCCTACAACATCTACCAGCGGATCTACAACTGAAATATCCATTAAGGTTGCTTCCCCAGTATTATATACTGTGAAGGTGTAATTGATTAATTCACCAACTTGTGCAAAACCATCACCATTAAGATCTACCCATTCTCCAGTTTTTTCAAGAGACAGAGAAATTTGACTTGGTAGTGTAGTAACTGTGATATCGTCTTCAAGGTTCGAATTATCATCAGATAAATCTGTTACATCATTACCATTTGGATCTTGACCGATAACCGTAGCTTGGTTTGAAACACCACCTGCATCAATATCATCCTGCGTGAGGATATAAGTTGCAGTAAAAGTAGTACTGTCTACTTGACCAGGTTCAAGGTCTATAGGTCCACCGTCTACTGCTACCAATGGATCTGTGATGATAATGTTTGTAATCGTCACATTTCCAGTATTGGTCACTGTAAAGGCATAGCTAATAGTTTCGCCAACTTGCGCAAAGCCATCACCATTAAGGTCATTGAATGTACCCACTTTAATCAAGCCAATGCTAGATTGATCATCTGGTAAATCTGTTACCGTAATATCATCTTCCAAGTTACTATCGTCATCTGAAAGGTCAGTTACATCATCACCATTAGGGTTTTGACCAGTTACTAAGGCTTGGTTATTTACAACCCCGGCATCAACATCTGCTTGTGTAATAATGTAGGAAGCCGTAAAGCTTGTGCTATCAATTTCACCAGGAGCAAGATCAATAGGGCCACCTACAACAGTAACCAATGGATCTGTGATCATGATATTACTTATTGTTGTGCTTCCTGTATTAGTCACGGTGAACGAATAATTGATTGATTCCCCCGCTTGCGCGAAACCGTCTCCATTCTCATCTACGAAGGTGCCCACTTTAATTAAAGCGATAGAAGAACCATTAGGAAGATCCGTAATTGTTGGATCATCTTCCAATCCATTCTCTTCATCCGAAAGATCCGAAACGTCATTTCCTTCTGGATCTTGACCCACAGCCAAAGCTTGGTTTTCAACAAATCCGGCATCAATATCAGCTTGAGTAACTACATAAACTGCAAAGAACTCAGTGCTGTTACCTTGATTAGGTTCTAAATCAATAGGACCTCCTTGAACAGTAACCAATGGATCTGTGATAATAATATTACTTACAGTTACATTTCCAGTATTGAATACAGTAAAAATGTATTGTATAGTCTCACCAACCTGCGCGACTCCATCACCATTTTCATCTTGGAAAGTACCTCGTTTAATGAGGGTAATCATTCCCATTTGAGGAAGATCAGTAATAGTCACGTCGTCTTCCAAATCACTATTATCATCCGACATATCAGTTACGTCATCTCCATTAGGATCTTGACCAGTGGCTAATGCCTGATTTGAAACAGAACCATTATTTATGTCTGCCTGAGTAAGAACGTAAACAGCACTGAAAGTTGTTGTATCAACTACACCAGGCGCAATATCTATAGGCCCACCATTTACGGTAACTAATGGATCCGTAATTACAACGTTCGTTAAAGTTACATTACCTGTATTGGTAACGGTAAAGTTATAATTGATCGTTTCTCCTGCTTGTGCAAAACCATCACCATTTGTATCTATAAAAGTTCCCATTTTTACAAGTGCGATTGAAGGCATTTGCTCTAAGGTAGTTACTGTACATTCAGGACAGTTTGGATCAACATCAGCAGGATCTACTGGAGTTGGATCTTCAGACTCGTCCGTCACATTATCCCCATTAGTATCTTGTCCTGTTGCTGTTGCTAAGTTGTACACTCCACCAGCATCAATATCATCTTGTGTAATTGAATAGGTCGCAGTGAAGGTCATATCATCAAAGGCTCCAGGAGCAAGATCGATTGGCCCACCTGTAACAACTATTCCTGGTAATGGATCAGCAATAGTAATATTAGTGATCGTTACGTTTCCAGTATTGGTTA
>CAXBCS010000084.1:0-7640 GCA_963974305.1 uncultured bacterium
GATTAACAGGTTTTTGTTATAGATTGATACTATAATTTGTCGGGGTGGCAGGATTTTATACAATCGCATAACACCCTGTCATTCAACGTTTTAAAACAACATTAACTTTGTATGTTCACCTAATTGTACACTAAAGTTAAAAAGAACTATTTAAAAACAAATTTTGTCTGTCTTTTGAGGGTGCAAATATACAATTTAACTTAAAATAATATAATTTATATTAATGTTTTTTAGATCAAGATTAAAAAATATCAAGTTCTGTCATGGGGAACCTATAATACTGGTGTTCATTAAATCTTTACTGGCATATTTTCTGATTCAGTCGCTGGTGACATTGGATTGTTGTCACGTCCTAAAATACGGCTACAGATTAATAATTAGTTTTAAGCGGCATATTGGTGCACGTAATTAGGTGTTTTATAGTCTAAAGATAAATGCAATCTTTAGAGTTGTACAATTTGATCGCATTTTTGGTTGCCTTTTTTGCGTGTACCACGCTGGTAAAGGTCTGGTCGAGATAAAATTCGTCTTTTAATATTCCGTTTACCCTTTCGGCCATGGCATTTTCGTAGCAATGATTCTTTTCGGTCATACTGATTTCCATCTTTTTTCTTTTAAGGATCTGTTTATATTGATTGCTGCAATATTGTATGCCCCTGTCGGAATGACGAATCAACCCTTTGGTTACCTTGGCCTGGTAAATTGCTTTTTGGAGCGCTCTGATGCATCCATTGAGCTCTAGGCTGTCGCTGAGGTCGTACCCGACTATTTTTCTTGAATATATAGGTGATGAGCGCCAGTTAACTGAATAAGCTTCATGATTTTGAATTGCCTTAATACAAGGCTTTCCAGACGCTATTCTATAAAATCGTGTTCAAAAACGTGTTCAGTTTCGTGTTCCCTTTGATTAATAAATAATTATTCAAAAATAACGAATAATTATATCAGCAGATATGATTATTTGAATAATTAATTTCAGGACGGGTCAATATTAGCGGCAACGTCCTTGATAAAAAATGTAGGGATTATCACCTTGTTTTTCTTAACCTACGAGCCAAGTCCGATTGTTAGATTTAAATTATATATGACGGATTCATTAGAATTCGATGATTTTTTGGATTGCAAATCAGCCCTATGTTTTTTTATCTATTGTTGTCTTTAGTGTTTAAGAGTTGTTCACCTTTAGTAGTTCTAATAGTTCTGAAAACTTGAATGTCGTACAACACCTTGTACGACATTCACTAATACCAGATAACACCTTAACAATTACTTTTTGCTTAATACCATAATTTGTGAAACAGGCTCGCTTGTTATTCCTGCACTTTTCATGGCTTCTTTCAAATTCGACTTTTCTAAGAATGAAGTGATATCATTCGTGTTTTCGGCGTTGAAAATTGCCACAATATTTAAGGGATTGTCTAATTCTTTTCCAAGCGCAGTAAGTGAAATCTTGTACTCTACTCGTACTTTCTGATGGTTATCAAATGCTTTTTTCCAATGTTTGTAATCCTTTACGGTGTGTCGAATGATCAAAAAAGAATCACCTGTCGGGATTCCTGAATTGGAAACTTTGAAATAGGTGAAAGTTGGCTTACTGGTCACGCCTGCCGCGCCCATTAATTCAGCTGTTCTAGGATCTGTGAAAAAATCCTTTCCAGTTTTCATATTCTTAAATTCAAAAACTACGGTTATGAAATTCGGATCAGAGGCCCCTCTTAGGATATGCTTTTCTATTATTCCAGCCTTTTTTCTCCTTTCTGAATCCTTTTTATAAGCCGTTTCCCAAGTATCAAAATCTTTAATATTGTGTTGAACCATTACACACGTCATTCCTCCAAGTATATGATCTGAGAATGAAAAATCATCTGGTTGGTTTCTTTGGGTTTGAGAATATGACATCATTATTGAAAGCGCCAATGTCAGCGTTAATACGAGTTTGATTTTAAAGTATTTCATTTTATTTTATTTTTATTTTTATTTAATAGCAATTACTGCACTCGAAGGCCCCGTAAGAGGCATTATGAATGTTTCTTTAAATCCAACTTCCTTGGCCCATTGGTTGAAATCGGCAAAAGAAAAGTCAAATCCCTCTGGTGTTTCAATCATCATGTTCAGAGACATCAAAAGGCCAAATGCATTTTTATTTCGCGTATCATCAATGATATTTTCTATCACCACCAAACTGCCCCCCTCAGGAAGTGCTTGGTAGGCTTTCTTCATTAATCGTTTCTTTTCGACCAACCCCCAATCATGAAGCACATTGCCCATGGTAATGACATCTGTATTTGGAATTTCATCTTTGAAAAAATCACCCGATTGTACCTTCACCTTTTCAGCAAGGCCCATGTTCTCAATGTTTTGAGAAGCCAAAGGCGAAACGGGTGGCAAGTCGTATGTTATGCATTTCATATGTGGATTGAGCTGTGCGACTTGAGCGGCGAGATATCCACCAGCTCCTCCCAAATCGCATAAGGTTTGATATCCAGAGAAATCAAATCTATGTGACAAGACCATGAAATTGCCCATTTGAATGCCACCCATAGCTCCTAAAAATTCACCTAACAAAGCTTGGTTTCCGTATAAAATTTCGAAAATGGGCTTTCCTCCCGAACGTGTCTCATTTTGGGGCTTTCCTGTTTTAAGTCCTTCCTCTAGATTGTTCCAAAAAGGATAAAGACGATTGTTGGCCATTTCCAACATACCACCAACATAGCTGTGCTTATTTTTATCAAGAAAAAGATCGGTATCTTTAGTATTGCGGTACGTAGCCGTTTCCTTCAAGCCATTTCTTTCCAGAAATCCGAGCGCCACTAATGCATCCAGAAAGTCATAAAGATTTCTATTATGTAATCCTAGTTTGGTTTGTATGTCCCTTCCAGACAATTCTCCCCTAGATAAATAGGTAAATAGCTCCAAATTAATCGCCGTAAGAAGTGTTTTTGAGGCCCAAAATCCCAAGCCTATTTGCATGATTTTGGACGGGTCGATTTGTTTTTCGATTGTTGTTTCCATTTTTATATTTTTTAGTAATTAATTAAAGTGGTTAATTGTGATTTATGAGCGCAAAACAGTTGATGCTTATTCCAGAAAGATGGGCGCGAATTTTTCCTTGTTTTCTGTGAGCCATTGTTCAAATCCTTTTATCTCAGGATACATTTTATAACTTGATTTCTGGTCTGCTATTCTTTCTAGAATGTGTAATCGGTTGCAGGTAAACTGAGTTGCAAGATCTTCTGCTCCCGGGAAACCAAATGAAGCAAAGACCTCTCTTGGTATATTCTTGTATTGGATGGTTTTCCCAAGCACCTTCGTCATAATCTCGGCATACTTTGCAGGATCCAAGTCATCAGAGACAGCACCTATGAGTTTCCCGATGTACGCCGAAGGGTCGCTGAAAATCGTGTTTACGATTCCACCTAAATCCTCAATAGACAGTGCGGCTAATGGAGTGTTTCCCTGAGGAAATCCAAACCCATAAGTGCCATCTTCCCCTTTCGTTGGTGGGAAATACGATAAGAAATTCTCGAAATAGAAGGCCGCATGAACATAAGTTGTTGGCGTATCTTTAGATCTGCTGTAATTTTCCATGGCCGCTTTGGTTTCAAAATGAGGCACCGATAAAGTTCCATTGGATAATTGTTCAGCACTTGGAAGCGTACTGAAAACAAAGTGTTCAATATTTGCTAATTCTACAGCATCTACGAGGTTTAGTCCGTGTTGTAACTCTCCACCGAAATGTTCCCAAAAGTTGGTAACACCAAATACCCCGTAGCAGCCTCGCATGGCTGCAATGATTGTTTCCTTGTCAGATAAATCCGCTTTTACAACTTCAGCACCCTTTGATTTGAGTGCGAGGGCAGCATCAGATTCAGGATTTCTGGTGAGGCACTTTACCTTAAATTTTCCCTGTTTTAATAAATGACGAGCTACACTACCTCCTTGGGCTCCTGTTGCTCCAGTTACCAATATTCTTTTCATTTGTTCTTTTTTTAAGTTTGATTTCTTAGGTCAAAAATGCTTAGATTAAAAATGAGAAAGAAAAAAAAGGAATGAACGTCCCTGATCAGGGAGCGAATGGCTTGAAAAAGGGAGTGAAGAAAATGATTATTTCCTCGGAAGTAGCAATTGGATGCTGGTTCCTGCGTTTGAACTATCAATTCTGATGGTTCCTTTATTGAGCAGCATAAATTCGTTGACCAGCACCAGACCTAAGCCTGATCCCTTTTCACGGTCAGTTCCAAGAGTGCTTTTGTTTTCCTGAAGCGAAAACAACGTTTTAATCTTTTCGTGATCCATTCCAATACCTGTATCTTTAATAGTGATTTGAACTTTGTCTTCGATATCATTGGTAGAGACCTCAATTTGTCCGCCTGAGGGTGTAAATTTTATGGAATTGCTGATGACATTTCTTAACACACTGAAAATCATATTGTAATCCGCAAATACGGATGCTTTATCATCAATGGATTGCAAAAAATGAATATGCTTAGAAGCAATGAAATCGGTGAAAAGATGGTGAACGTCTTTTATCAAAGGTTGTAAATCTATTTTTTGAGGTGTGCATTGAAGGCCTTCTTGCTGGCCCAGGGACCAATTCAAGAGGTTGTCAAGGAGTTGATTAACGTTTTTTGCAGCAAAACTGATCCTTGGCCCCAGTGACAGGATCTTCTCATTTTTCCCTTCCGAGTTGTAGTATTCAAATAGTTCAGCGATCCCCTCCAAGGAGGTGACAGGACTTCTAAGGTCGTGTCCAATTATTGAAAATAATCGATCCTTCGTTTTATTTAGGTTTTCCAGTTCTTGGGTACGAAGCTTTACGCGTTCCTCCAATTGTTCGTAGATTATGGAGTTTTGAATGGATAATGCAATTTGCTGTGATAACGTCATTAACAAATCTTCATCTTTCTGATGAAAAAACAGGATGTCTTCACTTTCGCAAGACAGAACAGCCACCAATTCATTATTGGCTATTAAGGGTAAAGCCACCTGACTTTCAGCATTGGGGAGACCGGGAAGTTTGATGGTTTGGGAATTGGATTTATCCTTTTTAACGAAGGCATTTGCATATCTTCGATACTGAGATATTCGGGAAATTCTTAATTTTTTCTTCTTGCTGGCCACTGTGCCTACTACACCATAATTAAAGGGTATCTCAACGCCAATTCCTAAATCGGAAAATCCCCGGCTGGCAAATACCCGAAGGATGGTATTATTTTTAGCCGGAAACAAAAGCATCGTGTGCTTTAGATTGAAGTTATCGTCTAATAACGCTAATATATTGTTAAGTTTTTCCTTCAGGGTAGAAAGGTTTGCAAGTTCTATTGCAACATTTCTTAACAGTGAGTTTTCTCTCTTTTCTTCTTTCAGCTCTTTCTCTAATAACTCAATTGATTTTTCCATTGAGCACTAGCGTTTCAATTGATTCGACTTTACAAATAACTGCAGATTGTAACTTAAAAGTATCTTCCATGCCCTGCATAGAAGCTATTGCCATAATGATCATGTTCATTTCATCAAACAAGTCGCCTTCTGTTTCTTCTTTCTCAAAGTATAAATTTATTTTCCAAAGCGAAAACGTTTCAGGGCAGTTTACAGCTACCGTAAAATGTGGATTCTCGTTGATGTTTTTCCAGGTTTTGCTAAAAAACTGTCGTGATATAGCTAGGTGATCCTCATCAATGTATTGAACATGAGAAATGTATGTCACATTTGGCGTTCCATCGAGAGACACCGTGGCAATTGTAGGCGGTATAACACCTTGAAAGGCAGGAAGCATATCCTGTGTTATTTTGTTTTTCATCATCTCTTAGTGCGTTAGTTTGCCTCCTGTTCCAGGTTTTGGTGTCTGTTCGTACATTTCGGTAAACCGCATTCTCAGCGCAATGCTGGGTTGATCTAGTAAATATCCAAAAATTCTATTTCCTTCTAAACCCATACCACTTAGTATTTCAATGATTTTAAGGACTTTTCCCTGATACGAATCAACATTCTCCTCAGTACACATTTGATGACTTACATAATTCCCTTTTATCTGATAAGATTCAAAGTTGAGAATGGAAGCCATTAAAAAGCTGATTTTCGAATCGACCTTGAGCGTCTGTTCTATATTGTCAAACAGTTGCTTTGGAAGAAAAATGGTAATGTGTTCATTGTCTGCTTCAATGGTGTAGCCAGCGACCCGAGTCAATTCACAAACCTTATTTTTATTTACTGAGGCCACCCAAAAAAGGAATTCCTGTTGGCCAGATATTGTTTTTATTCTTTCAGTAATCTCCATGAAAAACCAATTTAGATAAAATCTATCAAAGTATGTTAATTCTGGAAAGGAAAACGTGCCTATATGTTTTTCCAATACCAATTTCCTTCTCCCCTATCAACAACTTACTTTGAGTCAGCTGAATATCATCAATGGCTTCGATATTGATGATATAAGAGCGATGCACTTGTATGAAAAGATCATCCGGTAGCTTTTCGGATATGTTCTTTAATCTTTCCTTAATCATGTACTTCTTGTGCTGTATATGAATGTAGCAATACTTGTCATACGCTTCAATATATCTAATGTCTGAGAGTAGCACTTTCGTTAATGAAACGCCATCTTTCACAAATAGATGCTTTGTTATACGAGCATTTTTAGGGCTAACAATACCTTTTCTTTCCTTTTGTTTACTAAAAACAGCAAGCGCTATACTTCGTTCTAATTCCTCAGCTCTATACGGTTTAGTGATGTAGGCCACTGGTTCTGTTTCCTTGGCCTTATTGAAGGTACTAGCATCATGAAACGAAGTTAAAAAAACGGTTGGAATATCAAATAGCTCATTAATTTTATTAACCAAATCAATTCCAGAAATATCACTATTCAAATCAACATCCATCAATAAAATATCTGGGTTTGTCGCGCGAATGATAGGAATCACCTGATGAGGATCAACTATAACATCAATTAAATCGTACTTTAATAATTCCATCTCCATTCGAAGTTTTGCTTCGTGGATAGGATCGTCTTCTATTGCTAATATTCTAATTTTAGACATTTGCAGTTGATTCTATTACATTGAATTAAAAACAACGCTTAGGTTGTGATTTCGGTCTGGCAAATTCCGCAGGATTTTTCAGTTAGGAATCAGACCGTTTTAAAGTTAATGATTTTTATATTATGAAAAATGTAAGACTGAATTATAGCCATCTTAAGTTTGATTCTCTTTAAATTGATTGTATAATCAGAAAGAACAAAAGAGAGAATTAAGGTTAGTATACACGGTGAAGCTTTAGACTTCGACAATCCCGATAGCTATAGGGAATAATCCTCTCTCTTTTACTACTTAAATCACGTTCAGTTCCTTTAGATCTCGTTTTCAAGTTGTTGTTAGACCAGTAGCTAGTTCTTTCATAAATCATTACTTATGAATAAATATAATGAAACTTTTGGAGTCGACATTAGTAAAGATGTTTTTGATGTACATGGTAGTTCCGTAGGTCATAACCAGTATAAGAATGACGAGTCTGGGTTTAAGAAGTTCCTTAAAGAGTTACCCGATAGCTCATTGGTTGTTATGGAAGCAACTGGTTACTATCATTACAGGTTTGGACTTACTATATTTAACTGGACATAAAGTTAAGAGTGTGTTGGCTGTTTAAAT
>CAXBCS010000085.1:0-7414 GCA_963974305.1 uncultured bacterium
AGGGAGCTACACTCATTATAGTTTTAGTCGCTGTTGCGATTTTATTGCTGCTACTTATAGTGGTAGCGATTCTCTTCTCAGTATTTATGAGGAGGAAGAACTCATTGGTTCAAGAACAGCAGAAAATTAAAAAGCATTACGAACAAGAAATTTCCGAAACTCAAATTGAAATACGAGAGGAAACTTTACGAAATATAAGCTGGGAATTGCATGATAATATTGGTCAATTACTCACTTTAGCCAAAATTCAGACTCAAAATGCAGCAGGTAGCCAAAAAGACCTTGATGAAGCAGCAGCAACTATTGGCAAGGGACTTTCAGAAATTAGAACGCTCTCTAAACTTATTAATCCAGAAGCTTTAAAGAACATGACTTTGGTAGAGGCATTATCTTTGGAGTTGGAAAGATTTAATAGGATGGCATATCTCAAACCCGCCATGCATGTAAAGGGTAAGCCTATTATTATTGATAAAAAAATAGAGACCGTAATCTTCCGTATGCTACAGGAATTTTTCACCAATACCATTAGACATTCAAAAGCTACAAAATTAGACGTAACTTTAAGCTATGTAGACAACCAACTCACCATTATTGTTATAGATAATGGAATTGGTTTTGATTACGCTTTCGCGAAAGCGAAAAACGGTATTGGATTATCCAATATTGAAACAAGAGCTCAACTTATAGGAGCAACAGCTACCTATCATTCGGCGCCTGGAAAAGGCACTCAACTAAAACTCACTTATACGCCACAACCGTCATGAAAACTATTGTTGTTGTAGATGACCACACCCTTCTCTCCCAAGCGATTAGTGGTCTCGTTAATTCATTTGAAGACTTCAAAGTTTTATACACTTCGAAGCATGGTCAAGACTTTATTGATCAACTGGTATTTCCCGATAAAATACCAGAAATTGTACTAATGGATGTAAATATGCCCATCATGGATGGCATTGAAACGACCGCTTATCTCAAGGAACATTTTCCGGATATAAAGGTATTGGCATTATCGGTTGAGGCCGAGGAGCGCACTATTCTTAAAATGTTGCGGGCGGGTGCCAAAGGCTACCTACTTAAAGATACCGAGAAATCTGTACTAGAAAACGCCTTAAAGGAGCTAAGTACTCATGGATTTTATCACACAAATACAGTGACAAAATTATTGGTAAGCAGTTTAGATGTAGACAATGCATTAGCACTAAAGGAACGTGAAATAGAATTTATTAAACATGCTTGTACTGAAATGACCTACAATGAGATTGCCGAAAAAATGTTTTTAAGTCCTAAAACTGTACAAGGCTATCGCGACTCAGTCTTTGCTAAACTCAACCTTAAAAATAGAACAGGGCTAGTTATATACGCGTTGAAACATGGCTATTTTAAAGTTTAAGAGATAAGAGTCCTTAGCTACATTGAATCCATGATTTACTTTTGAGATGTTGAATTAGTTAAGCCCTTCTTTTTGCATTTAGAAATACTGTTCAAGCTCTACTCACATTTCGTGCGATAGAGCACGGCTTAACACCTTTTTGGCACACACATCTTCTCGCTTTTGTGTATTTTTGTTTTATGTTAAAACAACAGCTCAATTTTAGATTATCACAAAAGCTCTCTCCTCAGCAAATTCAGTTGATGAAGCTTATCCAATTGCCTACTCAGGCCTTTGAACAAAAGGTCAAGCAGGAAATGGAAGAAAATCCCGCTTTGGATAGTGGAAAAGATGAAGCTAATGACGATTTTGACGAATTTAACAATACAGATGATTATGAAGATGGAGGGGAAAGCATAGAAACTGAAATTAACGTTGATGACTATCTAAGTGATGACGAAATTCCAGATTACCGCTTAAGTGCAAATAACTACAGTGCCGATGATGAAGACCGCCAGATACCCTATGCCTCAGGAACTTCTTTTAATCAACATTTAAAATCTCAATTCAATACCGTGCGTCTTTCTCAGGAAGAGCGTGAAATCGCAGAATTTATAATTGGCAGTCTTGATGAGAGTGGATATTTACGACGGTCAATAATTGACCTTGTTGATGACCTGGCGTTTACTCAAAACATATATACCACCGAAGAAAAGATTGAAGAAATCCTGTTTAAGGTTCAAGATCTGGATCCTGCTGGGGTTGCAGCTAGAAGCTTAGAAGAATGTCTAATTTTACAATTGGACCGCAGGACGCCTACTAAGTCGGTCTCTTTAGCCATGGACATTTTAGAGAAGTCTTTTGACCACTTTAGCAAGAAGCATTATAAGAAACTCATGAAAAAATTTGATGTTTCTGAGGAGGACTTAAAAGCTGCTATTCAAGAAATAGAGTCTTTGAATCCAAAACCTGGAAGCTCTTATGCTGGAAATACTAAAATTGTTGAACATGTGGTACCCGACTTCACTATTCAGATTGTTGATGGTGAACTAGAGCTTACCTTAAACGGTCGTAATGCTCCGGAACTACATGTATCCCGAGAGTATAACAACATGTTAAAGGGATATAAGGAATCTAAAGAAAAGAGCAAGGCTCAGAAGGATGCCGTGATGTTTATCAAGCAAAAACTAGATGCAGCAAAATGGTTTATTGATGCTATACGTCAAAGACAACAGACCTTATTTGTCACTATGAGCTCCATCATGCATTATCAGAAAGAATATTTCTTAACCGGTGATGAGCGTAATTTGCGACCGATGATTTTAAAGGACATTGCATCAGAAATTGACATGGATGTTTCTACGGTTTCAAGAGTAGCAAACAGTAAATATGTAGACACTCCTTATGGCACCAAATTGATCAAAGAATTCTTTAGTGAGAGTATGACCAATGATCAAGGAGAGGAAGTATCTACTCGAGAAATTAAAAAGATACTTGAAACTGTGATCGCTGAAGAAAATAAAAAGAAACCCCTTACCGATGATAAATTGGCTGGGATACTTAAAGAAAAGGGATATCCTATTGCACGAAGAACAGTAGCCAAATACAGAGAACAATTAGACCTTCCTGTCGCTCGTTTACGTAAGCAGATTTAATGAAGTGGCTCGTAAAGTCTTTCTCTTACATCTTTCATCCCTTGTGGATGCCATTAACGGCTGTGCTCATTTATTTTGCAATCACTCCTAGATATGTTACTGCCGAATTTTGGTATGCTAAGCTATTTGCTACTGTAATAATGACCATTGTAATTCCTATTCTCAGTTACTTTATGTTTAAAAATCTGGGATTGGTAACAGAAATACACCTCAAAAATGTTCGAGAGCGTAGATATCCTTTGCTTTTTCAGATGATATTTACATTACTAATTATTAATATAGTATTTGAAGGCTATGAACTTCCGGAAATTCACTTCTTTTTTGTGGGCGTTTTAGGGTCGTGTATAGCGGCCTTTATATGCTGTCTTTTTAAATTTAAAGCTAGTCTACACATGATAGGAATTTCAGGTGTGCTTCTTTTTATTATTGGGCTAAGCATTCATTTTAACAACAATTTATTGGGATTAATTTCGCTTTTTGTGATTGCCACTGGGGCCACGGCTACATCGAGACTAGAAGCTAAAGCCCATACCCCTATCGAATTGATAGTAGGCTTTTTTATTGGAGCTATACCGCAATTTCTTGTTTATGCGTATTGGTTATAGAAAGTAAAACTGAATCCCTAATCTTAGGACGCGTAGGTCTATTTTTTCGCCATTTTCAAGCACTGCATCTTTATTGAACAGCGTATTTAAGCCATAATAGACCTTAAGATTGAAGGCGCTATATCCAAAAGCAGCGCTTAAACCGTACTGGAACCTGTTTAACTCAGGAACATCCGTTTGTGACACTACGTTAGCAGTTTGTTGAAAATTGGATCTAAAATGATATATATAGCCCAATTGAACGCCCCCATATATTCTCCAAAAGGAATAATCTTCAGGAGTTGAAGTTCTCCATCTATATTGGATAGGCATTTCTAAGGTATAGTAGGTAAACCGATTTTTATCTCGATCTGTATCACTCGCTAAGATGGTATAGATGGCTGTATTATTGGTTGGTTCTTCCCCGATAAATAAATTTTGATTAAAGATATCCACTGCCATTCCCAATCCAATTCCTATTGACTTATTACGCCTTTTATTAAAAGGCATGTCACGAATGAACCCTAGCTGAAAGCTACCGCTGAATCCGTTTTGCGAAAAGGCTTGAGGATTATCCAATAATAAATCAAGGCTTAACCCGAAATAAACTTGATCTTCGCGATAAAGAGAATCAATAACACTTATAGTTTCTTCCTCTTCAATTTGTGCAAAGAGCGTTTGTGTCCCGCTAAAGAGCAGTGCAAATAAACAACTAGAAAGTAGGGTGAATTGTTTCATGTACACAAAGATAGGTAAACCCCTCTGGAAGTTGAACACAAAAAAAACGTCTTGAAAAATCAAGACGTTTTTTTACTAATTATATTGACTCAGTATCTACTTAAGAGACTCTGATTGCGTAGTAATATAAATAATCTTCGGAAGATTTGCTTCGCGCAATTCCTTCTTCACATCATTCACAATACCTGTATTGGCACCTTTATCTACCTTTAAAGCAACAACTACCTTCGAACGAAGTTCGTCACGTAATTTATTGATTTCTTCAAAAATAGCACCTTTAAGTTCTGTGATATTGACAAACTTGTCACCAATTTGAATATTGGCTTCAGTGCCTCTACCTCCTTTAAATTCGGCTTTAGGTTTTCCTATATAAATATACACTGTCTTTGTCTTATCTAACTTTTCAGTTTGATTAGCTGGAGGCAATATATTATCTACTTTCAAATCATTCTTACGTAATACGGTTGCTACCATAAAAAAGAAAAGTAGCATGAATACGATGTCTGGCAGTGATGCCGTTGATATAGGTGGAAGCTCTCCGCCCCCTTTCTTCTTAAATTTAGACATATCTACTTTTTTTAATTCTGTTTCGCTTCAGCCTCTGTGAGGATAAAAGGAAACAATTCGCGCACTTGCTTTAGTTGTTCCTTTATTCTCTCCTTCTGAGCATCGCTCGAAATCTGAGTAAGACTTGCTGCTTTTTCAGTGTATTTCCAACCGAAAAGACGTTCAGACTCTCTATTTCTAAGTGTGTTGTAAGCAGCTCCTAACTCATTTTGTACAGCCACATACATGTCGTAGTCTGTGAGTCGGTCGCTGGTTAAGGAGATAATCGCTTTATCAGGATTGTCTGATGAACGCGGATTACGTTCTCCCTTACAATAATCACAATACTTAATGTCGCCTCCTTGTGGAGCTCCACCATTGTCTAGAAAATCGATAGCAGCCTGCTTCAAATTCTTAAGTTCCATACGGTCACCTTCCACAAGTAAATCGTTGTTACGATTTACCAACACTATAAAAAGGTTTTTATCCTTAATTTTTGGTGGTGGCGGTGCGTTCTCGTCTATAGGCGGTGGCAATTGTCTAATCAACCCCTTATCTTTATCAATTGTTGTAGTAACAAGAAAGAAAATAAGTAGAAGAAAGGCAATATCTGCCATCGACCCTGCATTAATTTCTGGTGCTGATCGCTTTGCCATAGTTTATTATTTTACAAGTTTTTTCACTCCAGAGAAGACCATCAATCCAACTGCAATTACAGCTAGAATATAGAATGCATGTATACCGGCTTCAACCCATTTAGAGCCATTAGCTGATAATACTTCTCCTTCATCCTTAAGAGGTGTTTCAACACCTGTCGCAGTGAAATAGGCAATTGCTATTACTAGGGCAAATGCACCGACTCCCGTTAAGGTCTTCTTTGCATTGCCTGAGAAGAGCCCCTTCACTACATATATAAGTACGATGACAATAATAATCGCAAGGATGATCCAAGACAATAACATGATGTTATCGATACTTGGTGCATCAATGGACTCTACGCCATTCAATTTCATTTCAGTTTGCATAGCTTCCTCGTCGATACCCATAATGACACCAACAACTATAGCTCCTAGTACGGCAAAAATTGCCATTACTATTTTTGTTATTTTATGTAATCCCATAATCTCTTTTTTGTTTTAGGTATTACTATTACTTCTTGTGCTTCACGAGCATATCAATCAAAGTGATTGATGCATCTTCCATATCGTTTACGATACTATCAATTTTAGCGATAATATAATTATAAAAAATTTGAAGAATAATAGCCACAACAAGACCAAATACAGTCGTTAAAAGTGCTACTTTAATACCCCCTGCTACAAGTGCTGGGTTCATATCTCCTGCTGCTTCAATTTTATCAAAGGCTTTAATCATCCCGATTACCGTACCCATGAAACCAAGCATTGGAGCAAGTGCAATAAATAAAGAGATCCAAGAAACGTTTTTCTCAAGTTGTCCCATTTGAACACCACCATAAGCTACAACAGCTTTCTCGGCAGCATCTGTACCTTCATTTATTCTATCAAGTCCTTGATAGTATATAGAAGCAACAGGCCCTTTTGTATTACGACAAACTTCTTTAGCAGCTTCAACACCACCACTATTTAAAGCATCTTCAACTTCTTGAGCTAATTTCTTTGAGTTGGTAGTAGCTAAGTTTAGAAAAATGATTCTTTCGATTGCAATTGCAAGACCAAGAATCAAACAAAGAAGTACAATTCCCATAAATCCTGGGCCTCCTTCAATAAAACGTTTTTTCAAACCTTGTGTAAAAGAAAGTTCGTCTGCTGGTGTCGCATCTTCTTGTAAAGAGGTACCTGCATCTACACTAGCAACTATCTGTTGCGCTTGAACTGGAAGGATTGTCTGCGTATTGTTGGCGTTAACATTAAGTGTGCTTAAAGCCACAACAGCAGCAAGTGCCATAATAGAGAATAATTTTTTCATTGCTCTTGATCTTAAATTTTAATTAGTAAAGGGTTAAATATAGTAATAAATTAGTTTAATTGTTGCAATTAAATATGGAGTCTGTGGTAATTTTTATCGGCAGTACCTTTGATTCCTTTTTCAATTATCGTCTTTGTTGATATTTAAGGAGATCATTTTATGAATTATCTCACTTAAATCATTAGCATACTAACAAACGTTCCTATGCCTTACTCTAATTAGATTCTCAGGCTAATGTTTCAATTATTGACACAAACTATACAAGTTAATAAAGTCTCAAATTTATTAAAACCACTGTTTAACTATAACTAGCGCGTCTACAAATTGCAACTTAGTCGCTAGTATAAAATCTAATCAAAAAAATATTTCTACTACCTGCTTAACTCTAAGAAAACAGTAACCTAAAAAACATTTTCAATCTCCAAAGGATTAACTCCGTTGATCCCTGAACCTCACACCAGCATTCCAAAATTTCAATAGCAAGGGGATTAAATACGTTGATCCCTGAACCTCACACCAGCATTCCAAAATTTCAATAGCAAGGGGATTAACTCCGTTGATCCCTGAACCTCACA
>CAXBCS010000086.1:0-6454 GCA_963974305.1 uncultured bacterium
TAAGTAATAAATTTAATCCTTTAATAATCTGTATCGGTTATTTAGGACGAGACAACTCAATCAAATTCAAAGGCCTAAAAAGCTTCATTTACAGCTGTATTCATATACTTGAAAATATAAAAGAACTTAACTTCATTGGATAGTGGACTATATTCTAATACCTTAGAGCAATGATATGCCATGTACAATAATAAATACTTGGCTGTAATCTGAATAAAACCAACCAATATGAAGTTCAAACCAGCCTTTACCACTGTCATTGCGTTCTTATTAACCACCCACCTTTACGCTCAAAAACAAAGTTTTAACTTTTCAGCATCTGTGAAAGTTGATAACAACATGAAAGAACTCTTTCAGGAAGATGGAAGAATGTATCTGTTCTTATCTCAAAACCCCCATGCAGAACCACGGACTCAAACTTGGCCCAATCCAATGTACAAGACCTATATTTTTGCAGAAAATAGAAAAGGACAGAAAGCAGATGCTAGCGTGAAAATAGATAGTAACGGCAAATGGATGAGTACTGCTCCATGGTCATTAGACAAAGTTCCCGCAGGTGAATATTATGTTCAAGTTTTATGGGATCAAGACCAGAGTGAATCCCGTATCGATGCCCCAGGGAATTTGTACAGCAAAAAGCAAAAGATTCAGCTAAATAAAGCAACAGATTTAGATATGATACTCAGTCAGTCTATTGAAGCAAGAAAGGTTGTATCACACGACCTATCAAGAGAAGTGGATCTCAAAAGTGAAATCCTCTCAAAATGGTGGAATAAACCCATGCATCTAAAAGCAGCCGTCTTACTACCTCATGGTTATGACAAAACGAAGGCCTACCCTATTCGTTATAATGTGTCAGGATATGGGGGTCGATATACCCGAATCAACAATGTATTGAATAATAAGGAAATGATGAATTGGATAGATTCAGCTGAAGGGCCTCAAATCATCACTGTATTCCTTGACGGTGAAGGCCCTTTTGGAGATTCCTACCAAATGGATTCTGAAAATAGTGGCCCTTATGGTGAAGCCTTGATCAATGAACTAATCCCTCATATTGAATCCAAATATCGAGGTACCGATGATGCCACAACACGCTTTGTCGATGGCTGCTCTACCGGCGGATGGGTATCTTTAGGATTACAGTTGTATTATCCTGATGTTTTTAATGGTGTGTTTTCATACAGCCCAGATGCCATCGAATTTGAAAACTATCAATTAATAAACATCTATAAAGACAGCAATGCCTTTGTAAATGAATATGGTTATCCAAGACCCGTAATGCGTGATACAAATGGCGAACCTATGTTATCGCTCAAAGATTTCATTCAATATGAGAATGTCTTGGGGGATTCCAATTCTTATCTCAACTCAGGAGGTCAATTTAGCGCCCATACCGCGCTCTATAGTCCTAAAGGGGACAATGGCTTACCAAAACCCTTGTTCGATCCACAAACGGGTGCTATTGACCCAACCGTTGCCGAACATTGGAAAAAATATGATTTCAAAATCTACGCGCAACAAAACTGGGAGACTCTAGGTCCTAAACTTCAAGGGAAAGTATTTATTTGGATGGGAGACATGGATAATTTTTACTTAAATCCGGCCACCAGAACCTTCGCCGATTTTCTAGAAGGAACCAAAAACCCGAAATCAGATGCCGACATCGTTTTTTCTGCTATGGAAGGACATTGTAGAGCTTTTTCTCATAAAGTTGTCTTTGATCATTTAAAAGAACGTTTGGAAGAGATTGCGGCTGAGAAAGCTGGAAAGTAAAGTCCATCCATTGTCAAAATTAAATAATCTATAATATACGTTTATGCCTATCAACCATTCCACCATTTCCAAAGGCTTCATCCTCGCAGGTTTGATGAACCTAACTGTTTTGATTTTCTCTAGAGGCTTTACCAATGAAACAATACCCGAGTTTGATCCTGTGGTAATGTCCAATTTTGGGTTATTGATGATTGTACTTTGGGGACTTGCCTATGTGGCTGTCGCCAAGAAATATCAAGCCGTGAAATGGTTGGTCGCTGTGTTTGCAGTTGAAAAAATAATATATGGTTATGTCTGGATTCAATGGATGCTAGACAATAGGATCTCAGAAGTCTTTGAAAAAGATGTGATGGCGGGAACGTTCTATGCGATCTATGGCATCAATGATATTTTATTTGCACTGTTTTTTCTCTTTGTCTTTTTTCGACTTTCGAAAAGTTAGCATTAGTCTACCATTAGAGTAGAATTACCTTTATGAATCCCTAATAAATTCTATGATTACAAAAATTACTGTCCTAGCCATTTATGTCTCTATACTTTTTCTAATCGGAATACTTGCCTCTCGCCGAGTCAAAAGCATGAGTGACTATTATCTAGGCGGCAAAAAAATGGGCTTTTGGGCAGTCGCTTTTTCAGCTAGAGCAACAGGCGAATCCGGATGGTTATTACTTGGCTTAACAGGTATGGGAGCCATTGCTGGCTATTCTGGCTATTGGGTAGTTGCAGGAGAATTACTGGGAGTTTTTGTTTCCTGGCAGTTTATGGCAAAGAAATTTAAAAGGCAATCTGATACTTATAAAGCTATTACCATTCCCGACTATCTTCAAAGTCATTTTAAATCTTCAACCAACAGTCTACGTATAATATCGGCTTCAGTATTAGTGGTTTTTGTTATTATTTATGTCGCCTCCCAGATGGATGCCACGGGTATCGCATTTCAGTCTATGCTCGATATTGATTATCGTATTGGAGCCCTGATAGGTTTTGTAATTGTTCTTATTTATATATTCATTGGCGGCTTTGTTGCAGCCGTTTGGTCAGATATGTTCCAAGGGATTTTAATGTTTTTTGGCCTGGTCTTACTCCCTATTGTCATCTGGTTCTCAATGGATCATGGAACGGGAATCACAGATGGTCTGAATGCCATTGATCCTACACTTACACAATTTATGGGTCGAAGCGATGACGGACTGATGAATCTATTTACCATTCTAGGCTTCTCAATGATAGGCCTGGGCTTCCTAGGATCCCCACAGGTGTATGTTCGCTTTATGTCTATCAAAAGTGAAAAAGAGATAGATAAAGGAAAATGGATTGCACTTTTCTTTACGCTTATGACAGATGCGGCAGCTGTAACTATTGGTATTCTCGCTCGAATCTATTTTACCAAGGAAGGACAAGACCCAGATGTAATTTTAGGCAATGGCGGAGAAAACGTTCTAAGTATGGTTTCCAATGAGTTTTTACCTACCATCCTAGTCGCCATCTTTATTGCTATTGTCCTCTCTGCAATTATGTCTACGATAGATTCATTACTTATACTTGCCTCCAGCGCCATCACACGTGACTTTTACCAGAAAATTCTCAGACCCGATTTAAAGGATGAAGACCTTACCAAATTTTCAAGACTAGTTACAGTTGCCATGGCGATTGCAGCCCTAGGGATTGCAATATTATTATACAATCTCTATCCAGACAGGAAGATATTTTGGATAATGATATTTGGTTGGTCAGGCATAGCAGCCACCTTTTGTCCAGTAATCATTCTATCCCTTTTCTGGAAAGGCTATTCAGAAAAGGGAGCCATCGCTTCTATGATTACAGGATTTGCATCTGTGATTCTATTTAAATTTGTGGTGTCTAATATGGAAGGTATAGGTCCTTACTTTGTCGAATTAGATGTGTTAGCTCCTTCCTTTGCCTTGGCAATGCTGGTTGGTTTTATCGTTTCTAAAATGTACCCTCCTACGAAAGTTTATGAAGAGTTGTCCTAAGTAAGATCTCGAATGAATCCAGGAGCAATATCACCAACCTTATCCAAAAAAAAATGAGAGCCTTTTTGTTAAATATCTAAGATTCTAATACCTTGGAGCTATAATAGTGAGCGTTGCATTTTAGGCACTTTTTTTTCCTAGAAAATATTAATAAGCTTTTTGGAACAGATTATCAATACAATACCTATGGAAAACCTAAGTTGGAGTGATTTTATGAAAGTTGAAATGAGGGTAGGTACCGTTATTTCAGCAGAAGTATTTAAAGAAGTAAAAAATCCAGCCTATAAATTAATCATTGATTTTGGCGCATATGGTGAAAGGAAAACCTCTGCTCAAATTACCAAGCTATATCAACCTCAAGATTTAATAGGAAAGCAAGTCATCGCAGTAGTCAATTTTCCGCCTAAGCAAATTGCAAATTTCATGAGCCAATGTCTTGTATTGGGTGCCGTAGGAGAGCATAAAGAAGTTACTCTTATCGAACCTGGAATGAAAATCGAAAATGGAACACTCATAGGTTAAAAAAGTGCAAAGCCTAATACCTTTCTGATAACCCAAAACACTCTGAGTAGAGAGGAAATTGATTTTCATTAAAATAACTATTACATTAAAACACCTTATACATCGTAGTAACAATAACCCCTTCTCCTTCCTTTAAACGCACAGTTATTAATTGTTTTTCTTCTTTGACCTTAAACAGAAATGGTGCCTTCAAAACATTCACCCCACTTTGCTTTTTTAGTCTAGTGCCTTGACCTGAAATTATGTCCACATTGGGTTCAAAAGTTCCTTCGGGAACATGTTCTGTGATAATTACATATTCATATACACTTAATTTATTGAGTACACTCTGAATTTCTGCATTTGAAAGATGCTGTAGTACTTGTCTAACTATAGCACAGTCTCCCGAGGGTAAGGCATCTTTGGCGATATCCAAACAATGAAATTCTAAATTTACTGATTGGAATTTTTCTTTTGAATACGTTATTAATGGTCCAACAATATCTACAGCTTTATACTTTTTTGCATAGGGTACCAATTCTTTGCCAACATTAAAATCCCCACAACCTAAATCACAAACTACCAAAGGATTTTTAAATGATGACAAAAAGGCAATTAAAGCTGATATATAAGGCGATACGATCTCGGGGTGATGTGACCCTTCTCCTGAATAAAAATCAACTGTGCTCCCACCCCAAAGATTCTTTGCATACACCTGTTCCATCGCATCCTTTGTGGGCCAAGGCTTCTTTTTTCCTTTACTCCTCTTCTCTTCCTTTTCCATAAATACGCTATTGTACTAGACATATGAACCTCAAATGTACTAATTACGCTTGGTCCATCTTTTGAAAGTTAGCGACAGCCAACGGAAGATTTAAAACATTCAACTAGAAAATGAAACTTGGAAAGTGTGTCTAGATTAACTTCCTTTCACCAAATAAGATTTCAATGAATATGTTGAAAGAAATTCTACTACATTTAAAAACCATTACATGGCATTAAAATTGTTGAGATATAATTCCTAAAACACCTATGAATAGAATTTACCTTCCACTCCTTTTATTGATTTTATTGTCGAGTTGTAATGCTGCTAAGAAACTAGAACTCATGAAATCTGGGTCCGTAGAACAAAAGGATTATATCACTACAGTCCCTTTTGAATTTCGCGCCGGCTTACCCATAATTAAAGCAACTGTAAATGGTAAAGAAGGTTGGTTCTTATTTGATACAGGAGCTCCCAATGTTCTTTCTAAAGCCTTTGCTGAAAAACTAAATCTAAGTACTTTGGCAACTGGAAGTGTTAGTGATTCTGGAGGTAATACCTTGAACGACCAAGGATATGTACAAATTTCTGATATTAAAATTGGAGACATTAATTTCAAAAACACTGGAGCTATCATTCAAGATTTAAGTGCCTCTGCCATATTTAAATGCTTGGATTTCGATGGGATTATTGGCGCCAATTTAATGAGAAATGCTTATTGGAAAATTGACTATATAAATGAGGAGATTACATTTTCGGATGCCCTTAATAACTTAAAAACAATAGAATCATATAAATCAATCCCTTTTAGGGCTAAGATTTCTGGAACCCCGGTTGTTGATATACAACTCAATGATCTTACGGTTAAAAATATAACCTTTGATACAGGTTCTAATGGAGAATTATCAATCCCAAGGAGTGCTTTTGAGGCATTAACGAAAATAGGAACTTTAAAGAAAACCTATTCAGTGGGCCCTCAGAGTTACGGCGTGGCAGGAATCGCAAAAACCGACACTATTATATATAGTACCATAGCACGCATAAAGCTGGGAGAAGTGCCTTTAAATAACAAAGTAATGGAGTTTAGCGCTCAGGGTCATACAATTGGCACTCGTTTCTTAAAAAACTACGAAGTTATTTTGGACTGGCAATCAAATCAAATTTACATGGCAAAGCATAGCGAATTTGACTATGATACCGTTGAGAATTTTGGATTCGGACTGGATTATAGAGATGAAGGACTATTTGTAGGTTCGCTTTTTGAAGATGTCGCTTTAAAGAACAAGCTACAAATTGGAGATCAAATCTTACAAATAGACACCCTTGATTTTGAAAATGGGACCGATGATTATTTGTGCGGACTCATACTGGAATCAGAATGGGAATATGCGAAAAAGGATTTGATAGATATTACTATTCT
>CAXBCS010000087.1:0-6166 GCA_963974305.1 uncultured bacterium
AGCGGTACTATGGTTAGAACATCCTGAATCAATTACCGATGTTTTGCAACAAATGTTAGACACCCCCGAAACGACCGTTAAAGCAGCTCAGGATTGGTTTGATATAATTCATAAACAACCTGCTCATTCATCATCAGATCGAATCTGGAATGGCATCGATAAAATCTTAAATAAACAACCAATAACCAACAACCAACAACCAACGACTAAAGACTAACCACCAACAACTAAACCATGCACATCGCTTTCCTTACTCCTGAATATCCACATCCTGCTGTAACTCATAGCGCAGGTATAGGGACGAGTATAAAAAATATAGCGGAAGGCCTGAAGCGTAAAGGGATTCAAGTGACCGTTTTTGTTTATAGTCAGAAGGGGTCTAAAGTTATAAATGCAGATGGAGTTACACTTCACTTAATTCAACACAAAGCCTATAAATTTGGTGGCTTTTATCGCTATCGTAAACATGTCAATGCTTATTTGAATAAGGTGATTAAACAGAAAAGTATTTCTCTTATTGAGGCAGCCGATTGGACTGGAATAACTGCTTTTATGAAATTCAAGGTGCCTGTGGTGATACGATTGCATGGTTCTGATACTTACTTCTGTCATTTGGAAGGGCGAGAACAAAAAAAGAAGAATTTTTTCTTTGAAAAGCGTGCCTTAAAAAGTGCTTCTGCCATTGCATCGGTGAGTGCATATACAGCTGCTCTTACCAAAGATCTTTTTGGTTTGAAAAAAGGAATGACCGTGATACCTAATTTAATAGATACAGATCGTTTTATTCCATTAGACCTGCCAGTTAAAGAAGGTCATATCCTTAATTTCGGATCGATAATCCGGAAAAAGGGGGTGCTGTCCCTCGCTGAGGCCTTTAATGCCGTTGTAGAGTCCAACCCTAATTCCCAATTACTGTTTTTAGGGAAGGACGTTCGCGACGCTCAAACAGGAGTTTCTACCAAGCAGTTGATCATGGATTTGTTGTCTGAAGATGCAAAGCCACAAGTTAGATTTGTAGAGGCGGTGCCCTATGAAGAGGTTCAAAAATATATTGCAGAAGCGGCGGTAATCTGTTTGCCTAGCTTTGCCGAAGCCTTTCCGATGACCTGGCTAGAAGCAATGGCCATGGAAAAGGGCCTCGTCACCAGTAATATTGGGTGGGCAAAAGAATTGATGATAGATAGGGTTACCGGTTTTATGGTGGATCCCAATGATATTGAAAGTCTAAGTGCCGCACTAAATAAGCAGTTGACTGATGTTTCAACACGTGACCAAATGGCGACTCAAGCACGAAAACATATATTGTCTCATTTTTCGAAAGAGCAAATCCTACAAAAGAACGTGGACTTTTATTCAAATGTTATTCAGTGATGAGTAACAGTAAATGGTTTACAATGATTCTTCAGGCCTTGAAAAGTTACTATAGGTCTTCGATTAATACTATCTTTATTCCTGAGAATACCGTTGTGGAGACTCATGGAAAAAACAACGAATCGATCTAGCATTTTGCACCAAATCATATGACCTTTAATGTTCTTTATGTTCTTCTTTCAGATACAGATACAGTAGTAACTGTAAAAGATGAGATGGGTCAATCGGTGGAAGGTGCCCCAAAGAATATCTATAAAGCTTTATATTTTTTAGGGCAGCAGTATCAAAATCATTGGATCTATTTTTCTAATCAAAGTGACGCCCATAGTATTCCTTTTGAGGAAATAAATAAACACTTGCACCACCATAATACCTTATTAACGCTGGGGACACGCTCTGATCACTTTATAACCTCAGAGATGGGTTATGTAGAAGATGGTCCCTTTATCACAACTGGCAAAGCCGACATATATCCCACTTGGCAGATGATTGATCGCATGGGAGTTATTCATAGTTCGCTCCTTAAAAACCTACCCAAATCGGTCTTTGCTGCTTCACCATCCTTTTCCTATTGGTTAAATAGTATTGCAATCCAACTGCGACCTCTGGGTCTTTGTTGTTATAGAATGTATGACGATAGCTTGCCGGTACGAAAAGTGAAACCCATGAGCACTTCTCAGCTGTATCTGTTTGTGAGTGAACATTACAAAAAAAGGTGGACGCTTTTACTTTTGATTGCACAGTTGTTCTATGAGAAACGATTTCCTTTGTTCGCTTTCGCGAAAGCGCGACTACATAAAAAAAATGAACTCAATGTTGATTTTGATACCTTAGCATATCTTGGAAAGAACCCTAAGGAATCAACTATAGAAGTGGATGTGATTATTCCGACAATCGGAAGAAAAAAATATCTCTATGATGTGCTTAAAGATTTATCAGCACAAAGCATTCTACCAAAACGCATCATAATCGTTGAACAGGATGCAGATCCAACAGCAACCTCAGAGTTGGACTACCTTACAGCAGAATCCTGGCCCTTTGAAATTAAGCATCACTTTATTCATCAAACGGGAGCTTGCAATGCTCGAAACCTAGCTATCGCAGAGGTACAATCCCCTTGGGTGTTATTTTTTGATGATGACATTCGATGCAAGTCAAATCTCATTGAAGAATTAGCAATTGCGGTTGCAACTACAAAAACAAAGGCACTTACAGTGGCCTGTCTTCAAGAAGGGGAAGTAGATACTTTGCATGCCTTTAAACAGTGGGAGTCTTTTGGTTCAGGTTGCTCTATAGTTCATAAGGAGGCACTAAAAAATATTAAATTTGACATGTCTTTGGAACACGGCTATGGAGAAGATGTCGATTTTGGAATGCAATTGAGGCAAGCGGGTTATGATGTTTTGTACGCCCCTCAGATACAATTAAAACATCTTAAGGCTCCCGTTGGAGGCTTTCGGCAACCACATGTATTTCCATGGCAGGAAGATGCTATCCAACCAAAACCATCGCCTCAAATTATATATCATCGTCAGAAAAACTATACGGAGAAACAATTATTAGGTTATAAGTTGGTCTTATTTTTAAAAGCCTTTAAGTCGGCGAAAACCATCAATCCTTTTGGGTTTTATAAATCAGCTTCAGCGCGTTGGGAAGCAAGCAAAAAATGGGCAGCAAAGCTATGATTAAAGTATTCACAGTTACATCAATGCTCACGCCCCAAAATAGACCGCAGGTCTTTCCTTTGCTTTTTGACATGCATTATAATGAACACCCTGATCCACGGATAGCTACCCATTATAGCTTTACAAGTGAACTGGATGATGCAGACATTTTTGTGTATCCTATTGATATGAATGGGCCATTTAAACGGGGGGAGTCGACTGAATTGTTGGGTATTCTTGCAACGTGGACAAAGTACAATAAACCGGTATGGGTGTATACATCTGGTGACTATGGGATAACATTAAATGACCCTAAGATTACTCAGTTTAGATTTGGCGGTTTTAAATCAAAATTTCCTACTCACACTGAAGTGATGCCCGCTTTTATTCAAGATCCTTATACGCAACAAAGCACAAAACCTTTCTACCTACCAAAGCCTTTAATTCCCAAAGTTGGCTTCGTAGGCTTCTCAAGTACGAGCCTAAAAGTATGGGCAAAGGCCCTAGCGGCCACTGTATATGGTAATTTGAGACGTTTACTAGGGAAAGAGCCTACAGATCGACAATCTTTTTACCCTGCCGCTTATCGCAGGAAAAAGTTTTTGAATCAACTAGAACGATATCCAGAAATTGATACTGATATTATACATCGCAGTCAATATCGCGCGGGAGCCAACAGTCCAGAGCAACGTGCCCAAACGACTGCGGCCTTCTTTAATAATATATTTAAAAGCCCGTATACCTTATGTGTGCGAGGTGCTGGCAATTTTTCTGTTCGCTTTTACGAAGTTTTAGCGGCCGGTAGAATCCCCTTACTTATAGATACAGATGTAAAACTGCCTTTACATAATGAAATCGATTGGAGCTTACATTCGGTGATTGTAGATACGACCAAACCCTTGACGGTTTGCCTTCAGCAATGGCACGAAGCAACAGCTACAACAGAATTTGAAGCTATTCAAAAAAGGAATAGAGAGTTGTGGCAGTCTCATTTGACGAGAGAATCTTATTTTTGCAGCATTCATGACCGTTTAAAACCCTAGCCTGTGTCCCCATTAAAAGCATGTTTGATTATTTGTACCTATCAACGACCTCAGGCGGTTTTAAAGTTGTTGGCATCTGTCAATGAGCAAACAACTTACCCACATCAGATTTTAATTATTGATGGGTCCTTGGATACCGCTACTCAGGACGCTTTGGCAACAACTCATTGGAAGAATCTCAAATATCATTTAGTTAGCAAGGCAGATCGTGGATTGACACGGCAGCGTAATTTTGGAATCCAGTTGGTAGATCCAAGTTGTGATATCGTTTGCTTTCTAGATGATGATGTAATATTAGAACCAAACTATTTTGAAGCTATCCTAAAAACTTTTACCGAATATCCTGAAGCACTTGGCGTTGGTGGTTTTATCACTAATGAAGTTGAATGGACTCCTTTAAAGTCAGGGGAGGGGAAATCGGCAAATTATTTTGTCCATGATGGATATTATAGAAGTGAAGGTGCTCGTTATAAATTACGTGCTAAACTAGGACTGATTGAAGCCGATGCGCCTGGAATGATGCCTTCGGGTTCACACGGTAGGCCAGTAGGCTATTTACCACCTTCAGGGAAGATATATTCTGCAGAGTTATTAATGGGTTGTAGCATGTCTTTTAGAAAATCTGTATTTGATCATAGTTCTTTCTCTACTTACTTTGAAGGCTATGGCTTGTATGAAGACGCCGATTTCTGTTTGGATGTTGCCAAACACGGGCCTCAATATGTTAATACAAACGCCCGCTTAGCGCATTATCACGAAGCTTCAGGAAGGCCTAATCACTTTAAGTATGGGAAGATGGTCGTACGTAATGGGTGGTATGTATGGCGCTGTAAATATCCCAAGCCTAGCTTAAAACAACGCTTTCGGTGGAACGCAACTTCATTTGTGCTTACGATGGTGCGCTTGAGTAACGCCATCAAAGGAAATGATCGAAAAGCCGCATTTCAAGAATCTTTGGGCCGCTTTGCTGGCTGGGGAAGCCTTATATTTAACAAACCCAAACGTGCCTAGAAAGTTAATATGCGTTTTACTCAAGACTTAAAAAAATATAAAAAATACAGCGGCCGTCCGGCTATTGTTCAGTTGTTGACTCAGCAAGGACTCTGGGCGATATTTTGGTATCGTTTTTTTAATCGCATTTACAGAAGCAAATTACCAAAGCTTTTAAAGATGCCCTTATTACTTTGGGGCGTGTTGGTACAAAAACATATAGAAATCATAACAGGTATTATGCTCCCTTACAGTGCCTGTATAGGAACACATTTTTACATTGGACATTTTGGCGGTATTATCATCAATTCCAAAGCAGTCATAGGCAATAATTGTAATATTTCGCAAGGTGTAACTATTGGAGTGAGCGGTAGAGGAGATAGCCGCGGTGTACCCGTCATAGGTAATAATGTATATATAGGCGCGAGCGCAACGGTAGCAGGAAACATAACGATTGGGAATGATGTGGTGATCGCTGCAAATTCATTGGTTATCGCCGATGTTCCCTCGGGAACAACCGTCATGGGCGTGCCAGCTACTCATGTAAGTAACAATAATTCTAAGGGATATATTTAATGCGGTTTTTGGTCATTACAAATGCACCCACACTTCACAAGGATGATGCTTATCATGCTTATGCTCCCTATGTCAAAGAAATGAACCTCTGGTTTTCTAAAGTTGACAAAGTAAGTATTCTCTCTCCAACAATGTATGAAAAGCCATTGTTGACAGCTCCTTTTGAAAAGCAAGATTTGGAAATGATTTCGGTGCCGTTTATTCAGTTAGGAGGTATCTCACATTTAACCAAAAGTATTTTTCAAGTTCCCTTTATTGCGTTCAAAATGTATGCTGCAATGAAAAAAGCAGATCATATCCATTTACGTTGTCCTGGGAATATAGGTTTGATTGCGGCTTTTGTGCAAGTATTGTTTCCATCTAAAAAGAAAACTACTAAATACGCGGGTAATTGGGATCCAAAAGCAAAGCAACCCTGGAGTTACCGCTTGCAGAAAAGAATTTTGAGTAATACTCGATGGACAAAGAATATGCAGGTATTGGTCTATGGAGATTGGCCCAATCAAACTAAAAATATCAAAT
>CAXBCS010000088.1:0-6097 GCA_963974305.1 uncultured bacterium
GACCAGCGACGGTGTGTATGCGTATTGGCACCCCTGCCATACGCGCGGCAAGCATTCCTACAATTCCAGCTTTCGGAGTATGCGTATGTACGATCGCAGGACGCTGGATTTTCAAATAACGATACAGCTGCCAAAGTGCCCAAAGATCCTTAAACGGTGTTATCTTTCGCGTAAGCGGAATCATTTTAGACTCCACTCCTTCCCGTTTTGCAACCGCTTTCAATTCCGTAACATCTGCCGAAACAGCAATAACATCATAAAAAGAATTCATATACGCCAATTGCCCTTCGAGCAATTTATCTAATGAAAGGGGCACCGTCGTTATCCTGATTAATGTAGGTTTCGTCATCTTATTCCATCCGTCCTTTAATATTATTTTTTATCATCCGAAATTTGCCACTGGCTTCGTTGGCAATTTCATCCACAAATTTTAGGTCAATGTGCATCTTTTCACCCACACGTGCTCGTATGTTTGCCATAAATACGCGCTGATCTTTCTCTGAAAATAGCGTTTGATCCTTCACCAGAAGTATTGTGATAGCTTCCTTTTCATCTTGTATCGCTTGAAACTTCAGCACGCCATTTACATCCTTTAGAGCATTGGATAAATTTCCTAAATTTATTTTCCCAACCGCTTCCGAATAAATAAAGTCATTGCTACGTCCTAGAATTTTTTCAACTAATGGATTGTTGTTTCCGCAAGTACACACTGCATCACTCAACACCAATGCATCTCCTATATCATAACGTATTAATGGCGTTCCATTCGTTGTGAAGGAGGTAACTACGAGTCGACCTTCCATTGCGGGTATATCATTCGCGTCCAAAACCTCGAAAACACCAGATTGTAATTCAAGATGCAAATTCCGTTGTTTGCACTCTATGATAAAAGGAGCTCCCTCTGAGGAAGCGTATTGGTCATAAACATTCGTTTTAAAGAAACCTTCAAGCTGACTTCTAGTATAGTCATCTACTTGTTCTGCTGTCGGGAAAATGGCCTTCACAATTCCCCTATCAAAAGTGATATTATGCGCCAGCCCATAACGTGCTATCTCAAGCAGTGTTGATGGGAAACCTACAATATATAAAGGTTTATATTTCTTCAAATTATTAATGTAATATAGAATATTCTTTGATTGAATATGAAAGGTCGAATAGTACCGCACCTTATGTAAATAGTCCGTTTTCCAAAACTTCTTGTTAGCAGCATCCTTTGGGGTCAAAATAGCTTTACCACTAAACCAAGCCGTTTTAATTCCTAGACGATACCCAAAAGAAGCTCGGAATGCATCCAGCATTCCAAATCGTTTTTGCATGTCATCCTTTGTGAAAACGACTTCTAAAGAGGTACCCGTTGTGCCTCCAGTTTTTGAGATAACTCCATCAGATTTAGGAAGCGTATACACCTTATTTATCTGAGACTGAAGAGCACCTTTATCCACTATAGGAAGTTTAGATATATTACTCAAAAGTTCTGGTTGATTTACTTCTTTAAAGGCCTCCTTATAAAAGGTAGACGTATTCATTGTCTTTTCTATAAACGCGGTATAAAGCTCTTCTTGCTTTGCTTTAAGTTCCTTTAGAGAAAGGGTCCTATTTACAATGTAGAGGTCACGATACTGGGCATACAATCCCCCATATCGATCCTTATACGCCAAGTAGTTAAAGGCCGTTACCATTAGGTTTTGGAACCAAATGGGTGCTATTTTATATATTTTTTCAAACTTCACTTTGATTTGTTTAAACCGTCATAATCATCTCCCATACTCATGGTTTGAAAACCATCTTTTAAATGAAATGTAGAGTAATAACGTACTTTATGCATATAATCTGTCTTCCAAAAACGGTAGTTGATTACATCTTTGATGGTCAAAATCACCTTGCCTGATAACCAATCTTTTTTTTCCAATTGATACCCAAACCGTTCTCTAAAATTATCTAGCATCACAATACAATTATGCACATCATCTTTATTGAAAACTACTTCAAGTGATGTTCCTGTGGTTCCATCGGTTTTAGAAATGGAACCTTCAGCCGTTGTGATGGTATAAAACTCATCTACACGCTTCTTGATAGTATCCTCGTCTAAGTTAGCTAAGGATACTAACTGTGAGCATTGATGTTCTTTAATGAATACTAGAATGTTATTATATGTTTTTTGGTAATTCATCAACTATGCATTTTTGTTCGTTTAAACTGTATTGTCGAGCTGCATAATTACTTATCAAAATAACTGTCAATAGAATCCAAAATTCTCTCTTTCTTAAATGATAGGTGTACGACCAACTGATCAAACAACCCAATATAAAAGGGTACATAGCCCAAAGATAATCTGCATACGGATTCTGTTTTCGATGCTTTTTAAATCGAAATAGCCTCAGGAAAGAAAGCAAAAATATAGCATAACCTAAGGTACCTAGGATTCCCGTTTCTCCTAGCATTTTCAAATACGTACTGTGCACCTCATGTTTACCGTATCTACCAATAAAACCACCCATTCCAGAGCCTATTAAGGGCCTATCAGTAAATGATTGAATTGCTTCCCCATAGTTATTTTCAATAAAACCACCACTTGCCCTATTTTCTATAGTGCCTAGAATACGAGAGTTGTATTTAGAATTAATCCTATTATAGGTATCTGGCATGTAGGATTCTAAATTATTCCAAAGTACTACAAGCCCAATAGTTGCGATGATTAAAACTACAAGTTGTTTTGCGTTTCTTTTGTAAACAATGTACATAAAAACACCTATTAAAAGGCCAATATAAGCAGCAATTTTACCCGTAAGGGCGATGAAAATTATTGAAAGTAGCAATGCGATATTCAACAATTTCCTATCTCTATTCCGTAACAAGTAAAATAATTTAGAAAAACGCAAAGGTATTAGTATCGTCAAATTTACAAGAAAATAAGCCCCAGCCTGACCTGCGTTTCTAAATCCTGAAAGTGCCTCTCCGTCCGTTCGTTTTGGAAATATTCGCGGCAAGCCAACGACACTAGCCAATAAATCATAATAACCTAAAACACTGGCCGTGATCATCGTATAAATAATTAAAGGGAGTAATGAAGAAAGAAAATCCTCCTTAAATGTTTTATAAATACCCACCGACATGAATACTAAAAACAGTAAAATCAAACACTCAACAATGGTAGATTGAATATTATAGGAAAACAAAATAGGCGCAAAAAAACAAAACACCATAAACAGTGATGCCTGATAAATTTTCGATACTTGATTAGCATTTATGAAACCTGTGTACAGAACTTTTAAACCAAAAACGAGACCCAAGGCACCAAAAATATCTGAAAACGTCAATCTAGACAAGATGACATCCTTACCTGGTTCAGCTATTGTCTGAGTAATGAAAGAAAGGAGAATAAATAATATAAAAAAAAATTTCTTAATCATTGAAGAGTTTTTCTATCTGAGAAGTTTGATCTTTCCTGCTATATTTCTTTAAAATTTGATCCGAAAGACTTCCAGAAAGTGTGTTATTATTAAAAGAAGTAATAATTTCTTGAAAACGCATTACCATGGTGTTCATTGAGTCTTCATCTTCATCGAAATTCCATCCTAGCTTGTTCTCGGTAATAATAGCAGAGGACTCCGATTTATTAGGAGCGAAATTTATGATAGGTCGCCTCGCCGCCATATACTCATACATTTTTAAAGGTACTCCTGTATAATGTGTAATATTTTTAGTTACAATTAGCCACAATAAGGTCGATTTCGTCAACATTTCAAGAGCTTTTGACCTCTCTAATTTACCCATAAAATTAAGACATTCTGATGATTTGAATTGATCAATTTGCACTCTCAATTCAGGCTCTAAGGTTCCTGCTATATTGACTTGTACTCTATCTGGCGAGATGAGATCATCTTCAAAAACAATGTCCAAAATTCGAAACAGTGGCAGCGGTGATCGAGCTCCTCCATAAAAACTACCTGCATAAAAAATATGTAGCTTTTCATTATTTATAACATCTATATTAAAGTTTTCAAAGTCTTCTAAGTCAAACCCATTATACACAACCTTCATCTTAGCACTTAAGTCCTTATAATAAGTCGCATAAACATCCCTCATCGCATTTGATATAAAAATAAGTGAATTGGCCTTTTTAAAGACTTTACGTTCTATTGACTTATTTAGGTAACCTTTTATCCCTTTGAGGTGCTGAAAATGTTCTACATAATGGAAATCACGAACATCTACAAACCATTTTACGGCGGGATTGATGTTCTTAACATATTTACCTATGAGATGATTTGTAAAAAACGGCGATGTAGTGAAGACAATATCAAGACCCGAAATAAATTCTGTGTTTTTTTTAAGATATTTTATTACTGATGGATACCAAATTATTCCTCGATCTGGAACCACAGACGAAGATATCAACTTTAACGTCCTAGATTTTAAAAAGGATTTGAAGCCTTTTTTTTGCGTACTCATCTTATGCTCGCGTAGAGCATTAGATTTCGATGCAAAAGGGGCATCAATTTTTATAAGGTTTACATTTTCTAGTTCCTCATTAAAATGTTCATCAAAGCCTAAGGAGCTATCTGAATTACCACAACTAATAACAGAAACTTCAAACTTGGTTTTATCTAAATATTTCGCTATAACATACGGGCGTTGTGCTGCTGGAACGTTTGCTGGAGGGTAGGTATAGGAAATGATAAGTACTTTCTTTTTCATGGGTATTTTTTTGCCGTGTATATAAGGATTTCTTCATACACGCGTCGATGTTCCAAATTTCTAAAGGCTGAATTATGCCATAAAAAGACAAACTCACCATTATATCTATGTGTTGTATCAATGAGGTTTTTTATTTTAACCACCATCTCATCAAGTTTTATTTCTTTTTGATGGGTAATAAAGGAACCTTCCATAACTATAAGAGGTCTTTCTAAAAGAGATAATTTTTCCTTAGTATGTATATTAAATACTGGGAATGGATAACATACCCCGCATCTAAACCCTTCCTTATCATGGTAGGACATTGTACTATCCCAATGCATACCATTATCTTCCCAGATTTGCCAGGTTGTAGGATTTTCAAATCTTAAAAAATGATGTCGGCCTGATTTAATAGGTACTCCTGCAATACCCTCTAACAATTCTCTCTCTTTTGTAAATTGTTCTAAATCATTGTAGGCATTAAATGAAGGATGAAAACCCAGGCTATGTTTTCTTAATTTTATTTCTGAAATCAGCTTTTTTATTTCAGGGTGATCAATTTTATAAAAATTATCTTTTTTTGACGTACCCCCGCTCATAAAGAAAAAATGAGAAGTAAAACCATATTTTTCTGACAAGGTCATCATCCAATCAAACACATCAAATGGATCATTTCTTGCTATGTAATGTCTCAATAGCGTCAATGCCTCTTTTAAGCTTTTCCGCTTAAGTAGAGCACCGCCTATTGACTTAACAAAGTCCTTTCCACTCCACCAAAGCCTTGGTAAATCAACATCATGGGTAAGCAAAAAATTGAATGAAGTTTTTTTTCGGTTTTGATTAATTCCAATTCGAAGGAGACTCGACCAAATAATTTCAACATACTCATTCACAATTGGTCTATCAATAAAATTTGATTTCACTGCTAATGAAGCGGAGGCAGGAAACCTATTGTTGATATCTCTATCTTTATTAACATACTCCTCCCATCTTGATAACATGAAAAACGATCCGGCGAGAATATCTCCTTTTATACGAATACAATTTTCATTAAAAATAATTTCAGCGGGACCATAAAGTGAGAGGAATGGCATGTTCAGCTCACTAATTATAGCATCTGAAATTGCAATAGGTATATTTTCAATAGTTAAATAAGTTTCCGATGCTGTTTCACTCATAAAAAAGTGATCTTCCAAAATCAACATTTTCCCGGAATCAAGTTCAATAATAGTATCCGAAATACTCGAATCTATTTGAAGTGTATATCTCAGGCCCAGAAAATTGTTAAAGAGCACATTAATAATGTATTCTTTTTCCTCAAAAAAATTGTTATTAATGGTGATTTTCATTTTCGAACTTTCTGTTTTTGATTGTCCGCTTATCGTCCCGTAGCTGTAATGATTGCTATCACTAGTCT
>CAXBCS010000089.1:0-6088 GCA_963974305.1 uncultured bacterium
CAAATTTATCGAATAAAAAAACCACCTTTTTAGGTGGTTTTTTCATTTGTCATCATCTTTTTTTTTAAAGAATCTTCAGGGGAATCATCCTCTTTAGATGCCCTAAATTTCAAATCATTTGCTTTAGCTACCCAACGATCATTTTTAATACGATCAGGGAAGAATTTTATAAGCTCAGTAATATTATTAATATCCTCATCGGTGAATTTACCGATTTGTTCAAAAGTAAAAATACCTAAATCGTTTAGTTTAGCTTCTGTATATGGACCAATACCAATAATTTCTTGAAGATCATCTTTCTCTGAAGCAGTTGCTCTTCCTATACGTGCAAAATCAATTTTTGCAGTGTCAGCATCGGCATTCTCGGTAAGTACGTGTTCTGAAAAGGCTCTTTTCTGAAACTGTATTTGTTCAAACTCCTGATCCATACGATCTTTTCGGAGTAGATCTTCAGGGATGCGTTCATTGTCTTCCTTTAATTGAGCAATTTCTGTTCGCATCCTTTCTTTTTCAAGAGCGAATTTAGCTGCTTTCTTTTTTGCTTCCAATCGAGCATATAAGGTAGCGCCAATATAACCAATCAGAAAAGCAATGAGCATCATTATAAACGCCTCTATGTAGGCGACAGGGATGGCAATGGTATCTTGACTTTCGTTCATAGTTGATATCATCATAATTTAGTCGATGATGATTTCTATTCGGTTATTTTTAGCTCGACCCCAGTTGCTCTTATTACTTTCAATGGGTTCTTCTTCTCCTCGAGAGGTAGCCGTTACTTTAGAACGAGGTATTCCTCGTCTTGCAGTTAGATACCACTTTACCTGTCTTGATTTTCGCAGGGCAATCTTAAAATTATCTTGTCCGTTCCCAATATTGTCGGTGTGACCAATGATAGTCACCTTCTTATCTGGATTGTCTTTTAGTAATTGTTTTAACTCACTAGCATATGCTACAATTTCTTTATCTAATACTAAATCTGTATTGTTATACTGTGGATAAAAGATTCGAGTTGATACCGACGGACCATCTGCAATACGAATTTTAGTATCTAATGTTTGCTCAGGTTCATTAGTATCTATATCAATAGTATCACTGATAGCAATCGTCTTTTTTATTTCATCTGCGAGCAACTGAGCATTTTCTATAGCATTAGCAGGAACTGCTTTAGATGATGATTCTGACCCCTCGTATAAAGCATTTCTTGATTCATCAACTATATCCAACGCTTGATTTTTATCTCCAACAGCGTCTGTAAGGTCTGCTTTACTCTTATTTTTATTGTTGTTTTGAGACAACTCAACATCTTTGGCTTCTTTGGGAATAGCAGTATTACTCGCATTTTCTAACAACAACGGGTTGATGTTACTGGGCGTATCTCCTTTAAGATGAAGATAGTATATACTACCAACCGCCCAAAGCGAAAACACTAAAAATGCCCCTAAAAATCCTTTCATAAGTTGTGATAATTCCCCAAAATTATACAAGAGATTGTACTTCAAATCTAAGTAAAACTTCCTTGGTTAGGAAATAAAATTTTTTGTGTTATTCACTTGTTTTTAACAATTTGGTATAATACATTTGTAACCACTATGAGAACTATTAATGTACATCATCATCAAATCATACCAATCGCTTGAGCGAGGTAGTTTGATATGTACTTAAGTCATATATTAAAAACCCGTTTGAGTCGCTCAAACGGGTTTTTTGATTTTGAGCGATTCTTACTTTACAATTAAAAAAATGAAAGAAAAAATTAGAATTGCTATTCAAAAGTCAGGTCGTCTCAATGAACAATCCTTGCAACTCCTTAAAGATTGCGGAATTTCTATTGATAATGGGAAGGACCAACTCAAAGCTACCTCCCGAAATTTTCCGCTAGAGGTCCTATATCTTCGCAACGGAGATATTCCACAGTATCTTAGAGATGGAGTCGTAGATATCGCCATTCTAGGTGAAAACACACTCATAGAAAAAGGAACTGACCTCGATATTGTAGAACGTCTTGGTTTCTCTAAATGTAAGGTGTCACTAGCCATTCCCAAAGGAAATGAATATACTTCTATTAAGGATCTTGAAGGAAAACGCATCGCAACTTCGTACCCTAACACTGTAAATCAATATCTACAGAGTAAAGGAGTAAATGCTGAACTCCACATTATTAATGGCTCTGTTGAGATAGCTCCAAATATCGGACTAGCAGACGCTATTTGTGATATTGTTTCTAGTGGGAATACATTATTTAAAAATAATTTGAAGGAAGTTGAACAAATGCTAACCTCTGAAGCGGTGCTTACTGTCTCCCCAAGTATTTCTAAAGAACGGGAAACAATTTTGAAAAAAATACAATTTCGCATTCAATCCGTTTTAAAAGGGAGGAATTCTAAATATGTATTACTCAATGTCCCCAATGAAAAAATCAAAGATGTAATTGCAGTTTTACCTGGTATGAAAAGCCCAACGATTCTACCGCTTGTACAAGAAGGTTGGAGTAGCATCCACTCAGTAATCGATAAGAATTCATTTTGGGATGTTATCGATGAGCTCAAAATAGCTGGTGCCGAAAGTATCCTAGTCTGTCCAATTGAAAAAATGGTACTCTAATGCAGACAATATTCAACCCTCTTCCAGAAACATGGTCAGAACTGTTGCAACGTCCAACGCAAAGTATCGAAGATATTGAGGCGACAGTGACCGATATATTTCAAGAAGTAAAACTAAAAGGTGACCAAGCAGTTCAAAAATATACTTCCCTATTTGATGGTATAACACTTGACAACCTTAAAACTTCTAAAGAAGAAGTAGCAGCTGCAAAAGCTATGATTTCGGAAGACCTTAAACAATCTATTGATCTCGCTAAATCAAATATTGAACGCTTTCACAAGGCTCAAATTACTGAGCGTATTAGTATTGAAACCACTCAGGGCGTGCAATGCTGGCAAGAAAAGAGACCTATTCAAAAAGTAGGCCTATATATTCCTGGAGGGACTGCTCCTTTGTTTTCTACTATATTAATGTTAGCTATCCCAGCAAAAATTGCCGGTTGCCAAGAGGTTGTCTTATGTTCACCTCCGGCAAAAGATGGCTCAATTCATCCAGCAATTCTGTATACGGCACAGTTATGTGGAATAAAAACTATTTATAAAGTAGGAGGTATCCAGGCGATTGCTGCCATGACCTTTGGTACCGCTACAATCCCGCAAGTCTATAAAATATTCGGACCTGGAAATCAATATGTAACTGTTGCTAAACAAATTGCCACAAAATATGGTGTTGCTATTGATATGCCTGCAGGACCTTCCGAACTCTTAGTCGTGGCTGATGACAGTGCAAATGCTGCTTTTGTTGCCTCTGATTTGCTGAGCCAAGCTGAACATGGAGAAGATAGTCAGGTAATTTTAGTAAGTACCTCAAAATCCTTGATTAGCGAAGTCTCAACGCAAGTACAATTGCAATTAACTGCGCTTTCGCGAAAGCGCATTGCATCAAAAGCTATTGAAAATAGCAAGCTTATTTATGTCAATTCACATGCTGCCGCTCTGTCATTAATAAATGAATATGGCCCTGAACACTTCAT
Source organism: uncultured bacterium (assembly GCA_963974305.1). Lineage (GTDB taxonomy): Bacteria > Bacteroidota > Bacteroidia > Flavobacteriales > Flavobacteriaceae > Dokdonia. The sequence goes on from CAXBCS010000089.1 coordinate 3,575, forward strand.
AATCTGTTCGAAGGAGCAAGATTTTTATATTGACGGAATCATAAATGCAGGTTCTGTTTTTATTGGGAATTATACTCCCGAAAGTGCTGGTGATTATGCTTCAGGCACAAACCATACCTTACCCACAAATGGATATGCAAAGCAGTACAGCGGTGTAAACTTAGATAGCTTTATGAAAAGTATGACCTTTCAAAAAATCTCTAAGCAAGGGATTCAAAACATCGGTCCATCCATAGAAATCATGGCTGCTGCAGAGGGACTTGATGCCCACAAAAACGCTGTTACACTTCGTTTAAAAGCAATTGCAGATGGAGAAATTTAATGTACAAAAGCTCGTACGTGCAAATGTAGCCGCTATGAAACCATACAGCTCGGCGCGTGATGAGTTTACAGATTTTGATCAGGAGATGATTTTCCTCGATGCTAACGAAAATCCTTTTGAAAACGGCGTCAACCGATACCCCGATCCTCAACAAGGAGATTTGAAATCCTTGATGGCACAACAAAAAAGATTGGATACTTCCCAAATGCTTCTAGGAAATGGCAGTGACGAAGTTCTAGATCTTATTTTTAGAGCCTTTTGCAACCCTGGAACAGACAATATCATTAGTCTGCCTCCAACTTATGGAATGTATAAGGTTCTTGCTGCTACCAACGATATTGAGAATAGGGAGGTGATATTAAATGCCAACTTTCAGCCAGATGTGGCTGAAATATTAAAAAAGGTAGATGATAAGACTAAGCTAATCTTCTTTTGCTCCCCAAATAATCCTAGTGGTAATCTTATTGAGCCTTTGCAAATTGAAGAAATCCTCCATAATTTTTCCGGCCTAGTAGTCATTGACGAAGCTTATATTGATTTTGCAGCATCTCCATCATGGATCAATCGACTTTCTGAATTTCCAAATTTGTTGGTAACTCAAACCCTGTCTAAAGCTTATGGAATGGCTGGTATAAGACTAGGAATGTGTTATGCTTCAAAGGAAATAATACAGATTCTAAACAAGATTAAACCCCCTTATAATGTAAACGGTTTAACGCAGGCCAGAGCATTTGAAAGAGTAGAAGATTATGAAGGGGTGCAGGCTGAAATAAGCAGCATTATCAGTAGCCGAGAACTACTACTTAAAGCATTAGTTGAAGTGAAATTTGTTGCAAAAGTATATCCTTCTTCAGCCAATTTTTTATTAGTTAGAGTTGATAATGCAACCCTAAGATATAACCAACTAATTTCTGCCGGAATTGTTGTTCGCAATCGTAGTTCGCAACCCCTTTGTGATAATACTTTGCGATTTACAGTAGGGACTTCCCTAGAAAATGAAACTTTAATTAACGTATTACAAACTCTATAATAATGGCACAAAAAGTATTATTCATCGACCGTGACGGAACGATTATAAAGGAAACTGCCGATGAGCAGATCGATGCCTTTGAAAAAATGATCTTTTATCCAAAGGCTTTTACTTGGCTTGGAAAGATCGCCCAAGAGTTAGATTATGAATTGGTGATGATTACTAATCAAGACGGACTTGGAACGGATGTTTTTCCAGAAGATACCTTTTGGCCGGTGCACAACTTCATAATGAAATCCTTCGAAAATGAAGGTGTAGTGTTTGATAAAGTGTTTTTAGATCGCACATTTCCACATGAAAATAAGGACACACGCAAACCTGGAACCGGCTTACTCACAGAATATATTACTGATGATTATGACCTTGTCAACTCCTTTGTAATTGGGGATCGGCTTACAGATATGCAGTTAGCCACAAACCTAGGGTCTAAAGGAATCTATATCAATGATGAGACACATTTAGGCACTGGTGAAATAACGATTGAACGCAGCGAATTAGACAAGGACATTGCATTAGAAACAAACGATTGGGAGCAGATTTATAACTTTTTGAAGTTAGAAGATAGAACACGTACGCTTACGCGAAAGACCAATGAAACCGATATCAATATAAAATTGAACCTAGATGGTACTGGAAAATCTAATATCAATACAGGCATAGCATTTTTTGATCATATGCTGGATCAGTTGGCTAGACACGGAGCAATGGATCTTGATATTAGTGTAAAAGGTGATTTAGAGGTAGATGAGCACCATACCATCGAAGATACTGCTATAGCCTTAGGCGAGATATTCTCAGATGCTTTAGGAAATAAGCTAGGCATCGAACGATATGGCTTTTGTTTACCAATGGATGATTGTTTAGCCCAAGCAGCAATTGATTTTGGAGGACGCAACTGGTTGGTATGGGAAGCTGAGTTTAACCGTGAGATGATTGGAAAAATGCCTACGGAGATGTTTTATCACTTTTTCAAAAGCTTTACAGACGGGGCTGAGGCCAATTTAAATATCAAAGCTGAGGGTACAAATGAACATCACAAGATTGAAGCAATATTTAAAGCTTTCGCAAAAGCAATCAAAGTTGCTGTAAAAAGAGATCCTAGTAAGATGATTCTTCCATCGACAAAAGGAATGCTTTAAAAAACAAAAACAAAAACAAAAAC
>CAXBCS010000090.1:0-5702 GCA_963974305.1 uncultured bacterium
TGAATAAGGTCAGGTTTTCTCTTTTGAAATACTCTTCTAGCCATTCGATCATTTCTAGGTCAAGGTGGTTAGTAGGCTCATCGAGGATTACAAGATCGGGTTTACTCAATAGGAGAGAGGCAAGCGCCAAACGCTTTTTTTGACCACCACTTAAGAGAGAGACTTTGCGTTCAAGGTCGTTGAGTTTTAATTTTGAAAGTACTTGCTTGTACTGAGTTTCAAAATCCCATGCCTGTGCTGCTTCCATAGCATCAAAGGCTATTTGGTAGGCATCTTGATCTTCCATGTTGACCAAAGCCTTTTCGTATGCAGCAATGGTTTTAAGGACTTCATTGTCACTTGCAAAAATCGTTTCTTCCACCGTGAGTTTTGGATCGAGGTCTGGCTCCTGAGGTAAATAAGAGATTGTAATTCCTTTTCGGGAAATCACTTGTCCGCTGTCTGTTGCTTCTATTCCTGCAATGATTTGTAGGAGGGAAGTTTTTCCACTTCCATTTTTGGCGACAAAACCAATTTTTTGGTCCTTATTGATCCCAAAAGAGATGTCGTCAAATAAGATGTTTTCGCCAAATGATTTGGCTATATGTTCAACAGAAAGATAGTTCAAGGGTATGTAATTTAAATGCGTGATTAACTCTTGGCAAAAGTACCTTTTTCTTTCTGGATAATAGCTGTCTCTTGGATATGGCTTTTTTTGCTTTCGCTAAATTGCGATTCATCCCACTAAGGCTATAGAAATAGGTGAGTATTTGTATTTGTCTAGCTTGGCAATAAAATTAAAATTGAACTGTTCTTAGAACGGAAGCCGTTGGAGGCTGTCATTCTCTAGCTGTATCTTTCATTATTACAGACGAAAACCTATATTTGCGTACTTAACCTACATTTTATGAGATACCCTGCGTTTCTTTTACTATTGCTCATTGTACTTAGCACCGCATCATGTATTCCTACAAGAAAGCTTACCTACCTTCAAGAATCTGAAGTTGCAAACGATAGTTTAGTGAGTTTGCACCAAGAGCAGCCGCCTTATCGGTTGCAAATAAGTGATGTCTTAAGTATTCGCATCAAAGCCTTAGACCAAGAGTTGGTAGAAATGTTTAATCCTTCAGGAACGGCTTCAACCACTTTGGATGAAGGTTATTACTATGATGGTTTTGCCATTGATAGGCACGGAAATATTAGAATGCCCACCTTAGGTGAAATTAGTGTTTTAGGTAGAACAACCGAGGAAGTAAGAGAAATCGTTGAAAAACGCTTGATGGAGGAGTTTTTAAAACCAGAAGCCAAATTGTTTATTACTGTAAAGTTAGCAGGAATTCGCTATACTATGGCGGGGGAAGTAGGTGGATCGGGTATAAAAACAGAGTTTACAGAGAAACTATCTTTGATGGATGCCATTGCAAATGCTGGAGGTGTTCCTGATACCGGGGATCTTACAGATATTGTTATTATTCGACAATATCCAGGAGGTCAAAGAGTCCATCACATCGATTTGACGAAACTGGAGTCAATGCAATCGCCTTATTATTATGTCCAACCTAACGATTTAATTATAGTTAATCCATTGCCACAAAAAAGTATTGGAGTAGGAACCACTGGCTTAGATAGCTTTAGAACTATACTTACGATTATTTCTGCTTTAACCACTTCGATATTATTATTTACACGCTTATAAATGGAAGAAGATTTTGAACTAAAAGAATCGGGCAGTTTTTTTGACTTTAAAGGATTTCTCTTTAAAGTGATTAGTTTATGGCCCCTTTTTATTATCACTTTAGGGGCTGCATATGGAGTTGCATACTATCAAAATCTTCGGAAAGTCCCTGTATATCGAAGTAGTAATTTGATTTCGATTAAGGACGATCAAAATCCCCTCTTTACTGGGAATACGAGTTTGATATTTAATTGGGGAGGTACTACAGACAAGGTACAAACCAATGTTGTTCTTTTTAAATCGCGTACACATGCAGAGAAGGTGATTCAACGATTACAATTTTATACCACATATCACAAGCAAGGGAAGTATGTACTGGAAGATGTATACGGTAAAATCCCTTTTAAACTAAAACTACAAGATGGGTATCCACAATTATACGGCAAGCGTATTACCATCAATCAAGTGGACCATAATAAATTTGAGTTCAATATTCCCTTCAATGGGGGTGATATGCGCCTGTATGACTATAAAAACCTTATAGAAACTAGGATACCAGGTCCCACAGAGGCCTTTAAGAAGGTGTACACCTTAGGTGATACTATTAATACTACATTTTTGAAGGGGGTCTTAAAACCTACAGGAATTGCTGGGGCTAATGGGGCGGTATATTTTGTGAGTAATGGTAATTTTAATAGTACGGTGCGTGGTTACCAAAGAATTGTTGTACGACAACAGCCTGCAGGATCTTCTATTCTTGAATTGAGTTTGACAGGTACTAATAAATACAGATTGATTGATTATTTGAACGCCTCCATAAAAGTGCGGGAAAAAGATCAATTGGAACGTAAGAATTTATTTGCAACCAACACCATTGCCTTTATTGATAGTAGTTTGGTGTCAAGAGGAGTCGACTTGGAAAATTCCTTACAAGAATTGAACGCATTTAAGAATAATAATTTGGATGTTTCTCTTGAAGGAGGAATCCAATTGTTAAGTGGCCGTCTAAAAAGCTTTGATGCCCAAAAAGATGAAGCAGAAAAGAAACTAGATTATTACGAAATTCTAGAAAATTATTTAACGACTCGTAAAGATTATAGCAGTGTACCGGCGCCTTCTGTAGCGGGAATAACCGAGTCAAGTATTTCAAGTGGAGTTTCCAGAATTGTCGCACTCTCTGTTCAAAGGAGTACGTATGCTTTTTCAGCCAGAGAGGATAATCCCATTTTTGCTGAGCTCGATAGAAATATTAATGCTGAAAAAGTGGTCTTGCTTGAGAATATTCGATCTTCTAAAAGTTTGATCGATCGAGAGATGCAGCAAATAGAGGCCGACATCAGAGAGGCTGAACGCGAATTAAAAAAGTATCCAGCTGAGGAACAAAAGTTAACGGAAATAGAACGAAAGTTTAGATTGAGTCAGGCAGCCTTTAATTTATACGAATCCAAAAGGAGTGAGGCAGAAATAATAAAAGCTTCTAATGTCTCTGACCTATTATTTATTGATCCTGCCAAAGACGTTGGTTTGGGTCCTATAGGACCTAATATGCGATTAAATTATATGATTGCAGGACTTGTTGGAGGTGTTATTCCAGTTGCATTGGCCTTCTTATTGGTCTTTTTTGACACGAAGATTGGAAATCCAGATGAGATAAAGAAATTATCTAAAATCCCGATTTTGGGTGTTGTTGGTAAAAGCAAACATTCTAATAATCTTATTGTTCGCGACCAACCAAAGTCTGCGATTTCAGAGGCCTTTAGGGGAATTCGATCTAGCTTGCAGTTTTTGTACAAGACACAAAGGTTAGAAGGTGCAAAGACCGTATTAGTAACTTCCTCTGTAAGTGGAGAAGGAAAAACCTTTACTTCGATTAATATTGCTTCTGTTTTTGCATTAAGCGGTAAGAAAACGGTGCTGGTAGGCTTGGATCTTCGTAAGCCTAAAATTTTCGATGATTATGAATTAAGTAATGATGAAGGAGTCGTAAATTACTTAATTGGCCAATCTTCTTTGTCTGATATACGTCAGGAGAGCGGGATTTCACATTTAGATATTATTTTGGCAGGGCCTATTCCTCCTAACCCTTCTGAACTACTTATCAGTGATCAAATGAAGGTATTCATGGAGGATTTAAAGGAGCATTATGACTATATCATTTTAGATACGCCTCCAGTAGGATTAGTCTCAGATGCATTAGAAGTACTGCCTTATGCCGACGCTACTATTTATATGGTACGTCAGGGCTATACCAAAAAGAATATGTTGGGACTTATCAATGAGAAATATCGAATGGGAGAGGTGAAAAATGTGAGTTTTGTCTTGAATTACTTCAGAACCAAGGGCCATTATGGTTACGGCTACGGCTACGGCTATGGTTACGGCTATGGAAACTATTCCAATGGATACCATGAAGAACAACGAAGAGGAGGAGTGCTCAAAAGATTGAGTAGAAAATTCCGAAGCCTATTTAGATTTAAAAAATAGTCTAACAAAATAAAAAAACGTTTGTGAGTGCTTCAAAGGAGACAGATTGGTTATACGAGATAAAGCCCAAAGGCAAGTTCATTGACTTGAACTTTAAGGAGATTTGGAGTTATAGGGATTTAATGATACTCTTTGTAAAGAGAGACATAGTAACGGTCTATAAGCAAACCATTCTAGGACCCTTTTGGTTTGTAATTCAGCCTTTGTTTACCTCAGTAATCTTTACCCTGATCTTTAACAATGTGGCCGGGATTAAAACAGGAGATGGGATCCCTCCCTTTCTTTTTAACCTAGCTGGAATAACAATATGGAATTATTTTAAGGAATGTCTTTCAGGTACCTCTAATACTTTTAGAGGCAATGCGGGCTTATTTAGTAAGGTATATTTTCCCCGGGTAATAATGCCACTGTCTTCGATCATTTCAAAGCTTTTTAAGTTTGCCATACAGATGGGTATTTTTATTGTCTTCTATATCTATTATAAAAGTGCGGGTTGGGCTTTTTCTCTTCAAAAAGAACTGTTCTTATTTCCTGTATTGGTTGTCACGGTGGCCTTTTATGGCATCGGACTAGGGATGATACTTTCTTCAATGACGACCAAGTATAGAGACATGACCGTATTGATTGGGTTTGGAATGCAATTGTTGATGTATATCTCAGCAGTGATGTATCCTGTTAGCGTGGTACAAGAACGAATGCCAGAATATGCTTGGGTGGTACTTTATAATCCACTTTCTCATGTAATTGAAGCTTTTCGATATATCATGTTAGGAGAAGGAATGTTCTCTTACCAAGGGGTATTTATTGCCTTTACTTCCTCAATGGTGGTTGCTTTATTTGGCCTGATTGTTTTTAATAAAACCGAACGCTCTTTTATCGATACTATCTAATGGCACAGTCTCAACCCATATCGCTTTTCTACTGGTCAAGTGTTCGCTATGAACGCAAACCGGCAGAAAACTATGGAGATTTGTTATCGCCCTTTATTGTCGAACACCTTTCAGGGAGAGAAGCCCTCTTTTATGATGCGCCCAACCGAAAGAAATTTTGGCAGCATAAAAAATATTTAATGGCTATTGGAAGCATTATGAGTTATACCCAACCCAAAGCTATCGTTTGGGGATCGGGAATTATTTCGAAGGGTGATAATTTTAGTACAGCGGATTTTAGAGCTGTGCGGGGACCGCTTTCGCGAAAGCGCATCCTTGAGTTGGGTTATGACTGTCCGGAAGTATATGGCGATCCGGCCATGTTGCTGCCTACAATTTTTAATCCAGAAGTGGAGAAAAAGTATGCATATGGGGTGATTCCTCATTATGTTGATTATGAAAAGGCGGAAGCCAAATATGGGAATGATGAAGAAACGCTAGTCATAAATTTGATCAACAATGATCATAAGGCCGTCACTAGACAGATTTTGTCCTGTAAGCAAATTGTTAGTTCGTCTTTACACGGGGTCATAGTTGCTCAGGCCTATGGCATTCCTGCCGTTTGGGTTCGCTTTTCAGATAAACTGAGTGGCGATAATGTAAAGTTTGATGATTATTTTCAATCTGTAGGTGTA
>CAXBCS010000091.1:0-5643 GCA_963974305.1 uncultured bacterium
GCAGAATATAGTTCTAGCCTTTTACTGGCCGCTCCTATAGAATTATCGAGTATCGCCCAACTGCAAGAACAAAAAATCACGCATCGCCTTGTTACGGAGATTAATACCTTACAACCCAAAACAGGGCTTAAACGAGCTGCTATGGTTTCTGGAGCATTATTGTTAATAGGTTTAGGGGTTTCAGACTTACTTAATTTCGACGGAAATACGAAAAACGAAACCATTCCGGATGAAGAGCGCATCGTTTTTCAAACTGCAGATTCAATAGCTCCTTCCTATATCCCGCCAGCCTTGATGGATCAAAAAGTCATTATTCGTTATCCACAATATACCGGCCTTCCAACACAAACCACATCTACCATGAACCTAAAGGTTGTTGAAGGATCTCGCTTGGTTTGGAAACTCAATTTTGATGGCGCTGTTAGTGATGTACAGATTGAAGGTTTGGGAGAGGAAGTGATCATGGATGTTTCAAAGTCGACGACCACAAACCATTCAAATTTCACAAAAGCATTCTTACCACGATCGTCAGGCTATTATAATTTTAGATTCTCAGATACGCTAGGAGCCAACTATGCCTCCGAAATTTATGCAATCGAAGTGTTTAAAGACAAGGCGCCCACGGTAGACATTAAGGACATATCTCAGTTTACTTCCTTTGACTTTGACGACAATAAAGAATTTACATTTGCTGCTGAAATAGCCGATGATTACGGTATTAGTAGCGCAGAAATTATCGCCACGGTGAGTAAAGGCTCAGGCGAATCTGTGAAATTTAGAGAAGAGAAATTAGCCTTTGACCAATCGGTGCAAGTAGGTGGGAAGTTGGCGCGGCTGACCAAAAGGATGCAACTTGACCAACTGAAAATGGAGGTGGGTGATGAGCTTTATTTCTATGTCGCTGTGAGCGATCATAAAACACCAAGACCGAATATCACGCGAAGTGAGACTTATTTTGCGGTAATAAAAGATACCGTGACTGATGGCTTTTTTGTTGAAGGAACCATGGGCGCCGACTTGATGCCAGATTATTTTAGGAGTCAGCGGCAGTTGATTATTGATACAGAAAAACTCATAAAAGATAGACCTACACTAACGATTAAGGAATTCAAATCGCGGTCTAACGAATTGGGTTATGATCAAAAAGCCTTGCGTCTTAAATACGGACAGTTTATGGGCGATGAAGCCGATTCTGGCATTGCCGTAACACCAGAAATATCTGTTGAGGATGTGGACCCGGATGATCCTACGGCGGGATATCGTCACGATCACGATACCGAAAATGAACACAACCTAGTAGATGAGCATCACGAAGAAGAAGAAGGCGGCGAAGAGGAAGAAAAATCTCCTCTTGAAGATTATGTCCACAATCACGATGATCCAGAAGAGTCTACGCTCTTTACAGAATCTCTACGCGGAAAACTCAAACAAGCTATGGCTGAAATGTGGGATGCTGAGTTGTACTTGCGTCTTGCAACACCCAAGGAATCCTTGCCATATCAATACAAAGCCTTGAAATTGATTCAAGAAATCAAGAATAGCGCACGTATTTATGTGCATCGTATTGGTTTTGACCCACCACCAATTAAAGAAGAAAAGCGACTCACAGGAGATCTTTCGGAGATCAAAACGAGCTATACTAGAGATGATATTGCTGAAGAAGATCCGCATGCTATGATGCGCGAGAGTATTTCCAGGCTAGAATGGAGCATAACTAGAGGTGGGGAAATCACCAATGAAGACAAGAGCATTTTCGCGAAAGCGGGAGAAGAACTCGCTAGAATTGCCATCAACGAACCGGCAAGGCATCTAAAAACTTTACAACAACTCAAGTGGCTTACGGAAGAAAAAGTTCAAGATATATCAGTATTACGAGCGGTACAAAAAGGATTATTACAAGCACTACCGGTTACTAAACCAGCTCCCAGAACGCCTAAACAATACCGTGGAAATTTAGAAAAGTTATTCATGAAAGAATTGCAAGCCAATGATGGATAGCCTTAGTTTTTTACGCCAAGAATGGTTGTGGCCAGTGCTGGTTTGTGTAGGATTGCTTTGGGCAGTTTTTCTGTGGAAAGAATATACGCAATCGGGAAAAAGAGGCTTGATTTTAAAGTCGATTATCGCCCTAGTGGCCGTTGGTTCCCTTGCCGCAATGGTGCTACAACCTTTACTTGCTGAAGAACGTGCCAAGGGTGTTGGCGTCATTCTAAGTCCAAATTTTGCCGCAAATCAACTGGATAGTTTGTTGTTGGCTCACAAAGGAATCTCTGAGATTGTCTATAATGGCAATGGCTTTGAAAAAGCACAATTAGATTCTATAAGTACTGCCTATGTGTTGGGTAATGGGGTGGAAGCTTATGATTTTTGGCAGTTGGAAAATATAGCAACCACCTATATTGGGGGAAAGGAAATTCAAGGTATTACTCGACTGAAATACGAGCAAGAGTTAGTCTTGGGAGACTCTTTGAAGGTGCAAGGGTTATATGTGCGACCTGCGATAGGAAACTGGCTTATTCTCGAAGATGCAGGAGGAAATGGTCTAGATTCTGTTAGTGTAAAAGGAGCAGAAGACCATCATTTTACCTTGCAAGCCAAGCCCAAAGTTGCGGGTGAATTTGTCTACAAACTTGTGGAAAAGGATAGCCTACAGTCAGTGGTGTCAACAGAGCCTTTGCCTTTGATAGTAAAGCCTGAGAATAAGTTACAAATTTTGATCATCAATACCTTTCCGACCTTTGAAAGCAAGTACCTTAAAAACTACCTCGCCGAAAATGGACATGAGGTGCTAGTTCGCAGTCAGCTGAGCAAAAACAAATACAAATTTGAAAACTTCAATAGGAAACAAGGCTCGATCTATGGGTTTACGCAGTCTAATTTGGATGACTTTGACCTAATTATTATAGATCAGCTGTCATTTTTGGGGTTATCTGCGGCCTCTCAACGAGCGATGAAGGAGCAGATGGAAGTAGAAGGCTTGGGTGTTTTTATACAGTCGGATGTTTCTATGGTTAGTAGTGGGCAACGATTTGACTTTCGCTTAAAGCGAAATTCCTCTACAGAAACTAACTTAGCAAATTGGCCGAAGGTGCAGGTTCCAGTTTATCCTTCGACTTTGGAGGCTGATGTGCTCACGCAGCCTATTTTATCATCTCAAAACAAGATATTAAGTGCCTATGTTCAGAAAGGTGCTGGGCGACTGGGTACGTCAATGCTCCATGATACTTATCAGTTGGTTTTAAACGGCAATGAGGCTGTTTACCAATATATTTGGTCTACAACCCTTAGTGCTGTGAGTCAGAAAAGTGTTGCTATGGTGCAATGGGAAACAGAAAATTTTATTGGCGATAAAGATGTGCCTTTTCGTTTTAAACTACGCACATCAATGCCGAATCCAGAAGTTGTAGATGCTGATAATAACCAAATAGCATTGCGGCAAAACCTTCAGTTGGCAGATGAGTGGGAGGGAACCGTTTATCCTCGCGAGACAGGTTGGAACCAACTGGAAATTAAAGGAGATAGCACAATAACTTTGTCTTATTATGTGGCTGAGTCAACAGCTTGGAATAGTCTAAAAGCGACGGATATACGCAGCGAGAATCAGCGAAAATATACAGGAAGTGTAGCGACAAAGACGGTGATTACTAATTTTGAACCAATGTCTCGTTGGTTGTTTTTTGTGGCCTTTGTATTGACAATGGGGTATTTGTGGGTGTTGCCTAGAATAGGCAGAGATTAGATAGAAATTATTCTTCTTTGCTAGCTTTCATTTTTTCTTTATCACTCGCTATTCTTTCTTCCTCTTTTTCTACGTATTTCTGGTGTTCCATTTGGGCATAATGGTCTTTTCTTCGATTGTAGATACTTTTAATTCCTTCGGCCTTGCCGTAGATGGTCACTTTATCGTTTGCTAGCATTAAAAAATTCCCTGAAGGGGAACCAAAATAGCCTGATCCTTTGCGTTCTACACCTAAAATGGTGATTCCTTCTTCGCGTAGGTCGAGTTCTTGTAGGGTACGGTTGCACATCCAACCATCACTATCGACATCGGCTTCAATGATTTTAAAGTCGTCTTTTAGGTGGAGCACCGCAGCATAATCCTGAACTTCAAGATTCGTGTATTTTTTAAGCATCTTATTGATCACCCGTGATAGTCCGCGATCGAGCCATGCACTGCGAATGGCTAGCCAAAGTAAAACTAAACCCCCTATGATAATGAGAAAACCATAGAACCTTGAGGCGTTAGATTCTGGCAAAACAAAGGTTAGTATTAAAGAAGACATTGCAGTAACGATACCTGCATTACCGATAAGCATTAGGTTATAAATAATCTTACGACGCACGGGATGCGTCATTATATTCTCGGTTTCAGAGGTGCTCAGACCCGCTCCAGTGTAGGCAGATCGCGCTTGGAATTTGGCACTTTCTTCTGAGAGACCTGTATGTACCAATGCTATTGTAGCAATTCTAGTCACTAATACAGAGAGTGTAATAATAAGGAAGAGGGATACAGCAGCGATCATAGATACATTTCATTTGTGAGACAAAGCTAGTTATTCCTAATGAACAAACAGAGTCCTAATGAAGCACAATTATTCCTTGGATGGAATGTCGATGGTATTATACATCTCCATAATAGCCTCTTTGCCGTATTGTTTTTCCAGTCGTCTTACAGTAAAGTGAGCAGTAGCAATCCGCTGAAAGTGAGTTAGGAAAATTAGATTGAGTCCGGCCCCAGAAGCGGCGCCAACTATTGGAATTGCTTGAGCAGCAAATTTATCCAGCACTTGAACGCTGTATCTAGAAATAATCTTGCTCATAAATCCGCCTACGGCACCAGGTGTGCTTGCCGCAATGGCTTGAAGGAATTGTTTGGCACCTTGTTGTGCAACGGTGGTGGCCAATTTAGAAAGGGCTTGGTCCAAAGCGATTCGTGTACCATAATAACTACTGTCAAGCGCATCATCATCTGGAGATGTACCTCCAAGAGCAAATACTTGAAGACATTGGAGTTGGACTTCTGGGTCTGTTATGTCTTCCCCTTGACTTCGTGCAATGTCAAGAATGGAGCGCATTAAAAATTTAGTACTTATCAGTATGTCTGTAGTGAAACCAGCGATACCAAAAAAACCACCTACAAAGCCAGTTCCTGAGGTGACCGCCTTATACATTCTATTAGAAGCTTGTGGGCTTCCATTGGTGGTGTTTAGGGTTTTTAAGTTGGCTTTTACACTCAATTCAAGCGCCTTCTGAATGGCGGCAGTGATCTTACTTTGATATTTCTTAGGAACGAGGGCAATTCCTTTTTCGATGGGTGTTCCGAGGGTGTTCAATGCTTTCATTGCAAAAGGAACTGTAGTCAGTTGCTTTTTGGCTTTGCGAAGTAAGGCAATATCGTCTTCAGGGATTTGCTTTGTAAAGGAGGTAGTATTTTCTGGAAGTGTATTCATATATAGGAAAAGGATTTTAGTAAAATTACGGATTTATGTTTAGGGTGGTTAGGTAGGGTCTAAATAGGGGAATACGGCAATATGTATTTACAGTCTATATGCTCAAACAGTATGATGAGTTTGATTGTTTAATTAATGGCCGGATTACCTTCGGTGGGCCGTTGACTTCCGTTCTGCAATTATGACTGCATGT
>CAXBCS010000092.1:0-5557 GCA_963974305.1 uncultured bacterium
TGGTGTTTGCAGCAAGGGGCGTGTGCTTCCCCAAACTTTCCCTTCAATGTTCATTATAGTTGTTCTCCTTGCGCTGAAAACCCATCAAGATTAAACCAATGACCGTTGTCCTCTAGTTCAAAAAAGCTCCCCGCCTTGTCGGTTACGAGGCAGTATTGATTGATTCCCTCATTGAACCAGACCTCTTTTGTTGAGCCGAGATTAGCAAGCAGGTCGGTAAGTTTTTCGGCGCGTTCGTGGTTGATAGATTTGTTGGCGTCGCGTTCGATTTCAATCCATACTTTATTCATTAGTTATCCTCACTCTCAGGTGACTCTTGAAGAAATTCTTTTGCAATTGCAAGCGCAATCCTGATGTCACGTCCAACGAGATCACTATTATCAGAGTCTAGTAATAGACCTAATTCCCTGCCTGATGCAACACTTGCTACTAACAGTTCACGCGCCATTGCTTTGATAAAACCGGCTTCAGATTTATTCATTGGTCATCCTCAGTTACTATAAGATCAAAAGCTTTGTAGATAAACTCATTCAACTCTTTAATATTATCAGGGTTGTATCCAAATGAGAATACAAAATCTCTAACGGATTCCCACGGGACATCTAGTTTAGGATTGGTTGTCCACTCATAATAGATTACATTGTCAGACATCATCCACCTACCTTTATACCACAGTATTTAATTATATATTCTCGTGCCTCTTCTCTTGCACGTTCGCCACCCTCTTGCTGGAGCGTATCTAAAATCTCACTCATTACCCATGCCTTACGGCGTGAGGCTTTACCCTCTGCCATCAGTTCATCGACCCGGAGTGATGTAGGTGTCGTTGATCCATTGCTCATATTCATTCTCCATGATTAGAATTTCACTCTCAACCCAGTGGTTTACCTCGTCTAATTGTATATCATTAGACACACTACAGTACTCTTCCAGCACTGGAGTTATCCACGGATCATAGACTTCATTAAGATACTTTAAAACTTCTTCTTTACTTTCAAACTTAGTTGTTGTCAAGGTCATCTGATGCCTCCACCTCTACAAACATATCGTCATCGTGAAAAACTTTATGCTCAATTTGGTTACCTTCAATGTCAGTAACAGTTACTCTAGTAATAGTATAACTATCGTTGCGTTCAGTTTTACATACAATTTTACTAGCCTTGTGGCTCGTAGTCTCAGCGTACATTTCCTTCTCCTTACTATTAAGTAACTACTGCTTACGTAGTAAGCTAAGTAGTAGTTACTAATAGAGTTGGTTGGCCTCCACAGTAGGACTCGAACCTACAACCTACAGCTTAGAAGGCTGTTGCTCTATCCAGTTGAGCTATGTGGAGTATATACATATTAGTCTTCTGTTGTCAAGTCTTCTAACTTTTTATTCAATAACGATGTAATTACAAACATGGCATCCTCATTGGAAGGTGCATGATGGAACGCTGCATCTATAGCTGCTGCTAATGAACCATAGACTACAACGATAGGGTTTTTACCTTCTGTTAGATTATACTCTATCTCAGCACCAAACAGTTCATAGAAACTGGTGATGTCTCTGCCTCTGGTCTTCCAACCATTATTTGCCATCACTGTCTGTCTCCCATGTTGTATCCCAAGGTATGCCGCGTTTTTCAGTACGCCTCAAGATATTTTTCCATTTAGTTAAAGAAATGCGTGAATAGTTTTGTGGGATAGGATAGGTAGCTGACTTAGCTCTTACCCATTTCCATCCTACCTTGGCCTCTACTAGCCTAGCACCTGATCCTATATAGGGTAGATCATCTTCAAGAAAAACCCAGCCTCTAAACCTTGGCATCTTTTTTCCTTTTTCTATAAAGGATTAAATTAATAACTGTATTAACCCAGACACCCAGTAACACAGTTGCTTCTACTATTAAAGTGAGTATCTCAACCATTGCTATCGTCCCTGACCACGGTATTTTTTGTAGCGGGAGCGCCTGTTCTTATTCATAGTTTTACTTGATACCATAGCATGATTACCACCAATACTTGTCTTCTTCTTGGTCGGTTCTATAACTGTATTTGATTTAGATTTTATCATTTGTTTTCCTTTGGTGTGAGCGGCGGGACTTGAACCCGCAAGCCATAGCTGGCGACAGATTTTAAGTCTGTTGTGTTTACCAATTTCACCACGCTCACTTGTTTATATTAGTTTCCTTGTCCTACATTGTGAGCCACACGAACAAGGCGGGAGCGATTGTTCTCCACAATCCAGCGAAGACCGCTACGACTTGATCGAATGGTAGGCTTCACAGATGACTTACCAAACACTGTAATGCTATGGTAAGGCACATCTACACGCCACCCATTATTAATTGAATGGAAACCATAGCCATACTTTGGTGACTTGGCGTTGACACGAGCAGTAAGTTTCACAGTTTTAGACATTTATATTACCCTCTTGATTAAAGAATTTTCCATAATAACCTGAGCAAAAAACTCAGTAGCTTTCTTACCTTCAGCGGTTTTGATACCCGTAACTGATGGTCTATTACTACCATACAATTCGCCATCGGTCAAGTATTCTGACCCAAAGAAAGATGTTTCCTCATACTTCAAAGGCTTACCAATGTTTTCTCTCATGTTTTTCTTACTGGGATACAGAAATAACATAGTCATATTACACATCCTTTGTATATTTATACACAACAAATACTACTGCCACTATCACCACAGCAGTAATAACTAATGTAATTACTTTTAACAGTGTTGCGTCGTACATATTTTGTTTCCTTATAAAGTTTAGTTACTGTTGCTTACACATTCTGGGTTTGTATATCCATCAGGAACTATATCAAAGTCTGCATTACAATTAGGATCAATATTAATCGCATTAAATCCTGTGGGTACTGGCTCTACAGGTTTTTCTATAAAGTTTCCACACCAATCTAAGTTTACGCGCATTAGTGTAAGATAATCTTCATAATCAGACATAAGAGTTTGTGCAGTTTTAGCATATTCCCAAGCGATCATGTCTAAAAATTCTTGTGGTTGCGCCTTCCAATCGGGATATATTTTTTTAGTTTGATCTAGTCTGTGTTGGATAGTACGACGAGCAGCCTTAAACAGTTGCTTTAATTCTGTACTATTACCATAGTTTTGAGAACAACAAGTCATTTGTATTTCTTTTAAATAACTTCCAAAGGTATGCATAATTTATTCTCCATATAGTTCACCCAGCACCACCTCTGGAGTTACATACTCCACAGGCTTTGCATGGGCTTCAGTATCACAAGCAACACAGTAGTATACATCAATCCTATTTATAGAATAGATATATTCCATTTGATGTGTCGTGCCTTTACAAACTTTACAAGGTTCGTTTGTCATAGAGACTCCCACTCACCGTTGTTAGATTTATATTTTATGTCCACACATCCTGCATTAGGCATACCAAAGTCATCTAGTGGTTCAAAGCCGTCAGCATCATCACCATACAAATAACCCTTATAATATAGGATGCCATCGTCATCGTACATTTTAAATTTTTGGCGTTTCATTGCCTTCCAATTTTTCTTTGACGACATGCTAGTTGTCCCTACGTCATCATCAAGACCTATGTCTTTGTTTCCGTAGGTAATTTCCCAGTATGAATTTTCAGTCATCGTTTATGCCCTTGCCATTGTTTGATGGATTCCCATGATAGCATTGCTATGCAACCAAGATACATCGTCACCAGCTTCAAAATGCTTCGGATATTTTTCTGCTACTAGATCGCACCAGTTATTCCAAAGTACTTCACTGCCACCGATTTCTTTACACACTGCAAGATACTTTCTTGCTTTGTTAAAGCTAGCGGCGGTCATCTTGCCCTTGTCTTTTCCATTTACTTTAAACGTATTTTCATCCACATCATACTGCTTTAGATTGTGACAGTCAAGGCATCCAGCTTCACCAGTAGTGAGTTGCATGATAAACCCTGCTTTTACCAAGCCAATGCACGGGATACGCTGTAGAGTTATTAGAAACTCTTCTGGATAAATATCTCCAGCCTTGTAACTCTGCACCAAATCGTACAGCCATTCCTTATTTTTCATTACATATTTAATACCCTCTTTCTGTTTTGGCATTAAAGTATTGAATGATTTCATACCTTTGTCACGATAGTTGTCCATCATATCTGGCAACAGCCAAGTAAAAGTCCTAATGCTAGAGATAACAAACATCGCTGCAATAGCAGTTTGAGTTGAGCCTTGATCGGCATACTTCTGGATCATTTTATTGTCGCGGTTATACATTAGATTTTCCTTAGATATTGTCTGTTGAAAATTCTGTGACCGGGGTATCAAACCAACGGTCTCGTTCAATCTTGAGGCCCATCGGACCAGTTACACTGGTAAGTTCCGACAGTCTAAAGCTACCCCATTCTCGCTCCATGCCTTCTACAAAGCCAAAGAACAACCAATCACCGTTGCTTTCTTGCTCACCTTCGGTGACATACCAAGACCAGTTCGACCAAGGCGTAAAAAACTTAATTACTTTTTTGCCTAAATCTTTTTCGTTCTGTTTTGTTAGCATTTGCATAGCTTTAACCTTTCCGTGTTTCAATTACGATGGAAGCGACGTACTCAGACTTCGTTCTAGCTGATCGCTTCGCATCTTTCATATAGCATGGCGCACACAATAGCAAGCCGCTATCTTTTACTTTTGCAGCTTCACCACACTGGTCACACTTTGGAAGTCTGGAATCATACATTTATTTTCACCCTAATTTCATTAGATACCCATTGCGAAATAATATAGGCAGGTAATTGAATACCCCGTTCGGGACCATCTTTGCCTATATTTATTTGCGCGTAGTCTGGATATATCTGATTACTGGAGTTTGCGTGTTGGATGCTGTAGACATTCCAAACATTGCCCTCAGTATCTGTGACAATTTCCATTAGATTTCCTCTTGTTAAAGATATAAATACTTAGCACAAAGTATAGCCAACTAGCTATACTCTGCACAAAGTATTTAGTGTAAAGGCCACTGCGATAGCTTTGTAGCAGTTGCTACGGCTGGTGTCGCTTCCACAACTTCGGGCTTAACTACTTTCTTCTGCTTTGCAGCTTCCCGATCTGCTGCTGCTTTGCTAAAGCCAACTGGCTTGCCTTCTGGCAACTTGTCAGCGTTCTTGATGACTCTGAAAGAGCCATTGTCGAACTCAATTCGGATAGGCTTACCAGCCTTGTCAGCTTCCTTGAAAGCCTCTCGGCTTGTCAGGGCTACCCAGTTCTTGCCAGCAAATGCTTTGAATGTCTTAGTCATATTTTTCACTCCGAGTTGTTTGTTTACTTAATTAACTAACTACTGCTTACACTGTAAGCTAAGTAGTAGTTAGTAATTAGCCTTGATTTGTGCCATCACTCGCTGATGCCGTCTCTCCTCACGAGCGGCCTTCTCAATCTTTCGATTGAAATTCCTTTTGTCGCTGCTACTTCTAGTCAGCTCGTTAGTAGTACTAACGGCAAAGCAAACCATAGCAGCTAGGGTTAGTACACCAACAATGCCAAAGGCAAGTAGAAATCCGTCTTCCATTTTCAATCTCCAAGTTGT
>CAXBCS010000093.1:0-5026 GCA_963974305.1 uncultured bacterium
CAGATTTATTGGCATCCCCTTTCCAAGATGTAAAATACCAGTTACCTCTAGAAGTAAGATACGTAAGATCTACATCATATACTTTATCTTTTGGACCCTGTGCTATTTTATTTCTTAATGCAATGATACTTGGATGTACTCTAAGTTGAAGGATATTATGAATTTTATGTCCTGAGCGTTTTTCCTCGGCTTGTAAGGCATCGATATTCCAAGGATTTAAAACAAGTGGTTTTTCACAAATAGCATCCGCTTCATGTCTAAGAGCAAAACGAATATGTGAGTCATGCAAGTAATTTGGAGTGCAAATACTTACATAATCAAGAGTAAAATTCTGTTCATACCGCAATTTTGAGATATGACGTTCAAAGCGTTCAAATTCTACAAAGAAATCTGCCTCAGGGAAATGACTATCAATGACACCAACACTATCGTTAGTATCCATTGCAGCCACTAGGTGATTGCCAGTTTCTTTTATAGCCTTCATATGTCTTGGAGCGATATAACCAGCGGCTCCTATTAAAGCAAATTGTTTCATTTTTTAAGAGATTCGGCGTACGCTGCCGTCTTTAAGTTGGTATTCTTGATTTGTTTCTGAGCAAAATGCCCTTCCGTTGGCATCAAATGTTAGTCGGTGCCCATATTCACTTACCCATCCTATATGTTTAGCAGGATTTCCTACAAGTAAAGCATAATCTGCAACCTCTTTGGTTACCACTGCTCCAGCACCAATAAATGCAAATTTTCCAATGGAGTTACCACAAACAATGGTGGCATTGGCTCCAATGGAAGCCCCTTTTTTAACGACTGTAGTGGTGTACTGCCCTCTTCTAACGACCGCAGATCTCGGATTAATAACATTTGTAAACACCATAGAAGGCCCTAGGAAAACATCGTCTTCACAAATTACACCCGAATATATGGATACATTGTTTTGAACCTTTACGTTCTTTCCCAGCACTACATGAGGAGAAACAACAACGTTTTGTCCAAGATTACAATGATCTCCAATGGTGCAATCCTTCATAATATGGCTAAAATGCCAAATATTGACATCATCGCCTATGATACAACCTTCATCGATAACAGCAGTTGGGTGAGCCGAGTACTTTGGCATTGTAGATTTATTTTAGGTTAAGCGCGCATTGGGATTCAGCAAAAGTAAGGATTTTAATAGACATTAACACTTCTAGTTCCTAGTGTATGTGGGGTTAAAGAGCGTACTTACATTCTACTCAACCCTAACCAGAATTGTCAAAGAGTATTTTATAGGTTCCTTTAAGTATGTAATGAATTAACACCTTAAAGGATCATTCCAGCAGCAACTGTTTCATGTGTTGCATCATCAATTAATACAAAGCTTCCTGTAACTCTATTGTCCCTATACTCATCAATCATGAGGGGGCGTGTAGTTTTTACCGTAACCCTCGCGATATCATTCATCTCTAATACTGGATTATCTAAAATTCTTGAATAGGTATTAATGTCAATTTTATAAACAACTTCCTTCAACATTGCCTTTTGCTCATTTGAAGTATGCACAATAGTATATTTTGCACGAGCTTGCGATGGAGCATTATTAAACCAACAGAGCATAGCGTCAAACTCTTGCTTTGGCTCTGGTCTATTATTCTTTTTGACTATCATATCTCCACGTCCTACATCAATATCATCTTCTAATGTAACAGATATAGACATAGGCGCGAAAGCCTCCTCTAATGACCCTTTTTCTGTGTCAATACTTTTTATTTTAGAGCTAAATCCCGAAGGCATAACCACAATTTCATCACCTGGTCTCAGAATTCCACTCGCCATTCTTCCTGCATAACCACGATAATCAATAAAACCTTCTTGTTGTGGGCGTAAAACAGTTTGTACTGGAAAACGAGCATCAATTTTATTTAAGTCACTACTGATATGTAAGGTCTCTAGCGTATGCAATAAAGGAGCACCTTGAAACCACTCCATATTTTTACTTCTATTTACAACATTGTCCCCGTCAAGTGCACTCATAGGTAGAAAGCGGACATCTTTAACATAAAGCTTAGATGAAAATTCCTCAAATTGTGAGACAATGTTATTATAAGTTTCTTCAGAATAATCTACTAGATCCATCTTGTTTACACATACAATAACGTGTGGTATTTGTAACAAACTTGCAATAAAGGCGTGTCTTTTGGTTTGTTCAATAACCCCATGTCTTGCGTCAATCAATATCAATGCTGCATTAGCCGTTGAAGCTCCTGTTACCATATTACGGGTGTACTGTATATGCCCAGGAGTATCTGCAATAATAAATTTACGTTTAGGAGTCGTAAAATACCTGTAAGCAACGTCAATTGTAATTCCTTGCTCCCGTTCATCACGCAAGCCATCAGTAAATAAAGCTAGGTCTACACCCTTATAACCCTTTCGTTTGCTTGTAGCCGTAACAGCATCTAGTTGGTCTTCAAAGATTGCCTTACTGTCATACAATAAACGACCAATAAGAGTGCTTTTTCCATCATCAACACTACCTGCTGTTGTAAATCTTAATAATTGATTTTTATCTATTGCCATACTTTTTTCTCAAATGCGATCCTTTTTTTACAAATAACTATTAAAAATAGCCTTGCCTTTTTCTGTCTTCCATTGCACTTTCACTACGTTTATCATCAGTTCGATTTCCACGTTCAGTTTGCTTCATTACACTTACTTCTTCAACAATCTTTTCAAGTGTGTTGGCTTCAGATTCCATACCTCCTGTAATTGTGATATCCCCAAGTGTTCTAAAACGAATTCTCTTATGTTCAATTTTTTCACCTTCTTCTAATTTTAGAAATTCAGAAACAGGAATCCAACTATCACTTCTCCATACTACATCTCTATCATGAGCGAGATATAATGAAGGTATTTCAATATTTTCTCTTAAAATATAATTCCAGACATCCATTTCTGTCCAATTACTAATTGGAAACGCTCTAAAATGTTCTCCATCAAAATGCTTCCCGTTTAAGATATTCCATAATTCGGGGCGTTGATTTTTTGGGTCCCATTGTCCAAAATCATCTCTGTGCGAAAAAAACCGCTCTTTGGCTCTTGCCTTTTCCTCATCTCTGCGCCCACCACCAATAGCACAATCAATTTTGTTACTCTCAATGGCATCTAATAAAGTGGTGATTTGCAATGCGTTTCTGGTAGCATTTTTACCTTTCTCTTCAGCAACTCGACCTTGATTAATAGATTCTTGAACAGAACCAACTATTAATTGCGCACCTGTTTTCTTTATTAAATCATCTCTAAACTGAATAGTTTCTGGAAAATTATGCCCCGTATCTACGTGCATTAAAGGAAATGGAATTTTAGAAGGGTAGAAAGCCTTTTGGGCTAAATGAGCCACCAAAATAGAATCTTTTCCTCCAGAGAATAAAATTACAGGGTTTTCAAACTGCGCCCATACCTCTCTCAAAATATAGATAGCTTCCGACTCTAGTTCATCGAGGTAGTTTAAATAATAGCTCTTCATATTAGTTTTTATATTTTTCAAGAAGTATATCTGATAATTCTTGTCCAATTCTTTCTACGGTCATTAATTCTGTATCTGCCACATAATTTGGCTGTGTTGGTATTTCATAATCCGAGTCTATTCCTGTAAAATTGGGAATTAAACCTGCCCTAGCCTTTTTATACAACCCTTTTACATCTCTTCCTTCACAGACCTCAAGAGAAGCCTTTACAAAGACCTCAAAATAATGCTCTTCACCAACAATCTCACGAATGCGCTTACGATCATTTTCAAAAGGAGAAATAAAAGCTCCTAAAACAACAACTCCTGCTTGACACATTAACCGAGCAACCTCAGCCACTCGTCTTATATTCTCAGTTCGGTCATCATCGCTGAATGCTAAATTCGAATTTAGTCCAGATCTCACATTATCACCATCGAGAATATATGTCAAAACTCCTGCCTCATGCATTCGCTTTGCAACTACATTGGCTATTGTTGACTTCCCAGAACCTGAAAGGCCTGTAAACCAAATTACCCCAGATCCATGCTCCAATAAAGAGGACCGATCTGTTTGTGTCACAGAATATTCTTGCGCAACAATATGTTTTGACTTAACCATTCTTTTTTAACTTTCTTGAGGTTAAGCCAAAATTTGATTTATACCAGAATCGCTCATGGTAATAATATAAAACCATTTTAATGAGAGACTCTGCAACTGCAACTCCTGTGGCTTTACTGGCTGCCATTGGGTCGTCTTTAAAAAAGAATAAGGCTAGACAAAATGTTGTTAAAGAGGCAATAACACGCCAAGTAATCGTCTTTGCTATATGTCTTTTTCGTGTAGTATCCATAGGTTCACTTAGATCTGTCATTACACCCAACTCTTGGCTGGGGACTCAATTAATTGCTGTAAAATTACATTATTCTTTATTGATTAACGGGCATTTACTCGCCGAACCAAAAAATGTCCATTCAACATATTTTTTCTGTTGTACATCATTGATGTGCCAGTTGCCTGATCTATTACTTCACAGCCCACCGCTTCGCAAATGGCTTGACCAGCTGCTGTGTCCCATTCCATAGTGGGTGCAAATCTAGGATATACATCTGCTTTATCTTCTGCTAGAAGACAGAATTTGAGCGAACTCCCACGTGACAGCATTTCTACCGATTTACCTGCTGCTTCTAAAGACTGAATATAGGATAAGGTTTCGGCATTCATATGTGATTTACTACCCACTACACGTATACTATCCTTTTCTGGTGACGCTTGCGCGAAAGTAAGAACTTCAATCTTCGTTTCCAAATCTTCAAATAAGCTATCAAATTTCTCCACCTTTAACTTGAAGGCATGTTGGTTTTTTACATCACCCACATACAATGTCTTTAAAACTGGAATATATATAACTCCCCAAACCGGATTTCCGTCTTCTATAAGCGCAATATTTACCGTAAAATCCCCATTTCGATTAATGAATTCTTTCGTTCCATCCAAAGGATCTACTATCCAACATTGTTTCCAATGCTTACGAACTTCATAAT
>CAXBCS010000094.1:0-4727 GCA_963974305.1 uncultured bacterium
AAAAGCCAAAAGCCAAAAGCCAAAAGCCAAAAGCCAAAAGCCAAAAGCCAAAAGCATAAAAAAAAAGAGACTACTCATCGAGTAGTCTCTTTTTTTATGGCTCGCAATTTACAGCTTACGGCAGGTGAGCGCGAAAGCTTACTCTGCAATCCCTATAAGCTCGAGCTCAAAAAGAATATCTGTATCGGGTAGGATAGGTCCATAACCTTGTGCTCCATAGGCCAAATGGGTTGGGATAAAGGCTGTGATTTTATCACCAACACTCATTTGCATTACAGCTTCTTTAAAACCAGCGATAATGGCTCCTTGCATACTGTACTTCATAGACATTGGTGCGTATTGACTTCGCGGATTAACTTTTTCCTGAGCTTCAGCAACGCTGCGAATGTTTGTATCAAACATTTCACCAGTTTCCCAGAATCCAGCGTACATGATTTTTACTTGAGATTCATTGGCAGGCTTTTGACCTTTTCCTTTTTGATCCCAGTAAATTCCTAGTCCGCTTGGTAATACAGTCGCTTCTGCTTTCTTCTTATCAAAAGTCTCTTTGTAGCTCTTATACTTAACAGCAGCAGCTGCCGCTTTTTCAGCTTCCATTTTAGCACGTTTTTCTGTTAGTCCGGCTAGTTCAGCTTTAAAAACAGCAGGTGCATCAAAGTTCTTTGCAGCACGTCCTTTACGGATAATTTTAATCTGCATAGTAATATCCTCTTTAGGTCGAGTACTTCCTTGTCTCATTGGAACAGCTGTGATTTCACCAATTACATCAAGACCTTCGATTACTTTTCCAAAAACAGTGTGGAATCCATCTAACCAAGGAGTTGGTTTTTCAGTGATAAAGAATTGACTTCCATTGGTGTCGGGTCCTCCGTTAGCCATAGATAAAACTCCTAATCCATCGTGTTTAAGTTCATCTACAAATTCATCGTGAAATTTATATCCAGGCCCTCCGCGACCATTGGCTTCAGGATCTCCTCCTTGAATCATAAAGTCCTTCATAACACGGTGAAAGATAAGGCCATTATAAAATGGCTTTCCTTTCTTTGCTTCATCAGTTACCATAGGGTGATTTCCTTCGGCAAGCGCTACAAAGTTGGCGATGGTTGCTGGAACCTTATCGTAATACAATTCGGCAGTCATTGTGCCTTTTTCAGTGGTAATTTCGGCATACATGCCATCTTCTAGATTTGGGTAGGGATCATTGCAAGAAAGCAATGAAAATAGTACTGCTACTAATAACATAAGCGTTTTTTTCATAGTTAATAATGTTAATCGTCTGTTTTGGTTTTTATTTTATTTAGAGTAATGGTAGATCGTATTCCAACGTTGCTACCAATTTTATCTTCAAAGCCATAATATCCATAAGCTTTGTGAGAAGGAAGTAAAACGGTAATCGTTTCACCTTCTTTCATTAATTTAAGTCCTTCGCGTATACCAGAAATTAAATCTTGATTACTTTGGTCTATTTGATACACTTGATCTCCTACTTCTTCAGTGCTCATGATACTATTTCCTATAAGAGTACTTAAGTCATAATTAAAGGAAACTAAGTCTCCTACCATAGGAGTTTGGGTTGCGATTGAATCTCTTTCTTCATAGGTATACCAAAAACCACCTTCTGTTGCAAAATATTCACGGCTATCATCCAATTCGATAATTTTTTGAATTTCAGCCTCTTCAATAGCGATGCGTTTTTTATTAAGCGCAATAGATTTATCAAATCGTGTACCTGATTTTTGAGATACTGGTCGTCTTGCTTCAGGGCTCTTACAAGCAGCGAAGAGGAGTAAAATGCAAATCAAGTGTAGGGTGTTTTTCATATACTAAGCATGGCTTTGTAGTTTGGCAATATACTAATAAATTGAGCGATGGTATCTTCCATATTTAAGTCACTTTTTCCGCCTGCTGCATTAATATGTCCTCCTCCTTCATAATGCGTTCTCGCTACATCATTCACAGAGAAATCACCTTTAGAACGCAGAGACATTTTTATGATACCATCTGCTTTATTCTCAATAAAGATTACGGCAAATATGATGCCATCAAGAGAAAGTCCATAATTCACAAAGCCTTCGGTGTCTCCTTTTTGAAAAGAATGATCATCGAGTTCTTTTTGTGTCATGGTGATATATGCAGTTCTATATTCTGGCAGCACGCGTAAGTTTTTTAATGCAACGCCTAATAACTGCAATTTCGTATAACTATTCGTGTCATATATTCTTTGATGAATATCGGTATTGTCTGCACCCTGCTCAATAAGTCGAGCAATTACCTTATGTGTTTTTGCCGTTGTAGATTTGAATCTAAAAGAACCAGTATCGGTCATAATACCAGTATATAAACAAGAAGCCATGCCCGCATCAATCAAATCTGTATCATTGAGGGCATCAATAAAATGATAGACCATCTCACAGGTTGAACTCATGCTAGTATCGCTATATGTTACTAAGGCATAATCATCTGGCTGTTGGTGATGATCAATCATAATAAAGCTCGCGGTGGCAGCTTTAAGTAATGGTTCTAAATGCCCAGTTCGTGAAAAGTGATTAAAGTCTAAGGTGAATATTACCTCTGCATCCTGTATAAGTTGCTTAGCCTTATCTTCCTCTTTGCTGTAAATTACGGTTGCTTCTTCCCTTGGTAACCACTTTAAAAAATGTGGATATTCATTGGGAGCAACTACCGTGGCTTGATGTCCTTTTTTGTTGAGATAGGTACAAAGCGCAAGGGTGCTGCCCATCGCATCGCCATCTGGATTTTTATGTGGTATAATTACAATCTTTTTAGGAACTGCAAGAAGGCTTATTGTTTCTTTAATATCTGCTGCTGTCATAGGGAGCGAAGATACAATTTATGGCACTTTAGCAAAGAGGCCAACTTGAATTATTTAGGCTCTAAATGTCTGTATTAGATTTTTCTATAAAGTACCCCTTTTCATTACATAGAAAAACGTATTTTTGCACCCGAATTTGAGGAGGTACACTTTCGTGAAAAGAGTCACAGCCTTAACAGTATTAATTAAAACTACGAGATTAGCATTATAGCGAAACCTCCATTGAAACTATGGCAACAAATAGAACTTTTACAATGATCAAGCCTGATGGCGTTGAAAACGGACACATCGGAGCAATCCTTGAAAAAATTACAGCGAGCGGATTCCGTATCGTAGCATTGAAATTAACGCAAATGACTAAGGCTGATGCTGAATCATTTTACGCGGTACACAACGAGCGTCCTTTCTTTGGAGAGCTTGTAGAATTCATGACACGTGGACCTATCGTTGCTGCAATTCTTGAAAAAGAAAATGCTGTAGCCGATTTCCGTACCTTAATTGGAGCGACAAATCCTGCAGATGCTGCTGAAGGAACTATCCGTGCATTATACGCTACTTCGGTAGGTGAAAATGCAGTTCACGGAAGTGATAGCGACGAAAATGCTGCTATCGAAGCTGGATTCCACTTTGCTGGAAGAGAGCAATTCTAAGCATAAAAATAGGTATCGATTCTTATCGATACTCTAAAAAAACGCCATCTCTTAAGAGTTGGCGTTTTTTTTATGACATGATTCATAGCTAGGCGTGCTATTTTGTCAGATAAACGCCTTATACTTCACTCTACAACGCCGATTATGGTAGTCTACGAAAAAGGCACTATTTTTGTCCCACCAAACCAAAAGCAACAGATGAGTTTTTTCAAAAAAATATTTTCCAAAGAAAAGAAGGAAACCTTAGACAAAGGTCTTGAGAAGACTAGTTCGAGTTTCTTAGAGAAGATGGGTAAAGCCGTGGCTGGAAAGTCAAAGGTGGATGAGGCTGTTTTGGATAATTTAGAGGAGGTGTTGGTGACGAGTGATGTTGGCGTAAAAACCACTTTGAAAGTGATCAACCGTATTGAAGCTCGTGTTGCTAAAGATAAATACCTAGGCACAGACGAACTCAATAGTATCCTTCGTGAAGAAATCGCTGGTTTGTTAAGTGAAACAAACTCAGGAAATGCAACTGAGTTTAAAATTCCTGAAGGCACTAGACCACATGTAATTATGGTAGTAGGTGTCAATGGGGTTGGAAAAACAACCACCATTGGAAAACTTGCCTATCAATTTAAAAAACAAGGACTCAATGTTGTCCTAGGTGCAGCAGATACTTTTAGAGCTGCCGCAATAGATCAATTACAGGTTTGGGCAGATCGAGTTGATGTGCCAATCGTAAAACAACAAATGGGAAGTGACCCCGCATCCGTAGCATTTGATGCCTTGGAAAGTGGAGTTAATCAAAACGCCGATGTCATCATCATTGATACTGCAGGACGTTTACATAATAAAGTGAACCTTATGAACGAGCTCACCAAAGTGAAGCGCGTAATGCAAAAGGTTGTAGGAGATGCACCGCATGATGTACTGCTTGTGTTGGATGGTTCTACGGGACAAAATGCCTTCGAACAAGCAAAACAATTTACAGCCGCGACCGAAGTAACTTCCTTAGCCGTGACAAAATTAGACGGAACCGCCAAAGGCGGAGTAGTGATCGGAATCTCTGACCAGTTCCAAATCCCAGTTAAATATATAGGAGTAGGAGAAGGGCTAGAAGACTTGCAAGTCTTTAATAAAGTAGAGTTTGTAGATTCCTTTTTTAAATAGGATCCCCCTCTGTCCTCCGGACATCTCCCCCAAAGGGTTCCCCCTCTGTCCTTCGGACATCTCCCCCAAAGGGTTCCCCCTCTGTCCTTCGG
>CAXBCS010000095.1:0-4064 GCA_963974305.1 uncultured bacterium
ATCCAAAACGGCGCCGATGCCGCCGCTGTTTATCAAGGAAACGCTTCTGATTTTCCTGATGGTACGCTAGCGACCACTAATAATTTAGTAGACGCCTTAGTATATGATACTAACGATGCAGATGATACAGGCTTACTCGCTCTTTTAGGCCTTACAGAACAAATAAACGAAGGTGGCAATGGGAGTTCGACAATAAACTCCATCCAAAGCGATGGTTTGGGCGGCTACAATGTAACTATTCCTACTCCAGGTGCCTTAAACGATGGCAGCGGAGTGCAATTTATTGGTGTTGGCTATACGGTTGCACAAACGATGTATGACGAAGGAGCAGCTATCGATATTGTATTTACCACAGATGAAGCTACCACTGAAGATCTGGTCTTTGATTTTACGGTGACCAATGGCGCATTTAATACAGCCGATTATACAGGTAGTACCACTGTGACAATAGTATCTGGAACAGACACAGCAACCAAGACAATCCAAACAGTTGATGACGCAATTGACGAAGGAGACGAGGTCATGAAAATTACCTTCGGGCCTTTGCCAGTGGGTTACAAAAGACTGAATGATAATACGGAAGTTCGCATAGTCGATAATGACTTCACAATGGCCGCTTGGGGCACGCCTTTAGATCCAACTTTTGATCAGGTTAACAGCACGGCGCCCAATGGATATTACGATCCTATTGACGGCCTAGCAGATGCTGCTTTAGTACAGGCGATTCAAGATATTATCGCCGATCCGAGTGTTGTTCGATCGCAAACCTATTCAGATGTGATTGACATTTTAAAAGAAGCCGATCAGCATCCTTTGAATAGCAATCAGGTATGGTTATTATATACTGAACAACCGAGACCAAAACTCGATTTTCAAACCTCTGGAGGGAGTAGTGTTGGCTTATGGAATAGAGAACATACCTACCCTCGCTCGCGTGGAGGTTTTGACGACATCGAAGCCGATGAGATTGCCGATGGCATTGATGTCTGGGTAACCACCAAAGCCGATTCTTTACGCCATGCAAATAGCGATGGTCATGGTATTAGAGCGACAGACGGCCCAGAGAATTCGTCTCGCGGAAATCAGGATTATGGAGAATACAGCGGTCCAAGTGGGAATTTAGGAAGTTGGAAAGGCGATGTCGCCCGTTCCATTTTCTTTTTAACTATTCGTTATAACGGCTTGGAAGTGGTCGCTGGAGATCCCGACAATAGCACTGTTGGCGAATTAGGAGATCTCGATATCTTACTCGATTGGCATCGCAATGACCCGCCAGATGATTATGAAATGAACCGCAACAATGTGGTGTATGAGTGGCAATTTAATAGAAACCCTTTTATTGATGAGCCAGACTTGGCCGAGTATATCTGGGGAACAAATATTGGAGATACTTGGATGAACAGCCTAAGTGTTGCCGATGCAGCCTTGGCACAGATTAAACTCTATCCAAATCCGTCACAAGGACAATTTGTAATTGCGGCAGGTGATCAGGAAGGGCAATTGGATATCTACAACAGCTTGGGGCAGCAAATGCACAGTCAGGCATTTGAAGGGACTACAGAGGTGGATGCAGCACTTTCTAGTGGAATGTATATGATAAGATTAGAAACTGCTAATGGAGTTACGACAAGACGTTTGCTTGTTAGGTAGTAAAAAAAGTTTCACTTTGAAATTTGAAAGATCTTCTATTGTGGCTTATGCTCTTTGGAATAGGTTGAAATTAAATTATTAAGAGATTCTAAGTAAGCTTCTAGGTCTTCAATACTTACTCCCTGTTCATTAGTACTTGGAATAGTTTCTGGAAGCTCCTCCAAGTATTTTACGAGCTCAGGAAACTCTTCTTGAATCCTTATTGTAGTTAAGAAGATTGCTTCATTGAGCTTTTCAGGAGTTGTCATTAGCTATCACTTTTTATAGCTATAAGTTACTGAAACTATCTCAAATTCAGAAGCTTAAACACAACAAAATTGTACAATTAACATCTTCATTGCTCCTACCCTAATTCCATAGATTCCTTTGAATCCATTACACAGCTTCCAATGTCAATCTGACATTTCAAAAATGAAAATTTGACATTTTAAAAATGAAAAAATGACAGTTTGAGGTGGGATTTTAAGAAAAATTTTAGAGAAAAATGGCCTCTTTTTAGTTTGGTATTTATTTTGTTTCTCTGGTAGCGAAATCAAAGATTAGTGATTTCACAATTTGAAAATATGTTTAATTTAAAATTTTATTATTATGAGCAATTTAGTGAGTGTTCCTAAAAATGGAAATTTAGCAAACACAAATTCAAATGCCAATTACTCTAACGTTTCTACCTGGCTCGATGATATCTTTAATCGCGATCTGCCATCGGTATTTACTTCCAATTTCAATACGGGCATGTCTGTGCCAAAAGTAAATATCAAAGAAACAGCCGATTCTTTTATGATAGAACTAGCAGTCCCTGGTTTGAAAAAATCTGATTTTAAATTGGATCTCGACAACCAAGTATTGACCATTTCTACAGAGAGCAAGGAAGAAAACGAACACAAAGAAGAAAACTATACGCGTAGAGAGTTTGGCTACTCTGCCTTTAAAAGAACCTTTACCCTACCCGATAGTGTAAATGATGAAAAAATTAATGCCAACTATACCGACGGCATCTTAAGTGTTCTTTTACCTAAAAAGGAAGAGGCTAAGCAAAAGCCAGTCCGCAGTATAAAAATTTCATAATTGGTTCTTGAGTTTTTTTAGTTAGTGAGAGGAATGAGGCTGTGGTTGCAGCCTCATTTTTAGCTTCCATTTTTAATTGTTTGTTATAATAAAAATGCATCTAAAAATAAAATCATGAAAAAGTATCTAGCAATCGCAGTCACACTACTTCTCAGTGTGGGTTGCCACGGACAAGAAAATGATCCGAAGAAATTAGAAAACAAAGAGAAAGAAACTGCCATGGCCGAAATCCCAAAGGGCTCTTGGAAGGTTGATAAGGAATTTGACGAACACGGAAACCTAATCCGTTATGACAGTATCTATTCTTGGTCTTCCTCAGACCATTTGAATGACTTATCCACAGCAGATAGAGATAGTCTAATGCAATCATTTAAGTCAAAGTTCTTCACCAACTTTGCCAGCTTTGAAAACCAAGGCTTCAAAGGGCTGTTTACTCCAGATTCCCTCTTTAGCAAACGCTTCTTTAACGACGATTTTTTCGACAGTGATTTTGGGGAGGAGTTTATGGATATTGACAAGATGAGACAGCAAATGCTCGAAAGACAGAAGCAGTTTCTTAAGAAGTATCAGTCGGCGCTGATCAAGCCTGACGGTGATAATTAAAAAATAGAAGTGGTTTTTTTGAAATAGGTAGTTTTATTATAAACCCGATGGTTTTATTTTATGGATCATCGGTTTTACTTTTTTTGTGCTGATTAAATAAACTAATTGTGATTATCCATATTATTTGTTCTTTTTTTCATTGCATAAAAAAGAACCAAAAAATGCTAGGCTGAACCGAGTTTCACTAAAAATTTCCCTCATTGCGGCGCAAATTAAAGGGATAGTAGAGTAAAATCTAATAATTTAAATCCTGTAAGATTTCGAAATTTCATATAATTACTTTAGGCAGGAGCTAATTTGCTTAACCCTCCATTCACCTCATTTTTTACGTTAAACTCGCTTAGGCCATTTTACAAATTGTTCGTTGGAATACTGTTTGTTCTAAAAGGTTTTACATTTTTTTGCATTGTCAAAAAAACGAGGGATGAACGGTCATTTGAAGTCTTGTAGACTTCAAATAGTGAATAGCCAGCAGGTGCGTTGGCAGGCTAGGCTTAAGTAAGCGTAGCTAAAAATTTCATTCGCTACGGCGCAAATTAAAGGGGTAGTCTAGATTAACCTCAATATGTACATCCTGTTTAATTACGAAATTTCACCTCATTACTTGAGGCAGGAGCTAATTTGCTTAACCCTCCACTCATTTCATTTTTTACGCAACCCTTCCGTAGGCCGATTTAAGATTGTGCGGTTAAATACGGCTTATTCCATGGTATGTTCTTTTTCTAAACGCCAACAAAATTGGATGA
>CAXBCS010000096.1:0-3945 GCA_963974305.1 uncultured bacterium
GTATCTTTGCACCCTTAATTAAAACAGAGGTCGGGTACCTCAAAAATTAACGTTTATGTCAGTTAAAATTAGATTACAAAGACACGGTAAAAAAGGAAAACCTTTTTACTGGATCGTAGCGGCAGATGCTCGCTCAAAAAGAGATGGTAAATTCTTAGAAAAATTAGGAATCTACAATCCAAACACAAACCCTGCAACTATTGAATTAGATGTTGATGGGTCTGTAACGTGGTTACAGAATGGTGCACAGCCAACTGAAACTGCAAAACGCCTTTTGTCTTATAAAGGTGCAATGCTTAAAAATCACCTTGCTGGTGGGGTTCGTAAAGGAGCGCTTACTGAAGAGCAAGCAGAAGAAAAATTCAACGCTTGGTTAGATGAAAAAGCTGGACGTATCACGTCTAAAGAAGGAGATCTTTCTAAAGCTGCAGAAAAAGCAAAGGCTGATGCCCTTGCTGCTGAAAAAGCTGTAAATGAAGCACGTATTGCTGCTGCACAGCCTGAGCCTGTTGTTGAAGAAGTTGTAGCTGATGCTGAAGATGCTCCTGGAGCAGATGAAGCAACTGCTAAAGCAGATTCTGAAGAATAAATAGTTAAAAATTCCTGCGATGACTAAAGAAGAATGTTTCTACTTAGGGAAAATCGTAAGAAAGTACAGTTTCAAAGGCGAGTTACTAGCAAAGCTAGATACAGACGAACCTGAAACGTATGTAGGAATGGAATCAGTATTTGTGGATTTTTCCTCAAACCTGGTTCCATTTTTTTTTGAATCTTCCCAGCTTCACAAATCGTCTTTACTTCGTTTTAAATTTGAAGACGTCGATACAGAAGAAGATGCAGAAGATCTTATAGGAGCTGGCCTATACCTTCCAATGGAAGTCCTTCCTAAGCTTGAAGGAGACAAGTTTTACTTTCATGAGATAATTGGGTTTACTGCTATCGATGCAAATTTCGGAGCTATTGGAACCATCACACATGTAAATGACACTACATCTCAGGCAATTTTTGAGATTGATCATAATGGAGCAGAAGTACTCATTCCTATGATTGATGATTTTATCAAAAAGTTGGATCGAGAACGTAAAGAAATTCATTTGGAAGTACCAGATGGGCTTATAGATCTTTATATCTAACGAGACCCTGGTTATACCCAATTGATTCCTCTTTGATGTCCCATACTCCCTTTCAATTCAAACAATTTACTATAGCACATGACCGCTGCGCTGCCAAAATAGGTACAGATGGCGTTTTATTAGGCGCCTGGGCATCATTAGACTCTCACCCCTATAGCATCCTAGACATTGGTACTGGAACAGGTGTAATTGCACTCATGCTCGCTCAACGCTCAGAGGCAGAAACCATAGATGCCCTTGAATTGGATGACAATGCCTACGAACAAGCCACTGAAAATTTTGAAAACAGTGAATGGGGAGATCGACTATTTTGCTACCATGCCCATCTGTATGAATTTGCAACAGAAATTGATGATCAATACGACCTAATCATTAGCAATCCTCCCTTTTATGAGGCCGATTACAAATCGGAAGATGCAGCACGTGACCAAGCGCGCTTTGATGACGCCATGCCTTTTGAGTTATTAGTTGGAGCAGTTCAACGTTTACTTTCGGAAGAAGGTCGTTTTAATGTTATCATTCCTTATCAACGGGAGCAAGAATTTATAGACTTAGCAGAAAGAGGCGATCTTTTTCCAAGGCGAATCACTCGTGTTCAAGGGACTCCTACCTCAGAAATAAAGCGAAGTTTAATTGAGTTTTGCTTTCACGCACCTGACTCGCAGACAGGAAGGAGCACACCTACAGCTGAACCTCAAATCACCAGTTTAGTTATCGAAAAATCGCGCCATGACTATACCGATGACTATATTGCACTTGTACAAGACTTCTACCTGAAAATGTAAGCTAGATTTTGGGCAAGAGATAACGATTTCGTTACATTTGTGGATCTAAAAAAACTACAATGAAACCAGATCTTTTTGAAGCACCAGATTACTACAATCTTGATGACTTACTTACAGAAGAACATAAATTAATTCGTGACTCGGCGAGAGCGTGGGTTAAGCGTGATGTTTCTCCTATTATAGAAGAAGCTGCTCAAAATGCAGTCTTTCCTAAATCCATTATTCCCGGTCTTGCAGAAATAGGTGCTTTTGGACCTTATATCCCTGAAGAATATGGAGGACCTGGTTTAGACCAGATTTCTTATGGCTTGATCATGCAAGAAATCGAACGCGGAGATTCTGGTGTTCGTTCTACGGCCTCTGTACAATCTTCTTTGGTTATGTATCCAATTTGGAAATATGGTAATGAGGAACAAAGACAAAGATTTTTACCAAAACTAGCTTCAGGCGAATTTATGGGATCGTTTGGTCTTACTGAACCTGATCATGGCTCTAACCCATCAGGAATGGTAACTAACTTTAAAGATAAGGGCGACCATTATCTATTAAATGGAGCAAAGCTGTGGATATCTAATAGTCCGTTTTGTGATGTTGCTGTTGTTTGGGCAAAAAATGAAGAGGGGCGTATTCACGGACTTCTCGTTGAAAGAGGAATGGAAGGGTTTTCAACACCTGAAACTCATAACAAATGGTCCTTGCGAGCAAGCGCTACTGGAGAATTAATTTTCCAAGATGTCAAAGTGCCTAAAGAAAATCTACTTCCTAACAAGTCGGGTCTTGGAGCTCCCTTAGGATGTTTAGATTCTGCTCGTTTTGGAATTGCATGGGGTGCTATTGGAGCTGCCATGGATTGCTATGATACTGCCTTGCGTTATGCAAAGCAACGCATCCAATTTGGTAAGCCTATTGCTGCCTTCCAATTGCAACAAAAGAAGCTCGCTGAAATGATTACAGAAATCACTAAGGCACAGTTACTAGCATTTCGTTTGGGACAGCTTAAAAATGAAGATAGAGCTACTTCAGCACAAATCTCTATGGCCAAGAGAAATAACGTGGATATGGCGATTAAAATAGCTCGTGAAGCCCGTCAAATTCTTGGTGGTATGGGTATTACTGGCGAATACAGTATAATGCGACACATGATGAACTTAGAGAGTGTAATTACTTACGAAGGCACACATGACATCCACCTTCTGATCACCGGTTTAGATATTACAGGAGAAAACGCTTTCAAATAATGAAAAAAACTATTCTAGCCCTCTTGCTCTTTGGAGTTTTAGGCAGCCTTCAAGCACAACAAAGGAGAGATCTTAAGGAAGTGGATCTAGACGCCATGCTCGATGAAACTCAATTTGCAAGTGATAATGAAGATTATATAGATTTGATTTGGTGGATCCCGATGGAATATTGGAAAGCAGTTTACGCTCAAGATCCATCCATCCCACAAGACGAGGCAGACGAAATGATTTCAATACTAAAGAACTATGATATCGTAGCAGCAGTGCGCGGTAAAAATAGGATATTTTGGAGGGGTTACTTTTCAAGATGAAGCCAGTATTCGAGAACAACTTGTTTTGACCTACGATGAAGTTACCTATGAACCTTTAGATAATGATGAGCTCGATGCTGATTTAAAGAGTTTTATCGATATTATGCGCCCGATGTTTTCAAACATGATGGGAGATATGGGTGAAAATCTATATTTCGTTGTGTATCAAGATGGTGGCAGCAACAGCGCAATCATTGATCCATATGGCGATAAGAATTTGAACCTGAAACTCAATGATTTTTCAGACAACTTGCAATTTCCTTTATCCAGTCTCCTTCAACCTAAAAAATGTCCAAAAGACGGAGCATTGTTTAATGGAAAATGGTTGTATTGTCCGTTTCATGGCAACGCATTGACCGTTCAGAATTAATTCACACGAATCATTTTTGTTCAAAATACTATTAACCCTTGTGCTACTTTGCTCAAGGGTTATTTTTTTGACGGCTACCGTCCTAGCTCATATTTTTTTAAGACCTTT
>CAXBCS010000097.1:0-3054 GCA_963974305.1 uncultured bacterium
ATTATGACTGCATGTCCCTTCAGTCCAGATCAGTTATAAAGAATACTTAGTTGATATATTATAATAATAGCCGGATTACCTTCGGTGGGCCGTTGACTTCCGTTCTGCAATTATGACTGCATGTCCCTTCAGTCCAGATCAGTTATAAAGAATACTTAGTTGATTTATTATAGTAAAAGCCGGATTACCTTCGGTGGGCCGTTGACTTCTGTTCTGCAATTATAACTGCCTGTCCTTGCAGTCCAGATGCCTTAAAACACAAAAACCTGATCAAGCGAGCTTGTCAGGTTTTTTTAGTTTTAATTCATAACGCAGTTATGAATGATCGTGGAGTCGGCCGGACTCGAACCGGCGTCCAAACAAGTAACGAAATAGCTTTCTACGCGTTTAGTTTCTAATTGGTTTTCGTGCAATAACCGGTCAGAAACTACCAATCATTACCTTATTCTCAATTGAGTTTCGCAAAGGTATCAAGATCCTACCTTCACTAGGTTTACTTTTACGAAGTCACTAAATCGATTGCCGCAAACCAAGGCTCTCGAGTGACTTCCTGCTTGTCTACCTTGTAGACCGAGGCATTATCCTACTATAATTCGGATTATGCAGCTAGGGCGTAGTTGTTCTCGCCGTTTAAAAAGTTTGAAATATGATATTTACGAGCTATATCCCAGCGCTCGACGTGCTTACTACTTGGTTAATCTCGCTGTCAAAACCAAATCGACCCCAAAATTTCAAATATATAATCTCAATCTTTCCGCTTTTAAAACAATCTTCTTGAGATGTTGTACGCTTTCGCGAAAGCGGAACCACAAATATATAGCTAAACCTTATATTTGCTATCTATTTAATGACAAAAGCTATACCAAAAACACAACCTGCCAAAATAACATATACTCTATGAAATTTGCTATCATCAAAGAACGCAAAAATCCACCAGATCGTCGTGTGGTTTTTTCTCCTGAAAAACTAAAAGAAGCTCAGGAACAATTTCCAGAGGCAAAGTTCATCGTGGAAGCTTCTGATATTAGAGTATTCTCTGACGATCAATATCGAGCGGAAGGATTTGATGTGCGTTCTGATGTATCCGACTGTGATGTGATGATAGGGGTAAAGGAAGTGCCAATTGAGGCGCTTATTCCTAATAAGAAGTACTTCTTCTTTAGCCATACCATAAAGAAACAACCTTATAACCGTGAGTTGTTGCAAGCGATACTTGCCAAAAATATCGAGATGTATGATCATGAGGTGATTACAAGAGCCTCTGGTAGCCGACTTATAGGTTTTGGGCGATATGCAGGAATAGTAGGAGCTTATAATGGTTTTAGAGCCTGGGGAATGAAATATGGATCATGGGATTTGCCAAAAGCAGAAGATCTTCCTGATTTAAATGCACTAAAAGAGGCTTTAGACACCATTGAGCTACCAAAGATAAAAATCTGTCTTAGTGGTTCTGGAAAAGTTGCGAATGGGGCTAAAGAAATATTAGATCACTTAAAGGTAAAGAGAGTGACAGTAGATTCCTACATCAATGAACACTTCAATGAAGCTGTGTATTGTATGATAGATGTAATGGATTATAATAAGAGAATAGACGGAGAAGAAGGAGAAAAGTTTTCCTTCTATAAGGATCCTTCTGGCTATGAATCTGATTTTATGCGCTTTGCAGAAGTGACTGATTATTTTATTGCTGGTCATTTTTATGGGGACGGCGCTCCTTACTTATATACAAGAGATGATGCCAAAAAACCGCAGTTTCATATAAAGCTTGTTGCCGATGTGTCTTGTGATATCGATGGCCCCGTAGCTACCACTATCAGACCTTCAACCATTGCTGATCCTATTTATGGATATGACCCAGTTACTGAAAAAGAAGTGCCACATACCAATGAAAATGCCATTACTGTTATGGCAGTAGACAATCTTCCATGTGAATTACCCAAGGATGCCAGTGAAGGTTTTGGTGAAATGTTTTTAAAACATGTAATCCCTGCTTTTTTTAATGGAGACGCAAAAGGAGTGTTAGATCGCGCTCGTATGACTCATAACGGGCAATTGACAGAGCGATTTGAATATTTAAAAAATTACGTAGAAGAAAACATTGAATAATAATTGTGTATTTCATCGAATAATCTGGTAGTTAAACGATATTTATTATATATTTAGAATATAATTCATCGAAACTTCCAAGATCATGAAAAAATTAGCACTTCCACTATTGCTTTTATTTGCTGGCATTTCTTTTGCCCAAGTAGGAGTAAACACAACAGATCCAACAACCACTTTAGACGTTAACGGGACCTTCCGGATTCGAAATCTATCGGGCACAGGTATGGGGCCATCCTCAGGAATTTTAGGTGTAGACGCCATGGGATATATGAGCGAAGTTGAAACGGGTAAAAATGTCATGATGAACAATAATGTAATGGAGGCTCATAATACCTATGCAATTGATAGGTCTACAGAAGCGCACATTACTGGAACAATTGATAATCTATCAGTACTCCCTAGTGGTCCTGTAACAGGTTTTAATATGATTCGTGTACAAACTACTTCACCTGT
The DNA here is from genome assembly GCA_963974305.1 of uncultured bacterium. Taxonomy (GTDB): domain Bacteria; phylum Bacteroidota; class Bacteroidia; order Flavobacteriales; family Flavobacteriaceae; genus Dokdonia. The sequence goes on from CAXBCS010000097.1 coordinate 2,560, forward strand.
AACTTTTTTGACTGGTATTGAAGCCGCTCCAGATGGAACTACTATTGTATTATATCCAACCGATGGGCAATTGACTTTACTATCTCTTAATATTGGTTCTGCTCCAGAAAATCAAATTATGCCGAATTCAAATCTTGTAATCTTACAATATGAAACGGCTCAGTTAGTATATGATGGTGTTATGGAAAAATGGATCTTAATGTAATTTTTATTGATACTATTAGCATTCGAGTGAATTGGATTAATTAAGAATTTGAAAACCCCATTATTTCGAAGAAAAGAAGGGTTTTCAAATTCTGCCAACCATAAGGCAGTTGTAGCATGAGATGTTTATTAATTAGTTCTTTAATAACAGCTGTACTCATTACATCATTGAAAAAAGTATGGAGCTTGGATAAATATTTGTAATAGTCTCTAGCTTTCATAATCATTCAGGTTGAACAAAGAAACTTCTCAGATATTTTTCTCATAAATTCTACATGGCTAATTTCATTT
>CAXBCS010000098.1:0-2906 GCA_963974305.1 uncultured bacterium
ACCAAGAAGAAACAGAAAAAAGGCTCTATTATGCAACAGAGTAACTGATGACTGATTGGTTTGATAAATTAATTATAGCTATAGGAATTATAACAGTAATAATATTTATACTGGTGATAGTATAATGACTAACGGCAGGCTAGATGTAAGTGACAAGACAGCTATCAGCATGCCTATGCGCAACCTTTTGGCCATATTATCGGCCGTTGGGGTGGGCGTCTGGGCCTTTTTCGGTATCCAGGAACGCCTGAATACGCTAGAAACTAGAAATACACTGATGGAAGCTGATCTCGTTGAAAATACGGCATTTAGAATTGGATGGCCCAGGGGCGAAATGGGCAGTTTGCCTGCAGATTCAGAGCAGTTCATGCTTATCGAATATATGTCAACCCAATTAGAAAAAATGCAAAAACAAGTTGAGGCAATGATGCATAATGCTGTCAATATTACAAGGCTTCAGCAGGATATGCAGGAAGCTCGTGATAATATAGAAAAACTGAAGGACAAACTGAGGGAGGCAAACGGTGGTTGAAATTGTTATAGCATTGCTCATGTATATTGGGGTAGATCTCAAAGAGCACGTGCCATATGATTCAATTGGAGACTGCCTGAAGGCAAAACGATTAAGTGAAAGAAGTTCTGGTCCAGATGGACCAAGATTAGAATGCCGACCCGTCAAGGCTAAAGTAGAAATATGGAAAGAAGACGGAAAAAAACACATCCTCAAAATTATTGAGGACTAACTAATAAAGGAAACTAATGACTACAGGAAAAATTAAATGGTTTAATCCAGCCAAAGGATATGGATTTATTGAACAGGAAGGCAAGGATGTCTTTTTGCACGTATCGGCTTTGGAAAAAGCGGGTATTGACACTTTACAAGAAGGTGAAGAAATAGAATTCGAGATAGGGGAGAATAAGGGGAAAGAAAACGCAATTAACGTCAGAAAAATTGTAGGCTAGTGGTTCAAACATTCACGAGTTCATCATACTTTACACCCGTCAAAAAAAGGACTAGTATAGGACGATCTCCTAGGTCGAAGCCGAAGAATAAGCACAAGCGACGATCCTGGAAGAAATATAATCGCCAAGGAGGCTAATATGGCAAATAAAAGTGCACCAATAAAAAGAAGAGGTGGAGGCATCGCTAAAAGAGGAAAAGGGATCGCCAAAGCTGATGGAGGCGTAGTTAAACGTCAAGCAGGTGGCTTGGGAAGAAGGAATTTAGAGGAAGAAATAGGAAGAATTGATGCAGAGCGCATGAACCCTAATCGAAGAGCTGAGAAGTCAAGAGTTATAGGAGAACTTAACAGAGGCTACAAGAAAGGCGGAGCAATTAGACGCCGTGGTGGCGGAGTTGCGAAGCGTGGTATGGGGATTGCGAAATGAACGAAGTAACAGGAAAGTTTCGTAAAGCTCGTAAAGAAGGAATAGAATACACAAAACCTAAACAAAGAAAAAGTTCTGATAAAGGCCCAGCGGTCGAAAGAATGACAAAAGAAGAGTTAGCTACTTTTGTAGCGGGAAAAAGTGCGTTAACTAAAATTGAAGCCATGAAAAAAACAATAAAGCAATTAACGGCAATCCGTGATCGACTACTGGCTGATACATCATTTGGTGGAAGAAGAGTGTACTTAGGAGGACCTAAGAGCACACTTTCACCGCCTAAAGGAGATATAGACCAAAGGAGCGCAGGTGGAGTCATTAAACGCCGTGGTGGCGGAATTGCGAAACGCGGTTTTGGCATTGCGAAATAATCGATGCCAACGTATGCTTCCACAGCGAGTTTCGATCTTGCAATTGATGATATTGTAGAAGAGGCTTTTGAACGGTGCGGTTTGCAAGACCGTACTGGTTATGAAATAAAAACCGCGCGCCGTTCTCTTAACATCATGTTCGCCGATTGGGCAAACAGAGGCCTTAATCTATGGACGATTCAAAAACAAGAAATTGCTGTTGCATCAGCAGGATTCACTAATCCCTTGTCAGGAGCGACTTTGCTCACGGGAGGAAAGACTGATACCATCATTGACATCACCAACTGTGTGATGCGCGATAGCAGTAATAATGATTTTGCGATGACGAGAATTGGCAGAAGCACTTATTGGAATTATACTGTAAAATCCACAACAGGGCGTCCTACACAGTTTTATTTTGAACGAACAATAAATCCAACAGTTTATCTGTACCCTGAACCTTCAAGTGACTATACTTTTATTTATTATGCCTTGATTCGTATGTTTGATGCCGGCAGCTATACGAATAACGCACAAATTCCCTTTCGATTCATTCCCTGCATGGTTGCAGGACTGGCTTATTATATGGCATTAAAATATCAACCAGATCGTGTCGCTTTACTTAAACCTCTCTATGAGGAGGAGTTTCAACGAGCGGCCAACGAAGACGTGGAGAAAGCTAGTTATAGTATTGTTCCACGGCAAACATGGATTAACTAATGGGTAAATACGCTACCGGTAAGTTCGCTCAAAGGATTTCCGATCGTGACGGGATGGCCTATCCTTACAGTGAAATGGTACAGGAATGGAATGGACTATGGGTTCATTACAGTGAATTTGAGCCAAAAGCCCCTCAGATCAATCCTCAAAATCATCCTACTGATTTTGAAGCGTTGCAACATGCAATGCCTCAAATTGCCAATTCCACAGTCTTTGTGGGACAAATTGGTACAAATGTGAATAATTTTGAAACACTGCAAGAAGCTGTCACTCTCTACTACGCCAATGGGGTGTCTTATCCAGGGTTTGTTAGAAGTATGCAACCATTAAGCGTTCAACAACCTAATAAACCAACTTTATTGCATAGTTTTGTAGGAAAGGTTACAGTGACTACAACATGACCGATTATTCTGATTTATTAACAAACGTAAGAAATTACACGGAGACATC
>CAXBCS010000099.1:0-2844 GCA_963974305.1 uncultured bacterium
TATCTTGCGTCAACTTATTAGAAATAACTATAGGAGGATTTGACGGACCAGGGTTGGAATAAATGATATCAAAGTCTTTTTCAAAAGCTCCAGGTGGAATAGAATCTTTCTGAAGGATAATAACCGATTTATATTTGTTTAATAGTGTGGTTAGCTTCATGTAAGCATCACATAATCGTGCTTGTATCTGCATCAAGTCCGCCACATCACCATAACCTACTAAACCATCAGACTGAGTGGGTTGAAATGTCTGGAAAGGAAATCCGAAAGGATAATCTAATGGCTTATCTTCAAGAATTTGGTTATTAGAATATATGATTAATCGGCCATGAGGATACTTAAATATTTCACTCTTCTTTACCTGTTCTTCATTCGAAGAATCATTTTTTTGGGCCACAAATACTGTATCGTCCTTTAAATAACATTCCCATATTTCTAAGTTCTGTTTAGATCCTGCACCTAAAAACGAACTTTCTTCTAAATATGCTTGCCCTCCCTTTTGGTCATTCGTAAACGTGGCAACAGTATTGGAGGCTCGACTTGAATTGTTATTGTCAGTATCAGAAGATTCTCCCATCTTAGAAATCATATTAATAACTTTCTTATTCCCTTTATACTGATTGATCAAATCAAATTTAGACACAATTCTCCGCACGAATATATAATTAGAATTCTCTATGCTTGTTGCTTGTGGCTCTGGAAAGAAATCTTGCGGAGAAATACGAGTCAATGCGACATTCCCCAACCCATCCTCTTTTGTAGAATCCCATGATGCCTTGGCAATTCCTATTCCATAAATCAGGCCATCACGCACTATTTTTTGTTGAAGTGAAGATAAATCAGCCTTGATTTTAACGTTCTCCCAAACATCATTTAAAATATCAGAAATTGACTCTATGTTTTCTATTTGATCAAAGTTTGCATGGGAGAGCGAAGAAGGTTTTACGCTTGTGGTTATCTGAGAATCAAGCGATATCGTGGCCTTAGTTTCAATAATAGGCTTGATCGCATTATAAAAATTGTAGTTATTCGATTTATTTGTACCTGGGATAGTAGGCGCTACATCCCCTTCATAATACTGTTTATACTTTTTAAACTTACCATAAATAGGATTTGATTCCGCATTCCTGCGCAAAGTATTCAAATAGCCTATAAAAGACTTATTCTTGGCATTTTCTTGGGACATTATTTTAGTTATACACAATTATTTACCTAAAATCAGTAGGAAAAAATGGTGAAAAATTCGATAAAGTCGTAAAACACACAGTTAAATTCTACTGACTAAAATAAAATATAACATATAATTACAGTATGGCTTTTAAGTACGGAGACAACCTTAATTTCAGGCCTGATATACCGTTAACCACATGGGTGTCAGGAATTTATCCGAAGGGGCAAATGGGGATGGTTGAGGATCATATAGGGGTAACTATTGATGCGGCTAAGTTCCAGATACCCATGTCAGTAGCAGAAAAACTCTTTATAGATGCAGCAGAATTAGTAAAAAAAGAAGAAGAATTACCTAAAAAGACAGTAAAAAGAGGGAGAAAGCCAAAAGAAGATGGAAAAAGTTAAAGTAAAAGCAAAAGAAAAGAACGATAACACTTTTATTATTAAGATTGGCCTCGATGGGGATAGCTCCGACCGTAAAGAAAAAAAGGTAGACGTACGAGAAAAAGAGAAAGTACGCATAAAAGAAAGGATTATAGATAGAACTGACAGCAATGAAATGTTGTCATATACCAGAAAAGATTGGGGTGGTTATACGCCTGCTCAATTAGTGTCTCAGTTGGAATCAGCTAAAGATGCGATTGCTAAGGGCAATGCCCGTGAAGCAATTATGAAACTTGATAACTGTTTGGTGCGGATCAGCAATAGGGAGTTACCCAGAGACAGAGATAGCGCAGTGTATCCCAGCTACCAATATCAGTTAGATAAAGTTTTGCCAGACCCTGGTAAAGGCTAAGAAAAAAAAGGAGTAAAAAAAATGGAAGACACCCAGGTAGCAGAAGCACCTGAGCAAGTTGAAGAACAGCAAGAAAAGACCACCCTAAATTTTGGGCAAGATCAAGAAGCTGCTCCCGACACTCAAGCTGAATCAACAGGGCAAGTTGACAATAACGTTCTAAATTGGGAAGAAGATAAAAGGTTCACAGAACATTGGAGTGAAGACCCCAACAAGATGTATGAATCGTTAAAATATCATGAAAAGAAACAAGGTGATTTTGATACTCAGATAAATGATTATAAAACTCAGGTCGGAGATTTGGGTAAGTATAAATCTGATTTTGAATCACTAGAAAAGCTTTTCGATCATCCTGAATTAGGGCCAGAACTCTTATCAACAATAAACAAATATAAAGAACCCCAGAATCAAGCGCAACCCGCACAAGAAGATAGTCCCTATGCAGGTGACATTAACGAACTTAAACAATGGAAATCTCAGATTGAGGAACAAGCACTAGGTCAATATAAAACGCAGCAAGAAACAGAGCAATTTACCCAAATTGATTCGTTTGCCAAGCAGTATAATATTGAATATAACAAAAATGATTTTGTGAGTGCGATGCAAACGGCGCAAGTCGATCCTGCATCTTGGTCACATTACTTTAAGTCGCAAGCGGCAGATGTAGCATTGAAAAATGCCTCAAACAGAGGAGCTGAAGCGGCACTAAAGAAAAAATCAGTTGTATCTAGCTTTCCTTCTCAAGATTCCAAAGAGAGCGTGTCATCAGGAAATTATCAAAATTATACGGAAGCCTTAAATAAAGTTCTGGGTCTATAAAGGAGACATATTATGGCCTTAAGCGCCGATCAGTTAAATGAAGCAATGGCAGTAGCCAA
>CAXBCS010000100.1:0-2445 GCA_963974305.1 uncultured bacterium
CATTCAATCATTAGAACATTCAACCATTGAAAACCCAAAGTCCTCAGGATAATCTTATCGAACTCGCTCATTACAAAATGCCTTTTGGAAAATACAAGGGCTATTATTTAGTAGATGTGCCTGAGTATTATTATGTGTGGTATAAGCAAAAGGGATTTCCAGCAGGGAAATTAGGCCGACTGTTGCATGAGATGTACGAAATCAAATTGAATGGCTTAGAGCCTCTTATTTATAAGATTAAAAGACAGTACCCAAAACCTATTAATCTTCGCTAAGATTCTTTGTGGATGATAAAAATGGCAGGTCGTTTATGTAAATCTGGCGCGTTTGTTTTCCAGAAGGAGGCTGGTTTAGTGACTATATATTCTGTTGGCAATGTGATATCACAGGCGATGCAAATAGATGTAGTAGGGTGAACTGTATTCACAATGTCTTGAAGCATTTTATCATTGCGATAAGGAGTTTCAATAAATAGTTGTGATTGTCCATGATCTGCAGACAGTCGTTCAAGACGTTTTATCTCTTGTTTGCGTTCTTTTTGGTCAATAGGAAGGTAGCCGTTAAATGCAAAATTCTGACCATTCATACCACTACTCATCATCGCCATAAGGATAGAAGAAGGGCCAACCAATGGAATAACCTGAATTCCTTTTTGATGCGCGATTTTCACCACTTCAGCTCCCGGATCTGCAACACCTGGCACTCCTGCTTCAGAAAGCAAGCCTACAGAATGACCTTGTAAACACGGTTCTAAATAGGAGGGAAGCTCCATATTATCTGTATACTTATTTAAAGGATATAATTGTAAGGCATCCTGAGATTTTCCAGGGGATATGTTTTTGATAGCACGCCTCGCCGATTTTTCATTTTCTACTATATAATGATCTACGTGCTCAATGACTTTCTTTACAGAAATAGGCATCACTTCAAGCGGATTGGTATCTCCCAAGGTTGTTGGAATTAAATACAACTTTCCTGTCACTGTAAATGGTTTCATAAGCCTTATCTAATGATCAATTTTTGCGTTTGCCCGCTGTTTTCTAATTGCGCAATATAAATACCCGCTGGCAAATCTGCTATGGAAAAGGTGGTTTTTGATGCCGTGATATCTAAAGTTTGTACCGTCCTTCCCGAAAGATCAAAAATCCGCAGTTGGTCACCAAGTGTTTCTGAATCAAAAGTAGAAGCCATGGATAGGGTAACTAAATCCTTCGCTGGATTTGGAAAGAGATTAAAAGGTATGGTAGTTACATCATCAACGGATAAGTTAGCATCAACCACCTGGTAAATGATTCCTGTATTTAATGCGGCAACATATAATTCGTTATTTATGTCTTCTCCAAAACTACTTAGTCCTCCAGAGAAAGGACCTGCAAATTGAATATTCGTTGTGTCATCCACAAATGCGAGCTCGTTGCTACAGAAGTCGGCGAAAATATAATAGCCAACCATCGCTGGAAACGAACTACCTCTGTACACATACCCACCTGTTACCGAGCATTTAAATTCTCCGTCAGTAGTGTGAGTGTAAGAGGCTAAAGGAAAAGTATAGGTCGACGCATCGGCGCAGCCACTGGTATTAAAATCTTCATCACCTTCATAGCAGCGCCAGCCATAATTTTGTCCGCCTACACCAGCCGAAACCATATTGACTTCTTCAATTTCATTCTGCCCTACATCTGCAATCCATAGGTCGTTGGTAACAGCATCAAAAGAAAATTTCCACGGATTGCGAACGCCAATGGCCCAGATTTCGTCACGTACCGAACTATCAGTCACAAAAGGGTTATCATCTGGGATTACATAATTGATGCTCCCATTAGTGTCGTTAATATCTATTCGTAGCATCTTTCCTAATAAACGAGTTGGGTTTTGAGCAATATTCTGTGGGTCGTTTGCAGATCCGCCATCGCCAAGGCCGATATATAAATAACCATCAGCACCAAATTGTAGGCAGCCCCCATTGTGATTTGCAAATGGTTGAGAAACGTTGAGTATAGGGAATTCAGATCCAGCATCGGCGATATCTGGATCACTACTCACTTCAAAGCGAGAGATCTGTGTGCTGCCATTTGCTTGCGTATAGTTTACATAAAAGAAACCATTAGAATCATAATCAGGATGAAAGGCTAGACCTAACAAGCCTTGTTCGTTTCCTCCACTATTTACAGCAATACTTAAAAAAGGGGTTGTATTGGTAACGCCTCCATCAATTATTTTAATGACACCATCCTGTTCTACAATAAATAAACGATCATCGCCTGCATTTTGAATGTCAATAGGTCGTGTAAAGCCGGTTGCAAAGGATTCTAGTTCAAGGGCAGGGTCTTGTGCTGCACAGAAGGTGGTCACTAGACAGAGTAGGATTTTAAGCGTCTTCATGAGGCTGTTGTTTTATATTTCTATAAATATACGAAATACAGATTGGGCTAGTTTGTGCTAGTA
>CAXBCS010000101.1:0-1658 GCA_963974305.1 uncultured bacterium
CATTTGTTGCAAAACATCGGTAATTGATTCAGGATGTTCTAACCATAGTACCGCTTCTTTTGAAGGCATAGATCTAAAATGCACAAAATCATACACATAAACTCCATGAGTATATTCATTTTGCACGTTCAAATAATTATAGTTCATATAAGCACAAGGCTTTTTATGCGCTACGGCATCAAATACCATACTAGACCCTAAATTAATTACCCCTTCACAATGACGCATAAGATTCACTTGTAAGTGAATATCTTCTAAGGTTGGTAAAATAGTATTCCATCCATCACCTATGCGTTTCCATAAGGGTGGCACCTCAACAATAACATCTGAATATTCGGAAATCACAGCAGCATAACGTTCTGAAAAGTCAACCGGGCACCTTCTGAAAACTATCTTAACAGGCAATCCCGATTCTTTGAGACTTCGAGCGGCACTTGCCACATCTCGGAGATATAATTCATCTTTAGGAGAAGTAGTAAAATCATCACCACTAAAACAAATGAGTTTATCATCTGGATCAACGCCTATTTGCTTACAAAAGATCGATCTATCTAAATAAATATCTTGATCATAATGCGGACTAAATTGCGGTGTTCCCGTCACTAGTATTTGACTATTCTCTATGTATTGATTGTAATGAAGCAATTGTTCTTTCATCAAATCACTCCAAGCAAAATAGTAATCTGTTTCGACGATGGTCGTTGCTTTGGGCACATTATCCCAAGAGAAAATAAATGCTGCAGTGGGAATCCCCAAAGCCTGTGCAGCGAGTAAAGGGGCGATAGTTTGTACCGATCGCTGACTCGCACAATATAACAGGTCTGGCTTTTCTTTTTCGAGCACTGCTTTGCATGCTTCGTAATAGGCTGTGCTGCGTTCTCCCCTCTTTATTCTTTCGCGCAAGCGGTTTAAACCTTTTTCAGATCCGTACCGTTTAACATAAAATCGAATAATTGCGCTCTTAACTTTAGCTTTTAGGGAAGCTTTAGAAAGTGGAAATAGGTACCCTTTATAAATGGGATCATTATCTCTTTGCTCAAAAAGCGCCAACTCCACACGGATACGGGCAGCTTTTAAGAGGTCTGTCCACCGAGCCAATTTACCTGGTTTGAGGATGCGCTGAGGAAAACCTAGCGCTTCAAGATCAAAAGGAGTACTGTTCCAAAAAACCACTTCATAGCCTTTGGCAACAGCGGCTTTATAAAAGGAGGTATATGCAAAATTCCGAAGGCTGACACCGTCTGGCATTAAAACAAAAATCTTCTTTCCCATGATTGTAATTATACGTCTTTTTGATCGAGTAGCAAACTCGTATTGACCCATTGCCAAATATGAAAACTACTGTCCTGTTCTCCAGCTTTATACTTCTCAAAAGCTTCTTGCAGGGCCTTTTCATCGAACCAAGAATGGCTTTTTAAAGCTATTAATGCTTCTTGCACCCATGGAGCTAGTTCGTTCCCCAACCATTCCCTCATAGGCGTTTGCAAAGGGCGTTTAGGGGCCAGACTTATGTTATTGGACAAATGTTCACTCACCAAATCTCGTAGAAGGTATTTTTGAACTCCATCCTTAATCTTATAATCCAAAGGTTGGGCAAAGGCAAATTCAACTAGGCGATAATCCAAGAATGGCTCTCGCAATTCTGTACTCGCAGCCAT